>CBFICS010000034.1:0-2805 GCA_965661055.1 uncultured Schleiferiaceae bacterium | reverse complement strand
TATCTGCTCGGAAACATTGATGAAGATGGATATTTAAGAAGAGCGCTCGAAGATATTTTAGACGACCTAGCCTTTAGTCAAGGAGTCATGACCACCCTTGCAAAACTAGAAGAGCTACTCAGAGTAATTCAAGATTTTGAACCCGCTGGTGTTGGCGCTAGAAACATACAAGAGTGTCTCATTCTTCAATTAAAGAAGAAAGAGAAAACTGAGAACATTGTTAATTCCATCAGGATTCTTGAAGATTTTTATGACGAGTTTACCAAAAAGCACTACGAAAAGCTTCAAGAAAAATCTGGGCTTTCTTTAGATGAACTAAAAAGTGCTTCTGAAGAAATTCAAAAGTTAAATCCTAAACCAGGTTCTTCAGAAGGGTCTAGCAGTAAAACAGGACAAGCAATAACTCCAGACTTTATTGTAACAATCAATGAAGGAGAGCTTGAACTCAAACTAAATGGCCGAAACGCACCTGAGCTAAATATCAGTCGTGAATACAAAGGTATGCTTCAGCATTACAAAGACAGTAAGGCAGAGCCAACAAAGGCTGAGAAGGAAGCGTTGATGTTTGTCAAGAGAAAAATTGACGCTGCCAAATGGTTTATTGACGCCATTAAACAAAGACAAAACACCTTGATAGTTACTATGTCTGCAATTCTTGAAAAGCAATCAGCTTACTTTCTATCGGGAGATGAAAAGGATTTAAAACCTATGATTTTAAAGGACATTGCTGATGAAATTGGCATGGACATTTCTACCGTTTCAAGGGTTGCAAGCAACAAATACGTTCTGACTCCGTATGGAACGTACTTGGTAAAAACCTTTTTTTCTGAATCCATGACCAATAGTGATGGAGAAGAAATTTCAACTCGCGAAATCAAGAAGATATTAGAAGAAAGCATTGGGGAAGAAAACAAGAATAAGCCACTAACAGACGAAGCCCTTGCTAAACTATTGAAAGATAAAGGGTATCCTATTGCAAGAAGAACGGTTGCAAAATATAGAGAACAACTGAATATTCCCGTTGCTAGATTGAGAAAACAAATATGAGGACCACCTCCCAATTAATAAGTTATTTATTTCACCCTGCAATTGTTCCAGCTTTTGGAATACTATTAATTATCAAAGGATTACCTCATTACATTGAGCCCTCCTTGTTCCTTTACATTATAGGAATGGTTATTCTTGGCACCTACGTTTTTCCGTTGATTTTAGCCTACCTTTTGGTAAAGTTAAAGTTGATCCCAAACCTTACCATGGAAAACGCAAAAGACAGAAGACTTCCGTTTCTAATTAGTATTGTATTCTTTTTCATGACCGCTCAAGCTATGTCTAACCTTCCTATCCCTAATGAGCCCGCTCGATTTATTTTTGGAGGAGGACTATCTATCCTAGTTCTTTGGATCTTTTTGCCCTTTAAAAAAGTATCTGCACACCTTGCAGGTATGGGGGGCATTACCGCTTTACTGGTTTACATGAGCATTACCTATTCTCAAAATTATCTTTTACTCATTTCAATTCAAGTAATTTTAGCCGGTATGGTTGCAAGTGCAAGACTATTTTTAAAAGCCCACACTCCGCTAGAAGTTGCGCTTGGCTTTCTTGTCGGAATATCTTGCACTTCTGCCGCCTTGTTTTATTAATTTTACAAAAAATCACTCGTTAAATAGCAAAACTCATATTTGACTAATCAGATGTTGGTTTTTAAAAATAATATTGTTTTACTTTGAGGATTATTCTCGACGAATTCATTTGGTTATGAAAAAAATCTTACTAGGACTAGCCGCATTTTTTGTATTCGGCTTAACACAAACTAACGCCACTCACCTTGCTGGAGGTGATATTCAGTATCGCTACATTGGTGATTCTACGGGTATCGCTCATCATTATGAGATTTTCTTGCGTATTTACGATGATGCAAGCCCTGGGACGGCAAACCCTCCCACAGGTTCAACCTCAATTACAATTTGTTCGTCTTGTTATTCTACACAGAACGTTACATTAACGATGTTACCAGGTACTGGTCCAGGCAACTCGGCACCTACCTTATATGATTGTGTGGATCCGGCCCAAACTTCTAACTCTGTTCCCATGGACATTTACGCCTACAAAGGAACGGCAATTCTTCAAGGAGTTTGTTCTGACTGGGCATTCTATTGGACCTCCTGTTGTAGAAACGGCGCAATAAACAATATTACAAACCCTTCATCATGGGGTTTCTATATTGAAGCCAGGTTAAATAACTTCCTTGGAAACAATAGCTCACCTTTATTTGTAAGTGAGCCAGTACGTGCTTTCTGTATAGGTCAAACTCACAATTGGAAACAAAGTGTATTCGAAGAAGATGGAGATTCTGTATTCTTTGAATTAGCAACTCCTCAAGACATTCTTACTACTTGTCAAGGAGAAAACGTTACTTTTCAAGCTGGATTTACAGCTCAACAACCCATTTCTACTTCACCTCCTGGATCATTATCAATGAATGCTAAAACAGGGTTAATTACATTTGCTCCGAGTACGCAAGAAGTTGATGTAATGGCAGTTAAGTGTATTGAGTATAGATATGATACCACCTTTAACCAGTGGGTAAATATTGGCTATTCATTTAGAGATATGCAAATTGTAATTGCCTCTACTTGTAGATCTGACGTTCAAGGTGGGGTAAATCTTGATTACACCAATGATCCAGATGCTTCTCTTGACCCTGCTATTGGTCTTCCAGTAAAAAATTACGCATGTCTTGATAGTACCGTAACTCTTTTCTTTGACGTTAAGCTTGACTGTTCTTCAGTAGATAAAACAGACTTC
>CBFICS010000033.1:0-2916 GCA_965661055.1 uncultured Schleiferiaceae bacterium | reverse complement strand
GTTAAAGTTTCCTTGCTTTATTAGGACATCGGGATATATTTCTTGTACATTATAAATGGCTCTAGCTCCCGTTAAGGCAGCAACCATTCCGGCCATAAAACCAGAGGTTATAGGAGGTGAACCGGTAAGAATCACGTCAAACTTCTTAAGAGACAATGCTTTAAAGAAAAATAACAAATGAAAATACAGCATAAAAAATCCACGAAGTAAAAGTCCTCCTTTACGCACCTGAAAAACGTGGTAAACCTTAGCTCCTTTGTGATTTCTGATTCTGAAAAGGCCTGAGCGTTTAGAGTCTTTTGAAAAGTCTTCTTCGTAATTGTAATGAGGAATGGTGGTAATCACCGTAACATCCATTCCTGACTTCACCAAGGCCTCAACGATATCTCCGTAAAGGTACCCGGTGCTAACTTGATCAGGAACAAAGGTATGAGGATGAACCAGTACTCTCTTTACTTTTTCTGCCATACCACTCGGTTGATGTATGAGGTATATGACAAGATAATTCTAACCACCTTCTCCCCTACGTTGGGCATGGAGTAATCTGCTACTTGTCTAAAGTTTCTATTTTCTAGATCTTGGGTCTGTAATTGAGTTAGTCCCTGCATGATTCGCTCTGGATCTAATCCCACCATCATTACACTGGCTTCTTCCATGGCCTCGGGACGTTCATGTGCGTCGCGAATGTTTAAGGCTCTGAAGTTCATGATAGACGATTCCTCAGAAATGGTTCCGCTGTCACTCAATACCGCAAAAGAGTTCTTTTGTAAGGCATTGTAGTCGCTAAACCCGAGGGGTTTTAAGAACTGAATGTTCTCATGCATCTGTGCTTTCTCTTGGTCTAAGCGGTTTCTGGTTCTTGGATGCGTTGAAACAATCACAGGATAGTTATACTTCTCTGCGATTTGGTTTAAGCTGGTCAATAGCCCTTGGAAGTTCTCTTCGTTGGTGATGTTCTCTTCACGGTGTGCAGATACCACAAAGTATTTTCCCTTTTCTAGATGTAACCTTGTAAGGACATCTGATGCGTCAATTTGGTGCATGTAATGGTTCAACACTTCAAACATAGGGCTTCCTGTCTTAATGACTCTATCGGCCGACATGCCTTCGCGCAACAGGTACTCTCTGGCAATGTCGCTATAGGTAAGGTTAATGTCGCTTACGTGATCTACAATCTTCCGGTTGGTCTCTTCGGGAACTCTCTGGTCAAAACAGCGATTTCCGGCTTCCATGTGGAAGATGGGAATCTTTCTCTTCTTCGCAGGAATGGCACACAAACAACTATTGGTATCGCCTAACACCAAAAAGGCATCAGGATTTTCACTTTCTAAAATAGGATCAATCTTTATTAAAATTTGTCCTACGGTCTCCGTTGCATTCTTTCCCGCAGCTTCTAAAAAGTAGTCCGGTTTGCGAATGCCCAAATCATCAAAGAATATTTGATTCAATTCATAGTCGTAATTCTGTCCGGTGTGAACCAAAATATGTTCTATTGCATCCGATTCATCGAGTTTTGCCATAACTCGCGCTAGGCGAATGATTTCAGGGCGGGTGCCTACGACTGTTAATACCTTTAGTTTCTTCATTACAATTGTTTAAACCGTTTCGAAATACGTATCCGGATCATTGGCGTCAAAGGGCTCATTGATCCAGAAAACAGTCAATAGCTCCTCGTCTCCAATGTTTTTAATATTGTGTGTGGTCCAAATGGGCATATCTACAAAAGCGGGCTCGTTGCCATCCAATTCGTAGTTTATGACCTCATCGGTTCCAATTTTTCTCAATTGAATAAGGGCCTTGCCCTTTATGACAGCAAAGCGCTCTGCCTTGCGGGTGTGATAGTGATTGCCTCTGGTGATTCCTGGAACAGTGGTTGAATAAGAGGTCTGTCCTGGTGTATCCGTCCTAGCCAATTCTACAAAAGCCCCTCTATTGTCTTTGTGTTGAACAAACTTTGCAGGGTAAAAATCAGTAGGCACATAACATCTAAAAGTGTTGAACAGAGCCTTGTCAAATTCCTCCACCAAGCTAGGAAAGGAATAATTGTCCATGTACTGTTCCTTAATTGATTTCAATTGTGCCAACAATTCAGAGACCTTTATCTTTTTTGTAAAAGAAATCAGTTGAGTCGCCACACCAGATTCTCTTTCCAGTTTTTCTGGCGAATCAATTATTTCAGAAATCTGCTTAACCAAATCCAAAACGTAAATCAGTCCGATCTCCCCGTCTACGTGAATTTCTGGGTTTTCTCCGTTTGCAATCTTATGACAAAAAGTTGCTACAACGCTATTGTAATTGGGCTTTCCAAAAGGACCAAAAACATTGGGAATGAGAAGTCCCGTGAATTGACCATTCGATTCACTTGCCCAATGGGCAAGAGTTTCTCGTGCAGCTTTTTTTGAATTTCCATAGGGATTTTCTCTTTCTTCTTGTGTTGAAGAGGACATTATTACATGAGCGGACGAACCGGTTCTCGCTAAAGAATCGGCCAGCTTTTGCCCCATTTCTACGTTCAATCTATACAGTTCCTCATCGCTTTCGTGACGATTGATTCCCGCCAGATGAACTATGACATCACAATCCCTTACAAATGCATCGAGCAAATCGGAAGCGTGAAACCACTCTCTATGAAAGTTTACTATGCGGTTCTTGTCGTTAAGTTTTAAAAACTGAGTTAGGTGATAACCAACAAAACCATTGCTTCCTGTAATTCCAATTTTCATACTACTACTTGATCATTTGGTAGTTTGATTATTTGCCTAATAAGCTAATTTACTTTTGAAGTTACGAGTTGAGTTGGTTTTGAACATATTCCAACTTCAAAATCATTTCTTTGAGTTCCTCATTAGAGAGCCTGTAGGTATTGTGAGAATGGTAGTCTTCAATAGATTGAACCTGTTCATTGCCTTCAGAAAA
>CBFICS010000032.1:0-3714 GCA_965661055.1 uncultured Schleiferiaceae bacterium | reverse complement strand
ACGTTACCAATTTTCTCTACCGAGGTTAACACATCGTAAATGGTTTCCATGCTCAAAATGAGCTTTTCAACAGAATTCAATACCAAGATGATAATGATTTCTGATGCTACAAACTGCCCGATGTTCATTTGTTGGTTGATGACAAGGAGTCCGCCGATAAGCAATAACCCAGCTGCCACCACCACTTTAAATCCGACAAGGTTAATATACTGAACCAACAAGGTTTTAAAGTGCGCTTTTCTTGCTTGAAGATAGTCCTCTACCAAATCATCCGTCTTATCTAAGGGCAAAGGAGAGTTTCCTGCTAGCTTAAATGTTTCCATAGTACGCGCCAACTCTTCTAACCAGTGAGCAACCTCATACTTATACTTAGATTCTTGCAAGCTGGTTTTAAGTCCCTTGGGTGCCGTGTACCTAAAAATCAGGTAAACAATAAAAACCAAGACAAGACTGAATAAGATAAAGAATGGATGATACAGAGAAAGTAAAATTAAACCGAATACCACCTGAAGGGTTGACGTAGAAAAATCGAGTAAGATCTTAGAAAGACCTTTTTGCACCGACAAGGTATCAAAAAAGCGATTGACCAATTCAGGCATGTGCGTTTTATCCGTCTCCTCCATCTTCATTCTAGGAATGCGGTAAGCAAACTCAAAGGCAGAACGCGTAAATATTTTTTGTTGAAGGTTTTCTGATATACTCAATTGCATTATCTGCATAATCCCGTTAAGGGCCACACCCACAATCACTATGATTACCAATACAATCCACGAGGTAGAAACTTGACCACCACTGATAAGGCTAATAATCGCCTGAATACCCAGCGGAAGCGAAAGCGCTACCAGTCCGTTGAACAAGGCATAAATGTAAATACTAAAGATGTCTTGCTTGTCAATTTTCAGCAAGTTGAAAAACCTTTTTAGGGGTGTTATGGATATATCTCTTTTCATTTTCTTTCGGGATGTAAGGTTGAAATGGCAAGGTTGTAATAAAATTCAGTAAGCTCATTACCCGTTGACTGAATATCAGTAAGTGACGGTAAGTGAGCTGCAAAGTATTTTTGGTGGTTAATACCTTCTAAAATGGTCGACATTAATGTATGAGGATATTTGTAAGAGGAATTGAACTCAAGCGCCAAGTCGCTTAGTGTATTTACCACACGTTTTATCCCTGAATAAAGGCCTTCTTTATTAGATTGGTCAACCGCTTTGGTCAGGTATGCCTTTGGAGATTCTGAGATCACCATGCGATGAAGTGTTGCTAGGTTTATGTTTCCCACGTTTTCATCTGGATTTATTTCTGAGGTTACCACTTCAAGGGCCTTTTCTAGTTTCATTTCTGCTGAAGGCAAGTTATGCGTGCTTAATGTAATTTGGTATTCAAGCCAGTCCCAATACCATGAAATTAAGTATATCAATAGTTTGTACTTGTTTTCAAAATATCGATATATAGAACTCTCTGTGGTGTCAAGGCACTTTGCCAATTTTTTAAAGGTGAAAGCCTCAAGTCCAATTTCTTCAATCAATAAAATACTCTTTTCAACAATACGCTTACCCAATGCAGAAGAGTTGGGGTCTTTTAGATAAACCTTCTCATTAATTTTAAATTGTATTTGATCTGACAACCTATGCATTTAGCTACATTTTACAGTTTTAAAAGTAAGAATCTCTATAATGATAGTATTACTTTCAAATGATAAACCCAAAAGTATTTAGAAAGTTCATATAGTAGGTGTTAACAAAGTCTTAAATCTTAAAAATTACGAATAAAATCAAACGTGCAGACATATTGAGAAATGATGCTTCTAAGAGTCACCTTGCTTACTTTGTGATTTAATCTAAAAAGTAAACGAAAATTATCCCAGCGTTTCTAGAATTTTTAAAAATCATAGGAAAATAGAGGCCTTTATTAATGAAAAACACCTTCCTAGAAACGTAGCACAGATTTTAAAAAAAGTCAAAAGCAATAATGTGGTAACCGAGAAAAAGAAAAAAAAGTGCTTTTTTATCCTAATGAATAGGATTGTCTACGTATTTGTTTTCAACCCATCGTTTGATCAACAAATAAAGGATACATAAAAATGCAAGCAGCCCAATAGTGATAATTCCGGAAGCTGATGACGGAAGAATCACAAAAATTAAAAGGGCATTTAGCGCCAATTGAATAAGCATGTAAAGTGCACTTACCTTCAATTGTGAAAGTCCTACTTCATTGGCCAAATAGTGGAACAAAAAGGTTCTGTGGGTAGCAAAGATATTGTGTCCTTTGTGCAACCTCTGAACCACGGTAATAGCAGGATCAATGCCAAACAAGCAAACCATTAGAACATATTCCCATTGAGTGGTATTGATGATAAGCATAAACATGGCATAGGCTAAAATAAATCCCATACTAATGCTGCCCACATCTCCCGCAAAGGTCTTTGCGCGTCTTCTCACATTAAAATAGGAAAACACCACCACAGAGATCAAGCTGGTGATTAATAGCTCATTATTTACAAAGTGTAATTCTTGATTTAAATAGAGAAAGGTCAATAAGGTTCCTGTGGTGGTTAAGGCGATCATTCCGTTGATGCCATCCATAAAATTGAAGGAGTTAAACCACCCTAACGCCAATACATACGCCACGGGAATCCAATACCAATAGGTGTAAAACGTACCGATTTGCAACAACAAAAAGCTGAGTGCCATAACCTGAACTATCAGCCTAATTCCTGGTTTTAACGATTTCCAATCATCGGCAAAGCTAATGGCAGAAATAGATAATAATCCGATAGTGAAAAATAGTAGCTGATGATTTTGAAAATACCAAATAAGTATAGCTATGGGAAAAATGATCCCTCCGCCTCTAATAGTTACTTGGCTGTGTGAACTGCGTTCTTTGGGCACATCCGTAATATTCCATCTCTTAGCAAGGCTAAAATAGATGAGCTGAACGGCGATTAAAACAATGGTAAGTATTACCCAGTTCATTTATAGTGATTGAATCAGTTCAACATATTTTTGGGTCACAATTTCTACGCTGTACCCGTTGGTAACAAAATCTCTACCCTTTTTCAACTCTTCTGCAGAGAAATAATTGGCTTCTACCTTCACTATTCCGTCTGCAATGGCTTGTCCGTCGTCTCTTTTCACCACAGTGCCAAGACCCGAGCGTACCACAAGGTTAGCTAAGGGAGAGTCGTGATTTGTCGCTGCTAAAATAGGCCTTTCTGAAGCAAGAATGGCAAAAACTTTAGAAGGAAGTCCGTCGTAATCTGAAACTCTATTCATTGAAATTAAATGAAGGTCAATACGACTGTTAATGGGCGGAACTAAATGTCTTTCTTGGTAGGGCCAAACGGTAAGGTTAGAATAGTCTTTTGCCTTTTTAGAAAGGTATTCAAACTTTGGACCTCCACCTACTAGTAAAAAGTGAAACCTTTCATCGGTTTTCAATATTTCAACCGCCTCTATGACGGCTTCCCAATTTTGAACTTCTCCCATATTGCCCACATACCCAATGACAAACTTTCCCAGAAAAGCCAACCTATCACTGGGTTCACCAGAGTACGGCTTGTAGAGGTTTACATCAATAAAATTGGGAATGCACATCAATTTTTCTGCAGGTAATCTATCTTGAATTTGACGAGAAAAGGTTTCGTCAATGGTTACTACTTTCGTGGAAAGTTGATAGGTTTTCTTTTCAATCCACTTCAAGGCCTTAATCAGCAAT
>CBFICS010000031.1:0-3767 GCA_965661055.1 uncultured Schleiferiaceae bacterium | reverse complement strand
GATCGCTGTAGGATTCAGAACGATAGCGATACCCCAACTCTGTGGTGAGGCGTGTAGCGGGATTGACCAGGTCGCCGGCTTTGGCTTCAAGGATGAGGCGGTTGGCTTTGAGGCCTTGGCCAATGGAGTTGTTTTTGTCTTGCTGGCGGGTGTTGTAGCTCTGGTAAATGTTGCCGCCCCAATTGGAGTTGGCGGTGTCTAGACCTTGGTAGCCAATATTGACCTGGAGGTCTGCGGTGAAACGGTCATAGTCCCAGTGGTTTTTCAGGATGACTTCTGAAAAGTTTGCGCCCCAAGGGTGTGCCAGGGCTTGGTTGTAATGTCCGTAGTTGGTTACGACCTCTCGGTGACTATAGGTATAGGGCCTTACGGCGTTCCACTCTAAAAGAGCAAACCAGCGCGCTTTTCCAAAGGTCCCTACTCCTTTCACCCCCAATTGCCATCCGAATTTATTCTTCCAATCGCCAGCGCCTTCGGCTAGAGATGCAGCATTAAACTCATCGAGGGTAAACTGTCCGTACACCTTATACTTCTTAAACAGTCGATAGCTGGATCCCAGTCCTATCATGGCATTTCCGCCTCTAGAGCCAACGGCAAATTCTATGGGACGATAAAAAATTACGGGATTGATAAAATCTACTTGAAATCCGCCTTGCAGGGTTGAGTCTGACCAAACAATGCTTTCAAAGAAGTTCAGGTTAAAGTCGTCGGTTACCTGCCATGACAAGAAGTGCATGGTGGTGTACTTTCTCTTGTAGATTCCGTTCTGCGACACTTGCGGACGTACATCCGTCATTTGGGTGTATAGATTGACGTACTTGATGCGCCACACCGAAGTTTCTATTTTAAAATAGGGATAGTTAAAAGCTCCATCCGAAAGGAATAAAGAACGATATCCTTCGCCAAAAGAGTTTTTTCCATGCCCCAAACTAAAGGTGAAAAACTTAGAAGGTCTAAAGGCTACTACCCCACTGGCTATTCCATAATCGGTTCCGTAGGTCCCAAAATCTCTTGCCAGCCCCATCCCGGGCACAACCCCCATGCTATCCACTCTTTGCGCAATATAGGTAGGAAAAACCGATTGATTTTCTAGGTAGGAGGTCATAAAGGAAACTTGCTGGCCTATTCTCCCCTCAATGTAAAATCCGCGGGTATTGTTCCAGGTGGTTGAATAGGGCACATCTATAGAGGTCGATTGGTTGCCTACTGAGAAATCGACTACGGGATCAATTCTAAAGGCAAAGTCTTCTTTTTCTACCCGGATAAAACTCTCATTAAACAGCTTTCTACCCACCCAGCCTTTGTAGTTGTAGGCAGAGCGTTCCCAGGGTTGACGGGGATTGGCAACGGTCCAATCTAACACATTTTGGTTGCCAAACTCTTTGGTTTGCATGGGCCAAACTGAAGTATGGACAAACGTATCGGCTACAGCAGCTTGATATTCAAGATCATATCGGTAGGCCCAACCCTCTGGAAAATAAAAATGCTGCCCAAAGATTGGAGCAGCAAGCAATAGCATACAGGCCGTATAAAGTTTCTTCATTTTTATTTGTCTGCGCGGTTGTCAAGATGGCTAAACACCGAGTTGTTGCTCACAAACTCCGGAACGATGTCTTTAATTTTAGCGACAATACTAAAGTTGTCTTGTTTAAAAATCAATTCTGACAATTCATCAAATTTTCGATTTAAATCCAATTCATCTACCGGTCTGATGCGAGCCCTCTTAATTTTAGGATGGTGCGTGGCCACAGTATTCTCAGCTACGTTTAACAATTCTTCATATAACTTTTCTCCTGGTCTAAGTCCGCTTACTTCAATATTGATATCACGTCCCAGTTCCAGTCCGCTGAGTTTAATCATTTTCACGGCCAGGTCATAAATTTTCACCGGAGCCCCCATGTCAAAGACAAAGATTTCTCCCCCCTGCCCCATGGCTCCTGCCTCGAGTACCAAATTACACGCTTCAGGAATGGTCATGAAGTAGCGGGTAATGTCTTTATGGGTTACGGTAAGCGGTCCTCCTTGCGCAATTTGCTTTCTAAACAGCGGAATCACTGATCCGTTAGACCCCAACACATTGCCAAAACGAGTGGTAACAAACTGGGTTTGAATGTCTGGCTGTTGGCTAAGTCCTTGAATGTACAATTCTGCGGACCTCTTAGTAGCTCCCATAACGTTGGTAGGGTTTACCGCCTTATCGGTACTGACCATTACAAACTTCTTGGTTCGATATTCTACAGCCAAGTCCGCCATGATTTTGGTCCCAAAAATGTTCACCATTAAAGCTTCATAAGGATTGCTTTCCATCAGCGGAACGTGCTTGTAAGCCGCTGCATGGAATACCACATCCGGTGTGAAACGCTTGAACACCAATTCCATTCGTAGGTAATCCTTCACGTTGCCAATTACGATTTCCACCAAATTGGCGTATTTGCTCAGGGGACCTTTATTAATTTCAAATTCTAAGTCGTAAAGAGGCGTTTCCGCTTGATCTAGAACAATCACCTTTTTGGGTTGATACTGTAAAACCTGTCTCACGATTTCAGAACCAATAGATCCTGCACCCCCAGACACTAATATAGTTTTCCCTCTCAGGTCGTTAGAAATATTATCGACATTAAGTTTAATGGGCGGTCTACCCAAAAGGTCTTCAATGCGCACATTTCGAATTTGCTTAGCACTTAACTCTCCACCAATCCATAGCTCCATGGCTGGAACCTCTTTCGTATGAATATTATGGTGAAAACAGGCATCAACAATTTCTTTTTTTCTTTCGGGCGAAAGGCCTTGAACAGAAATAATTAATTCTGAGATGGTGTGGAACGAAATAAATTTTTCACTGAATGCCTGTTCAAATGAAATCACCGGAATACCCGAAATAGTTTTTCCTTGTTTGGAGGGATTATCATCAATAAAAGCTTGAATGGAGTAGCGCACAGAACCACTTTGCTGTAAGGCATTTTTTGTCATCATACCGCTGGCACCAGCCCCAAAAATCAAAACATTGGTTTTTAAATTACTAGGCCCGTTTATGGCATATTGGTAAAGGGCTTTTACAAAAAATCTAGAACCCAATAGTGATACTAAAACAAGGAAAAAGTGGATGGTAAGAATGGATCTACTGAGAAAAAAATCAGTTTTGATGGCTACAATGGGGATCAATAGGGAAGCTGAAAACAGAAATGCATAAGAGACCAAAGAGGACCTAAAGATAACAGCAGCATCTCGGTAAGAGGTATGCCTAATAATTCCCTTATAAGATTTATTTGCTAAAAATAATATGGTATAAACAGCCGTAATCAAGATTACCTGACTTTGCAGTTTAGAAGTATCAAGGTTGGTGATATAAAAATTATGCCTTAAGAGAGCAGCAAAAAAGAAGGAAAAAATTACCGTAAATATGTCAAAACCTAAAACGATCCATCGAGAGAGGAAACGATCTGAGTAAGATTTTATTAATGTATAGAGCATAGTTAACTTTCATTAGGTGCTACAAAAATAGATAAAAAAGAAATTGTATTTACAAAGGTTAGGGATATACCAAGAATTTGGGAGGGTTTTGTGCTTACGGCCGGCTGAGGGGTATGGTATTTAGATTTTATGGGTTGTCTTTATTTGGAGAGCGTAGGGCGAAGAGCGTAGGGCTTAGGGTAACAGCCGAAGTTGTTATTAAGATATTTTTAATTTCTTTAATCCGAAAAGGATTAGGCGATGAGTACGAGGAATAAATTTGGAGTCACTGGGTTGAAAACCTAATCAATTTTTAA
>CBFICS010000030.1:0-6662 GCA_965661055.1 uncultured Schleiferiaceae bacterium | reverse complement strand
ATGAATACACTCCATTAAACTATGATGTTAAAGTTAACGGAATGGTTGTGCCTTTAGGAGGTTGTGGTGACTCAGCAACCGAAGTAAGCCTAATTATTGAAAATCAAGGTTTATTAGATGCTACTGCATTTACGGTTTCTGTTAATGTTACCGGAGGTGTTACTGCTTTGTTAACTTCTCCTACAATTTCACTTTTACCTGCGGGTCAAGTAGACACTGTTCTAGTAGGTTCATTTAATACTTATGCTGGTCCTCAAGGAGTTTCTTTTGTGGGTTACTCTACATATGCAGCCGATCAGGATAACTCTAATGATACCACGAACGTTTCAGGTGCTAACTACCTTCCCGTGGAGCCTCAGTTCTATCCTGTTGATTCTGTTTGTTTAACCACTGACTCTGTAAATTTAGCTGCTTTGAATACTGGTCAATACTATTCTTGGTATGATGCAGCTACGGGTGGTAACGTAATAGGCCAAGGGGATACCGTTACGGTTCCAACAAATGGCCCTACTACTTATTACTTAGGAGTTGATACTTCAAGTGCAATGCCAGTAGTGGGTACAGGTACTTCCTTATCTACAAATACAGCTAACACTCCTTATGGAACATTCTATATGGACGGTAGACACCAGTATTTAATTCTTGCTTCTGAATTAGCAGCAATGGGAGTAACTGCCGGTCAGCTTAACTCTATTGCTTTTGAAGCAGGGGCATCTCCTGCAACACAAGTGATGAGTAACTTTGAGGTTAAAATAGGAGGAACCTCCTTGACTTCAATGTCAGGTTTTGTTCCAGGTTCATCTCTGACTCCTGTCTTTAGTGCTAACTATGTCGCTGTTTCAGGTTGGAACACTCATATGTTTACGACTCCATACTTCTGGAATGGTAGTGATAACATTATCGTTGAGGTTTGTTTTGATAACAGTTCATGGACCTCTAATTCAGCGGTTTATGTAACTACGACTTCATTCCAAAGTTCTGTTAACGGGTTTGGCGATTTATCTGGATCAAGTGGTTGTGTAGACGGCAATCTTACAGGTACTGCCTCAAATATTCGTCCTAATATGCAACTTGACTTCACTCAAATACCATGTAGTGCTTTTAGAACTCCAGTTACTATCCCTATTGATACTACGGTTGCTTCAGCTAGTTTCACTTGGGCAGAAGATCTTCCTTCAAACCCTGGAACCGTAAACTTTGACGCTTCTGGTTCAGTAGGTGCTGATGCTTACATTTGGGACTTTGGTAATGGTTCTACAGGAACAGGTATGATGACTTCTAATTCTTATGCTGTTGGTGACTCATTCTTGGTAACTCTAGTAGTTGTTGACTCTTCATGTGGATCAACAGATACAGTTACTCAATGGGTTCTTTCAACTATCGGATTAGAAGAAACACTTCTAAACTCTAGTTTACAAGTTTACCCTAACCCAACGGTTGGACACTTCATGGCAGAGTTTACCCTAGAAGGGATTCAGCAAGTTAGACTTAGAGTTATGAACTCATTAGGTCAAATTATCAGCGAGAGAAATGTTGGAAAAATTTCAGGTTCTTATCGCGCGGAATTTGATTTAGGTGATAAGCCTAAGGGCGTTTACATTCTTCAAATTCAGACTGACGATCAAGTCGTGAATAGAAGGATTACTCTGCAATAATTTCATTTACTTGTTTTTTTAATGAGAAACCTCCCCAGAAATGGGGAGGTTTTTTTTTGAAATAAAATTCTAAAGGAGAATAAATACCGGAAACTTTTGTAACGGTTGACTTACGTTTCGAACCTATGACCGTTTCGACGCAAGGTCGGGATGTTCTATCCAGCTGAGTTTTTTGGAAATAAAAAAGGTCGCCATTTTCATGACGACCTTTGCTGTGGTGATCGCGATAGGATTCGAACCTATGACCGTCTGCTTAGAAGGCAGATGCTCTATCCAGCTGAGCTACGCGACCTTTAATTTGGGAGTGCAAAGAAAATGAAATTTTGGCAATTTGAAAGCTTTTACATTAAAAAAAATCACTTTACTTTGAAATATGTTTTCTTTTAAACCAGGTGATAAAGTCCGATTTAAGAATGAAGTCGGTGAAGGGGTTGTAAACCAGGTGACTGCAAATGAAATTATTGTGGTTGATGCTGATGGTTTCGAATATTCCTATTTGCCCTCAGAGTTGATTCCTGGAGAAGACCTGCCGGTAGAAGACATTCCTTTTAATCCCGTAAAGGACGATTCGCCTAGAAAAAAAGAGACAAAAAAAAACACAAAAGAGCGTTCAGAGAAGGTTGTAGATCTTCACAGCCATGAAATTTCGCCGGTGTCTACCAATGGGTGGACCAACTTCCAAATCCTGACCCTTCAACTAAATACAGCCAAAAGAGCGCTCGATAAATCCCGCGGAAGCGGAATCAATAAACTGATTTTAATTCATGGGGTAGGTGATGGCGTTTTACGACGTGAAATACACGATTGGCTGCGCGGAGAGCCACTTGTTGAATACTACGATGCAGATTTCAGAAGATTTGGTGCGGGTGCTACTGAAATTGAGATAAAAAAAGGTTCGTTGTAAATCGGTTCTTTTATACCTTTGCCACATCAGGCTGCCTTATCGCTTCAAGCAATTGAAGAGGAAAGTCCGGACAACATAGAGCAATACGCTTCCTAACTGGAAGGCAGGAGTAATCTTGACGGAAAGTGCCACAGAAAGGTAAACCACCTCGAAAGAGGAAAGGGTGAAAAGGTGGGGTAAGAGCCCACCAGATTTAAAGGTGACTTTAAATGCTAGGTAAACCCCGTGTGTTGAAATGTCATGTATACCAGTAGTTAAGAGTTGCTCGCTCGTGCTGGGGGGTAGGCAGATGGAGGTTGCGAGTGATTGCAATCCTAGATAGATGATAAGGCATTCTCTTTTTAGAGGATGACAGAATCCGGCTTATAGGCCTGTTTTTTTTGAAACCATGAAGTTGCTAAAGAAATATAGAGACATATTAAAGTCTGAAGGATGGAAGGGACTTATAGCGGAAGCTGGCTGGCCAGCAGCTATTTTAGTCTTCTCTTTCTTCCTTGGTAAAGGCATTATCTGGTTGATTATATTTTATTTTGGCGCCAAACAAGTTGCAGGGTAACACATTGAATTTCTTTTGTCTACCTTTGCACCAAATTTTATTGAATGATTCATTTTGATTCCATGGGGCTGGATCCCTCCGTTGTAGAGGCGATTTCAGAATTAGGTTATAAAGAACCTACCCCTGTTCAGGAGCAGGCCATCCCGTTATTACTTTCTTAAGATACTGACTTAGTCGCTCTCGCGCAGACGGGTACGGGGAAAACTGCTGCCTTTGGACTTCCGTTAATTTCTAAAATTGACGTGAATTCTAAAAATACACAAGCACTTATTTTGTCGCCGACCAGAGAATTGGCCCTGCAGATTTCTAAAGAGCTTAAGGGGTTCTCTAAATACGTTAAAGGACTAAATATTGCAACCGTTTACGGTGGGGCAAGCATTGAGGGGCAACGCAAAGAGTTGCGTTCTGGAGCGCAGATTATTGTTGCGACTCCCGGTCGATTGTTAGACATGATAAACAGACGTTATGTTCAACTTCAAGGTGCGCAGTACGCCATTCTTGATGAAGCCGATGAAATGTTGAACATGGGATTCTTAGAAGACATTGAGTCTATTCTAAGTGAGACTCCTAAAGAGAAAAACACTTGGTTGTTCTCGGCTACTATGCCACAAGAGGTTTTGAGAATCTCTAAGCGTTTTATGACCGATCCAGTAGAAATTACTGTAGGTACTAAGAACCAAGGGGCCGTAAACATTGACCATAACTATTATATTGTTAACGGTAAACAGAGATACTTAGGACTTAAGAGAATCCTAGATTTTTATCCTGAAATCTTCGGGATTGTTTTCTCTAAAACAAGAAGAGAAACCCAAGCGATTGCTGAAAAGTTAATCCAGGATGGTTATAACGCAAACGCCCTTCACGGGGAGCTTAGCCAAGCTCAGCGTGATGGTGTTATGAAGAGTTTTAGACAAAGACATATTCAGATTTTAGTGGCCACGGATGTTGCCGCTAGAGGAATTGATGTAGATGACGTTACTCACGTAATTCACTACAACCTTCCTGACGATATTGAAAACTTCACACACCGTTCAGGTAGAACGGCAAGAGCAGGTAAAAAAGGAACATCAATTGCCTTGGTTACCAAATCAGAAGCTAGAAAGATTAGCCATATTGAAAGGTTGATTAAATCTAAAATTGAGCAACAAGAGTTTCCTTCAGGATTTGAAGTTTGTAATAAACAACTGAGTCACTGGGCCGATGAAATCATGACTTCTGAAGTAAAAGAAGAAGACATTGCAGAATACATTGCGCCGGTAATTGAAAAGTTAAACGAACTTTCTAAGGAAGAGTTGATCAAAAGAGTAGCTTGGACTGAGCTTGACCACTTGATTAAATATTACAGAACCAATGTAAACCTTAACGAAATCAGCGACAGAGATCGCGGTGAACGTGGTGGATTTGGTGATGAAACAAGGTTCTTCATTAACCTCGGACAAAAAGACGGAATGCAATGGCAAGATCTTAAAGATTTTGTGAGAGATACCGCAGGCTTAGGTAGAAATGATGTTACTCACGCAGAGTCTAAAGGTTCTTTCGGATTCTTCTCTGTTAAAGGAGATCTTGTAGAACAAGTAGAAAAAGCATTCCACGGAGTTACCTTCGAAGGTCGTCGTGTGTCTATTGAAGTTGCTCAGAAGAGTGGCGGCGGTGGCGGCGGACGTTCAGGTGGCGGCGGACGTTCAGGTGGCGGCGGTGGTCGTAAGCCATATGGTGGCGGCGGTGGTCGTGGAAAGAGCTTTGGTGATCGCGAAGGTGGTAACCGTGGTGGATTTTCTGGCGGCGGAAAAAGACGCTCTGGTGGCGGAGGCGGAGGTTACTCTGGTTCTAGCGACCGTAGAGGCGGCGGTGGCCCTAAAGGGGGCGGCGGCGGACGCAAGAAGAAATTCTAATAACCTATAAATAAAAAAAGGCAGTTCATTTGAACTGCCTTTTTTTTGGTTTTATCTTTTTGAATTATTCAAATTCAGAAAGGTATCTTTCCGCTTCAAGCGCTCCCATACAACCCGTTCCGGCTGCTGTTACCGCTTGGCGATAAATTTTATCTTGAGCATCTCCCGTAGCAAAAACCCCCGGAATGTTGGTCTGCGTAGAATCTGCTTTGGTAATTAAATATCCCGTATCATCCATGTCTAACTGCCCTTTGAAAATATCGGTGTTAGGCTTATGTCCAATGGCAACAAAGAATCCTTCCGCAGGAATCACTTTTTCTTCCTTGGTCTTGTTGTTTAGTACCTTAATACCTGTAACGGTTTGGTCTCCAAGTACCTCTAGCGTTTCAGTGTTCCAAAGTACCTCAATGTTAGGCGTGTTTAACACTCTATGTTGCATAGCTTTTGAAGCTCTCATTTCATCTCTTCTAATCAACATCGTTACCTTAGGACAAAGTTTAGAAAGGTAGGTAGCTTCTTCTGCAGCCGTGTCTCCAGCACCCACAATCACTACTTCCAATCCTTTGTAAAAGAATCCATCACAAACGGCACAAGCACTTACACCGTGTCCCATAAACTTCTGCTCAGACTCTAGTCCCAAGTATTTTGCAGAAGCTCCCGTAGAAATAATAACCGTTTTGGCGTGAATCTCTTTGGTTTCATCTACCCAAACTTTGTGTGTTCCTCCTTTTTCCTTAGAGAACTCAACCTTAGTAGCCAGTCCAAATCTTACCTCTGTCCCAAATCTTTCTGCTTGAGCTTTTAATTGCTCCATCATGGTAGGACCGTCTATTCCTTCTGGGTACCCCGGAAAGTTATCTACTTCCGTGGTAGTGGTTAATTGACCTCCCATTTGCATTCCTGTATACATTACAGGCTTCAAATCAGCTCTTGAGGCGTATATAGCTGCAGTGTATCCCGCAGGACCTGAACCGATGATCAGGCATTTTACTTCTTCTATTTGATCAGACATTTTTTGTGTTTTTGAAATCGATTACAAAAATAATCATACTTACTGAAAAGGGTGCGGTAAATCTAAAAGAAAAAAATTATCTAAAGATTGATAAAATCAAAGAATTCATAGTCAATAAAAGTTTTATATTTGCCTCCCCTTTCGGGGGAAGAATCGTTTGGGTTCTAACCATCATCGGGATGTAGCTCAGGTGGTAGAGTACACGTCTGGGGGGCGTGTGGTCGCAGGTTCAAGTCCTGTCATCCCGACTATCTTTTAAGAAGTAAAGAAATCAGGTGTCCAAAACGCCTGATTTTTTTTTGCGATAAAACCTCGAATTCTATTCACTGGTCTAATTTCTATCATATTGCATGGCATAAATTTTGTTCTAGAATGAGTCTAAAACAAAGTTTTTATCAGCATCAAATCAATCATTTCTTTACTCACTGCTTCAGTGCTCACATCCTGTGTAGTTGTCGCTCCAGGAACCGTCGGAGTGAAGAGTAAACTAGGAAAATTAGATAATAAGGTAATTCAGCCTGGATTGGTAGGATTGAACCCAATTATCACAAGAGTAATTGCGGTTCCAACAAGGACTGTAAACTTGGAGGTTCGTTTGAACCTACCTTCGAAAGAAGGATTAAATGTCCTTGCTGAAATTTCA
>CBFICS010000029.1:0-7675 GCA_965661055.1 uncultured Schleiferiaceae bacterium | reverse complement strand
CTTAGGGCGCTACTGCTTAATTGGTGCGGGTACAGTTGTCACCAAAGACATTCCTGATTATGCATTAGTGGTTGGAAATCCGAGCCGACAAATTGGATGGGTCAGTGCCTATGGACACCGACTGGAATTCAATGACCAAGGTTTGGCTGAATGTCCTGAGTCAGGAGAAAAATATCAATTGGTTGATGGCCATGTAAGTCCTATAAAGTAAGGCCATGAAGAGCAAGTACATTAAACTATCCATTGGAATCTTGGGGTTGATGTTGGTATATGTACTTCAACGAAAGCTCTTTTACGTATTGCCTTTTCAAATTGAACTGGGTCCACAGGTGTACGATAGAGAGGCAATTGATACGTTTTCGTTTATTCTAAGCAAGGTAATTCGCTTTGTTCTCAACGACTTTTTCGCCATTTTAATCATAAACGCCTTGTTTCCAGAACGCAAGTATTTGACGTTTGCGGTTTGGGTGTTCTTTATTGGATTTCTGTTATTGCTTCCACTGTATCTAGTTTTATTCTTAGGTTATTTCAACGAATCATTCACTTATATCAATCACATTCACAGGCTGGTGATGAATCCGGTTTTGATGATGATTCTCATACCCGCTTTTTATTTGCAGGCGAAGCAAGGGATTAAGGGATCGTAGGATAGAAGTGATTTTGTGCTTTCCTAGTTACGAGTCACTAGTAACAAAAATCCGACTCCCAAGTTCCACCTTTTTTCCAAAAAAAGCCAAAGGCCAAAAAGGTACAGGGAAACCTAATTACTTGTTCCCCCGCTCCTTCGATACCCTCTTAAATAAACAACAAATGCGTTCCTTCACCTGCAGCTCTTTGGTAGAAATCACCTACCGTCAATACGCCATCAAGGTCATCAATCAAATCCTTTTTCTCTTTGTGAAACATATCCATAGCTAATTTACAAGCCCACATTTTCACACCAGAAGCTGCTAATATTTCTAAGAATTCATCTACTGGAGGAATGTCTAGCTTTTCCATTTCTTTCTTCATCATAGAAGTAGCTAAAGCCTCCATACCGGGAAGTCCGCCAAGCATTGTTGGAATATGCATAGCAGGATTTCCTACTGTTGCAACGTGAAGGTGTTCAAGTTTGTCCTTATCAATGGCTTCTAGTCCGAAGAAAGTGAAAAATATTTCAGACTCAATGCCCTCCATCCTAGCCCCATTGGCCAAGATAAAGGCAGCATATACATTTTCAATAGTAGCTTTTGACAAAATAAGCCTCATCTTCTTAACCTACTTGTCTTCTACTTTTTTGGTATCTCTTACTAATGTTTCTGTAGCTTCCATGGTTCTGTTGTTTAAATTATATACAGCTTGCAGGCTTAGGTATTCCAGCTATTCTACTGCTTATTTTTAGAGGTCCTTGAGGAAACAAAGCGTAAAATTCTTTGATGGTCACCACCCCACTCTTACCGACTTTTCGAATGCTTAGGGGCACTTCTTGTTTGTATTGATCTTGCAAGTAATGAATCACCTTCCAGTGATCATCTGTCATTTCAATTCCTTCCTCACGAGCAATATTATTGCCCACTTCGGGTGTCCATTGGCTAAAATCTGTTAAATAGCCTTCTGGGTTTAGTTTTATATTTTCTAAAGTTTCCATACTATGATTGTTTTAAATTTTCTTTCCTTTTAATGTCATTCGTGGGGTTACCATAGGAATATGTCTTCCTGGGATTAGTAAATTCCAGTAAATCCATTTAAAAGCCATTTTTCCCATATGATTCAACTTACTCTCTTCTAAAAGTTTTAAAGGTCCTATTCCAGCAATAGGAAACGTACCTTTTACAGGTTCTTGATTATAGTTGAAATCAATAAGGAGAGCTTTTCCTTTACCGGTTTCGATAAAACAGTTGGCATGTCCGTCAAAATCTGTAACCAAAGGTTTTCCATCAAGATAATTAAGGACATTTGTCAATAATATTTCGCCTTCAAAGTGAGCCACACTACCCGCTTTACTAGCAGGCACATTGGTTGCATCTCCAATAGCAAAAATGTTAGGTGCAATTTCTGTTTGTAGGGTATGTTTATTGGTGGGAACAAAGTTCAACTCATCACCAAGGCCCGTTGTTTCAAAAACTTCAGCACCCATGTTGGTAGGTATGGCTACTAGAAGATCATAACCAATCTCTTTCCCGGCGTAATCCTTTATTTTTTTATTGGCTCCATCAACCTCTGCAATTGCAAAATCAGGAATGATTTCAATATTTTTTTCTTTGAGTAAATAAGTAAGTTCTTGAGTAGCTTTTGGCTTTGTAAAGGCTCCATCAAGAGGAGTTACATAAACAATCTCAACCTGATCTCTAATTCCTCTTTTTACAAAATAGTCGTCAGCCAAAAAAGCGAATTCTAAAGGTGCCACCGGGCATTTTATCGGCATTTCAGCGATGTTTATTACAAGCTTTCCACCTTTGAAATTTTCAAGAGCTTTATGCAATGCAACAGCCCCTTCAAAAGTGTAGAAATCAAATATATTTTTATGCCAAAACTCTCCTGCCATTCCCTCAATTTCTTCCGGAGCAATATGAGTACCTGTTGCAATTACTAGGACATCATATTGAAAATTTAATCCTCTTTCTTTGGTTACTTTATTTTCATTTGGTAAAATATTGACAACTTTTTCATTGACAAACCTTGCATGCTTTGGCAAGTGTTTTTCAATGGGTTTCACCACGTCTTTTGGTTCATAAATTCCAAAGGGAATAAATAAAAATCCGGGTTGGTAATAATGCTCTTTTGCTTCGTCAATGAGAGTAATATTTGCCTTCTTACCTAATTTTTTGTGAAGGTGGTTCGCCATCATGGTTCCAGCGGTTCCTGCTCCTAGTATAACTACATTCTTTTTCATAATGGATTACTTTTTATCGATACTCAAAATTACTTTCATAATTACTTTTTAACTATGATAAAAGTCATTAAAAACAACTTTAACCAACTGATTTTCAGCACTTACTAAATATTTTTTTAACCAATGAGACTTAGGTTACATAGAAAATATTGGGTTAGGTGAACGAAGGATCTTGAGTAGGGATCAGGGGATTAGTGGATCAGGGAATAGCCTTAGTTTTGTGTTTTCCTAGATCCCCTATCTTTAAAACAAAAAATATGAAACACATCATTCTGCTGGTTGCTTTGACATTGGGGTTTTACAGTAATGCTCAAAATGAGGCTCTCAAAAAAATGGAGTTAGAAATAATCGAAACGGTTGATTCCTTCTTTATCGCGTTGAACCAACAAGACTCCGTTATGTTAGATCGATTAGTACTTCGCGACGGACAAGTTTGGTCGGTGCTTATGGGTAAGGAGAAAAAATTTAGGTCGCGTTTGTTCGCTGACGACATGAAGGAGTTTACCCGAACCCATGAATGGAAAGAAATTGCCAAGGATTGTGAAGTTCATTACAAGGAAGGACTTGCCATAGCTTGGGTACCCTATGACTTTTACCTAAACGGAAAGCTTTCTCATTCTGGCATGAATTTGTTTACTTTGGCTCCAGACCAAAATGGCTGGAAAATTATTCAAGTATCTTATACGGTCCACAAAGACAAAAAAATTAATGGAACCCATGAATAAAAAAGAACATTGGGATTATATTTATGAAAATAAACTACTCACAGAGGTGAGTTGGTTCCAACCTACTCCTGAAACCTCCTTAAAATTGATTAATGACAGTGGTCTAGCTAAATCTGATCGCATTATTGATATTGGTGGAGGTGATAGCTTCTTAGTAGACCATTTACTAGACTTGGGATATTCAAACCTTACAGTTCTAGATATTTCTGAAAAAGCCATTTTACGAGCTAAAAAAAGATTAGGACCGCGCGCTGAATTGGTTCATTGGATTGTAGCCGATATTTCTCAATACCATTTTTCAGAATCTTATGACCTCTGGCATGACCGTGCAGCATTTCATTTTTTGAATTCTCATGAAGAGGTGAATCATTATGTAGCTTCCGCCGAGAGGCATATTACAGCAGGGGGACATTTAATTATAGGTACTTTTTCTGAGAATGGTCCAAAAAAGTGCAGCGGAATTGATATACAACAATACTCTGCCCAAAACTTAAATGATTGTTTTATTAGTGAATTCTCTATGGTAGAAAGTCTTATTGTTCAGCACACTACCCCTTTTGATACGATTCAAGAATTTACTTTCTCAAGGTTTAAAAAAAAGTAGTAACCAACCCTGATGAGATTCACGCTATCAACGAAACCTAGTTTCTAATTAATTATTTAACACCCCAATGGCCCATTGGCCACCAGCAAGAGATATTTGGTATTTGGTCATAAGTTGAACCAAGGTGATGCGAGCTTGAATAAGATTAATTTCTCGAGAGTTTACCAAAAACAAAGAGCTTTCTCCGATGGAGAACTTTTTGCGTTCGCCGTCTAAGAGCCCAGCATAGTTGGCAACTGCTTTGGTATAAAGCTCAACTTGATCTTTTAAATTATACTGTTGATTGTAATACTGTACAATCTTGTTTTTCACCTCTAAAACCTTTTGCCCCCTATCTAATTCAGTATCTCTAATTTTTAGTTTAGTAAGCTTCAGATCTCCACGTTGTTCACGCAAAAACAATGGAATACTAAACTCAAGACCCCATTTATAATTACTAATGTCCATACCTTGGGTAAAGTCCATACCCACCGGCTCATTTAGAGCGTTGTAATTGACGTTCAATACGGGCTTAAGTCCTTCAATCTTGAGTTTTCTTTCGATCTCCATCGACTGAAGTTTAAAATCGTACAGGGCAATATCAGGATGATTCACTTCAATATTTTGGAGCACCGTCTGCATAGAATCTAAGGGTGCTGGGTCGATTAGGTTGATTTCAGTTAGTCGTGGTGGCCTTAACGTATTCGAAATTTCTAATGGGGTAAAATTTTCAAACCACAAGTAATTTGACAATTGAAGGGTTGCATTTTTGTACATCACTTCATACTTGTTGCGGTTCATTTCTCGATTTTGAACTTGAATTAAAGCCTCAAGGGTATCAATGGCAGGCACATCACCCAGCATATAGCTTTGTTTTACGGCCTCTAACCTATTTTTCGCTAGTTCTACTGACTCCTCATAAATTTGAAATTCATTGTAGGCCTCCACCCAAATCCAATATTGATTTACCGCCTCAAAAGCGAGGTCGTTCAATATTTTCTTTTGTTCTGCTAGGGTTGATTTTTGAAAAATTTTAGACTGTTTGAGAACAGCTCTCCTTTTATTTAAAATTAAACCTTGACCAATTGGTACCGAGACTCCAGCGTACCAAAGTCCGCCATTGGGATTTACATTTTGCGGATTGATATAAGTCCCCGAGTTTTGATCAAACCCCGTCTTTACATCAATTCCATACCACGTCGGAATTTTTAGTCCTGCGTTGAAAAGACTGTAATAAGCAACATCATTGTAGTATTTCTGGTTTAGATTAGAAGATAAGAAAGGATCAAACCCGCCTTTTGCTTTCAAGACGGTATTCTCACCCGTTTCAATCAACAAGTCACTGCTAACTGAAATGGGATGAAACTTTTTTACATACCAAAGAAACTGGTCTTGTGTAAAAATGGAATCACCAGCGGTCTGCCCAACCATAGAGATCGGAAGGAAAAAAAGTAAAATTTTAAGGTACCTTTTCATGGATTACTTTGGCTTTTGCTGGTTATTTTCTTGATAATAGTCTGGCGGAAATCCGTTTAACCTTCTCCATAGTTCATACCAGATAGGCACGTCTTTTAGCAAGGCCATTCCATCGGCCCCTGAGCCCACACGCAAGCCTTCCGGCCACTCTACATCATTGGGGTCTGGCGCTACCAATATTCTATATTTTCCATTATCACTAATGAAGTTGTCAACGGCAACAATTTCACCCCCAAAAGTTCCATAAGAAAGATTTGGCCAGCCAGAAAACACGATGGTTGGCCAACCGTCAAACAAGAATCGAATTTTCTGTCCCTTTTGGATTAGAGGAAGGTCCATAGGACGAACGTATAGAGAAACCGCTAGATCGTAAACCGCTGGCATAATACTCACTAGCTCCTCTCCTTCTTTAATGGTTTCACCGATACCTGATCGAATAGCTTTAGTTACATAACCCGTTTGGGGAGCCGTTATGTAATAAAATCCTGTTCTCACCGAGTAGTTCATATACTGGTTTTGCATTTTAGTTACCACAGCCTCCGCATCGTACATATTAGAGAGGGCAGTATACTTCTCAGATTCAGCCTTAGCCAATTTATCTTGGTATTGATTTTCAATAGAGCTTATCTCTACTTCAGCGTTAATCAATTGATTTCGAGTACTCAGCAACTTGTTTTCGGCAGAGATTTTTCGAGACCTTACCTCTTGAACATTTTGTCTTTTCCGTTCAAGGTCAGTTAAAGATTTTAAGCCTTCTTTGTAAAGTTCTTCCATCCTTACTAACTGCCTTTCGGCGATTTGAAAGTCAGTTATCGCTGCTTCAAGGTCAATACTATCAGACTCTACGCTTAACTTCTTTTGCAAGAGGTAGTTTTTGCTTTGTTCTAGTTTAAGCTTTTTGGTTCGCATTAAGGCGTCTATTTGATTGTCCATGGCTTTTACCTTTTCCATGTAAGAATTAACAATCAACTCCTTAGATTTAATTTGATCTTCGGTTCTTGACAAGAGTTGAGGATCAAAATATTCATCCTTAATTTCTGATAAAAATAGGATGGTATCCCCTTTTTCAACAAAGTTACCCTCTCTTACAAACCATTTTTCGATCCTACCCGCAATGGTTGAATGAATGTTTTGGGGACGTTGTTCAGGGTGAAGAGTGGTAACATACCCTCTAGATTGAATATTTTGGGTCCATGGTAAGAACAGAATGGCAAAAAACAGAATAAAGGTAACCGTTAAAATCCTTGCCAAAACTTTACTAGCCACATATTGATCAGTCATAGAGAACGACTTGTACTTTGACCTATCAACCTTTTTGTCTATACGATTATTGCTCAAGTTTAACATAGTCTTTTACTTCTCAAGGATTTCTTTAAACCAACTCTTATTTTTCACAGCTTCTACTTGACAAACATCCGGTATTCTACCATTGGCCACAAAAGCCACTTTATCAAAGTAATTAAGGACCTCAGAATCATTAGAGACACCAATTACGGTTGCCTTCTCATTTTTCAAGAAAGAAAGAAGGCTATTTCTATCTGATTTTTTCAATTGATGAAAAGTATCATCCAAAAGGATTAACTGTGGTTTATTCACCAAGCCTCTTGCCAGGATGATTTTAATTCGAATGCTTTTCGGAAGGCCTTTTCCTCCAGGTAATAATTTCGTTGAAAAACCTTGAGCCAAAGACTCTACAAACTCTTTTAGGCCCACTACTTTCAAAATTTCAAACACATACTCTTTTTCAATAGAGGGCTTACCTAAGGTGATGTTTTCCCAAAGGGTACCTTGAAAAATATCTTCTCTGAGTAAGTTGTCTCCGATTTGGCTTTGCAATTCTTCTTTGTTCCAGTTTCTAATAGAAACCCCATTGTAGGTTAGAGCTCCGGTAAATTCATCAAAAATCCCCGCAAACAGTTGTAATAAAAGCGATTTCCCGGAGCCATTCTCTCCTACCAAGGCCAGCTTCTCCCCTGCCTTGATAGACAAATTGACATCTTGGATAGAAGGTGCTTTTTG
>CBFICS010000028.1:0-11262 GCA_965661055.1 uncultured Schleiferiaceae bacterium | reverse complement strand
TAGAAAAGGTTGACCAAAGTAAAGTGGTTTTATACCTATTTGATGCTTCAGAATACAATGAAGAGGTAAAGAAAAATATTGATCTCTTGTTAGAGAGAGCAGTAAACAAGCCTGTTCTCATTGTAGCCAATAAATCTGATAAGCTGAAGCAACCTCTAGATTTATCTAAAGCCTATGACCACTTCTTGCCTTTGAGTGCCAAAAACAAAAAAGGCATTGAAGACCTTCAAAACGCTTTGTTAAACCTGATAGAAACCGGTGCTTTAAAAAGTGATGAAACCATTGTTACTAACTCAAGGCATTATGAGGCATTAACCAAATCGTTGGCGGCTATTCACAGAATTCAAGAAGGGGTACACCAAGGTATTTCAGGTGATTTTATGGCTCAAGATATCAGAGAAGCCTTGTTCCACTTAGGCGAAATCACAGGAGAAGTAACTACTGATGACCTATTGGGCAACATATTTCAGAACTTCTGTATCGGGAAGTAAAACCTTTTTTTATTTGGGATCTACCTTTTTTGTAAATAGGACATTTACCAATTTCTTAGTATTTACGGAGCAAAAGGCATATTTTTTCAACACTCAAAAAACTTCTATGCAAATAAATCGTAGGGTAAGAATTTTAGGTCTAGGTTTTAAAAAAAAGTAAGGAATGGCTAAATAAATATTTTCCGCCCAAAGGATTGAAAACGAATAAAAAAGGGATCAATTAGGGCCCTAATGAAAGTAGACCCATTGTTCATTTTTGAATAATTACTTCATTTTTTCACTTGCATCATGATGAACCCACAAAAGTTTTGAAGTTTCGTAACCCAATTTTTTTGCAATGGCCAAATAGTTAGTTTTTACATCCTCAGGAATACTAGGTTTCCGAGAAAGAATCCAAAGGTAGTCAAGGCTTCCGCCTGCAACTAGTGAATATTGATAATCTTCATCAATAGCAATTACGTTATATCCACCATAGAATGGTCCGAAAAAGGAAACCTTTAGCATGGCTAAATTTTCATCTCCGATAAATTTGGCTTTACCAATAGCTTCGCGCCATTCTTTTTTTTGCGTATGATATCCCCTATTGATAACTTTAAGGGTTCCGTTTTGGTTTAAAGAGTATTCTGCAGTGGTATTATTTAAATTTCTTTCGAACTTCACATCAAATCGGGCAATTTCATACCATTTACCGAGATATTTTTCTTTATCAAATGGGGTTACGGCAGTCGCTCCATTGGGAATTGTTGCACAAGAGAATAATCCGAACATTAGCACAGAAATTTGCAGAATATTAAGTAAATGTCTTTTTTTCATGGGTTGCTTGTTTTTACTTGAATTTTATCCGGTAGTTTATTTTGCTTAAATGACGGGTTACCATTGAAATTAGAATTGACTTTTGATGAACAATAGAGTAGATTTCTGAGAATCTAACACTTCAAATTTCAAAAAAAAACTATGAGCCAATAATGGAAAACCATCGCCTTTTACAACACTCTAATTTATTTCTTTTTTGATTGACTTTAGTAAGTTTTTATAAAAGAGTTCCGAGCCCTATCAAAGTGAATTTTGTCTTTTTAAAAAAAAACCTCATTTTTTAGGCAAAAACAATCTCATTTCATTAAATTCTATGCGGTCTAAATGCCCCATTTTTTTCTCATCGCGTGTAATCAAATGCATATGAAAAAAGGTGTCGTGATGGGTAAAAACCCCTTGGTGAATCCTTGAGAAAAATCCAATTATTTCTACTTCTTCATTTTGGATAATAAAATTGATTTGTCCTTGATGAGCTTCTGCTGGGGAGGATACTTTATTTCCTTCCGGTAAATTCTGAACATGAATTTCCGCCTCACGAACAGTCCCCATTAATTTAAATGTAAAAGGTCTTTTATTTTCAAGGGTCTCATTATTAATGAATTCTTCCAAATCCTTAATAGACTTAATGGAAGAAGGAAGATCCATCTCAATCCAATCAGAAACATGACTGTAAACAAAAAAAGGAGCGGAAGTAAGAAAAGTCTTTTCAACGTGCATTGTGGAGTCAGATGTCACTTTTGAAACGTAACTTATTCCGTCATTAATCAGCAATTCTCCTCTGAGGTAACTTACAGGTCCTATTCCATAAAGGCCTTTTTTATCCGAAATAGTATCTAGCTCAATTACACTTCCTAATTCACCTTTCCACATGACGTTTTTCATAGCGCCTACAACTTTTAAATCGGGATAGGATTCAGGATCAGTAGAATGTTTTTCTTGGGGATTTGAATGGCAACCTACCATCATACCCAAAATGAATAGCGCTAGGGTTACTTCTGTTACTTTCATTTTACGTTTCTCTATAAGATTAATTTTTCGATAGTTCTAAAAAAGATTTTCTTCAACTTCCGAAAAAAAATCAATTACTGAATTTAGGTATGGAAATTACAACTTTTAGGATACAATAGTCTTTGAGAATTCATTTGTTCTGAAAAAACCATTATTCCTATGAACTATTCATTCACCCGAAGAAAATTGAAAGATATTTTACAGGAAGTCTACTAATAGAGGAGTTATCGAAACAGAAGAAAAAGCAACATCAACTTGCATCGAAATTAATCCAAAGGGCAGCTTACTCTGTTTTTAATTTTTGGTTGATGAACCCTTGGGCATTTTGAATATGAAGTTCTCGTTTTTCATTAGACATTTTATTAAGAGAATGAATTAACATTGAAGTTCTGGGATTGCTCTTAAAGAAACTTTTATGGTTACTCACAAAACTCCAAAACAAACCATCCCAAATCTCTTCCCAATCACCTTTTGGATAATTACTCATCTTTTTGATATAATTAGATCCACCAATGTAGGGTTTGGTAGCAAATAATCCGCCATCTGCAAACAAGCACATGCCATAAACATTTGGGACCATTACCCAGTCATAGGCATCAATAAATAACTCCATAAACCATCGATAAACTTCATCGGGATCAAATTCACATAATAACATAAAGTTCCCCAAAACCATTAGTCTTTCAATATGATTGCAATAGCCGGTTTCGAGTATTTTTTTTATGGTCTGATCAATAGGAAGAATGCCTGTTGTACCCGAGTAAAATGATTCTGGAATTTTTCGTTTGAAGCCCCAAAAGTTTTTTGTCCTAGAATAGTTTCCCTTTGATAAATACATGCCTCGAATAAATTCACGCCAACCTATTATTTGCCGAATAAACCCCTCGGTTGAGTTAAGAGGAATATCTTCTTTTTCAGCAAACAAAAGGGCACGATTAATAACATCTTGAGGAAGGATAAGCCCAACGTTTAATAGAGGTGAAAGGACACTGTGATTAAGAATTGAAGACTCCTTTAGAATCGCATCCTCGTAGATACCAAAATCATAAAAACGATACATTAAAAATTGGTTTTGCCAATCAATAGCCTCTTTATGGGTTATTGGATAGAGCCTTTGATTTGAAACACTGCCAGGGTTATTATTAAAATTTTTTATCGTGTATTCAACGGCTTCGTCCCAAAGGGCTGAATTTTCGGGAAAAAACACGGGAGGAGGCAATTTGTTTTTGGGATATTTTTTTCTGTTTTCCGTGTCGTAGGTCCACTGCCCACCGATCGGATTTTGTTTTTCATCAATAAGAATCCCTAGCTTCTTTCGCTGCTGCTTGTAGAAGGTCGTTTGAAAAAAAGAGATCTTATCTTTTCGAAAAAAAGTATTCAATTCTTCTTTTTTATTTAAGAATTGTGGATTGGGATAGGTTTTTATGACACAATGAGCAGAAAGAGCGGAAACCCTCATTTCTAGCCATGTATCAGTAGGATCAATGACGCACAGAGAAACAATATTTTGAGTCTTAATCACACGATCAAAATTCCGAAAGTCTGACAAAACATTCTCGGAATCTATATAATGAACGGTTTTATGCAAGCCCTCAAGATATTCTTGGTAAGCTTTCATAGAAGCTCGGTGAAATGCAATTTTCTGTTTGTGAAACTGGTATTGTTTAAAAAATAGAAATTCTTCGATAAGATATATATCATTATCATTTTCTATGAGAGGGCTATTGAGAAAAAGCTGATGAGGAAAAACAATATTAATTTCGTGCATTTGATTTATTGCGTTTACATTTTTCACTACAATATTTTACTTGTTCCCAATCTCTTTCCCATTTTTTTCGCCAACTAAAAGGACGTTCACAAGTGAGGCAATTTTTTATGGGAAGGTGCTGTTTTTTCATCGCATAAGTTCCTTTTTACACTTTTTCCAAAAGGAGAAAAAGGACGGATAATACCCTTTAACAGAAGTGAGCCAATCTCTTGAATCTTCAACACCTTTATAATTATGGTTTAGTGGGTGTTCTTTGAAAAATATTTTTTGGGAGTCTATTTTGTTAAGTAGTTCTTCAAACTCGCCTACATAAATCTTTACATTGGGTATGTTTTGGGATAATTCAATGGCAAAATTTATACATTTTGATCCAACCGGATACTTTTTAAACTTGGAAGGCTCAAGAAGAAAGATTCTTTGATATTTTTCTTCTGTACGCCAAAAAGGATCTAAATTATAATAATTGTAAATCACAGAATCTTCATTTTTTAATTGGGAAAGATTTATGCTTTTTGGCATGAAAAGGTCGCTAACTTCCAGAGCCATGGTCTCTCGTAAAATCTCAGGAGTCTCAATTTTTTCAAATTGAGAATAATCAATATCTAAAAAAGTATCTTTTTGATTGCTGTTGAAAAAATGATTGATATTATCCTGATTAGCATAATACTTCTTTTTTGAGAAAGTACCCGATACCCATTGCCAACTCAATTGATTACTAGCAATATCGCCATCTAAAAGGTTCGCATACATCCATTTAGAAGGTTCTAACCAATGTGATTTTGCCATATTGCAGCAGAGGGAGGCAACATACATACGCATATGATTATGCATATATCCAGACTCATAGAGATTCTTAATGGCTTCATCAATGGCTATAATTCCAGTAGACGCTTCCATTATTGCGCGTGGAATTTGCGTATTTGAAACTTCCTCTTGAGGGTTTTTTAGGTCAGAATGAATAGCCTCTCCTTTTTCAATCCACACTTGCTGCCAATAATCCCTCCACGCAAGTTCTTGAATGAGCTGCTCTATTTCTTGCCAAGGAAGTTTAAGAGACTTAATGTGCTCATAAACTCGCTGGGTAGAAATAACACCGCGCGAAATATAAGGACTTAGCTTGGTTACAGAACCGTCACCAAAATTCCTTGTTTTTCCATATTCCCGTGGATTTATGGAGGTTATCCGCTGATTAATTTCATTTATTGTAGTTGAAAACTCTATCGCTTTGAAATTTTATTATTAGAAATACTTTTTTGCCTTGAAGACTTGAATCTACTGATTTCATGGCTCCTTTTGTTTAAATGCTTACTACTTACACCACTATTAACCCGTTTTCTCCAGAGTTTAAATGAACTCTCCTTCAATTCTTTGCGCATTATTTTTATTACTTCAGACTCGGTTACACCAAACTGATTTTTAATGGCTTCAAAAGGAGTTCTATCCTCCCATGCCATTTCAATGATTCTGTCTATTTCTTCAATCTCTTTATCTGTCATTTGTATAAGGGTCTCGTTTATCGACGCAATCCACCAAAAGAGGTGAATGATTCGGCACTAAAAAAGCATTTGCATATCAAAAGGAGTATTTCATCGGTCTAATTGAAGGATGTTCTGACTTTTAGATATGAATAACCTTTGGTTACCATAACAATCGGTTACTAGTCAATGTTTGGTTTTTAAAGGAAAAAATTAATTGAGCCGGTACTAAAAAAATAGCTTTTACCCTCCCCTAGAAAGACAAAAATGATGAATAACCTTTAGAGGATTCAAAAGATTCTCAGCCAATTAGTGAGATTCTTTTAGTGCCTCAATCTTTTTTAGGATTTCGTCAGCTTCTGCACTTTTAAGATCACTGAGTTTTCGATTAACATGAGAAAGCTTAAAAGATTCTTCCAGTAATTTCTTATAGGTAATCTCTAATTTTTCTAACTCAGACTTTTTTTTGAAAATGTTGAACATAACTATTTTTTTATTGATGAAAATCCACCATCGACGGGAATTATTTGTCCTGTGATCCAAGAGGCTTTTTGTGAAAGTAAAAAATGTGCCGCTTCTGCGATGTCTTCAGGTCTTCCAACACGCTTTAGAGGATTCATTTCAGATTGTTTTTCAATTTTTTGATCGGTGTCTAAAAGCCTTTTTGCCAAAGGCGTGTTGGTAAGAGAGGGAGCTATTGCATTTACCCTTATGGTTGGTGACAACTCTGCAGACAAAGCTCTTGTTAAACCTTCTATAGCTCCTTTTGATATCGATACTTGAGAGTGAAAAGCAAATCCGGTTTGAACGGCAATGGTTGAAAACAAAACAATGGAACCTTCACCACTTGCCTTTAATTTTGGCAATAGTTGTTTGATTACTTTGGTAGCACCCAATACCTGAAGTTTAAAATCATCCAAAAAATCTTGCTCTGAAAATCGATGAAATGGCTTTAAATTAATGCTTCCTGGACAGTAAACTAAACCATCAATTTTTTCAGGAAAATCATCAAGATTCAGGTCATCGTTTAGAGCATCAAATTTAAAGTACTTTGCATTTTTTGAATCAGTCTTTGCACTTGAATGATAACTCGCTAAAACAAAAACGTCTTCATTTTCAAACGACTGAACTATGGCCTCTCCTATTCCGGATGAGCCTCCTATAATAACATAATTTCTCATGAATTGCTTGTTTTTGAATTGAAGTTTGGTTTAGGTAAATCTATAATTGAAATAGAAGTGAAAATAATTAAAACGTTAAAAATTAAAAGATTACGGACAGTCTAACTTGTTTTTTCAGAATAGATGTTTCTAGTCGGTACAACTTGAAACCACTACCATTTTTTTTACATTCCTTAACTGTTGAATTAAATGCCAAATTTTTGCATCGTATTCATCCCCTTCCTCTGGATGCATTGATTCAAGTTTCAAGTCTATTTCTTTTTGTAAGTAGTATAACCGATTCAATACTCTATTGTTTTCTAAATTTTTCTCATGAATAAATATTTGGTGCGTACATAAGTAGGCTCCGAATCCGATTTTTCTAATCGGAGGGGTGTTTAGCCAAATGGTGTCGGCTAATTCTAACTCGGTAGAAATGAAATCAAAAACGGAAACCTCTTTGTATTCGATAACTTTTACCGAATCAATGTCCTTAACCAATAAATCAACCTCATTTATCAAACTGCTTATCGTGTTTTTTTCTTTGGAATGGATGGTGTCAGCCATAAAATACTCATACCGAATGATGTCATTGAACACCGTAATACTATCCTTTAAATTTCCTTGATTTAGGGATCTAATTAAATATGTTTTACTTTGAAGTGAGTCAGAATAAAAATCACATAAACTCATACTTGAATAATAAATAGAACTCATGTTGTCTGTTGTAACCTTTAGCTTTAATTCCACTAAGTGGTACTGACATTCTGATTTCGCTAATAAAGAAAGGGACAGTGAAAAAAACGTGATAAGTATTCTCATAGATTTGTAAATTAAAGGGAACACGAAAGACAAATTAATTAATGAAATTGAACAAAAAATGCACTAAAGCACCCCACTTTGTTCTTTAGTTTTTATTCATTGTTTTTTAAACTTTGGTAAGCTTTTACCCGTTCAAAAAACTACCAAGAATCCGAAGGTAAGCACCAAACTTCTTTGTGACTAAACCCATTTTACCGAAAGATTTGGTTTTGTTAGACAATTCTCTTCTTTAGGTTTACACCTTTTCTTGCATTGGCTTTTTTTTTACCTAATTAAATTATCCGTCCATCGTCCATCCCAAGGTTGCGTTGGGTTTTAGCCGCAAAATTTTGATCGTGGGTGACTACCAGTAAGGTTTTATTGGAAGTATTCACCAATTCATTAAAAATATCATATACCATATCGGTATTTTTGCTGTCTAGGTTTCCCGTAGGTTCATCACACATCAAAATTAAGGGGTCGTTTATCATAGCCCTTACGATAGCTATGCGTTGCTTTTCTCCTCCCGACACTTGATACGCCATTTTTCTAGCGAGTTTTTCTATGCCTAGTTTTTTTAGCAATTCGTAAGCTTTGTGTTCGAGTTCTTGTTCAGAAAACCTATTGGCTTTAAGGCCAGGAAGCATAACATTTTTCAAAACGCTGAATTCATTCAACAAATAATGAAATTGAAATACAAAACCGATTTTTTCATTTCTTATTCTTGCGAGTCCGGCTTCTGTTTTGCCAACCATCAATTCATTATCTATCCAAAGTTCACCCTCGTAATCAGAATCCATCGTAGATAGGATATAAAGCAAAGAAGATTTTCCACAGCCAGACTTCCCTGTTACGGCAATAAATTCCCCTTGATTTATTGTAAAAGACAGGTCTTTTAGCACATCTATTTTTATGGGATCATAAAACGATTTGTAAATTGATTTAGCTTCTAATAAAATATTGTTTCCCATTTTATTTTCCTCTGATAATTTCTACCGGATCCAATGAACTCGCTTTTCTTGAAGGAAACCAACCGGCTAAATAGGTAGTTGCCAAAGCAAAAATTACTCCTATGGCATAATACTGAATACCATAATCTACGGGATAAGTATCTACAGTAGGCACAGCGACAGAATCAAACGGAATATTATCTATCATCACGGAAAAGAAAAAGCCCAATGAGGCTCCAATTAAAGCTCCACCCAACCCAATACTCAAGGAAATAGCGATGAAAATTTTCCTCACATCTGAACCTGAAAACCCGGTGGCTTTAAGAATGGCTATAGTGTCCATTTTCTCGTATATCATCATATTCAGTATGTTATAAATACCAAAACCTGCAACCATTAATAAAACGATACCTACTGCAAATGAAATAATGGTTCTAGCGCTACTCCCTGTTTCAAACTGGGCATTTGCAGTTTGTATATCTTCCGCATCTATATTAAATAGTTCTGAATATTCTTTTGCTAATTCAGGAGCTTTATCCATATCGTGAAGTTTGATTTGGATATCGCTCATATAAGTGCTCGGTTCGCCCAATAGTTTCTGACAGGTAGCCAAACTTACATAACTTTGTACCTTATCCAATTCCACCACACCGGTTTGAAAAAACCCAACTACTTTTAAGGAAAATTGTTTGCTTTTAATGGTAGTTACTTGAACCAGATCACCTTTTTTTGCCATCATTTTGTCGGCCACACCTTTTCCTAAGATGATACTATTAGAGCGGTTTTCTATATCAAATGCATTCCCCTCCAACATATAGTCTTCAAATTGAAACAACTTTGCTTCTCGGGCTACGTCTATTCCGTTGAGAACCCCATTGAGTTCAATATTTCCAAGATTATAAAAAACTTGGGCAGATACCTTTGGAGCAAGGTCATATACTCGAGAATCGTTTTCAAGTCTTTTGAAAATAGTCTCTACATTGTAGATTTCTTTTCTAGCATTAGCAGGTTTAACGGAATGTATGAAATGATGGTAGCCTTTAAAGGTTGAATCTAATTCTATGGGTTGATTTTTAGAGGGCCGAATGTCGTTATACAATCGAATATGGGGGGTTCTGTTTAATACCAATCCATCAAGAAGAGCATTCAAGCCTTCCATAAAACCCAAAAGTGAAACGAAGAAAGCCACACTAAATGCAACACCAATAGCTGCCACTATAGTTTGCTTTGAGCGAGCCAGAAGTAAAGCTTTTGCTATTTCGAAAATGTGTTTAATTTTCATTCTTCTGGAAGTTTGATTTTTATATTTTCATCTATTCCTTCAAGAATTTCTGCTGCTCTGTAATCTTTTAAACCGATTTTTATTAATCGAATGGTACCGTCTTCTAGCATCACAGCCGTATCACCAACCAAGTAGTTGGTGGGAATGGTTAATGCATCCCTCTTTTCGTTGATAATAACATTTGCCTCTAGCGTAAGGTTTGGGTAGAGTACATCGGGTGTGTTTGTAAAAATCGCTTCTACCTGAAAGGCTCTTTTCCGAGCATCCATCATTGGATATATGAAACTTATTTTCGCATCAAAGATTTGGTCTCGATAACTATCCAAACGAACTAGTACTTTTTGACCTTTTTTTATTTTTACGATGTCCAATTCATCTACATAAAACTCGAGAATAAAATCACGTTTTCCGACTACAGCTAAAGGAGTTGCCCCGTTGGTAAATTCACCTTTTTTGTAATTTATTTTATAAACGATTCCGTCCAATTCACTTCTAATAATCAAATCACTTTCGGTGGCTTGAGCAATTTTATAATTGTTTTTACTTTGTTCTGCTGCAAGTATCAATTGACGGTTTAAATCTTCATAGATAACCTTAGCTTTTTTTAGGTTGGCTTTGGCGTTTTCATAACTTAGTTCTTGCTGTTCGAGTTGAATTTTTGACCCAATATTTTGTTTCCAGAGGTTTTGTTGACGATTCAGTAATATGGAATCGTTCAATACTTTTTTTTGGGCAAAATCTATGGCATTTTGAGCTTCAGAAAGTTTTGTCTTATTCCTTTTATAGTCATTGGCAATGGCGTTAGCTCTTGCATTTTCAGTGGTTAATTTGATGCTATTGTTCTCAAGCTGAAAAAGGGGTGTTCCTTTTTGAACAGAGTCACCCTCATCTACAAAAATGGATTCGATTTTACCATTCAGTCCCGCAAATACTTCATATTGACTATTGCTTTTTACTATTCCAGCTGCATAAACGCTTTCAGTAATATTTGATTTTTTGGGTTTGATCGTTTGGGTGGAATTACTGCATCCAAAAACCAGAAACAAGGAAAACAAAAAGGTTATTTTAGAATAAGTATTCATACCATTTTTAGTTGTAGAGTTGGTGAATAAAGCATAACAATCTGCAGATATACTAATTTAGTGCTTTTAGAGATAAAAACCGTCTGTTAACGCCGAACTTATTCCGAGGCAACAAGTTCCATTAGCTGCTGAACTTTCATTTTTATGAAGATGCTGTAAAGACAAGTAACCTTATGGTTTCGATCTTCTTTCAACTACTAAATGTTGGAAGGATTAGGAAAAAATATCAAAACGGTCTTATTCATTTTACTATTCTAAAAAAAATCCAGAACCATTGGGCCATGATAAGTGAAGGGTTCACTATGAATTATTTCCGTTTTAATCGCCCATTAATACTTTTTTAGTGCAATTATCTCTCCATCACAAATCACGCCCAATTCATTAGCTTTGTTGCTTAAATCCCAGTAACAATAATTCAATCCTTCGCCAAAG
>CBFICS010000027.1:0-12683 GCA_965661055.1 uncultured Schleiferiaceae bacterium | reverse complement strand
AACCTCCTTCTGGAATAAATACCTCGCGGAATACCTCTACACCTAATACATCGTGAAGAGTCACCGTAATGGGTAATTCAGAAGAATTTGACAATGTCAAAGTAAAACCTTTTGTAGTTGGGTTTGGATAAAGGTTTAGGTTAGTAAATGTGGGTTGGTTTGTGTTCTATGTTGGATATTTCATGAAAGGCTAAAAAAAGCTTAATTCTAGTATTAGGGTATCCGTTGTATTCGGATGGACATTTACCACTTGATACTCCTCTTGAAGCCCATTTATCATCTTAAAACAAACAATTTCGATCTCCTCATTGCCAAAGCATCTTTTAACAAGAGTTTGGTTTGGATCTAAGTAAAACCCAAAACCTTCCTTGTAGTCATATCCAGGAATAGGATTCACGAAAATTGAATAGCCACTTACATTTGGATTCAAACTAAACCCTAAATAAGCATAAGGTTTTAAGGATATACTGACATTTTGGGTTCTGTTAGGATTAACATTTTTATTAGGTTTAGCAACTGCAGCATCATCTTGATGATTAAAATATTTCTCCGCCTTAGCGTACACCATAAGGTCTTCGGAAAATGCCTTGTCAATTTCTATTTCATAATAACCATTTTCGTCGGTTTTGGTAGTGTCATGAATGACCTCAAAGTTGGGGTGGAAGTTTCCATTGGCATTTACCAGCTTAACCAAGGCATTGGGCACGGACTTTTGGGTTTCCTGCTCTAGGACCTTGCCGTAGATGATGGTGGGTCCTTTGACCTCCTTGCGGCAAGCAAGGAGGTTTAGGAGGATCAGTAAGGAGAAGAAGGACTTCATAGGTGATGGGTTCGGGTTACTATTCAAAGTGAATACTCGAATGTAAGCGGGTCTGAAGGGAAAAAAAAGAAAAACAGTCCCACATTATGTTAACAATCTCAACTTTTTTGAATGATTTTCGCAAAGAGGGATGAAAAGTGTCCCACTTTTGAGACTAGCCCTTCTTATTTTCCGTTTTGGAGGACCTTCAGCGGGTGAATCAAGACCTGAGGAGGATGTGCGATTTTTGCAGGAGGGTGAGACGGTAGATAAATCCGGTTTAAGACTTGAAAAGGATAAATTTAAACCGTCATTCTTATAGTCTTGAATTTTGGGAGTCAAAAACCCAACTAGACTCATCGCCATTTCCCCTCCAAACTTTCTTTTGAAGCACTTTTTCAAGGATAACTCCGCGTTTTACAAGTTCTAAAAATTCTGAATTATCCATACAGGGTTTTCCCTCCGTGGTATCCGGTATATACCGAGAGGAAGAAGGCCATTAATTGATTAGGTGTAGTAAAGCTCAAAATGAGAAGGAATTGAGAAGAGGGCAACGTATCAATCGGTTTTCCAGTCAAAAAAATGTAATGGAGATAGAATGAAAATGCAAAAAAGGAATCAATTGGAATGTTATCCAACAATTAGTTATCGTTTAATATGCCTTACTTTAGGTATATGCCAATCCATGTAAATTATACTATATTGCAGCCGAAATAAATAAACCTAAAATGATGAAAAAATTAAGCGGACTATTATTATTAGCCTTAGCAATCACTTTTGTTTCTTGTAAAAAGGACGATGACACAGACAAAAATCCTACCAACCCGAACAACAACGGATCATTTACTCAAGCTTATTACATTGATTACGGTAGCGCAAACAACGATATCTATATGTTTAGCAGTGGCGTAACGTTTAATGCGGATACCATTTACGGTACCGGAGATGCGTTGTATTTTGAAACATGGTCAAGTGTTGACGGACAGATTGCTCCGGGTGTTTATACTATTGATTCTACCGCTTCTGGTGACCCTATGACGATCAGTTACGCGGCGTGGGCTTCTAACTACAATTTTGCCACTGAAGTGGGAACGGATTCTGAATTGGTTTCAGGAGCAATAACTGTTTCAAATTCAGGAACGACCTTTACCATTGTATATGATGTTACGAATGATTCAGGTACTAATTTGAAAGGAACCTACACAGGGACCATTGTAGAAATTCAATAGATAGAATTTTAAACGTAAAAGAAAAGGGAAGCGAAGGTTTCCCTTTTTTATTTTTATTATTCTAATTCAGCCCTGTAGAAAAACTAAACATCAATAAGCTTTCACTAAAAGCAGAAAAGCAGCCATGGGCTGCTTTTTTTATTCTTGTTTCTTTACAACGATTTGATTTTCTACAGAAAAGAACTGCGTTTCAACCCCTTGTCTCCGCTTCCAATAATCGGAGTAATCACCAGAGAATTCCATGCGCTTGGTAACGGTTTCATCGTACTTTTCAAGAAGGCCCAAAGAGAGCTCACAAATTTCGCGAATTCCATGAGATCCTCCCGCTTGCGCGGAAATGTAATCGGCCAAGTGGTGTTGTTCTACATAGTAGTTAAACAGCGGATTTCCAGGGCGTCCCATAAGGAATCTAACCCCTACCCGTTTGGCCACCTTGAGGTCTAATATATCGTCAAACACAAAAAGCACTTCGTCTTCACTTACCCCGTGTTCACGGCAAATGAAGTCTAGGGCTACGGTCTTGTCTTTGGCATTGTAAAATACGGCATCAAAATGTTCACGTTGCGCAAATTGGCGTCCGCTGACGTTTGATTCACCGGTAACAATAATAGAACTAGGCAATTTCCCAGAGTACAGGGTTAATCCGAAGCGCAACATATTGATGGCCATAGAGTCTACTTCAGAAAAAGATGACTGTCCGTTGTGGTCTTTTGCTCCGGCGTGAAAAACACCGTCCCAATCAAACACAAGCACCTTAATCTTCTTGAGGTTTTTCTCTAAAACAGCAGAGGAGGTTAAAAACCTCCCCCCTTGCTGTTCAAATATTTCCTGAATATGGGGAAAGTCCATATCTAGTTCAATTTCATTAAATCTTGAATGTCAATCATTCCGATGGCTTTTCCGCCTTCGGTAACTACCAATGAGTCTACCTTTTTGTCTTTCAACATATTTTGAGCGGTAAACAACAACTCAGATCCTTCGATAGAGTAGGGTGCTCCCTTGGCAAAGGCAGACATCTTTTGATTTACAGCCTCTGCACCATTGGTTTCAATCGCACGACGTAAATCACCATCGGTAAACACACCTACAGGAGCGCCAGAACCGTCAATGATAGTCACGGCACCAAATCCTCCAGAAGTCATTCTTACCAAGGCATCGGTAACCGATTCGTTCTCGGTAACAATAGGATTGTTATCGCTCATGATTTCTTTGATTTTTAGAGTCATCAGGCGAGTATCTATAGTAAACTGACGGGTACCAATTTCAGTAAAGTGGTTCTCTGTCAATTGCTTCATAATCTTCCAAGGCACAGTAATGGTGTGTACCCCAGCGCTGATTGCGTTGCGTACGTGCTCAACCGTTCTCACAGAAGAGAACATGATTTTTGTGTTGTAACCGTAGTAATTTACTGCATCAACACAATCTTGAACAAGACCCAAAGCGTCAGTTCCTTGATCTTGAAGGCGACCTACTAGCGGACATACGTACGTTGCACCAGCTTGCATAGCCATATACGCTTGTTGTAGCGTGTATACCAAGTGGATATTCACCATGAATCCTTGGTCTACCAACATACGACAAGCTTTAACGCCTTCTAGAGAAATAGGAATTTTATAAACGGTTTTGTTTTTGTCAAGTCCTAGTGCATCTTGACGAAGAGCTTCCGCAACGATTTCTTCAGCGGTATCTCCTAAAGCCTCAATTTGAAGGACAGGAACAATTTTAGAAAGTTCAACGATAGTTCCATCAATATCGGTAATACCGTGACGGGCCATAAAAGTTGGAGTGGTTGTCAATCCGGTTAAGAATCCAAGTTTAAAAGATTCTTTGATTTCTGCCATATCGGCTGAATCTAGGTACAATTCCATAGTGTAACTAATTAGATGTCGCCATCGCGACGGTATTTTACTTCAACGTTGTGTAATTCAATAAGTGGTTTCAAGAACTCTTCTAGCTGCGAGTAGTCTAACTGACTTGCGGCGTCACAAAGAGCCTCACTAGGACAAGGATGCGTTTCTACAAACAGGCCATCTACGCCTGCGGCTACCCCTGCTCTACCTAGTGTTTTAAGGTATTGTCTTGCTCCTCCGGTAGGATCAGAAGAAGGAATACCGTATTTTCTAATAGAGTGGGTTACGTCAAAAACTACAGGGTACCCTGTTTTTCTCATTTCGTAAAACGCTCTAGGATCTACTACTAGGTCATTGTAACCAAAGGTAAATCCTCTTTCAGTCAAGATAATTTTTTCATTCCCCACACTTTCTGCCTTTTGAACAGGCTTAATCATGTTTTCAGGGGCAAGAAACTGTCCGTGCTTTAGGTTTACTACCGCGCCAGACTTGGCGGCTTCGGTAACCAAAGTAGTTTGCATCACGAGGTATGCCGGAATTTGGATTACGTCACAAACCTCAGCAACGGGTGCAATTTGGTCTGGGTAGTGAATATCTGTTAGAATCGGAAATCCGAATTCTTCTTTTACTTTTTGTAAAATTCGAAGACCTTCATCAAGACCTGGGCCCATGTAATAGTTTACTGAGCTACGGTTGTCTTTCATGAAGGAACTCTTATAAATGGTCGGAATGTTCAATTTTTCCGTAACCTCTTTAATCCTTTCGGCGGTTTTCATCATGATCATCTCGTCCTCGATAACGCAAGGACCTGAGATTAAAAACAGCTCATCAGAACCGCATGAAATATCCCCTACTTGTACTTTCTTCTTTGACATTGTCAACAAATTTGTTGCAAATTTACACTTTTTACCGGGAGAAACGTAAACACTTCCCGCGTAAGCGTAAAAGTTATTCAATCTATTTTGTTAATGATTTTCTCTTTCGGCGATAATTTGGCGTACGCGCTTTAAATCATCAAGGGTATCTACGGGAATACTGTCGTGATGGGTCACCCCTACGCGAATTTTATGTCCGTTTTCAATCCATCGATTCTGCTCAAGACTCTCTACCCTTTCTAATTCAGACATTTTCATGGAAGAAAACTGTTCTAGGGCCTTTAAAGTATAGGCGTACAGCCCCAAGTGTTTGTATATCTTGGTGTCTTCAAGCCAATGCAGTTTGTGTCGGCCTCTAACGTGAGGAATCACACTACGGCTAAAGTACAGCGCGTTTTGATTTACATCGAAGGTAACGAAGACCTCAGAGTCGTTGAACAAGTCTTCTTCAGAAGTCACGGGAATCACCAAAGTCGCGAAGGCCGTGTTTTCATGAGCGGTAAAACACCTTTTCAGGTCTTCCAGGCTCTCGCTTTCTAGTAGGGGCTCATCTCCTTGAATGTTCAGGGCCGCCTCAAAGACGTTCCCTTCTATTTCGACAATCTTCTGCCAAGCTTCTAAGCATCTAGAGGTCCCATTTTCATGGGAGGTTGAAGTAAGCACTACCTTACCACCAAATTGGCGGACCGCCTCAGCGATGCGCTCATCATCGGTTGCTACATAAACTGTATCTAAGGATTTTACGGACTCTTCATATACGCGTTGTATCATGGACTTTCCGCAAATGTCTACCAGGGGTTTACCCTCTAAACGGGTACTGCCATAACGCGCCGGAATAATTCCTAAAAATTTCATTCAGTGTATATTTTGGGTAAAGATAGTCAATAAGTAAATGTGAAGTCACTAGAACCGCGCCTTGAGTGCCCTAGTCTTGATTTTGATTCCCCTATTTTAATAAAATAACTTAAAAGAATTTGACTCGATTTTTTTTATTTTTTACGAGAAGAACAGGGTTCCATAAATTTGACAACTCATAAATATTATGTAATATTTTAATTACAAATATTTTTTTAGTAGTTTTATAAAAGAATCTTCTAAAAAAGATCTCTAAAGGTAAGGTCGAACTTTTTAATTGTACTAAAAAAAATCTTTTGAATCATCATTTAATAGACAAGGCCTTAGATGACCTCTCCGTGGGAGTTGGGATTTTTCACGTTCCTGATTTTGACGATATCTACAATATTGAATATGTTTTTATAAACAAAGTACTTCTCTATGAAATGAGGAAAACTCGTGAAGAGATTTTTGGGAAAAAAATTATTGAAGTAGCCCCTGAAGCCTATGAGCATGAAGGAGGGATAATTTAAAATAATTTCTGGTGAAAACTCTTGATAGAATATTACTTATTGATGATGATGCTGTAACCAGTTTTTATCATAAAATTATTTTGGACCGTTTACAAGCTTCACGAGAAATTTTGCTTTTTGAAACCGGTAAAGAGGCATTAAAATATTTATCAGAAGCAAGAGAACGAGTTGATTTAATTTTTCTAGACATAAATATGCCATTAATGAATGGGTGGCAATTTTTAGATCATTTTGATAATCTCAATGTAAATGAAGATTCAAATATTCCCATTGTAATGGTTACTTCTTCTGCAAACTCTGATGATAAGGTAAAAGCTGAAACTCACAAGTATATTAGGAAGTTTGTTAATAAGCCCCTTTGCGAAGAAAAAGTTCAAGAGATTTTAAATTCCTTAGGGTAAATCATTCCTCAAAATTTCTTTTGTTCTATGTTTATCCTAAAAATCAAAAAGAGCCAAGCCTTCTTGAAAAAATTTAGCGTTTGAATAAGAAAATTGCTTACTGGTTTCTTAACGAATGCTTCTAAAACAACTTCTAACAAAAGACTGTTTTTCCAAAATATCATTTTTTTATCCTCAAGATCAAAAGTATTAAACCTGAGTAAACGTGAAGGTTTGATTTAAATACGTGTTACAGATCCTGATTCTTACCTTTCTTTTGATTCCTTAATTAACTCACGTCGTTTTTTGTCAATAAGTAGTACTTTTACCCTGAAATAGTAATGATTTCACCTTCAAGTAAATGATCAATAGATGAATCAAAACAACATACTTATTACGTTAGAAAAGGTTATTAAAAACATGCCATCTGATTGGTTGAACCTAACCACCCATCGACTTGATATATACCAAGAAAAACTTGCTAAAACAGAATTTTTAGAACAATTTGAGAAGGCAATTCATGGTGAAGATTTTGATGCCTCGATATTGAAGAACCTACCAACGGCCTACGATTACATTCGATTAGGACATCCACTTTCATGCGTTTTAGAATGGGGACTTGCGCGTAAAGCAGGAATTTCTGCAGACCAGGTTATTAGCTTTTCCTCTAACACCATGCCTCTAATGGCCATATTGAGGGGAAATTCATTGAAAGGCATAAAAACGCAAATAGCCGTTATTGGAAACCTTCCTGATAACTTTGACCCAGAAACAGTAAAAGACATTTATGGTTATTCCTTTGTTATTCATTCAGTAAAAAGCATTTCTGATCTTCCGGTGTTTGACGGGCCTACCCTCCTCTATTCAACCCATGCAGAAGTTAAGGCTGACACACTTTCTTCCAACGTAGACTATACTTTGGTAGATACCCCAGGGATTGGAAGCGTTTTGTATCTACATGACGAAACAGTTTCACAAACCATCAAAGAAGTTCAGCATGTAAGAAGAAGAGAATCTATCGCTATTACTCCACTTAATTGTAAACGTGCTCTTGAGTCTTTTTTAGGAAAAGAGTTAAATGCTAGACATTTACCCTCTTCTACTTTACTTGAATTAGAATCCGAAATTAAATCAATAACCGCCACCCAACAAAAACCCTTGTTGGCCAGCAGCGGACTTTCTATGCAGTACGCCCTTATGATGGGACTCATGGAAGACGCCCTAGTAAAATATCCCGGTAAGGAAATCAAGATCATTGTTCCCCCGAACTGCTATGGCGGGACCAACGACCAAGCTCGCCGAGTAGCCGAAGGATTAAAGAATGCTTCGGTAATGGACCTTCCGGTTGACGGTGAAAACAACATGGTGCAAAGCATTGATAAGGTATTAACACTAGTGGCTCAAGCAGACGCCATTCCTTTCATCATTGCTGAAATACCCACAAATCCACGAGTGGAAGTCCCCGTATTACAAGACCTACGAGAAGAACTGAATAAACCGAGGACAACACCTGCGGGAAATGCCGCCATTGCTCCTGTATTCATTATCGATCAAACATTTTGTCCCAATGTTCAGTTTCTAAAGCCCAAGGGAATTTTTGAAGGCATCAAGACCTTGGCATATGTCAGCGGGTCGAAGTTCCCCAGTGGTGGAAAATGTACGGCAGGATACTGTGTATCAAATGATGAAGCCAAAGACCTCATGGCAACAATTGAGAAGCACCTTATTTTATGCGATAATGGCGCCACTCCCCATCAGATAGACATCCTTGCCCAGCAAATGCCCAGTATGCTGACTCGAATTGAGGCGGCCTACCGAAATACTAAAGAATTCGTGTCTTTTATCCAAGCTGAATTACCCAATGCAAAAATCAATTTTGTATCTGATCAATTGGCCGCTACAGGATTTACGCCTTCTGTATTCTCACTTGACCTTCCTGCCCGAGGAAATACGCCCGAGGATAGAGAGCTGCACAAAAGAGAATTGAACCATCGTCTCATTGATAGGATGATAACTGGAATTCCTGACGAAAGTAAATACTGTGTTAGCTACGGACAGTTAAAAGGTTGTTACTGGACCATCCCCGCCACCTCTACCCAAGGAACCACCAAAGAAGGCGACAAGGACTATATAGCACGAGTTTCGGTTTCTCCTGATTTAGATTTAGTGAAGCACAAAGAGGTGTTCAAGGAGTTTGTGGTGGTTGAGGGATTAATGGATTGAGTGAACGGGAGGTCATGGGGTTGATTTCGCTTTGACCTAAATGAGGTTTTTGCGTAATGATCATTAAAGTCGGAAAGCTTCATGCGTATGCCATCGATAACGATAAAACATCTACTCCATTCATTACGATGGATCAAATACCCATGCCATTTCAGTTATGGATCTTACGGCCGCTTCGCCTTCCTTTTCAAATGTTGTGAATATTGACAATAGCACCGTAGGATCTAAACCAGGACCTCACTTATCATTGAGCAATAATTTCTTGTACGGTTTAATGAATGATGGAGGAGCTAATGGCAAAGGCGGGTTGTTTTCTTATGACTTAACCAACAATACCGTATTCAATATCCTTTCATTTGATGAACCTACCGGTTATTACGGATTCAATAGTGAACTATTGATTTCACCAGAGTCTATAGGATTGGAGGAAGTAAATGGTAAAAATTTATTAAACCTTTATCCTAACGACTCCTCAGGCACCTTCCAAACGGATTTAGAAAATATTGATCATGTTATTATTCGATCAATTTCTGGTTCAAGGGTACCTGCAGAGGTAAACGGTTCTTCCCTAACCATACTCACGGATGTGCCAGGGGTTTACCTTGTGACCATTGAGTCGAAAGGTTTGGTTTACCATTCTAGAGTGGTTGTACAATAATTGGAAAATTTGTTCTGAAATAGGGACCTAGGGGCGCACTTGTAAGCAAACGCTTTCAGCCATCATTAATTGGTTTTGAGAATATAGGTTTAGAGAGATATCCCTAGGTGCTTTTTACTATAAATTCCCATGTAGTTGGATGATAAGTTAAAGGTCATAGCTATGGCATTAACCTTCCCCCGAAAGGGGTATTCACCGCGCCAATCAACCAAGTTTCAAAGCGATTTATGTGAAACTATTTTGAGAACTTTTGAGTGTACCAGAGGCTTTTATACAGGTTTCGGGGTTTTTCCATATCCACAATAAGCGGAGATCTTGAGAATTTTTCAACCTCGAGAAATTTGTTTTCACCCTGAAGACCTTTGAATTGATCTAAGGCCACTATTCCTCGAGAAAACAGCACCCAAATGGCTCGATGAGACTTTTTGATCGCTTTCGCGGGAAAGGAAGTAGAGAAATACTGTTGAGTAAACCTTTCGGTCAATTGGGTAAACTCAGATTCAATGTATCTGAAGTCAGGATGATTGGTGATCAGTGTTTGAGTGTTATTCTGGACATCTTTGTACAAATCAAAAATATCGTTGAGCATTTGCAGTCCGGCGCCAAGAGAAAAGATCGCCGCCTCTTCGGCATCACTGATTTCATTCTCTAAAATAGAACGATACAACAAGGTAGAATATCCACCTTTGTTAAAGCAAATGGTCTTGAGTTCCTCATCAGAGATTCGCTCTTCTTTGAGTTGCTTCAGGCTGTGGTCTTGCGCTATCTGGGTTTTTTGGATGTACTCCATAAACCTAGGACTGTCTTCTCTATGCTTTTTTAGCTTTTCCCACAAGTAGGTAAAGAGAACCGCCTCTTCAGAATCTATATTTTGATGAGACAAAAGCTCTTCAAAGGTTTTATGAGTAGTGTCCATCAAGTCATCAGTAACCGGAGTAAACGCCCCCAGGTAAAGACCATTTTCCACTTCCCTTTCTGTAGGAGGGTATCCGCGTAAAATACTGAACCAATAGTTGGTAATGGCACTTTGAGAGGTGTAGAGAAAAATTCTCTTTTTCAAGGGTTTTGAAAGTTCAAATCCTTTATCCTCCAAAACCTCCTCTAATTCTCGGTAGAGGTTTTCTGTCCTTTTTTTATTTACATAAAAGAGTTGGTACCCTAGACTGAGGAAGCTTCTAAGAGATTTTATCATTCAAGGTGTAATTTGGGGATAAAGATAGGAATTGTGGGTTTGAGTAGGTGTGGAGAGGCAAAAACAAAAATATTTGACCCTATCAAAAAGAGAAGTTTATCACTTTTGAAGCCAGAATATCAATTGAAAAATCTTTTTCACTTACAAGGCCATGCGTATACCTATTGTTTTGAATGCTTGCCCCTAGCCCATAAAACCCAAAGACCAAGAACAAAAGCGTAGATAACTCCGGTAAATATATACTTGTGGAAAAGGTGAAATCCCTCCATAGAAACCTGTTGAATGAGGATCAACACCCCTAGCCTAACGATATTAAAAAGGTGTATAGATAACAGTCCGAGGGGGATAAAGTAATAGGCCCTTTTATCAAGGCCAAAGGCCACCACAAAGGCAATGAATAAGATCATAATATTTAGTCCGTTACAACCTTCAAAAACTTGAATAGCCACATTGGGGTGTTCTGACATTTCAATCGGGATGTAGGGACTACCTTCTGGGATATACATAGTTACATCTACCCCAAACAGGTGCAAAACTTGGTAAGTGTTTAATGAAACCAACTCAGTGACCGGGTCGGCACTTGGAACCTCCGCTCCCTGATAATGGTCTAGCATCTTACCATAAAGAAAACTACCCACTGCAAAAATGAGGATAAACTTGACGAGAAATAATATGGTGGGTTTAAATTCCTTTAGCATTTGCGATATTTTCTGCACTCAAATCTAAATTATTCTTACAAGAATAATATCTTTATCATCCAATAAATTTTTCCTCAATAGATGAAATTTGCATTAATCGGAGCAGCGGGATACATTGCTCCTCGACATATGAAGGCCATGGCCGAAACGGGTCATGAATTAATTGCTGCGTACGATCCTTATGACGGGGTGGGTATAATGGACAGCCACTTTCCTCAAGCATCATTTTTCACAGAGTTTGAAAGATTTGACAGGCATTTAGAAAAATTAAAGCGCCAGGGTGAATCTATTGACTATTTAACCATTTGCTCACCTAATTACCTACATGACGCGCACATTCGCTTCGGCTTGCGATCGGGGTACAAGGTGATTTGTGAAAAACCCTTGGTATTAAATCCGTGGAATTTAGATGCCCTTTTAGAAATGGCAGGCGGTGATTCTAACCGGGTAAATACCATTTTGCAATTGCGCTTACATCCAGCAGTTATTGCCTTAAGAGAAAAGGTTGCCAAAAGCGACAAGAGACACAAGGTTGATTTAACTTACATCACTTCACGTGGAATGTGGTATCACACTTCCTGGAAGGGAGACATTTCAAAGTCTGGAGGGGTTATCACCAATATTGGGGTTCACTTTTTTGATATGCTGAGTTGGGTTTTTGGAGAGCCATTAGAAAATGAAATTCACCAACGCAATTTTGACAGAGCCAGTGGATTTTTAGCTTTTGAAAAAGCTGACGTTTCTTGGTTTTTGAGCATTAATGCCGACACCCTTCCCGCGAAAGCGGTAGAAAAAGGACAAAGAACCTTTAGAACCATAGACATAGACGGTGAAGAATTAGACATGAGTGCAGGTTTTACCGATTTGCACACCTTGAGTTATGAACAAATTCTCGCCGGAAATGGATATGGTTTAGAGGATGCAAGACAAGCCATCACCATTACCCACGAATTGCGCACCGCTACCCTATCTCCTAAAAACGGAAAGGAACACCCGTTATCTCATTTACCAGAAGCCAAACACCCCTTTTTATAATGAGTAATTACTTTGCCCACCCCACCGCTGTAATTGACAAAGGTTGCACCATTGGTGAAGGAACCAAAATTTGGCATTTTAGCCATGTTATGACGGATAGTGTAATTGGTGAAAGGTGTAACCTAGGACAAAACGTTGTGGTGAGTCCTGGCGTAGTACTAGGCAACAATGTAAAGGTGCAAAACAATGTAAGCATTTACACAGGGGTTATTTGTGAAGACGATGTGTTTTTAGGCCCTAGTTGTGTGTTTACCAATATAATAAATCCGCGGAGTGCGGTAATTAGAAGAGACCAATACGTAAAGACGACCGTAAAACGCGGAGCAAGTATTGGTGCCAATGCCACCATTGTTTGCGGAGGAACCTTAGGGCGCTAC
>CBFICS010000026.1:0-14576 GCA_965661055.1 uncultured Schleiferiaceae bacterium | reverse complement strand
ATGTTACCGTTCGACTTGCATGTGTTAGGCCTGCCGCTAGCGTTCATCCTGAGCCAGGATCAAACTCTCCATTGTAAAAAGTTTAATCTTGTTTGACTCAAAGTGAATTTCAAAAATTAAGCTTATTTGCTTTCTTTTCTTCTTTTAAATCTTCAATATGTTAAAGAACATCTTTTCGTTTTCTAAACACTCTCTCGAAGTGTTTCCCTTATTTGGGGCTGCAAATATACAACCACTTTTCACTCTCACAACACTTTTTGAAAAAAAATAATTTTTTCTTCTTTAGCGCCTCTCTCTGTACATGAACTTGCTCCCGTAAGGGGCGGCAAATGTACAATCAATTTCTTTTCTCGCAACTAATTTTAGAACTTTTTTTATTCTTTTTTTAGTTAAAAATTCAACTGACTGAAATACACTGTTTTGAGTTTAATAAACTCTTCTTTTCAAAAGACTCTATTGAGCTACAGCCGTGTGATAGCCTGTGATTAGTATGTATCAGAACTCCCGTATTGGGGCGGCAAATGTAATATGGATTTTTACATTCACAAGCCTTTTTAACCTTTTTTTCCAAAGTATTTTTTCAGCCTTTGAAAATCAATAATTTACGGAGTGGTTTTACTTACAGGAATTATCTTACCCCGAATAAATTCATCCCCCGAAAGGGCAAACTCTACGATGTACTTTGCCATTTGTTTTGGTGTAACCGCTGCTTTAAATCCCGGAAAAGCTTCTTCAAGCATTTCAGTTTGTACAGAACCAAGCGCTAAATAGTTAAAAGTATACCCCTTTTCACCGAATTCTTCTTGCAAACATTCTGTCAATCCTGCCAAGGCCATCTTGCTTGAACTATAGGCAGACAACCCAGAAAACTTTAAAGCACCTTGAACTCCACCCATAGATCCTATAGTAATAGTGTGTGCATTTGGATGAAATAATGGCATGAGTCCAGAAATTAATTCAGCAACTCCCAATACATTGACCCCATAACATTTCTTAAAGTCATCGGTTGTCAATTGCTCAAAAGGCTTGTTCACCAAAAATCCGGAGTTATTAACAAGGTACTTTACCCGTAAATTATTGCTTTTTACAAATGCAACAAAAGACTTAATACTAGTTGAGTCTAATAAGTCTAGCGGAAACTCTAGGCAATGTTCTCCATTCCAATCCAGGTTACCGCCATTTCTAGAGGTTGAAATAACAGGAACAGACTTTATTTTAAAAAGCTCTGCAACGTCTTTACCAATACCTCGGCTTGCGCCAGTCACGATGGCAATTTCTTTCATATATATATTGTGAATTTCCGCTTTCGCAGGAAGTGATTATTTACTTAGCCTTGGGCAATTCTGTTGAAGCGCATCCGCAATCACTACCGCAAGACTTGTTTTGTCTCTTAGGATAAAATGTATATACAAGATAGCTTACCGCCATAGCGACGATAATATACACAGCAATATTCTGAATCAAAGGTGTCATTTTAATAAGGTAAATGTAATAAATGACATTAAGTAGGCAAAGGCACTCATAAACACTAGCTGGAAAATAGGCCAAGTCCATGAGTTGGTTTCTTTCTTCACCACAGCAAAGGTAGAAACACATTGCATGGCAAATGCATAAAATATCAAAAGAGACATACCAACGGCAGAAGTGAAAAACGGTTTTCCCGTGTCCGGATTGATTTCATTTTTCATTTTTCTTACAATAGTGGTTTCGTCTTCTGCCCCTACACTATATATAGTAGCAATTGATCCGACGAAAACTTCTCGAGCTGCAAATGATGTGATAAGTGATATTCCTATCTTCCAATCGTAACCCAAAGGTTTAATGGCGGGCTCAATGGCCTTTCCTAAAATTCCAATATATGAGTTTTCTAAGCGGTAAGATTCAATTTGAGAGGTCAAGCGATCAGAATCAACCTTATCCCCTAACCTCATTTCAATCTGCTGGTCTGTTAAATCGTAAGACTTAGAAGGTCCATTAGTTGCCAATATCCACAATACAACAGAAAGAGCAATAATTATTTTACCGGCCCCCACTACAAAACTTTTAGACTTTTCAATTACTGTATAGAAAAGGTTCTTATAAAGTGGCAATCTATAACTAGGCATTTCAATAATAAATGGAGCTGAACTTTTGACGCCAATCATTCTACTCAACACATATCCGCCAATGAGCGCAGCTAAAAAGCCAATAAGATACATTACCATTAATGCCAAACCTTGAATATTAAACCCAAGAAACCTTTGGTCGGGAATGATTAATGATATGAGTATTATATAAACAGGTAGTCTTGCACTACAAGTTGTAAAAGGTGTTACTAGAATAGTGATTAAACGTTCTTTCCAGTTTTCAATATTTCTCGTGGCCATGATGGCGGGAATAGCACATGCTGTGCCACTTATTAAAGGCACTACACTTTTGCCGGACAAGCCAAACTTGCTCATAATCTTGTCCATTAGTAAAACTACCCGTGCCATATAGCCCGATTCTTCAAGCACACCGATAAAAGTAAATAGGATAGCGATTTGTGGAATGAAGATTACAACCCCAGCCACTCCAGGAATGAGACCGTCGGAAATTAAATTGGTCAACGGACCTGGGGTTAAATTTCCTTTTACCCAAATGGATAAATGAGAGAAGGACTCGTCAATAAAATTCATGGGGCCTTCTGCCCAAGCAAAAACAGCCTGAAAAATAATGGCTAAAACAGCAAAGAGAATTAACAGCCCGAATACTTTATGGGTAAGTACCCTATCAATGCGGGCTGTAAAACTTCGATCTTTATCGGGATTAACCTTTACAGCTTCTTTGATCGATTGGTTGACAAACTGATAACGCTTTATTGCCTCTTTTGACCTTTCTTTATTCTTATTTACTGACTCTCGGTCTAGAAGTAACTTTATCTGTTCACGTTTATCATCTGCTATTTGAGAATAACCATCTTCTTGAATTGACAATAACCATGATGCATATGCATTATTGGACTGAGTAATCTTTAAAGATTCACGTAACCATTCTCCTGAATTTGAAGTCACATTATATATATGACTCTTTTCCTCAGGTTTGTATTCAATAATTTGGTTTTTCAACTCTTGCGAACCAATCCCCTTTCTAGCAGTCATTGGAATAAAAGGAACTCCATAAATAGATGAGAGTTTCTCAACATCAATTTCAATTCCCTTACGTTCTACCATATCCATCATGTTAAGAACCACGATGGTCGGGAAGTTTAAATCTAAAACTTGAGATAATAGATATAGGTTTCTTTTAATATTGGTAGCATCTATTACCACAATGACCCCATCTGGTTTCTCATTTTTCTTTGGGTTTGCCAAAAAATTTAAAACTACAGCCTCATCAAGACTACTAGGATTTAAACTATAGGTTCCGGGGAGATCGGTAATTTCCGCAACATTGCCATTGGGCAGCTTAAAAAATCCCGTCTTTTTCTCTACCGTTATACCTGGGTAATTACTTACCTTTTGATTTAAACCTGTAAGTGAATTAAATAATGACGATTTACCCGTGTTGGGATTTCCAACGAGGGCAATTCGCATTGAACGAGAACTACCGCGCATTTGTTATTGTATCTCTAAAAGAATTTTTGACGCTAAATCTTTGCGAATAGCGACGTCAGAATCGGCTATCCTCATAACCAAGGGGCCATTAAAAGGGGTAAGAAGTTTGATTTCAAGCTCAGAACCGGGTAAACAACCCATTTCAAGCAACTTGATAGGCAAGTCTTCTGATTCAAAATCAGAAACTATACCTTTTTCTCCTACCTGAAGATCTATCGCTCTTCTTATCATTATCCTTATTTAGACTGAATATACTTAGACTGCAAATCTAGTACTTTTTTAAATGCAAAAACAATGATTATTGAAGTTTTAATCATAAAAAAAGCCACTCAATTGAGTGGCTTTAATATTAGTGGTAGTTGTTATTACAACATCATTGAAAGCGGATTTTCAAGATAACCTTTTAAGGTTTGTAAAAAGGCTGCTCCAAGAGCCCCATCTACAACCCTATGATCACAAGAAAGGGTAACTTTCATGGTATTTCCAACAACAATTTGTCCGTTTTTAACAACGGGCACTTCTTTAATTCCTCCTACAGCAAGAATACAAGCATCAGGAGAATTGATAATGGCCGTGAATTGTTCAATTCCAAACATTCCTAAGTTTGAAATAGTAAATGTATTTCCTTCCCAATCTGATGGCTGTAGTTTTTTGTCTTTTGCTTTTTGTGCAAAATCTTTTACTTCCGTAGAGATTTGGCTAAAGGATTTTGATTGTGCCTGACGAATTACTGGTACCAAAAGACCTTCATCAACGGCTACGGCAACCCCCATATTTACATAATCGTAATAACGAATAGTATCACCGTACCAAGATGCGTTCAATTTTGGGTGCTTCATCAATGCCTGAGAAGCCGCTTTAATTACAATATCATTAAATGAAATCTTAACTTCACTTACTTCATTTAAAGCTTTTCTTGCTTTAATAGCTTCAGACATCTCAATTTCCATAGTTAAATAGAAGTGAGGAGCTGAAAATTTAGATTCACCTAATCTTCTTGCGATGGTTTTTCTCATTTGAGAAACCGTTACATCTGAATAACTATCAGACACAGCAGTAGCAATAGGTGCAGCAGTTTGAGTAAGCGCTGGGTTAAAGAAGTCAATATCTCTTTTTACAATACGACCATTTTCACCAGTACCTTGAACATTACTTAAACTAACGCCTTTTTCTTCAGCAAGTCTTTTTGCTAAAGGAGATGCTTTTACTCTTTCATCTGATGCAGCAACAGGTGCTGGTGCAGATTTTTGAGGAGCAGGAGTTGGTTTAGGTGCCGAAGTGGGAGCAGATTCAGTTTTTTCCTCTTTAGGAGCTTCAGCTTTCTCTTCAGAAGATGATTCTGAATTTCCAGCTTCGTGTTTCTTGATTAACCCTTCAACATCCTCGCCTTTTTCACCAAGAATTGCCAAAATCGAATCAATTGGAGCGGTTTGACCTTCTTGAACTCCAATATGAAGTAAGGTCCCTTCTTGAAAAGCTTCAAAGTCCATAGTGGCTTTGTCGGTTTCAATTTCAGCAAGTAAATCTCCTTCTGATACTTGGTCTCCTATTTTCTTATGCCATTTTGCAACAACCCCTTCGGTCATGGTGTCGCTCAATCTAGGCATGGTAACTATTTCTGCCATGATAATTATTCTTAATCCTTAATAAATGGATAATCTTCTTGTTCGTAAACGTCATCCCACAATTGAGATGCTGGAGGAAAGTCTGATTCTTCCGCAAACTTCACACATTCATTTACTAAATCTTTTACTCTTTCATCAATTGCTTCAATTTCTGCTTTAGTAGCATACTTTTTCTTTTTGATGATATCCAGAGTCGTATAAATAGGGTCTTTCTTTTGGTACTCAGCAACCTCTTCTTTGGTTCTGTAATGCTGAGCATCACTCATTGAGTGCCCTTTATATCTATAAGTTCTGATTTCTAAGAAAGTAGGTCCGCCTCCGTTTCTGGCTCTGTCAATTGCTTCTTGCATAGCTTCGGCAACTTTTACAGGGTCCATACCATCTACAGGAGCACAAGGCATTTCGTATCCTAGACCTAGTTTATAAATATCGGTATGATTTGCCGTTCTTTCTACAGAAGTACCCATAGCGTATCCGTTGTTTTCCACAATGAATACCACCGGAAGATTCCATAGCATAGCAAGGTTAAAAGTCTCATGAAGAGCCCCTTGTCTTGTTGCACCATCTCCCATATAGGTCAAAGTAACGTGCTTCTTGTCATTGTATTTATCCGCAAAAGCAAGACCCGCTCCTAAAGGAATTTGTCCTCCGACAATTCCGTGTCCACCATAAAAGTGATGTTCTTTAGAGAACATGTGCATAGAACCACCATTACCCTTACTTGTACCGGTAACCTTACCAAGAAGCTCAGCCATGATCCTTCTAGGATCTTCACCCAAACCAATGGGTTGAACATGGTTTCTGTAAGCGGTAATCATTTTATCACCTGGCTCCATAGCGTGAAGTGCTCCTGCAAGCACGGCTTCCTGTCCGTTGTACAAATGCAAGAATCCACGAATCTTTTGCTGTATGTAAAGAGCAGAAGCTTTGTCTTCAAACTTTCTCCAGAACAACATATCCTCGTACCACTTAAGGTACACCTCTTTTGTTATGGGTTTCATCGGCATAATCTAATTCTTTATAGAGGGGCAAATTTAATACAAAACCCCTTTCGCCAAAGAATCTTTTAACGAAAGGGGCCTTTTATTTTTAATTTTCACTTCTGTGGAAGAGTTACTTACTCATTTCCAGCGGAAGCGAGACTATTTAAATCAAATGACAATGAGAATCTTAGCGTGTTTGCCAACGGGCTTCGAACCGTTTGATCGGCCGGAATTAGGTAGGCAAAGTCTAGTGCGAAAACATTGTACTTAATACCAAATCCCATGGTGTAGTACCTTCTGTTTCCTTTGAATTTATTCTCGTATTGAAATCCTCCGCGCAAAGCGAAAGTATTATCATACCAATATTCAACCCCTGTATTTAAGTTTATTTCTTGCAATTCTTCTTTGAAACCACCTGGAGCATCATTAAAGGATTGAATCATTCCAGTCAGAACCGGAACATCATCATCCTTACCATTAATAATATCACCAGTAACCTCATCTCTAATTGGAGGCGTAGGTATTAACAACTTGTTGGCGTCAAGCATAAATACAACATCATTGTACTTATCAAAAGACCACTTAAAGGCACCACCTAAACGCAAGTTGGTTGGCAAGAAATCTTCCTCACCGCTATCGCTGTATGAAATTTTTGCCCCTACGTTTGAGATGTTAAGTCCTGCAGAAATCTGACCCTTTTGACCTTTTTCCATATTAAACTCTCTACCTTGGTAGTAAACACCTAGATCTGCAGAAACCGAACGACCCGGATTTGTGTTCTTTCCATTTACGTTTTGGTTTTGAGTAAGGTCTGAAAATATATATCTCAATCCAACACCCGTTGACCAATGCTCACTAAGTTTTAAAGCGTAAGATCCGGTAAACGCAACTTCGTAAGGATTAAAGGTTCCTTGTGGAGTTCCGTTTTCATCAGTGTAGTTAATTTCTCCCAAAGAAAAATACCTAAGTGAAAAGGCTAATCCTTGGTTCTTACCAATCTTACCGTATCCTGAAATAAAGGCTAAGTCAATATCTGGAACTAACCTTGACAACCATGGAGTGTATGAAAGAGACCCTCCAAGAGTTCCATCTTCTAAAAACGCTAATTTTGCAGAGTTCCAATACATTGAGTACCCATCAGGTGAAGATGCTACCCCTGCATCACCAAGAGCTCCCGCTCTAGCATCAGGAGAAATGGTTAAAAAGGGAACAGCTGTATTTAGGGTTCTAAGTGAATTAAAGTACTCACTCTCTGTTTGTACGCCAAAACTTTGAGCTGATGCAGTTATCCCTGCAAAAGATACAGCTACTCCAAGTAAGTAGCTTTTAAAATGATTCATCATTCTTTAATAGTCATTTTGTGCCAAATATATGGCTTTTCATTAATTAGAAACTATAAATTTTGGATTACCGCAAAATTACAAGCTTTTCATACTTCTCTGTGATGCTACCATCAAGTTGAGAACGTATTTTTACCTTATAAATATATGTTCCCTTTCCTATTTTATCTCCATAATCATCTAGCCCATCCCATGAAATACCCGTTACGCGGTTATCGGCAGTGGTTACTTGTGTTTGAATAGTCTTGACAAGGTCTCCTGCAACACTGAAAATTTGTATTTGAACATCTAAAGGTTGACTTTCTCTATTGTGCTCAAATTGAAATTCTGTATAGGTGGTAAATGGATTCGGATAATTCAATACGTGTTCTATGGCTATCTTATCATCATCAGCAACCAAAAAGTTGATTTTAGCCTCTGATGGGTTATTGTATACATCCCAAACCCTTACTAATAACTCATGAGGCCCGGGCTCTAAATCAAAGAATGGATATCTAATAATACCCTTTTGGTAGCTATCTAATTCCGCTTCGTAATATTCATTGAGAACAAATAAGTTGTTTACATCCCCATCTAAAACACCTACAATATCATGGCCAATGCTGGCTCCAAGGGTGTTAACGCCACTGCTATCTAATACATATGCAAGTCCTAATGGGCTCGGCCCTGTCAATCCTCCATCAACAAAAGCGTCTGAATTCATGAATAATGATATTTCAGGCCCAAGATTATCTGCATCTGCCGTAGTGTCTAACCCACCCACAATGACCGAAAACTCGCTACCTGTTGCTTCATAGTTATTGCCATGACCATAATAACTAAGCTTTGCGTTACCATATGAATAGTTAATATCTAAAGGAACAATAAATTCAAAGCTAAATTTACCTCCCACGGCAGAAACTTTTCCTCTGTACAGAACATTGTCTTGTAATTTAAAAGGAATTGGACTTCCTACTCCGTCGTTAACCAAGGTGTACCTTGTATACTCCTTATCATAAACCTCAGGATAAACCACTCCATTAAAATCGGTAAGTAAATTCCCGAAATCATCTGTAACCTCACCTTCAATTACCACTTTACTCAATGCTTTTAAGGTATCTGTATTGGAAGAAATGGGACTTCCATTTATTGATTTGGTTACAATTCTTTGATTTGGTTTTCTCAAGCGTAAAGCGGGGTCACCCAAAAGAGTAAAACGCGGTCTATCAAATTCTCCAACTACTGAGTTCTTAGCGCTCATTACAATATCACCCAATCTCATAGATTGGTAATTTACTTCGCCAAAGATGGTATCAAAAACGGCATCATTCATATTTACCCCCACACCAGCAGAAACTTCTCTAGTGGTGGTAATTAAAGCAATTCCACCTCCTTTAGAATTCGTCAACAACTGTTCGCCAGCAGAAACTCTTGTCGGATCATCATATCTTGAAAATTCACAAGTAATAGTCACAAATACCGGCATCTTATCTAGATTGGACCAATCATTAATTTCTTTTAATTGTAAGATCCTTTCAAATGCCCAACCTACTTCACCTCCATGACCAAAATAGGTAGTCACCAAATTTCCTTTCTGTACTTTGTCAAAAATCTCTTTTTGAGCCTCAGGGTATCTTTGAGATCCAGAAATGGTCACTTGAGTATATGCATCGGCATAAACTTTTTCAAAGTTCAAGTAGGGGTATTTAGAGATACTATTATTGGCCAAAACCTCCATTCTATTGACAAACATTGACTCCCAACCCGTAGGATCGTCATTGTCATCGGCAACCATCAGTACCTTATTTTGCCAATAAGAAGCATTTGATTCTTTGATGGTTCCGTAGTGCTTAATTTTATTCACAACTGCTCTTGCCTCCGAAACAGATTTAACGGTAAGTCTACCCACGCCAATGTCTAAGAACCCACTCTGCAAAACAATTCCTTCATTGGGGGTGAGAAGGGCAAAGTAATCATCAGATGCATAAGAGGTTCTTAAGCTAAAACTAATATCCGACTCATAGGTTGGAACAAAGTTGTGGTTAATCCCATTAATGCTTTTGTAGTCATAAGAAGCATCACCGAACATTAAGGCAAATTTCAACCCACCTTTATTGTAATGATGCATTAAAAAATCTCGGATGGCTGTAGGGTCTGGACTTCCTGAACCAAATTCTTCAAAAATTTTCTGAACAGGAACAACCTCGGTAGAAAGACCTTTAGATTCATGAAACTCTGCCAGTTCTTCGGCTTCGGCAATAAAATTCTGATGAGTGATGATAAAGTAATCTGGAGTAGACATACCTAATAAATCTTGGTTGTCCACTTTTTGCTCAAACTTTGGTCTCGTTAGGTCATTGGAATTGATAAGGACAAAATTCCTTAAAGTATCCGTATTCACTTTAAATGTTAAGGTTCCGGCTGAGACATTACTTTCTGTTTGAAAAGTATTGAGCGGTTTTGAAATATCCCAAATCATTGCATTGTTAGAGGCATTAGAAAAACTAAACGTGGTAACTTCACCTACCCCAATTGTTTTTGAATCACTAAAGATCGTTGAGCTCTCTACTATATCCAACGGACGCCTTACTGTGACTTCAAGGTAATCCATATAACATATGGCAGACGGGTTTGAAGAATTTAGGTATTTTCCAGTAACAGTAAATGAATTGGAATTCACCGTAAAATTTCCAGACAAAATTCTTTCTCGGACATAATCCGCCCCTGAAAATCCGCTAACAGCCTGAATATTGCTTTGATCAATGACTCCGCCATTTGATGAAATTTGAAAAAACGTATTGCTGGTTGTGGATCTACCCAAAACCCTTGACCTTATAAATACAGGTTCATTGGTTTTAATATTAGGAAAAGTAAAATCATAGTCATAGGTCAGTTTATAATCGTAAAGCTCGCCCATCCATTGTCTACCCGTTCCTAAAATATTGGTCAATTCAAGTTCATGAAATTGAAAATCATCAAAACCATCACTATTCACAGTTGATGCATCAGATGTTTCTGGCGCAATGGCTATATTTTTACTTCTTGAAACCGAAGTACCTATGTAGTAATAAGTTTTTTCCGTGTAAATGTTTAGAAGGTGGTTATACCTCTGTTGCCCTGAAAGGTACTCCCATTGGTGCGGCCCCTTTGCATAAAACAGTATATAATCCTTGCCATTGAAAATTCCATCATTGTTTTCATCAACTACATACAAGGGTATTTCTTGAAGACCTAGAGATCTTGGCGCTGAAGTGTTCTCTGGCAACATTCCTACCTGATTACCGTATACGGTGATCAAGGAAATGCTATGGCCTGATCCTGCGCCATTGGATGATAAAAAATCAGGTGTGATTTTATAAACGTTGGATTTATCAGTAGAAATCTTAAACCAATTACCATTTGCCAAAGGACTATTTGCCATTACTTTTCCTGTGTAAGCTTTAGTAGCACTTGTCACCAACAACCCTTCATCTAAATCTTCAATGGTAAACGAATTCAGTCTATAAAACCTTCCGTTCTGATCCTTTCTAATTGTTGTTATTAAACCGGTGGAACTGTTGGGTAAATAACTAACCTCGTAATTTTCCGTTATGTCAGAAGACCAAAAAGGATTTCCAGGAATTTCAGATTCTGAAACAACCGTTACTTTAACCTTATGAGAAGAACTGATTCTAAAAGAAGGAATTCTTGGCTGTTCTGCAGAATAAACCGCATTCTTGAAATAGGGCACTTTTGGAGAATTTACATCATCTGTGCTATATGGATAGTCAACATCCCACGAAAGTGAATACACTTTGGACGATACAACCTGAGAGTTTGCGCCAAAGGCAAGTATTAAAGAGGAGGCTAAAAGGAAAAATATTTTTTTCATATTGACTTGATAACGGAACATCCAAAAACTTAGTGTAATAACTTTCTGTGGATTTGTAAACGAGAAAATTATTAGCGTAAAATTACGACCTTATTAACGAAGTATTAAAACTATTTTTAAATTAGACCCATAAAAATTAACACAATTGCACGCCCAAAAATAATATTTTGTATTATTGTGAATTGAAAAGATTAAGTCTAGATGGCTAAAACAACTAAAGGAGTAATCCTTGCTATAACCCTAAACTTGGCAGGATTGTTTGCAATGGGGCAAGACCCTCATTTCTCTCAATTCTATGCCAATCCTTTGTATGTGAACCCGGCGTTTGCTGGTGTTGACCGTTGTCCTACGGTCCATATGAACTATAGAAACCAATATCCTTCTCTGGGTGTTTACCAGACATATGCTGCGTCATATGATCAATATGTAAGCGCAATGAAGGGTGGAGTTGGTTTAAGTATTATGCAAGATGAAGCAGGTGATGGAGCTTTATCATTAACGGAAGTAAGTGGTATTTATTCATACCATCTTGCCGTAACTCGTAAATTTTCAATTCTTGCTGGTTTTCAAGCAACCTTTAGACAACGCGCACTTCAATGGGATAAGCTGACCTTCCCGGATCAAATTGATGCATTTTACGGTTTCGTAAAACCGACAAATGAATTACCACCCACAAATCAAAACGTATACAATCTTGACCTGTCGGTAGGATTTATTGGATTTACTAAAAACTTTTTTGTTGGAGTTGCTGCTCACCACTTAACTGAACCAGACGAAGCCTTTTTAAGTGAAGGCAAATTACCTTTCAAGTTTACTGCTCACGCAGGTGCTTCTATACCATTGGGTAGAAAAAGACTTCACAACTCAACACAAAATATGCTTATCCCTAACGTGATTTATCAAAATCAGGGAGGAGCTTCACAAACAACTCTTGGATTATCATTTAATAGGAGTTCAATTTCAGGAGGTCTTGGTTACCGTTTTGGTCCTAGAAACCCTGATGCTATCGTAATCTTACTAGGGTTTGATCCAGGGAATATTCCCGTAACCTTTGGTTACAGTTATGACTACACAGTTAATGACTTAACCAACAACGCAGGGGGAGCTCATGAGCTTTCATTAAAATATAAATTCCCTTGCCGCGTTCCTAAGAAGAGGTTACAACAATTAAAGTGTCCTAAATTTTAGTCTACATAAACCTGTACAATATGCGTATAACAATGTATAAGAACATTTCTAGAGTTGCACTGGCTATCGGTGTAATGGCTCTTGTTAGTTGTTCAAAGACGGAATCCAACACCACTGGATGGTCATACAACGATAAAGATAATGGTGGATTTGGCGTAAATACTAATTACAAGGGTCAAATGACAGGACCTGGTTTAATTTTTATTGAAGGCGGTACTTTCACCATGGGTCGTGTTGAAGAAGACTTTTACAAGGATTGGAACAACACACCAAGAAAAGTTACCGTTTCATCCTTTTACTTAGATGAGAACGAAGTAACCAACGTAGATTACCGCGAATACCTATATTGGTTAAGACGCGTATATGACTACGATTATTATCCACAAATTTACCGAGGTGCCCTACCTGATACTTTAGTTTGGAGAAGCGAGCTTTCTTACAACGAAGTTTATGTAGAGAACTACTTCAGACACCCAGCGTATAACTACTACCCTGTAGTAGGAGTAAACTGGTTGCAAGCAATGAAATATTGTTCATGGAGAACAGACCGTGTAAACGAGCAAATCTTAATTGAAGAAGGTGTATTTATGGAATACCCTGATCAAGCAGATGCTGACAACTTTAACACTGAAGTTTACCTTTACAAAACAGGTGAGTATACTCAACAAAACAAAAAAGGACTTCCTGATTACAACCCAAATTCATCATTTGGAAAAGAAGGAAGGCCTGTTACTGTTTCTGATGGTATCTTATTACCAAAATACAGACTTCCAACAGAAGCTGAATGGGAATACGCCGCATACGGAGATATTGGTCAAAGAATTTACAACCGCGTAGTTGATAAGAACAAGTATTCTTGGAATGGTTCATCAATCCGCAGTGGAGAAAAGACAAACAAAGGTCAAATTATTGCCAACTTTAAAAGAGGTAAGGGTGATAACATGGGTACCGGTGGATGGTTAAATGATGAAGCAGATATCACCATGCAAGTTAGATTCTACCCTCCTAATGACTTTGGTCTTTACGATATGGCAGGAAACGTTTCTGAATGGGTAATGGATGTTTACCGTCCTACTTCTAACGAAACCAATGATGATCATAGAGCCTATAGAGGTAACGAATTCCAAACTTTTGATGAAAACTATCAAGATATGGGATCTTTAGAAGTACTTCAAGAGCCTCAGTACGATTCTGATAGTAACATTGTAAGACTTCCTGGTCAGTTACCAGTAAGAGACGTAACTGCAGAAGAAAACTTAGAAAGAAGAAATTACCAGTATTCTGATTATAGAGACTTTGAAGACGGAGACGTTCAGTCTTCTAAATACTACGCAACAGGAGTAGATGAAGGAGAAGTACCTATGTACGAATATGGTGTAACGACTTTGGTTGGAAACACTTCTAGAGTTTATAAAGGTGGTTCTTGGAAAGACAGGGCTTATTGGCTGTCTCCAGGTACTAGAAGATTCTTAGAAGAAGATCAAGCAACTGACGATATCGGATTTAGATGTGCCATGGACAGACTTGGTTTCCAAAACAAAGAAGGAAAAGACAAAACACACAACAAACCAAAACGCAAAAAATTCAAGCGTTACCAAATGGATTAATTGTTAAATTTAAGTCCCGCTTTTGCGGGACTTTTTTTATACCCTATGAAGAGCTTATATTCACTATTCCTAGAGAACCCAATCATCTCTACAGACACAAGAAAAATTGAAAAGGGTTCTATTTTCTTTGCCTTAAAAGGCCCGTCTTTTGACGGTAATCAATTTGCTCAAAATGCCCTTGACGCTGGAGCAGTATTAGCCGTAATTGATGACCCAAAGTACAAAGGAGAAAACACGTTCGTGGTAAATGATGTGCTCACTGCACTTCAAGATTTAGCTGTTGAGCATAGAGCAAACCTAGAAATCCCGGTAATTGGATTAACTGGTTCTAATGGCAAAACGACCACCAAGGAGGTTATTGCTAGCGTTTTGGCCACTCAATACAAGATCTCGTTTACCCAAGGTAAT
>CBFICS010000025.1:0-15299 GCA_965661055.1 uncultured Schleiferiaceae bacterium | reverse complement strand
GGGTAGAATTTTCATAGCCACCTCCCCATAAAAAAGGAAGTTTATCATCCCACGAAAGTGACCCCATTAATTGTGTCACCCCCCTTAAACTCTTAAAAAACTCTTCATCAACCACCGATCCCCAAAACTGTCCGAAAACAACATCATATTTTTGAGGATTTGCACGAAGGTATTTTTTCAATTCTTGTGCATTAACCTTCCGGGCCTTTTGGGCATCTGAATTGCGATAAAGTCCGTATTCACCCCCTATACGTCGGTAAACAGTTGTGTCAAACTGAGCATGTAAGCCTTCTATCAGTCCGGAGTTATCTTGGTTTTCATTCGCCCCAATCCAAAGTAACTTGGGTTTTTCTGCAGAACTGCCTTGAGTTTTCCAACCCCAATCAGGAAAGAAATCTTTTTGAATGGGCAATTTATTATAGTCCTTATCAAAGGGAACGGACTTGACCTTGCTAAAAAGGTTGTAGAATATATTACTGTTTTTTAAACGCTGCATAGTAGCCTACAAAAGTAGTTTTCTTTTATAAATGAAAAAGATTACAATGGCTGTATAATAAAGATTAGCATAGAGAATTAACTGAATCAGTTCATGGATATTGGTCCAAGGGTAAAAAACAAACAGAGCCACCATTAATACAGAGTAGCTAATGTTCGGAAACAGAAGAGATTTTGTCTTTTTGACAATGAGAAAGACATTTCCTAAAGTATTACCGACAAAAAACAATCCGAGTGCCACAGCCGCCATGGGTAGCTTAGACACAAGAGCTAAATAAGAGTCATTAGAGATCATTAGTATTATTTCATTTCCAAAGAGTGTGTAAATGCCCCACAAACCTAAGATGGCTATAATTATTAAGGAAATTAGAAAAAGTAGCTTTTGAAGAAAAGCTCTTTTCTCGCCTTCATCATAATGAGAAAACATTAATGGCTGAAATAGACTATTAGTAATTCCTTGTAAAATACTAATGGGATAATACGTCAATTGAAAAATCAAAGTGTATTCTGCCAACTGATCATACCCCAGTTGATTTTGCACAAAATACCTATCGGCAAAAGATCTAATAGCGGCAAATATTCCCCAAATAAAAAAGGGCAAGACATAAACCACAAACCTGTGATTCAAAAATTCGTTCTTTGAAATGACGAACGTTGACAAGGCCACTTTTTTGGCAAAAAGAGGTTCAATAAGCAGATGCTTTTTGGCTACAAAAAACAAGAACCAAAACGAGAAAGTGACTCCTACCGCATATACCATCCAAAAAGTAAAGGGAGTAAGATGGGTGATGAAAAACAATGGAAACAAAATAGCCAGTCTCACAAAAGACGTAAGCCATTGCATCCACGAAGCTTTAATGATTAGTTTTTCTCTCAGGTAAATGGCATCGAGAATACTCATGAAACTATACATCATGGCCAGCATAAAAAAGGTTACTCCTAGTGGTATGATTTCAGGAATTTGTAGCCCAGAGAAATAAAATCCGCAAACCGTTAACAACACTAGGGTTCCGGCTACAAAAAGGTGAATGAGTCCGTTAAACAGCACCGCTAAAAGTTGCTTGTCACCCTTGTGCCAAAAGCGACCGAACATAGAGTTTAGGGGACCAAAAAGCAGCATGGTCACAAAGCCCACAATGGCAATATTGTATTGTAAATACCCAAACTGGTCTTTGTCTAAAAAGTGCGTAAGTACCTTTATAGATACCACTACGCTTGCAATGGTTAAAAGCCTAGAAAAGATGTTTACAACCGTGGACTTCAATAGCGATGTGTTTTGTAGCGACTAAATTAGATAATTTAATGGTTGCAGCTCCAATAGTTTCCGTAAACCTAAGGATTGGGACAAAAAAAGCGGAACCTAATGGATTCCGCTATTTTAAAGAACGAGGTCTGTTTACCCATTTATCATACCGGCAGCTACCGTTTCATTGGTCGCTTCATCAATAAGAATTAATGATCCGGTTATTCTATTTTGTTCGTAATCATCAATCAATAGTGGCTTAGTGGTTCTAAGCCTCACTCTAGCAATGTCATTCATAGAAATCTCAACGTCACCTTCTGCTCTGTGTAAGGTATTGATATCTACTTTGTACAGTACTTCTTTGATCATACAACGAGCCTCATTGGTGGTGTGCTTCACTATGTATTTAGCTCTAGGCTGTGGTCCTTTGTTATTTAACCAACAAAGCATTACATCCACATCTTGAGTCATTTCAGGCTGGTTGTTTTTTCTCACCAACATATCTCCACGACTTACGTCGATATCATCTTCAAGAGTAATAGATACAGACATCGGAGCAAATGCTTCTTGTAGGTTCTCCCCTAAGGTATCAATAGATTTAATGATTGAAGTAAATCCAGAAGGAAGCACTTCTACCTCATCACCTACCTTAAAAATACCACTTGCAATTCTTCCGGCGTATCCACGGTAATCATGAAACTCATCAGAGTGAGGTCTAATTACCGTTTGAACGGGAAAACGACAATCAATGTGGTTGTAGTCAGATCCAATGTGAATGGTTTCTAACAAGTGAAGAAGGGTTTCTCCTTGGTACCAGTCCATTTTTTCTGAGCGGTTTACCACATTATCCCCGTGAAGGGCAGAAATAGCAACAAAGCGAATGTCTTTAACATTCAACTTTGAAGCAAAATCTTCATACTGCTTAACCACCTTATCATAGGCTTCTTCAGAGTAATCTACAAGGTCCATCTTGTTAATACAAACCACCAAATGAGGGATTTGTAAAAGGCTAGCAATGAATGAGTGACGACAAGTTTGCTCAACCACTCCGTTTCTAGCATCTACCAAGATAAGCGCCAAGTTTGCTGTAGAAGCACCGGTAACCATATTTCGGGTGTACTGAATGTGACCCGGAGTATCTGCAATGATAAACTTTCGTTTAGGGGTTGCAAAATATCTATAAGCCACATCAATGGTAATTCCTTGCTCACGCTCGTCTTTTAGACCATCAGTAAGTAAAGAAAGATCAACGTGTTCAAGTCCTCTTTTGGTTGAGCTACTTTCTACGGCATCCATTTGATCTTCAAAGATGCTTTTAGAGTCATATAATAGTCTACCGATAAGAGTAGATTTTCCGTCATCAACACTACCTGCGGTTGTAAAGCGAAGTAGTTCCATATTTAAATATCCGTCTTGATTCATTTTTTCTAGTGATTTGGGATTTGAACCTTGTGACTAGGCGTCACTTTTCAAAATCCATAATTCTATTTTTTTCAGTGAAATGAGATTTGAAACTGGGAAAAAAGGGATTGTAGAGGAAATTTCCGCTGTCCCTGATTCCTGGTTCGCAATCTCTAAAAATAACCTTGTTTTTTTCTGTCTTCCATAGACGTTTCACTACGCTTATCATCGGCGCGGTTACCACGTTCTGTTTGGCGAGCAGCGGCCACTTCTTCCACAATTTTTTCAATGGTATCAGCATCAGACTCTACTCCACCGGTAATAGTGATATCACCAAGGGTTCTAAATCTAATCTTCTTTACTTCTGGCTTGTCATTAGGCCCTAACTGAATGTGTTCAGATACAGGCAACCACGATTGGTTTCTCCAAATCACTTCTCTTTCATGCGCCAAGTATAACGATGGAATGTCAATGTTTTCCATAAGGATATATTGCCATACGTCCATTTCTGTCCAGTTAGAAATAGGGAAAACTCTAAAGTGCTCACCCATTTGTTTTTTTCCGTTGAACAAATTCCACAATTCGGGTCTCTGGTTTTTAGGGTCCCATTGGCCAAAATCGTCACGGTGAGAGAAGAAGCGCTCTTTGGCACGGGCTTTTTCCTCATCGCGTCTTGCACCTCCCATGGCGGCGTCAAACTGATTTTCTTCAATAGTGTCTAGCAAAGTTGTGGTCTGCAATGCGTTTCTAGAAGCGTTTTTTCCAGTTTCTTCGCGAACTCGTCCTTGGTCAATAGATCCTTGAACCGAACCTACTACCAATTTGGCCCCTAGGTTTTTCACCAAATTATCGCGGAATTCCATAGTCTCTGGAAAGTTGTGCCCAGTGTCAATGTGCACCAAAGGAAATGGAACCTTGGCCGGATAAAAAGCTTTTTTGGCTAGGTGAGTTAAAACGATGGAGTCTTTACCTCCTGAAAACAAAATAGCCGGATTGTCAAACTGGGCATAAACCTCTCTCATCACGAAGATAGACTCTGCTTCAAGTTCTTTAAGGTGCGTTAAACTGTATCTCATTTTTTTGGAATTAGGGATTGGTAACTAGGGACTAGTATCCACGTTGCCGTGGGAAGTAATAACCTATTTACCCATCACTTTATATTTAACTTATTAATTATTAATTGTACGGCCTCTTCTACAGAGACTTTTTCTGTGTCTATTTCTAAATCAGGATTTGTAGGAGTTTCAAACGGAGAAGATATTCCTGTAAAGTTTGAAATTTCACCAGCCCTTGCTTTTGCATAAAGACCTTTGGTGTCTCTTCTTTCGCACTCCTCTAATGAAGTGTTCACAAAAATCTCGAAATAATTTTCTGATCCTACCTTCTCACAAACCAATTTTCTGTCCGCCTCAAACGGAGAAACAAATGCCGATAAAACGATAAGTCCTGCGTCTAGCATTAAGTTGGCCACCTCTCCTATTCTTCTAATGTTTTCAACCCTAGATTTTTCGGAAAAGTCTAAATCAGAATTTAAACCCGTCCTCACGTTATCACCATCCAGAAGATAGGTTGACAGTCCGCGGTTATACATTTCCGTTTCTAATGCGTTTGCCAGCGTTGACTTACCTGAACCCGAAAGGCCTGTAAACCAAATCAACCGTGGACTTTGATTCAGTGCCTTTGCCCTAACCTCACGGTTAATGCGGTAATCATGAGGAACTATATGTAATTTTTCACTTTTCATAAGAGCCATAATATCATACAAATACTCACCAAAGAGTACAAAATTGTTAAGGGGAATCCAACTTTTAAAAAGTCTTTAGAAGTATATCCTCCGGGACCATAAATCATCAAGTTGGTTTGGTAACTCACGGGAGTCAAGAAGGCTGCTGATGCTCCGTAGGCCAGGCTTAAAAATATAGGTTTTGCGGGCAACCCCGTAGATTCAATTAAGGCAGCTACAATGGGGAACATTATTGCAACAGCCGCCACATTAGTAACAAAGCTGGTAATAATTACCGTGGTTAAGAACACTCCGGTTACTAAAACAAAGGCACTTTCCCCCGAAAGGGTGGTTACTAAGCCTGAAGTTAACCAATGAGCGGTGCCCGTTTCAATGAGAGCTGAACCCAAGGCCAAAGAACAAACCAGTATGATCAGCAGATCCACGTTTAAATCATCTTTTAGGTCTGAAAATGAATACATACCTAATGCAGTTGCCAGTCCGAGAATCACCAAAAGGGATACGATAAAAGGAATAAAGTTTAAAAACACCCCGAGAAGTGAAAGGCAAGAAATGGCAAGGAACAACCTTTTTTTATTGGACGAGTCGCTTTGTAGTTGACGACCTTTAGATACTGCGTATAAGTCTTTTTGATTTTGGATGGAAGTATAGAAAGTGCTACCGGCACTTACCAGCAATAAGTCACCATAGGCTAAGGTTACATCACCAATCTTCCCTCCTATTCGTTTACCATTTCTGTGAATGGCAACAATGGCGGCGTTAAACCTTTGTCTAAAGTTTGAATCTTTTACACGAATTCCTGCCAAATCAGAAGTTGCGGGAATTAAAACCTCAACAATTTCAAGGTTTTGTCCGAGGTTAAATTTATCAGATTTTGGGAATTCAAGTCCTTTGTTGTCATTGATAAGGTTCACCACCAAATCGGTTTCACCGGCAAAGTAAAGGTAATCACCCTCTTGCAGTATTTCTTGTGGACTCACCGGACTTATTACTTTTCCCTTCCTATTAATCTCTATTAAGAATAGGCCTTCAAGATTTCTCAGGGACGCTTCTTCAATATTCTTACCAATCCATGGAGACTCTGCAGTTAAGGTGGTTTCGACAATATACTCTCTAGCATTTTGCTCAAACTCACCCAGAAGGTCTTTTTTCTCAGGGAGCCAATTCATTCCCCAAACGATAAGGTAAAGAGATCCAAAAAGAGTTAAGGCCACGCCTATGGGAGCAAAGTCCCAAAACTTCAAAGCTTCAAATCCGTTCAGGGTTAAAAAACCGTTCAACACCAAGTGGGTTGAAGTACCAATCACCGTAATGGTCCCGCCCAGGGTGGCAATAAAAGTAATGGGCATCAACAGTTTTGACGGTGAATGTCCATTTTTTTTAGACCAATTATAGATGTAGGGAATCAACAAGGCTACTATAGGAGTGTTATTGACAAAAGCCGAAAGGGGTGCTACCCATCCCGCCATAGCGGCAATAAACCATTTTGGATTTTTCATCTTACCTACCCCACGATCAATTAAACCGAGAATATTAAAATTCTTTCTGAGGGCTGAGGTAATAAAAATCAACAAGAATATAGTGATGATAGAAGGGTTGGCAAACCCGCTAAATACAGATTCTATGGTTGAGATTTGTGATAAAAGAAGGACCACAATGGCAATGGCAAAAACAACCGTTGGCCTAAACTTATTGACAAATAGGCCTATCCCCACTAGGATTAGAAGGGTTGTTAAAACATAATGAATGGTTGTTTCTGAAAGCATAACATACATTTCCTACTAGTTAAGTAGGAGATGCGAATTAACGACAAAACTTAAACATGTACAAGTCATACATTCAAATAAATAGTGTAATTTCATAATGTATAAACCAACAGTCAATAAAATGAAAAAAAAATATTTTTTAGGAATTGCCTTATTAGCATCCACACTGGGGTATTCACAAAATTTAGATTTACGCCTTTATGGAGGATTTAACGTGTTGCAATTAACTTCTGACGAAGGGACAACGTTAATTAATGGAATCGAACACTTTAAGAAGGTGGACGGTAGACCGGGCGTACAGTTTGGTGGCGTATTAACCTTTGGGAAGCAATTTTACGTTCAACCAGGAATTCAATACTCTGTACTTACCACGGAAATCATTCACTCAGACCCCAATGCAAGCAATAACCTAAAAGATGAAGCTACCATTAGCACTATATCCGTTCCCTTAAAAATTGGTTTGCGATTTATTGATCCAGAAGTAGAAGATTTCTTTAATGTTAGAATTTTTGCGGGCCTTGACGGGACTCATGTAATGAGTGTAAATCAAACCACTTCATCTGTCTAGCATGACATCAATAAAGATGATTACAACGGCTTAATTATGAATGCCGATTTTGGTATGGGATTAGATCTTTGGTTTTTATTTGCTGATGTGGGATATCAATTAGGTTTGAGCCCCGTACATTCTGGCGGTGATAATGCTAAGGCCAACGCATTTTACATCAATGCAGGTTTTAGATTTGGACTATAGGAAAATTCTTAAATAAACAATTAATCAGCCATGAGAAATCTCATGGCTGATTTTTTTAAATTTATTTCCATATCAATATTTATGATCTTTCTTACTGTTTTATATTCCACACTTTTGTCCCTGAAATAACCCTTTTTACTATTTGTCTAGAAAACCTCCGTTGATCATGGCCAATCAACAGGGTTCGACTACCTAGTTGTTTTTTTGCTAATAATTCTGCTGAGGTTCAGGTGGCTTTTCAAAAAGCAACTTAGTTTTTTTTGATCTACCTAATTAAAGGCAGATTGTAAGAGGTCTAGATAATAATTAAAGAACACTAACCTTGTCTAAAAATCATACCGTTTCTCCTTCATCGGGAATAGCAACTGGAAGTTAAGAATAGGACCTCGCAGTAATTAAAGCCAAGATTTCCACTACCAAAAACGGAACGAGAACACCTCCTACACTAAATGAAACGGATAGTCCTAATTGCCCCCTTCAGCCATTCCACCTAGTACAATAGATACGGCTGAGCTAAGGTTTATTTTTCCGCCTTTAGCCATTATAAATTAGGATCTCTTTTTTGGGAAACCTTCTTTTGAAGCAGGTCTTTTCTTCTGAAAGTCGCCTTTTTTAGGAGCAGGCTTATTTGCTTGGGGTTGTGGTTTTTCACCTGGCCCAGGCATCGGGCCTCTCTTGTAAATGATTAATCCATTCAAGAAGTTTCTAAGAATCTGGTCCTTAAGCTCCATGTACTTCGGATGATCATCAGCTCTAAAAAAGGAGTTAATCTCACTTTTGGTGATTTTAAAATCTACCAATGATAAGATTTCTACAATATCAGTGTCCTTCAATTTTAAGGCTACACGAATTTTTTTAAGTACATCATTATTGCTTAACGCCATGGAAAGGGATATTTTTTCAAAGGTATGGAAATAGTCTAAAAGGCAAGGGCTGTTTTTCAAGGTCTGTAATTCGACTATGCCACCTTTATGAACGAAGTTTGACGTTGAGTGGGTTGCCACAGTTTACAAGAGGTTGTTACTTTTTTTATTCCCACAAAACTCCTTTATTCGGGGAACTGCCGTTCCCACCCCAGTTCAAGTTACAAAAGTCCTAAGCCTTAGTCGAAAGGTAAACGATTAAGTGCCCCTTTTGACGGACTAGACAAATTGAGTCGGCTAGATTCGATTACCCCTCGTTTATTGGATATGAATTGTCGAACTTAATCCTGGGGACAGGGGTGCTGGCCCCGGGGCCCGAAACACCAAAAAAAACAGTAGCCAAACCATCTCCCTTCCCACACCCCCCTTCTTCTAGCTCCTTATTAATATCGCCATGAGTCAGATACCCTTTACCCATATCCACACCGTGGTTGTTTGCAAAGCAAACTCCTAAAATTCGAACCCTCCCCACCAATTTCTTTTATTACACGTCTTAACAATAACCCAATTAAATTACCTTTATCTTTCACCTGATAATCTTCCCTTATGACAAAAGTCAATGGTTACCTCACCTTTAACGGAAACTGTAAACAGGCTTTCGACTTTACTAAATCAATTTTAGCAAGCCAGTACCCGTATGCAGTTACCTTTGGAAAGATGCCTCTCGTGGAAGGAGCTCCAGCTATTCCCGATGAAATGAAAGACGGTATTATGCACATTTCTCTTCCTATTAGTAAAGAAACAAGCCTAGTGGGCAGCGACACCGGTGGCGACTGGGGAAAAGACTTTAAGGAGGGAAACAACTTTAGTATTTCCGTTAATACCGAAGACCAAAAAGAAGCGGAACGTATTTTCACCGCATTGAGTAAAAACGGAAATATCATTATGCCCCTAGGAGTAACCTTTTGGCAGTCGTATTACGGAATGCTGACGGATCAATTTGGTATCAATTGGATGATAAATTGAGAACTTGAAGGACATTTAGATTTTGAAAAGGAACATAAATAATTATTCATCCATGAAGATTTTCATTCCCAAAGTTGCTCTGGCAATTTCTCTACTCTCACTGTTTACCTTCACGGGATGTGGCCCTTCTGAAAACACAACCCAAAATCCTATTGACCCGGCATTTTCTAGTATTGACCACCAGACGTTAAGAACTAGTTTCGCCAATTTGATTACAGATAAGCAACAAGGAAAAAAATGCTTTCTTCCAAACTTAGAGACTAAAAATGAAATGTGGGACTATACCCATCAATGGAAAAAGATAACTTTAGAGTATGAGGATATTGTAAAATTCAGAAGCTATACCGGACTTGAAGAGCTCAAGGGAGAGATGACTAGCATAAAGGACACCCTAAGAAGGTTTTACTGCGAAAACACGGCGCTTTGTGAACTTTCTGACAAGCAGCTTTTTAATATAGATTCTAATGCTTGGATGTCTGAACCTCAAATACTGAATTACAGGGATAATCCTCTTGGATTCGCAGTGGTAAAACACTTCGTAAAAAAGGGAGATACCGATTCTTTGAGGTATAAACCTAATTTCATCCTTTACTCTGCGGTATATTCAGAAGACTCTTGGAAGTTCCTGTTAATCATAGATAAAAATTAACCATGGACCATCAATTAACCGCAAGCGCAAAGATCCCCATCCCTGACACCATAGAAAAAAGGTGGAAGACCAAAACTAACCCATAACTTATCGCTGAGTTTCTTTATGGGACCAAAACCTCAACCGACTGGCAAGTGGGTAGCGATATGAAAATATTATAGAAATAGCTTTCCGTAATTAATAGATAGGAGCAAAAAAAATACGGCATCATATCAAAAAAGTCTTTTTTAAATGGAATTTATAGTACCCTTAATATAAACTAAATGTAGATAACTCTTATGAAAGCAAAATTTGTTGTCCTACCATTGTTACTTGTTTTTTTTGCCTCCTCGTGTAAAAAGATGAAGTAAAAACTCCTGCACCAGCCACTAAAGGAAACATACAGGGTTCGGTAAACCTCTATGATCAAGGGGTAACCTCAGTGGATAATTCAAATATGATGGTCTCTTTAGAAGGATCCAACCCTTTTATTTCTGATACCACCGATGCATCTGGAAACTTCACATTAGTGAATGCTCCCAAGGGTACGATTACCTTAGTTTATTCAAAGCCTACCTACGGAACCTACAAGAGGGTTAACTACAATCACGTACCTTCCAGTCCGGCGAGTACATTAACCGACACCCCCTCTTTGGGCCAAATGTCTACCACCACTATTTCAAACCTGAATGAATCAACCTCTGGCAGTACAGTCACCTTATCGGTTAGCACGAATTCACCATCTAGCAATGGCGCAGTTCACTATTTAAAATTCTTTTTCTCTACTCAACCCAATGTGAGTAAAGATAATTTTGAGCATGTTTTGGGGCCCGTTCCTGCCCAAATTGATCCGTATAATTTCAATATGATTCAACAAACTTTTGATGCCCTAGGGTACACCAGTGGACAAACCGTTTACGCAAGGTGTTACAGTAATGCCTATTGGGGAAACAGTTATTTTGATCCTGATTTAGGTAGAGATGTTTTTCCCAACTTGAATGCGACTTCCGCTCCAGCCGTTTCTTTTGTTGTCTCTTAAATTCATGTCTTTTTAACTTGATGTACTGAATCGTTAAATTTTTAACACATCCAGGGTTTTCATAACGCTTACCTTCTTTGCGTTGATTAACTTTTCTACCTTTGCATGGAAATTAATATCTCGCATGGAAAAATTGAAATCTATCATAGAAAAAGCGTGGGATGACCGCTCATTACTCAATGAAGTGGAAACTCGCGAAGCCATTCAAAAAACCGTAGAATTACTTGATCGTGGTGCCTTGAGAACCGCAGAACCAACTGCTGAGGGCTGGGTGGTAAATGATTGGGTGAAAAAGGGTGTAATCCTTTACTTCCCCATCCAAAAGATGGAAACCATTGAGGTGGGTCCTTTTGAATTCCACGATAAAATTCCTTTAAAATCTAACTACGCAGAATTGGGCGTAAGAGTGGTACCTCACGCCATTGCTAGACACGGTGCCTACGTTTCTAAGGGTGTGATAATGATGCCTTCTTACATCAACATCGGCGCCTATGTAGACGAAGGAACCATGGTTGACACATGGGCTACGGTAGGATCATGTGCGCAAATCGGAAAAAACGTTCACCTTTCTGGAGGTGTGGGTATAGGCGGAGTTTTAGAACCGGTTCAAGCAGCTCCCGTTATTATTGAAGACGATTGCTTTATCGGATCAAGATGCATTGTGGTAGAGGGAGTTCACATTGAAAAGGAAGCGGTACTAGGAGCTAACGTGGTCCTTACGGCCAGTACCAAGATTTTTGATGTGTCAGGTCCTGAGCCGGTAGAATACCGCGGACGTGTACCGCAGGGATCTGTTGTAATTCCTGGATCTATGCCCAAAGAGTTTCCCTCAGGAACCTATAACGTACCTTGTGCCCTAATCATCGGAAAAAGAAAACCGAGTACTGATAAAAAAACTTCTCTTAATGACGCGTTAAGAGAATACAATGTAGCCGTTTAATGAACAAATTCCGCATAGCATATGACGCCAAAAGAGCATTTCACAATGCTTCAGGGCTTGGCAATTACGCCAGAGATCTTATTCGTGCGGTTACTCATACCCTTCCAGATTCAGAAATCTTTTTGATGGACCCTGAGCCTAGAAGGGATTCGTCCTTTTCTATTCCCTCTGAAAAAGTTTCTCGTCGTGGACCTCAAAGTTGGTTTGCGAAAAAGTTCCCTTCCCTATGGAGGTCTAAGGGAATGGTGAAAGACTTGAAGGAGTATAATGTCAATATTTACCACGGATTGACCAATGAGATTCCGAAAGGAATTGAAGGAACGGACATAAAATCAGTGGTTACCATTCACGACCTTATCTTTGAAAGGTATCCGCAGTGGTATAACGCCATTGACCGAAAAATTTACCGATTTAAGACCAAGCACGCGGCTAAACACGCTGATGGGGTGGTTGCCATTTCTCAGCAAACCAAAGATGACCTCATTGAATTTTACGGTATTGCTGAAGAAAAAATCAAGGTCATTTACCAAGGATGCCATCCTGCGTTTAAACAAGAGCCATCGGTCATTTTCCAGCAAAAGCTGAGAAAAAAATTCAACCTCCCCGAAAGGTTTGTCCTTAATGTGGGGACCATTGAACCCAGAAAAAATGCTGCTGTACTAGCGGAAGCTATGGCTTCTTTGCCAGGCATTCCACTAGTTTTGGTAGGTAAACCCAAACCTGATTACTTTGAATCGGTGAAGAAGGTACTTTCACCACAAACGCCTTTTATTCACCTGCAAGGCATGTCTATGCAAGAGTTGGCAGGCATTTATCAAATGGCCGATTTGTTTGTGTACCCGTCTACCTTTGAGGGATTTGGCATTCCGATTATTGAAGCCCTTTTTAGTAAAACTCCTGTAATTTCTACCCAAGGTGGCTGTTTCTCTGAAGCCGGTGGACCCAATAGTCTTTATGTCCCTTCCGGGGATGTAAAAGAATTGCGCCAGGCTATAGGTGAACTTTGGGACGATAGCGCAAGAAAAGAAGCGATGAGGAATGCGGGATGGGAATATGCGCAGCGCTTTAGAGACGATAAAATTATTTACGATATTATCTCGGTTTATGAAGGACTATTATGAAAAAACTTAGCGCCGTAATTATCACCTTCAATGAAGAGCACAACATCGCCAGATGCTTAGATTCTTTGGTGGCTGTAGCCGATGAAATTGTGGTAGTAGACAGTTTTTCTACCGATAAAACAAAAGAGATCTGCTCAAAATATTCCGTACGGTTTATTGAAAATCCGTTTGCGGGACACATTCAACAGAAGAACTTTGCAAAAGATTGTGCCACGCATCAGTGGGTGCTTTCGCTAGATGCGGATGAGGCTCTTTCTGAAAAACTAACCCAATCTATTTTAGACTGGAAATCTAGTGAAGCCTCCGATCTTGAAGGCTACAAAGTGAACCGATTAACGCATTACGGAAAAAAGTTTGTCAAGCACTCTGGGTGGTACCCGGATCAAAAACTGCGATTGTTTTTAAAGGACAAAGGCGCATGGGGAGGAATGAATCCGCATGATAAATTTGAGCTCTTTACAACAAAACCTGGCCACCTAAAAGGAGACCTCCTCCACTACTCTTTTACGGGATGGAGAAATCACCTAGAGGTCAATATTAAATTTGCCAAAATTGCCGCCCAATCTCTAAAAGAAGCAGGCAAGCAAAAAAGGGCCTGGAAACGCTTTGTGAGTCCTTGGTTTCAATTCATTCAAAATTACCTGTTTAGACTGGGTTTCTTAGACGGAATCACTGGAATTCAAGTTTGTGCCATTTCGGCCTATTACACCTATTTGAAATACAAGATTTTAAAATCCCTTTAAAATCTACATTCACTCTTTTACTAACGGAAGATGTCTATACACTCATCATTTATAGGAAAGTGATGATATTTTAACAACCTTTCTTAAAAGATTAAAACCATAACCTTTCCGTTAGCCTATTTTTTTCGTCAACGAAAAACCATGGAACATCAAAGGTTTAAAATATGTTTGTGTTTTAAAAACTAGTCATTGAATTCTTATCTCTTGAATTCTTTGGCTAGTTTTTATTTAATGCCGACCTCCATTCCCAAAATCGAATGGGACCCCATAGAAAAGTTGTTAATTTCAATCATATTTTCACTCTCCTTCCCTCCTCTATCATTCATTTTTTATTCCTTTACTCCATGGAAGGACCCAAGAAAGAGCTGTTGGTAAAAATGGTGAGGATGAAGATGCCCTTTGGCAAGTACGAAGGACGATTACTCTGTGATCTACCCGTGTCGTATTTAGAGTGGTTTGCGCGAAAAGGATTCCCCACAGGCTCCTTGGGCGAAATACTACAAACGGTATTGGTCATTAAAAGCAACGGACTAGAAGACATGATTTCAGAATTAAAAAGAAGGTATTCATGAAGTTTTTAGGATTCATTGAATGTTTTAATGAAGGCCTTTACGGGATGCACATAGTGGTTCCAGAAGACATTGCTGAATCCTTGATCAATAGCCCATACAAACGCAGGGTTGTGGTCACGTTTAACGGCGGACCTAAACAGCACCAGGCGTTGTTTCCGGGTAGCGATTCTCAATGGTACCTAATCATTAACGCTAAAATTCAAAAATCTCACAACCTCTTCTTAAACGATGAAGTAAACGTCACCATAGAGTCTGACAAGTCAGAATACGGAATGCCCATGCCTGACGAGTTGCGTGAACTGATGAATGACGACCCTACGGGGGATGAATTATTCCACTCTCTTACCCCAGGGACTCAAAGAACCTTAATGCACATAATTGCCAAAGTGAAGGCCCCTCACCTAAGAGAAAGGAAATCATGGGTGATATTAGAGCACTTAAAAAACCATCCCAAGTTAGATTACAAAGCCCTGATGGCCGAAATGAAGGAGGCCAATCAAAAAAATATTTAAAAATTTCTCATTGATTTTCAATACCTTGCTAAAAAACTTTAAAAAACCTTCTCAAAGTGTTTGCAGGAGTGCAAAAATCGGCTACATTTGCACCCGCAATCAGGAAATAATAACCCTGTTAGCTAAAAGGTCTGGTAGTTCAGTTGGTTAGAATACATGCCTGTCACGCATGGGGTCGCGGGTTCGAGTCCCGTCCAGACCGCAAAAGCCTTCCACGAAAGTGGTAGGCTTTTTGGTTTTATAGCGTTGCGAATTTATTCGCATAAGGTGTAAAACAAAAAAAGCCGATGAGCGCAGCGAAAGGCTTTTGCGGAACACTAAAAAGGTCCCATTCTCGGGACCACCGAGCAAAGCGAGGTAATCCCGTCCATTTAATATAGCGTTGCGAATTTATTCGCATAAGGTGTAAAACCAAAAAAGCCGATGAGCGCAGCGAAAGGCTTTTGCGGAAC
>CBFICS010000024.1:0-17989 GCA_965661055.1 uncultured Schleiferiaceae bacterium | reverse complement strand
TTTCAAAGAATTTTCTTTGTCTACCAATCAAGCCTTTTAATGCCAATCCTTTGATGGGTTCGTATTTAATTCTTACCCCATCAAGCATGTTGTCAAAGCCCAGCCCCCTTTCTTCATAAGCTCTTAGAATCATTCCTGATCCGAATTGCTCGTAAAAGTTACCAGCGGTAACATCAAGGCCATCCTTAACAAACTGTGCGTATCTATAAGTAATTCCTTCTCCTTTGTAGTCAGAAGGAAATCCGTTAATTACGTTTTGGTAATTCTCATACCTCATACCCATTCTAAAGTTTCCTCTAGAATAGTTTAGGTTGAGAAATCCTTGTCCTAAAAATTTTTCTTCAGGAAAATTGGAGCCATAAGCTCCAATGGCAGAATCTTTTTGGTAGTAGTAACCATCAAACTGAAAGTTACCCGTTAATTCACCAAAGTTTGGTTTTGTGTCTTCTTGTGCAAACGTGGTGAGAAATGAAAAAGACAGTAGAATTACTAGTAGTTTTTTCACGAGGATTAAGGTTTGTTTCTAATGTTTTTCGATTTTTTCGCCACGCGATAATTTTTCTATCATCTCATAAAGTAATTCCTCATCACCCTGAGCGTATCCATTGTGTTGGTAAACTAGTTTTCCTTGCGCATCAAATAAAAAGGTGTGTGGAATGTTGTTTACCCCTAAAAGTCTTCTAAGGTCAGAGTTTTCGTCAATATAAACATCGTAATCCCAACCCCTTCCATTAACAAAAGGAGCAACCTTTGATGAGTTTCTAGCATCGTCTATAGAAATGGCGATAACCTTTACCCCTGTTTCATCTTGCCAGTCAGCATATACTTCATCAATAGCAGAAAGTTCTTTTACGCACGGTTTGCACCATGTAGCCCAGAATGAAATTACCACCGGTTTACCTCCTGTGTCAAGAGTTTTTGAAGAAACTCTTTTGCCGTTAACGTCTTTTAATGTTACTTCAGGTATTTCCAGTTTTTGAGAAAATGCCGTTAGACCTATGGTTAATGTGAGTAGAGTAAGTGCGAACTTTTTCATTTTGATTTCATTTATTATTAAAACAAATCAGTAGCTCAAAGACTGTGCCTTGAGCTACTGATTAAAAAAAACTTTAGTACGCTAACGCGTTATTTTACTACGTTGATGCGAGTTGTAATTACCTCACCACCAATGTTGATGTTTGCAAAGTAAACACCAGGAGTTAAGTTAGAAACTTGGATAGTGTTGCGATTAACACCTGTTGCAAGTTTACCGAAATCTTGAGAGAATACAGTTTGCCCCATAACGTTTACAAGATCAACTTGTACTTCTGCATCTTCCATTAATTCAAACTCAAAGTTTACATTATCAGAAGATGGATTAGGGAATACAGAAACTTTTCCTTCAGAGATTAATTCTTTAACTGAAACGGCAGCAAGGTTTTTCAAATATTCAGCATCAGCGTTAACCACTGCGTATGTTGAACCATTAACAACCATTACAATAGCTCTCATTTCAACGGGATCATAACCTGCTGGATTTGTGTAACTAAATGTTTCAGAAACTACTTGATTGTCTGTAAGTGTTGCAGGAATTGATCCTGCAGTTCCGAAGAAATTAGGAAGAATAGTTCTCGCTACGAAGTGGTACTTCATGTCTGCAGCTGCAACTGGATTTGGTTTGTTTTCGTAACCACCCATTGCACCTTGTCCTCCACCTGAGTAATAGTTAGCTTGAGCAAAGCCACTTCCCGTTCCGGTCACATTGTTTTCTGTAACTACGAATACAAATCGATAATCAGCATTGTTTTGACCCACTAAGAAAGTTGCGTCAACATCAACTGTAAGAGCTCTTGTGTTCTTGTCATAAGTAGCACCTGTAATGTCTACAATTGCTCCTGGAGCGATGTCTTTTCTAGTATTGTAAGCACCCTCTAATGACGACGCCCCTGGATCAGGACCTAAAACACGGTCAACAGCTGACCCTGGGTATCCACCTGGAGCAACTTGACCAATGTTAGAATCGTACTCAGTAACAACCATAGGGTCACCGTTGTGAACAGCTATTAAAGCTGTACCGTTGTGGTAGTTATTGAACATGTAGTCCATTCCAACTGTTCCTCTAGGACACCATCCACACCAAGTTCCCGTTTTCTCTTCAATAACAACTCTTCTTGCTGGAGGAGTAGTCATTGCTTTGATATTTACGGTTAAGGTGTCATTGGTATTGTCATCATCGGCTGAACCATTGATGTTTGCAGCCCAAATTTTCATTGTATAGTTACCATCAGCTGGTGGTGCCCATGCAGTTGAGAATTGGTGTGCGTAGAAACCTCCTGGAGCCATTGCCGGAGTAGTAGACTCCATAACTGGAGTTCCAGAACCTACTTGGTAATAAACATCCATAGAAGCTACTGGCTTACCAATGTTTTCAAACTGAGCAGAAATAGTTGTAGACTGACCTGTTTTGATAATTGAATTAACGTTGTGATTTATGGCAGATACGTCATTTCCTGAGTAAGTATCAACAACAATGTTGTCAACAAACAATAGAAACATATCGTTCGAATTGTTTTGGAATGCTAGGTTAATTGTTTGACCTGCGAAACCGGAAAGGTCGACATAACGGGTTGTCCAACTTGAATTTTCCGCCGGTACAGAAAGAAGTGTGGTAGTGAAGTCAGTTACACTAGTTCCTGTTGTTGAAACTTTAACATTGTATCCATCAGGATAAGTTGCATCAGGTGCAGCTGCATCCCAAACTAAGTAATAGTCAGATCCTGTAGGTATGCTTAGTGCAGGTGTAATTAACCAATCATCAGCTTGTCCAGCGGGGGTGTACCATGATGTGCTGATGGCATAACCAGCTTGAGCGCCAGATCCATTAGTAGAAACCCATGCGTCGTTAACATAAGAAACGTTTGCAGCTGGAGTTAAAGCGTCATTGTTAATCAACGTCCAAGTCGAAGGAATTCCAGTAGTGAAGTCCTCACTTAAAAGTTGACCACTCATTTGAGCGCCTACTACACCTGCGAGTAGCGATAGTGTAATTTTTTTAAGGTTCATAGAGATATTTTTTAATTTTAATCTTAATCTCGGCTAATTTAAAATATTATAAAACTTATCATAACATTTAAGTCATAATTTTTATTATTTTTGCAGGGTATCGGAATATTTAAACCGTTCAAGAACAGTTATATGAAAAAATTACTACTCTCACTTTTGGTTTCTGCGGCTGCATTTTCTGTAGGAGCTCAGTCATTGACGTTAATTACTAACCCCATTGATACCATTTGGGGTCCTGCATACTCTGTAGTTGATGCACATGGTAATATTTATGTTCAGAACACTTCTAATGACACCGTAGAATTTAAGGTAAAAAGACTTCCAGGTTGGGAGAATAATGCTTTAACAGATGTAAATTACTTCTGCTGGGCACAATGTTATTTGCCATCAGTTTCTGATAGTCCAGACCCTTATGTTTTGGCTCCCGGACAAACTCACTTTTTGTCAGTTTATGTTCAAACAGATGGTGACGGAAATGTGGTTTGTGGAGATGTAAGCTACCAATTTTACGAAACAAGAAATTCAAGTGATGTTTTAGATATTACAGTTACTTTTTGTACCGGCGCTTCCATTAGCGTGAAAGAAAACGTAAGATTAGACAACTTTAAGTTGTTCCCAAACCCTGCTCAAAACCATGTAACGGTTGAGTACAACTTGAGAAATTCTTCAAACAATGCCAATGTTTACCTTACTAATATGTTAGGTGCTCGCGTAGTTGAATCTTCTCTAGATGTAAACGATACTAGAAAACAGCTTAGCGTGGCTGACCTGCCATCGGGAGTATACTTTTTGTCAATTGTATCTGATGAAAAAGTTTTAAAAACAGAAAGACTTGTAGTTTCTCATTAATCTACTTTCTTTGTAAGATAATTTGAACCGGCCCAGGCCGGTTCTTTTTTTGTTTAATTTTCTACATTTGAGGCACATTTATTTTGAATATGTATCATCATCTTTCGGGAAGGCTCGTCTTAAAAAATCCTACTTACTGTGTGATTGAGTGTGGAGGAGTGGGTTATCATGTAAATATTTCATTAAACACTTTTGAAAAATTGGGTTCAAATGAAAGTGTTAAACTTTTTACGCATTTAATAGTTCGTGAGGATGCCATGACCCTTTTTGGTTTTTTTGATGAAACCGAACGAATAATATTTGAAAAATTACTTTCTGTAAATGGTGTTGGAGCCAATACTGCAAGATTAATTTTATCCTCTTTAACCCCAGAGGATATTATCTCAGCTATTGAATTAGAGCAAGTTGAAGTGCTGAAATCCGTAAAGGGGATAGGTGCAAAGTCAGCCCAAAGAATAATTATTGACCTTAAAGACAAGATTTCTGTTAATGTTTCGTTAACGGGTAGTGAAACGGCCAATGGAGGAACCGCTTCCATACGACTAGAAGCTGTATCGGCGCTAGAAGTACTAGGATTCTCAAAGGTTTCCATTGAAAGAGAAGTGTCGAAGCTTTTAGCTTCCGACCCAACTATGAATGTAGAAACGGTGGTGAAATTGGCTTTGAAAAAGCTCTAGGATTAAGTGAAATTGTCTTTACGAAAAAGAATTTTATTGGCACTGCTCCCTTTACTTATGAATGTTAATTCATGGGCTGAAGTTGCGAATACCCTGCCGTATGGTGAATTGTCAAAATTTTCGCCTCCAGATTCTACTGAGCCAGATTCTCTAGCTTATCCTTATAATAGCAACCAAACAAGTCCTCTCTTTTTAGGTAACCCAAGCAATTTCTCTACCGATTATGAGTATGATCCAGAAACGGGCCAATACATAGTTTACGAAAGAATAGGTGGAGTATTAAATGGTCTACCTAAAGTAATGTCTCCCGAAGAATTTCGGGAGTATATGTTTGCGAAACAGCAAAATGAATATTGGACCGATAAGGCAAATGCGGCAACTGCCACTACCGACGAGAATGACCCAAGGTCAAACTCAGGTTTGATTCCCCAGATAAATGTTAATAATGAGTTTTTTGAAAGTGTATTTGGATCAAATACTATAGAAATTCGTCCGCAAGGTTCTGCGGAATTGCGTTTTGGTGGTCGTTATCAAAAAATTGACAACCCAGTTTTACCCGAAAGAAATCGACGAACCTTCAACTTTGATTTTGACCAACGTATACAAATGAACGTTACGGGTCGAATAGGTGAAAACTTAACCCTTGCTACCAACTACGATACTGAAGCTACTTTTGCTTTTGAAAACAAGATGAAGCTTGAATTTACGGGTCAAGAAGATGACATCGTAAAGAAAATTGAAATGGGTAATGTTAGCCTTCCGGTTAACAGCTCATTAATTACAGGGGCTCAGTCCCTTTTCGGGGTGAAAGGACAATTTCAATTCGGAAAAACGACTGTAACAGGGGTCTTTTCAGAACAAAGAAGTCAATCGCAGTCAATAAACGTACAAGGTGGTGGATCAACCCAAGACTTTCAAATTTGGGGTGACCAGTACGAAGCCAATAGACACTTTTTCTTATCACAGTACTTTAGAAGCAACTACGCTAGATGGCTGAAAAATATGCCTGTGATTAACTCACCGGTTCAGATTACAAAAATTGAAGTTTGGGTAACCAACCGAAGAAGTGTTACTACCGATGTAAGAAACATTGTAGCTTTCATGGACCTCGGTGAAAGTGATGCAAACGCTTACCGAAATTCTTCTGCCAACCTACCAGGCTATCAAATCTTTCCAGGAAATACTACAGACCCCTTCCCAAACAATAATAGAAACGGATTAAATCCAAGTGACTTAGTAAATTCGCTACCTGGAGTTAGAGATATTGCTAATGCAGATAATGAATTACAAGCTAACGGATTTACCAGTTCTATTGAGTATATAGAATTGGCCAATGCAAGAAAACTTTCAGCCAATGAGTTTTCTTATGACCCACAATTGGGTTACATCTCGTTGAACCAAAGTTTAAATCAAGACGAAGTACTTGCGGTTGCCTACCAGTATACCGCGGGCGGTAGAACCTATCAGGTTGGGGAGTTTTCAAATGATGGAATAAACCCGCCGAAGACTCTTATCACGAAAATGTTGAAGAGTGCTGTTTTAGATGTAAGGACCCCGATTTGGGACCTTATGATGAAAAACGTTTATTCATTAAGTGCTTTTCAGGTAGATAAAGAGGACTTTAGACTAGATGTTTTATACATGAATGACGAGACGGGTGTGCCTATTCCGTTTTTACCCGATGGAAACTTAAAGAACTCTCTTCTTGTTCGTGTAATGGCATTAGATAGGGTAAACTCTAATAATGATCCATATCCCGATGGACTTTTTGACTTTGTTGATGGAATAACTATTGATAGACGAACGGGTAGAATCTTTTTCCCAGTATTAGAGCCATTCGGTTCTCACCTAGCAGATTCACTCGCCTCAGATGCCCTTCGTGAGAAATATGTTTTTCAAGAACTTTATGATTCTACAAGGTTTAGGGCCCAAGAACAAACATCCTTAAACAAATTCTTATTGAGAGGTAGATATAAATCTGCTTCAGGATCTGAGATTAGTTTAAATGCCTTTAATATTCCCCGAGGTTCAGTTTCGGTAACAGCAGGAGGGACAGCTCTGGTTGAAAACCAGGATTATACGGTTGACTATTCTCTGGGTAGAGTGAAAATTCTCAATGAGGGAATTCTGAACTCTGGCGTGCCGATAAAGGTAAATTTTGAAAACAATACCCTGTTCAATTTTCAGACTAAAACTTTCATGGGTTTAACCTTTGATCATAGGTTTAACAACAAGTTTAACGTTGGGGGTTCTATTTTAAATTTACGAGAACGCCCCTTGACTCAAAAGGTTAATATCGGAGATGAACCCATAAACAATACCATTTGGGGATTAAACACGACGTATAAAGACAAAGCTCCCTATTTGACTAGATTGGTAGATAACATTCCGTTTATTGACACCAAAGAGTCTTCAGAAATTCAAGTTCAAGGTGAATTTGCCCACCTTATTCCGGGGTCTCCCTCTGGAATTGAAATTGATGGGGAGGAAACCACTTATATTGATGACTTTGAGAACTCTCAAACAACGATTGATGTAAGAGGAACAAACCAATGGGTTTTGGCCTCAACACCGGGTGCGCAACCCAATTTGTTCCCCGAAGCATCGTTGAACAACAATCAAGAATACAATTACAACCGTGCAAAAATGGCATGGTATGTAATAGACCCTCTCTTCTTTAACGGAAATTCCCAGACTCCTCAGAATATTAAAGACAACCCCGATTACATCTCAAATCACTATGCAAGAGAGGTGTTGATTAAAGAGGTTTTCCCAAACTATTCAAGATCTACTAATGAAGCGCCCAACATTGCAACTTTTGACGTGGCCTATTATCCTCAAGAAAGAGGTCCTTTTAACTTTGATGTAGAGGGAGTGCCGGGTATCTCAGCAGGTACCAACCCCGATGGAACTTTAAAAGATCCTGAAACTAGATGGGGAGGTATTATGCGCCCGCTAAGTATTAATAACTTTGAGGAACAAAATATTGAATTTATCCAATTCTGGGTTCTAGACCCTTATTTAGAAGATCCTACCCTTGATGGTGGGGAATTGTATTTTAACCTAGGGTCAGTTTCTGAGGACATCTTGAAAGATGGACGACAATCATTTGAAAATGGCCTTAATCCCAATGGGACTAAAGGAGATTTGGATAGCACTACGTGGGGTTATGTTCCACAAAATCAGCCCGTAGTTGATGCATTCTCTAACCAACCCGGTGCAAGAGATATTCAAGATGTCGGTTTAGATGGAATGAATGACACGGAAGAAAGGAATTGGTCGTTCCAAGGGAATCAAACCTACCTAGATAGAGTAGGTGCTTTTCACGGTGCGGGTTCTCAAGCTTATAGCGCAGCCAATCAAGATCCTGGAGGTGACAACTTCCAATATTATAGAGGATCGGCCTTAGATGGGATTGATGCTGACATCTTGAGGAGGTACAAGAACTTCAATAACACGCAAGGCAACTCAAACACATCACAACAAGACGGTTATCCGACCTCAGCTACTAACCTCCCTGACAAGGAAGACGTAAACCGTGACCAAACCTTGAGTAAAACGGAAACCTATTTTCAATACAAGGTTAGTTTAAAGAAATCAGATTTAGTATTAGGAGAAAATTATATCACAGACATCCGAAGAGTTAATGTTGATCTTCCTAATGAAACCACAAAAGAGGCTGTTTGGTACCAATTCAAAATTCCAATTTTTAGTCCTACGTCTAAAGTCGGACCGATTAACGACTTCAGATCCATTCGATTTATGAGAATGTATATGAAGAATTTCAAAGATCCAGTGGTCCTTCGATTTGCTAGACTAGATCTTGTGAGAGGTGAGTGGAGAAGGTATTTAAAGTCATTAGAAGGTATTAGAGAAAATCTACCTACCGATGGATCAGACGGCACCTTGTTCTCTGTGAATGCGGTTAACCTTGAAGAGAACGGTTCTAGAAAACCGATTCCATACGTTCTGCCTCCGGGTATTGATAGACAGATTCTCTACGGAGGAGCTTCTAACCTAATTCAGCAGAATGAGCAATCCATGTCTTTGAATGTGTGTAACCTTAAAGACGGTGATGCCCGTGCGGTATTTAAGAATATTGGTATGGATATGCGTACCTACAATAAACTTAGGATGTACGCCCATGCTGAAGCCGGTGATGAACTAGAAGCCTTGAACGACGGAGACGTAACCTTATTTATGAGGTTGGGTTCTGATTACGACAATAACTATTACGAATATGAGATTCCTCTAAAAGTCACCGTGGCTGGTACTACTTCGCCTGAAGCCATATGGCCCGAGAGCAATGAATTTAATATTGAGTTCGACAAGTTTAAGTCCGTTAAGTTAGAGCGTGATAGAGTTTATCGAAGTGATCCAAATAAGAGTATTACCACCCCTTATTTTATCTACGAAGGCGGACATAAAATTAGCGTTGTGGGTGCACCGAACCTGAGCAATGTTAGAACCATTATGATTGGGGTTAGAAACCCAAAGAAAACAGGGCCGGGTACTGTAGATGATGGAATGCCTAAATGTGCAGAGGTTTGGGTGAACGAGCTTAGACTCAACGATTTTGACAATCGTGGTGGTTGGGCTGCAAATGCTAGGGTAACCGCCAAGTTAGCGGATTTTGGATCTGTATCTATGTCGGGAAACTTTAGTACCGTAGGATTTGGTTCGTTAGATCAAGGGGTTACCGAGAGGAATAAGTTTGCAGCCATGTCTTATGACCTTCAAACCAATTTTGAATTGGGTAAATTCTTCCCTAAAGAGACTGGAATTAGAGTTCCTATGTTCTTCAGTATTGGTGAAGAATGGATTTCTCCACAATTCAACCCACTAGATCCCGATATTGAATTTGATGATGCACTAGATAATTTAGAAACTCAAGGGGAGAAAGATAGCCTGCGTAGAGAGTCTCAAGATTATGTAAAGAGAAGAAACCTAAACTTTACCAACGTAAGAAAGGAAAGAACTGGGAATTCAACAAGCGCACCCATGCCTTGGGATATTGAAAACTGGAGTGTTTCGTATAGTTTTTCTGAAACCTTTAGAAGAAACATCAATACCATTGCCGATAGAAAAGTTGACCACAAAGGAGCGTTGAACTACAACTATACTACTTCTGCTCCCAACGTGCAGCCCTTTAAGAGTATAAAGTCTGATTACTTAGCACTGATTAGAGATTTCAACTTCTATTACTTGCCTTCTCGATTTAACTTCCGTGGAGAATTGAATAGAACGTATGGTGAAATGCAAAGTAGAAATACTGACAATGCATATTTCCAGCTTCCAAAGACCTTTAATAAGCAATTCACTTTTGATAGAACCTATAACCTGAACTTTGATCTATCCAAGAGTTTGAAAATGGACTACAATGCCATAATGAATACTTGGATTGATGAAATTCCAAATGTACCCAACGATTACAATGGTGTGCAAGGAAACAACTCAGAGGTTATTTGGAATAACATCAAGGCATTTGGTAGACCAAGAAAGTATCACCAAACTGTGAATTTAAACTGGCAGATTCCAATCAATAAGTTGCCTTTCTTAGATTTCATTTCATCAAGTATTCGTTACACCACAGATTATGATTGGCAAACAGGATCTCAGGTAGCGCTTCGAGAAGAAGTTGACTCTTTGAATTTTGGAAATACCATTCAAAACAACAGAAGTATTCAGTTTCAAGGGACTCTTAACTTCACCAACCTATACAACAAAATACCTTATTTGAAGAAGGTTAATATGGGTATTGAGCCTTCTAATTCAGGAGGTAGAAGGGGGGTTCAATTAAGGTCGAGAGGAGGCATTGAAGAAGAGTCCCCTGATGGTAAAGATGACGGAAGCGATCCTAATAAGTTGACAACTTTTGACAAGATAATGAGGGGAACCTCTAAGTTCTTAATGATGGTTAAGTCTGCATCAGGTTCTTATACCCAAGCCGAAGGCACTCTACTTCCTGGTTTTACCCCTAGGCCTTATTACTTAGGACTTAATACTGCAGACGGTATGAATATGGCACCGGGATTAGATTTTGTCTTTGGTAGTCAAGTAGATATAGCGAATAGAGCTGCTGAGAACGGTTGGCTGACGCCGTCTCAATATTTGAATACCCAGTTGAGCTATACTTCGGTCAAAACCATAAATTACCGTGGGACCATTGAACCTCTCACTGATTTTAGAATTGACATAACAGCCCAATGGACAAGCGGAATGGATTCTACGCTAACCTTTAGAAATAATCCTATTCCCGGAAATGATTTGAATTATGAAGCATTTAACCCCTTTATTAGAGGAAACTTCTCTACCTCAATAATTTCTATTGGTTCAGCTTTTGAGGTGTCTAATGAAGACAACGATTATGCTTCTGAAGTCTTTGATCAATTTAAAGAGTACAGGTTGACAATGTCTAGGAGGTTGGCAACTCAAAGAGCCGATACCAGTTCAACCTATATTCCAAACTTTATTGATATTGCAGATTCTAGTAGGTATGGTTATGATGGATATTCAGTAATATCTCAAGATGTTTTGATTCCAGCATTCTTAGCCGCTTATGGCGGATATGATCCGAATAATATCGACATGAAAAACCCTATTAAGTTTCCTCTACCAAACTGGAGGATTACTTACAATGGTTTGACCAAGTATGGTGCCATGAAGAAGGTTTTTCAAAGCTTTACACTTTCTCATAGTTACAAGTCTTTGTATTCTATGTCGGGCTTTCAAACCAATCTTCTGAAGAGTCAAAGGCTGCAAGATGATCCCACAGACGATTTAAAGAATGACAACCAAGATTACCTGTCTGACCTCCAGATAAACAGTGTTTCTATTGTTGAACAGTTTTCACCACTTATCGGAGTGAATTTTAGACTGAAGAACAACGCTAGTTTCAAGGTAGAGTACAACAAAGACAGAAATATGGCTTTAAGTTTGACCAACAACCAAATGACTGACACTAGGGGTCATGAAATTACCTTTGGTATTGGTTATATATTTAAGGATGTTAAGTTCAACTTGATTAGAATGGGAGCTAGCAAGAAACCCGTTTCAAGTAACTTAGAATTGAAATTCGATTTGAGTATTCGTGATAACCAAACAGTCATCCGAAAGATTTTAGAAAATCAGAATCAAGTTACCGCAGGTCAGCGCGTTTTAACGGGTAAATTTAGTGCCGAATATCAACTAAGTTCTAAGATCACTGCAAGGCTTTACTATGATCATGTAGCAAGTACGTTTAAAACTTCTCAAGCCTTCCCAACCGTAAATTCAAATGGAGGTATAAGCATTCGTTTAAACCTTGGGCAGTAAGCCTACTTTTTTTACTCTTTATTTCTAGTAATTCTAAATTATCTTATAGATTTGTAAAAAAATTAAGAAATGAATATTCCATCTGAATTAAAGTACACTAAAGATCACGAATGGGTTCGTATTGAAGGTGATGTGGCTACTATTGGTATTACTGATTTTGCTCAAGGTGAATTAGGTGATATCGTTTTTGTTGACGTTGACACCGAAGGTGAAACTCTTGATAAAGAAGAGGTTTTTGGATCAGTTGAAGCGGTTAAAACGGTTTCTGATTTGTTTTTACCCCTTTCGGGAGAAATTACTGAGTTCAACGAAAACTTAGCAGATGCACCTGAAGTAGTAAACTCTGACCCTTACGGTGAAGGATGGATGATTAAAATTAAGGTTTCAAACATGGATGAAGTTTCTGAACTTCTTTCTGCTGAACAATATGAAGATCTTGTTGGGTAATTCCATAAAGTTAAACTTTTTTAAGTACACCCCTGCCTTTGGTTGGGGTGTATTTGTTTTGATAATGTCTTTGCTACCTTCCTCAAAAATCCCTTCTGCCCTAATCTCCCTACAAGACATCTACATTCACTTCAGTATTTATTTTGTGTTAGCGGCTCTTATTATTTGGCCCTATGAACACAGCCGTCAGGCGTCCACTTCACGTTCATTTTACCTCTACCTGTTTTTCCTTTCATCCCTTTACGGATGGTTTATTGAGTTTCTTCAAGGAACTTTTAGCGAAAAAAGACAATTTGAAGTTTCTGACGGAATTTCTAATACTCTAGGCGTACTCGTTGCTATTTTTTTATTTTCAGCATACTTCAAATTTAAGAAAAGCAGAAAATAGGCACAGTTCTTGTATTACTTGCATTGATAACAATTAATCAAAGAACGTATGAAAAAGTCTCCTTCCTTTCCCGAAAAATCTCGAGGCCTGTTTTTTACCATTGGCTTAGTGATAGCACTTGGGTTGAGTTATTCAGCCTTTACTATGAAGTTTGAAAAGAAGCAATATGCAATTGCTGGTCAAGGCGAATTAATTGAAGATACTTTCACCATACCAAATACCTACACCAAAGAGCCGGAAAGGCCCAAGGTTAATAAGAAGATGGTTGAGGATACCAAGAAAACTACAACCACCCTTATTGATCAATTTGTAACCATTGATAATATAATAGATTCAAAAACTGAATTCACCTATGATGACGGATCAGATGACCCCATTGACCTGAGTGACCTGAATGATTTAGATGGTGATGATGAGCCCACGCCAATTTCTCTTTTAGATAGACTTCCTCTTTTCGAGGGTTGTGATAATACCGCTTCAGAAGAAGAGAAAAGAAATTGTTTAGAAGCTCATATTTTTTCAAAAATCTCTAAAGATGTTAAAATTAAGAATAGTGAAAATCCATTTATGGATACTGAAACTATTTGGGTAAGCTTTGTGATTGACAAGAACGGTGAGGTGTCTAAAGTTGAATTTCCACGAGGAGGAAACGCCTATTACACAAGTCAAATTGAGAAGTCAATTAGATCGTTTCCAACATTTACACCTGGAATTGTAAAGAGCAGAGAAGTAGCTTGTTCATTTTCCATGCCAATAAAAATAACATATAGGTAATATTGAATAGCTTAAAATCTTAGGCTTAGAAATGAAAGTCTTATGAATTTGATTATCTTTAACCCCTTGAAAAATCTGATTCAAACATGAAATCAAGAAAGACAGAAGAAAAAAACTTAGAGAACTACAAAAGTGTATTCTTTTTAGCTGGGCTAGTTCTTACTCTTGCTATGACTTACGGCTTTTTTCAGTGGAGAACCTATGAAGATGGTCCGATGAATCTTGGCCAGCTAGATATTAATCTAGAAGATGAGATAATTCCATTAACACAGAGACAGCAACAAAAACCACCTCCACCACCACCAAAACCACCAGAAGTAATTCAGGTGGTAGAAGATGAGATGGAAATTGAAGAGGTTGAATTTGAGTCAACTGAAACTGACGAGTCAGAAGAAATTGAGTTTGTTGAAGAAGTAGAAGAAGAAACTGACGAGATTGTAAACTTCATGGTCGTGGAAAATAAGCCTGTTTTTCCTGGGTGTGAAGGTTATGCAACCGAAGCAGAGAAGTTCCAATGTTTTAACCAAAAGCTTCAAGAATTTATTGGTAAGAATTTTGAATACCCAGTGATTGCAAGAGAAAGAGGTATTCAAGGAAAAGTATACGTTCAGTTTTATATTAACAAGAGCGGAAAAATTGATAATGTTACTGTGGTTCGTGGCGTTGATGCCTCGTTAGATAGGGAAGCCATCAGCTTAATTAAAAAGTTGCCTGGCTTAACCCCCGCAAAACAAAGAGGTAAGGCGGTTACTACCTCTTATACTGTACCTATTAACTTTAAGCTTAACCAATAAGCTTAAAAAATATTCTTTGCCCCGCAGTTTTCTGCGGGGTTTCTTTTTTTTATCCCTATGAATCAATTATTACTTGCCATAAATGCTGCCGTCTCTGGTGGAAAAGAGATTTTAAAAATCTACGAAACCGAAGATTTTGGTGTTGAAATGAAAGGCGATAATTCTCCTTTGACCAAGGCAGATAAGGCTGCGCATAAAGCTATTATGGAATACCTTGTTCAATCAAACATTCCGGTGTTGTCTGAAGAAGGAAAGCACGACTCGTATTCAACAAGAAAGGAATGGTCTACTCTATGGATTGTTGATCCATTAGACGGAACCAAAGAGTTTATCAAAAGAAATGGTGAATTCACGGTAAATATTGCCTTAGTAAAAGACGGCAAGCCCGTTATGGGAGTAATATACGTTCCTGTAAGGAAAACACTATACTTTTCTGCTTCAGAGGAAGGCGCTTTTAAGACCGTTGAAGTTTCTTCAGAAACTGTATTTGATGAGGTTCCTATGGCGATTTCACAAAAACTTCCTATTTCCGCCGAAAGGCCTTTTACTATTGTTGGCTCAAGAAGTCATATGTCTTTAGAAACAGAAGATTACATTAAGAGTCTTGAGAAGGTTCACGGCAAGGCAGAGGTAATGTCTGTAGGGTCAAGTTTAAAGATTTGTATGGTTGCCGAAGGAGCTGCTGATGAATACCCTCGTTTCGCGCCCACAATGGAGTGGGATACTGCGGCGGGTCAAGCCATAGCAGAAGGTGCTGGTTTTAGAATGCTTCGCGCGGATACCAATGATTCTGTTGAGTACAACAAAGAAGATTTATTGAACCCTTGGTTTATTGTAAAAAGGTAGTACTACAAAGAATAATTGCCTAAATTTGCCTCCCAAATTTTTTAGTTTGGAAAAAACTTCAGCAATTGAATCAAATCAGCCAGCATCGTCGGTTTCTCTTAAACAGAAATTCGCCGATTTTGGACTTTTAACCAAGTACAGACTTTCGTCTAGTGTTGTGTTTTCTGCAATGGCTGGTTACTTGTTAGGCACCCCTTCTTTTGTTTTGTCAGAATTCATCATTCTTATTTTAGGTGGATTTTTTGTTACGGGGGCGGCTAACGCCTACAATCAAATTATTGAGAAAGATAGAGATGCCTTAATGGTAAGGACCATGCTAAGACCTCTTCCATCTGGAAGAATGAGTGTTGTTGAAGCCTTGGTAATCGCCACTTTGTGTATGTCTTTAGGTCTTGGATTGCTCTACACTTTAAATCCTTTGTCTGCTGGGTTTGGTACCTTGTCTATTTTGATTTACGTATTGGCATATACTCCGATGAAAGCAAAAACCCCTTGGGCCGTTTTTGTGGGTGCAATTCCAGGAGCTATTCCTTTTATGCTAGGTTGGGTTGCCGCTACCAATGATTTTGACATTGAAACAGGAACTCTTTTTGCCATTCAGTTTGTATGGCAGTTTCCGCATTTTTGGGCTATTGGATGGCTTGCTTATGACGATTATAAAAAAGCCGGTTACTTTTTATTGCCCAATAGAAAGAAGGATAAAATGGCTGCCTTTCAAGCATTAATCTATTCGGTTTGGTTATTGTTTATTTCTATTATTCCGGTTTTTGGTTTTACCGGTACCTTCCATATTTCTTGGGTAAGCGCTGCGATAATTTTCCTTTTAGGCGTTTATTTAATTTACAAAGCGTATAAATTGTATACAGAAAGAACCAATGAAGCAGCAAAAGGATTAATGCTAGGTTCCATAATGTTTCTTACCTTAATCCAGATAATTTACGTAATCGATAAATACGTCCAATAATGGGAATTTTAACTTCAGAAGAAAGAACCCGTGTTGCTAAGCCACTTTTGTGGATTGGAATGACTAGTATGTTCATGGCCTTTGCCGGCTTGATCAGTGGTTATATTGTTAGTAGGTCTTCTCTAATTGCTACCAATAGCTGGCTTGAATTCCCGCTACCCGATTATTTTACATATTCAACCATTGTAATGGTCATCAGTTCAATAACCATTACGGCAGCTACACTTACTATCAAAAAGAACAATAGCTCATTGGCAACCCTGTTAATTTGGTTAACCTTTGGTCTAGGGGTTGTATTTGCTACCTTTCAGTATTTAGGGTGGCAAGATTTAATAGCTAATAAAATTTACTTTACCGGTTCTAACACTGCAGGAAGTTGGGTTTATGCAATTACAGGTTTTCACCTTGCACATTTACTTGGTGGATTAGTTAGTATGTTTGTAACTGGTATTAAGGCACTTACAGGAAAATATAGTGATAGAAACTCATTGGGAATTCAACAAGCTGCAACATTCTGGCACTTCTTGGACTTTTTGTGGCTACTTTTATTCCTATTTTTGGTATTTATTCGTTAAACTTGCAAAAAAATTTTAACCTTTTTTAGTATGGCAGCAACGTCTACCATTAGCGCGCAAAAAGAAAATGTATGGGGTGGGGGAAATCGTCCCTTCGGACCAGAGTACGGAAAACTAATGATGTGGTTTTTCTTGCTTTCTGATGCGCTAACATTCTCAGGATTTCTTACGGCTTACGGCCTAATGCGTTATAAATTTGAGGCTACATGGCCAATCGCTGAAGAAGTGTTTACACACTTTCCTTTCTTAGAAGGCGATCACCCATTGTTGTATGTTGCCTTAATGACTTTTATTCTAATTATGTCTTCTGTAACCATGGTATTGGCTGTACACGAAGGACATTTAATGAATAAGAAAAAGGTAACTATGTGGATGTTCCTTACCATTGTTGGTGGTGGAATCTTCTTAGGTTCTCAAGCTTGGGAATGGTACCACTTTATTATGGGCGATAAAGGAGCCATAAAAATGGAAGACGGTTCCATTGCTCACTTTACAAATCCAGAAGGAGAAGTGATTTCACTTTCTCAATTGGTACACGGTATGGAGCACGGACACGCAAGTAACCATGAGCATACCTTTACTACAGAAGAAGTAGTTAATGCCTTTACAGCGAATCACGAGATCGGAATTAAAACAACGGGTAAAACAGCCGTGATTATTGACCACAATGAAGCATTGTCTGTTGTAAAGAGTGCACGTGTGGTTCAGGGAGCCAATATGGTTGAGAACGAATACGGAAATAACCTTTTCGCAAACTTCTTCTTCTTTATTACAGGATTCCACGGATTCCACGTATTCTCTGGGGTAGTAATTAACTTTATCATTTTTTACAATGTAATGTTAGGAACCTACGAGAGAAGAGGTCACTATGACATGGTTGAAAAGGTTGGTTTATACTGGCACTTTGTAGACCTCGGTTGGGTTTTTGTATTCACATTTTTCTACTTGGTTTAATCTTAGATACTTTTTATCATGGCAAATAATGGCACTTCAACACTTTGGAAAACGGTCTTTTTTCTTCTTGCATTAACAATTGTAGAAGTAGTTCTAGGAATCGTGAAGCCAGGACCATTAATGGGTTCTCCGTTAGGAACCTCTTGGTTAAATATAATTTTTATACTCTTAACGTTAGTTAAGGCCTATTACATCGTTTCTATATTCATGCATTTAGGAGATGAAAAGAAAAGTTTTCAATGGGCAGTTTATTTACCAGCACTTATCCTAATACCATACTTAACATTTATATTATTAGTAGAAGGTGGCTACACTTACGATGGAGCCACGGGTATTTATTAGAAAATGAAGAATAGTCTTATTAA
>CBFICS010000023.1:0-19671 GCA_965661055.1 uncultured Schleiferiaceae bacterium | reverse complement strand
GCTTCTCAACAGAGAAGCCTTTTTTTCTAATTAAAGTCTTGTATTCCGAATACTTGTCCATTTGAATCTTTGTCAGGCTGCCATGTCCTTACATAAATCATGGGCTTTTTGGGGTCTTGAAAATCTATGAGTAAAAACAAATACCCTTGGTCACCATAGTTTGAAGAATAGTAATTCTGCTTAATTTGAATACCGTAGGTGTGGGGGTATTTTCCTGCTAATACTTCGTTGTTTTCAAATTGAATATTTACATACTCTTTGGTTTGGAAAAGCACTTTTAGCTTATCCATGTACTCTTTTTTGGTGTACTTATTAAATTCTACCTTCTCGTTTTGATATAATCCAGTTGCGGCGTCTTTTGATTGCTTAACAACGTGTCCAACGATGATTAAAGCATCCTCGTCAAAAATTGACTTTAAATAGTCTAGCCTCTTTAAACAATATGCCGTTTTGTAGTTCTCCATGAAGTTTATCAATTGGTACTTGTCTGCTTCTGGCCATTTAGACTTTTTCATAATGTCATCAATGGCAATTTTTGACAAGGAAAAAGAAATCGCACAAACCTTTTGATTCTCATCAAAAATAAAATTCACATCTTCTGTAAAACTTCTATTATTTCTTGGGAAGCTGAATTTCATTGGTACACTTCTTAAAACGGTCTCGTTGTTGATTTTAATAGCAATGGGTTCTTTGGGTAGAGATATGATTTCTGCCTTACCATAGGCTAACAACTCATTGTACATCTTTAACCCTTCAGGGGTAAAGTGCTCAGCTGCTGATTTGTAATTTTTTGAAGAAATGGCTTTTAATATATCGGCCATCTTGTCTTTATAGTCAGAAATTTCGACCCTTCCTGCAGCCACCGACTCAACCTTTTCAGCAGGTATCACTTCTGATTTACTCATAAATTCACCTCCTCTGAAAGAGTTCAGTTTTAACTCTGGAGTTTTAACTTTCTTTACATCCGGTGAGAACACAATATTTGCGTTTTTGAATTTAATCCTTTTTGATTCGTTCATAACCGCAGTGAGGTCCTTGTCAATGCTCCATTGGTCTGCCTGTACGTATTCTAAGTCTACAATAATGTCGTCATGTGAACCGGTTTGGTTGTACATGTAGATCTTTCCGATTCCGTCCTTCAAGCTCTGTAAATCACTTCGGCCAATTCCATCCCAATAAGTAAAGTCTAAATTTGATACAGGTACACCCTTGTACCTAGCTTCAATCGTTAAGGCTAAATTCTTGTCGTCTGAAGATTCCTTTTCTGTGGTGGCCATAGAAATGTTGTCCAAAATGCGATTAATTCGTCTGGGCAACTCTACGCCTAATAAATCTTCATCACCGTCTTCGTCCATTACCTTAATGTCTCGTGAACTAGGAAGACTTTTTAACATCACTAAGGCCCAATAGTTGTACTTTAAAGCATCTGCTATTCGGTATTCTTTTTCTGCTTTTTCAGCAATTTCTATAAAGTCTAATACTTTGTTTTTTCTGGCTTCAAAAATTTCTCTGATAGAGGATCTCTTGATATATCTACAAACCTTAATAGGGTCTTCAGAAATAATTATTCTTTCCGCTTGTGATAGGGTGGCAGAACTATAGGTTCTAACAATAGAGCTTGTCTTTTCTTCAATAGACATGTTTTCCCCGTTGATATTTTCCTCAAGTTGAGTAGAAAACTCAGAAGAAACATTGACTTGAATTTGAGAAATCAAATCATCAAAAGCATCGGCATCTGCTTTGTTTTGATTGATTCCTTCGCCCACCCCATATAGGTAAATATCAGGCTTAGACTGTATCTCTTCAAAGGTTATTCGTTGAGAAAATGAGGTTATTGAGAATAGTAGAAAGGAAATTTGTAAAATTCTTTTCATATACTTAAGAGCTTTGTCAATTAGTTGTGGTTATAGTAATTCCCCGATTTTTCGGTTTTGCTAATATCTTGATTTATAATGACAATATCTATACCTTAATCATGGTAAAAGGAATTGGAGGAGATATAATCCCAAACTTTTGGTGGCAACATTGCGCTAATATCCTTTTTATCATGGATGGCCTTTCTGATATCTGTGGCGCTTAATTCTATTTTAGGAGCATTCACACGGTGTACCTTTGGATGGTTTTCAAACCTTGACTCTTTGGCATCGTGCCTGGGGTAAATGTACAGTTCGTGATTTTCTAAGATAACTTCGTGATTTTTCCATTTGTGAAAAGTCGCCAGATTATCTTGCCCCATAATAAGTGAAAAATCTCTTTCGGGATACTTTTCAGATAGATGAGCTAACGTGGTTACAGTATAAGAAGGTTGTGGAAGCGAGAACTCATCGTCACAAGCCCTCATGTGATAAGGGTCTGGAAGCGCAAGAGCGACCATGTGCAACCTTTGTCTGTCATCTAAAAGGGTGTCTTTCTTTTTGTGTGGATTATGAGGGGTTACCACAAACCATACTTCTTTGAGGTCGGAATATGCAATCATATGTTGAGCAATGATTACATGACCAATGTGAATCGGATTAAAACTTCCAAAGAATAAACCTGTCTTTATTTTCATGATTACCCTTGTAAAAACTTCTCAAGCACATTCTCAACTTCACTTACGGCCCTTGGTAAATTATCATTGATAATTACATGGTCAAATTTTGGTGCAAAGGTTAGCTCGTATTCAGCTTTTTCAAGCCTTTCAGTGATTTTTTCTTCGGAATCAGTTCCCCTCCCGCGCAAGCGGCTTTCTAATGTTTCAAGACTTGGTGCTTGGATGAAAAAACTGATTGATGTATCCGGAAAAAGGGTTTTTAAGTTTACTCCGCCCACGACGTCAATGTCAAATAAGACGGTTTTACCACTGTCCCAAAGTCTTTCGACTTCTGACTTTAAGGTGCCGTAGTACGTTCCGCTGTAAACCTCTTCCCATTCAATAAATTCATCTCTTTTCACCTTTTCTTCAAACTCCTCAGGAGAGAAAAAATAATAATCTACACCATGCTTCTCAGCACCTCTGGGGTTTCGGCTTGTTGCAGAAATTGAAAATTCTAATTCGTTGAATTTCTTTAATAACTCTCTGACAATGGTAGTCTTGCCAGATCCTGAAGGAGCCGAAAAAATGACCAGTTTACCCATTACAAAGTGTTTAATACCTGTTCCTTGATTTTTTCTAGCTCATCTTTCATTCCTACCACCAATTTTTGAATTTCAGCGTGGTTCGCCTTAGACCCCATAGTGTTTATTTCACGACCAATTTCTTGGGAAATAAAACCTAGCTTTTTTCCAGGAGCTTCAGTTTTCATCGTCTTTTCGAAATAAGTTAGGTGTTGAGCTAATCTAACTTTCTCTTCGTTGATGTCTAGTTTTTCGATGTAAAATATCAACTCTTGCTCAAAACGATTTTCATCGTGTTTTTCAGACAAGGTTTCTAGCCCTTTTAAAAGCCTTTCTTTTACTTTTTCAATCCTCTCACCTTCAAATGGAATCACCGCTTCAAGGTTTGATTTGATCACATTTAACCTGCCCATAAGGTCCTTTTCAAGGCTTTTTCCTTCGGTGGCTCTAAATTCTATCAACTGATCTAGTGCATCAGATATTGTAGATTGAACTTCCTTCCATTCCGTTTCGTCCAGCTCACCTCTTTCAGTAGTTAAGGCATCTGGCATCCTCATGGCAATTGACAGTGAATCTCCTTCTATGTTTTGGGCTTTCTTGATTTCTTCTAAATCAGAAATATACTGAGCTACAAGCTCTTTGTTAATGGTGGCATTGCTTTCTACCCCTGTGTTTTCTGCATACAGATTGAAATCCACTTTACCTCTGATTGCTCTTTCAGCAATTTGATTTCTAATGTCAAGCTCTTTTTCTCGGTAAACAGAAGGAACCCTCACGTTTAAGTCTAAAGATTTTGAATTCAGTGACTTTATTTCAACGGTTATCTTTTTACCTGAAAGTTGTTTTACGGCTTTTCCGAAGCCGGTCATGGATAATATCATGAGGTCAAATTTTCTAAATTAGTTTCAATTTACAGAATTTACGCAACACTTGCTTTTCTATAGCTCACCATGCCAACTCCTGAAAAGATCAAAAGGGCACTTACTATTTTTATGGTATCTAGTTCATCAACACCCCGCCAAATTGAAAAAATGGTAGCAAAGAAGGGTTGTAAATAAATGTAAATACTAACCGTTGTGCTTGCAACCGTTTTCATGGCAAAGATATTCAGTAAGTAGGCAAAAAACGTGGTAAAAATCACAACAAAGCCAATTTTTAACCAAATATCTAATGAGAACTCTGAGAAATTAGTGTCTATTAATTCAGGAGCACCAAACGGAATCACATAAATCAATCCGAACAAGAATACCCATTTAATCACTTGTATCGGACTGTATTTTTGCATCAAGGGCTTTACAATTACCAAGTAAAGTCCGTAGCTGGTTGCATTGACAAAAATGAGAAAGTTGCCTAAGCTCTCACCCGGAGAAAACAAAGACATCTCTCCACCTTGAGAGATCAGAAGGATTGCACCTGAAGCCCCCGTTGCTATGCCCAAAATTTTTAGTAGAGAAAGCTTGTCCTTTAAAATGATGGCAGACAATACCAGCACCAACACTGGATTTACAGTCATTATTATTGAGGAGTTTATGGGGGTCGTTAGATCTAGTCCTTCAAAGAAAAACAATTGATTTGCCGCCACCCCAAAAAGTCCTGATAGAGCTATTCGTGGGAAGTCTGAACGGTCAATTTTTATTTTCTTTACGTTTTTGTGTAAAATCCAAAATAGTGTTGAGGCACCTAAAACGCGAATTAAAATAAATTCTCTGGGGTCTAAAAAGCCATTCATTACATCTTTGGCAATAATGTAATTTAGGCCGTAAATAAAAGATACGGCCAAAAGAGCAAAATGAGCTTTTAAAAGGTCACTTTTCAATTTAAATGCGATTTAGCTGCATCAACCACTTTTTTACTGTTGCCTACAAAGATGGACTCACCATCAACAATTACAGGTCTTTTTAAAAAGGTATATTCTTCTAAGATCAATTCTTTGTAGTCAGTTTCACTTAACTCCACCTCAGATAGTCCACGCTGTTTGTATTTAATAGCCCTACGACTAAATAACGACTCAAAAGAACCAGAAAGTCGTTTCATTTCTTCTATTTCTGTTTCAGAAATTCCCTGTGATTTGATATCGACTAATTCAAATCCATCCGTGTTAATTTCAGACAAAATTCTTTGACAGGTTGAACAAGTGGCCAAGTGAAATATTTTCTTCATAGAATGCTGACGTATTTATACTTAGTGGTGCAAAGGTACGTTGTTTCAATCGTCTTTCTTACCTTTGTTTATTAATTTGATTTTATGATGGAACAGATGAATTTTGGCACAAAAGCCATACATGGTGGACAATCACCTGATCCTTCAACAGGCGCTGTAATGCCGCCTATATATCAAACGTCAACGTATGCTCAATCAGCTCCCGGAGAGCACAAGGGTTACGAGTATTCTAGGACCCAAAACCCAACAAGACACGCCCTTGAAAAAAGCCTCGCGGCCATTGAAAATGGTAAATATGGTTTGGCCTTTGGTTCGGGGTTAGCAGCTGTAGATGCTGTTTTAAAAATGTTGAAACCGGGAGATGAGGTAATCTCTACCAACGACCTTTACGGAGGTACATACCGTCTCTTTACAAAGGTTTTTCAAGACTTTGGAATTGTTTTTCATTTTGTTGATCTAGGAAAACTAGAAGAGATTGCCGCAAAAATCAACGGGAACACAAAAATAATTTGGATTGAAACCCCAACCAATCCTATGTTGAGCATAATTGACATAGAGAAAGTTTGTGCCTTGGCCAAGAAGCATGAAGTATGGGTTGCGGTAGACAATACATTTGCTACACCTTATTTACAAACCCCTCTGGATTTGGGTGCTGACATTGTTTTGCACTCAGCTACAAAATACTTAGGAGGTCATTCAGATGTGGTTTTGGGAGGCCTTGTAGTGAACGATAAAACCCTAGCAGAAAAGCTTTACTTTATTCAAAATAGTTCCGGAGCCATCTGTGGCCCAATGGATAGTTTTTTAGTTTTAAGAGGTATTAAAACCTTGCATGTAAGAATGGATAGACATTGTCAAAACGGTGAAGCCGTAGCTCACTTTTTGAATCAACATCCCAAAATTGATAAAGTATATTGGCCGGGATTTACTCATCATCCCAATCATGAAGTTGCGAAAAAGCAAATGAGAAACTACGGAGGAATGGTTTCTTTTACGGTTAAGGGTGATAAAATGGAAGATGCGTTTAAGGTGATTTCTTCGCTGAATGTAATTACCTTAGCAGAATCTTTAGGAGGCGTAGAATCACTTTGTGGACACCCAGCTACAATGACTCATGCTTCAATTCCTCTAGAGGAAAGGAGAAAAACAGGGGTTGTAGACTCCCTGATTCGCTTAAGCGTTGGACTAGAAGATTCTAAAGACTTGATTGCCGATTTAACACAGGCACTAGATAAATTATAATTATGCCATCAACAAAATACGCCGTTATTGGCCTTGGTCAATTTGGTTCAGCCATTGCGAGAAAGCTTTCTGAAAAAGGAGCGGAAGTTATCGCTATTGATATTGACGAAGAAAAAGTAGAGTCGATCAAAGAGGACGTTGCCTATGCCGTCACTCTAGACTCTACAGATAAAAAGGCCTTGGAAGCACAAAACATTCACAAGATGAATGCAGTCGTCGTGTCTATAGGTGCAAACTTTCAAGATCTCTTGCTAACTTGTTTTCAATTGCAAGAATTAGGTGTTGAAAGAATCATTGGTAGAGCTCAAGGAAAGACTCAAAGAAGGATTCTTGAAAAAATGGGAATTAAAGAAGTCTTGTCACCAGAAGATGAGGTTTCTGCAAACATGGCAGAACAGCTTCTAAATCCTGGAGTTTTGATGTGCTTAACCCTTCCAGACACCTATGAGATTATCGAAATTAGAGCGCCGAAGACGTTGAAAGATAGAACTCTTGGCGACATTGGGTTGAGAGAAAAATACAATCTTAATCTCGTTACCTTATTGAGAAAGACAGAAGGTACCTACCACATTGCTGGGGTTCCAAATGTTGACTCTCTTGTAATGGAAGAAGATGTGATTGTAGTTTTTGGAAAGAGACATGATATTGACCGATTCATTGAAATCAATTCTTAATGAATGTTTACGTTGTAACCGGATCTTCATCAGGTATTGGCAAAGCTTTTGCAGAATATATTCTTGAGAACACCCAACACCTAGTGCTGGGTGTTTCTCGTTCTAACGGCATACATCATCCTAGATTTATTCACATACCTGCAGACCTTTCTAATATTGTAGAATTAGAAAAACTTTCACTTGAAGAGTATTTAAAAGATAATAGGTGTTTCTTGATCAATAACGCAGGGTCGTTGGGTCCGGTGGGTTCTTTAGAAACCATTGAGCCTGAACAATACTCACGTTTGCTGAATCTAAACGTGGTGGCACCCGTATACCTTATGAGGTTGTTCTTAACTCAAGGCAACTCTCCCCAAATGGTAATTAATATTAGTTCGGGGGCAGGAAAATATCCGGTAGAATGTTGGACAGCCTATTGCAGTTCAAAAGCTGCATTAGATTTAGCTACACAGGTAGCAGAAATTGAGTACCCAAATACAACGTTCTATTCAATGGCACCAGGAGTTGTTGATACTAAAATGCAAGGTGAAATAAGAAGCTTCCCAAAGAATCAGTTTAAGCTTGTAGATAAGTTTATCGGTTATCACAATAATGGTGAGTTGACCCCTGCCACTGAGATTGCAAAAGTTCTTCATGCAATTTGTCAAAGAGATGTGACGCCTCCAACAACCGTCTTTAGTGTTCGCGATCTTTAGATTTTAGCTATATTTGAGAACTATGAATAAGATTACTTTACCTTTTTTGGCATTATTTGCTGTACTAACCGTTTTTACCGTTTCGTGTAAAGATGAAATCACAAAGAAAACATCTAACGGAAAACTTGAAGATAACATTCAAGGTTCTTGGGAGTTAGAGTCTGTTCAGTATTCAGGAGAGTCTCCTAGTCCTTGGGACAGTACGGTGGTTTTACCCTTGCAAGGTCAAGGTGAATTGGTAGAGGGTGGTTTTAATTTTACTCATACTGATTCTGTGAATTATCAACTGGCCTTTTTGGCGCAAATAGAATTTGGGTCGGGGTTGAACTTTTCAGGGAATGTGGATGAAAATGGCCGAGGTGTTTACAGTATTCCTCATCAAGATACGCTTCATGTAGAAAGAAATGATGGCGAAATTCATGATTGGTTTGTTTTGACCAATACCCAAACAAAACAAGTCTGGGTGACTAGGTATAAAATGAAACCCGACGGAACCCCTTACTTCGTTGAGGTTGACATGAAAATTCAATTGAAGAAATAACTTCTCTATAGCCTCACTTTTCATTTTCAATAGTACCTTTGTTGCATATAAAAGATTCTATAAATGCGCATTTTAACAGGCATTCAATCGTCGGGGAGACAACATTTAGGTAATATGCTAGGTGCTATATTACCCGCTATTGAACTCAGTAAAAAGGAAGGGAATGAGTCCTTTTTGTTTATTGCAGATTTACATTCTTTAACCACCGTAAAAGATGCGGCTACCCGTCGTGAGAATGTAAGAGCTACTGCTGCTGTATGGCTTGCCTGTGGACTTGATCCAGAAAAAACCGTTTTTTACCGCCAGTCTGATGTACCTGAAGTGGCCGAGTTTACTTGGTACTTAAATTGCTTTACACCGTACCCTATGTTGGCCAATGCTCATAGTTTTAAAGATAAGTCTGAGAAATTAGCCGATGTAAATGCTGGGCTTTTTGACTACCCAGTTTTGATGGCGGCAGATATTCTAATGTATGACGCCAATGTTGTTCCGGTAGGGAAGGACCAACGTCAGCACCTAGAAATGACAAGAGATATTTGTGGTGCGGTTAACCATCACTTTCAAGAGGATATTTTAGTTTCTCCAGAAGCTCAGATTTCTGAAGAGGTGATGACGGTTCCCGGTACCGACGGTCAAAAAATGTCTAAGTCTTATGGAAATGTTATTGATGTTTTCTTACCTGTTAAACAGTTGAAAAAGCAAGTGATGTCTATTGTTACAGATAGTGCGGCGCTTGAAGATTCAAAAGACCCAGACACTTGTAATGTAGTAACCTTATACAAACTGGTTGCTAGCCCTGAAAAAGTAGAAGAAATGGAAGCTAAATATCGTGCTGGTGGTTACGGATATGGTCATGCAAAAACCGAGTTATTGAATACACTTTTAGAAGTTTTTGAAGAACCAAGAGCTCGCTTTGACGAATACATGAAAAATCCAAAGGCCATTGAGGACGCACTTCAAATTGGAGCGCAAAAGGCTAGAGTAGTTGCACAAGAGGTTACTCATAGACTTCGTGAAAAATTGGGTTTTGGTCCTGAAAACATTTAGTTTTAGTCTTATTGACTGACAAATCTCATTTTTTTATCGGAGGTATTCATCCACTTTTGTTTCCTATGAATGGAAATGTAAAACGTTGGATTAAGAATAAAACTGCAGACTCTCCACTGGTATTTAACGCTTTAAAAAAAGCGCAAGGATATAGGTACGCAGCTAGATACTTTAAATATTACCACCTAGGAGTTGCAAAAGCCTCCACATGCGAAATAAATATAGAGTTTTCTTCTTCTTGTAATTTGAGGTGCAGCTTTTGTGCCTTAGATCATACAGCCCCAAAGACTTATATGACTGTTGAAGTTCTTCAACGACTTTTGAATCAACTGATTTCTGACCAAAGATTTTCTGGTGTTAAAAGAATCAATCTTCACAACGGTGGAGAGACCTTAATGCATCCCAAGCGCTTAGAGTTATTTGAGGTCATTGCCGAGTTTAAGCAGAGGTGCATACAAAGTGGAATGAGATTTCCTGAGGTGATACTTTTGACCAATGGAATGCTGCTGCGAAGAGAATTGGCCAATTCAATCTTAGACCTGAATGTACTAGATCAGGTGGGTTTTAGCCTAGATGGTGGGACACCCGAGTCTTTTGAGACCTTAAGGGTAAATGCAAAATGGCCCAAGTTTAAGAAGAATGTAGAAGATTTTATTGAATTGGTTCGTGACAAGAAATTGCCACTTAAAACCTTTGGAATAACTATTATTCCACAACCTAATGAGTTGTCAAACCGTTGGATGCATCCTGAGTTTGTTGAGGTCACCAATTTGCTTGACCAAATGGAATATCGAAGGTTGCACGATTGGGGCGGACAGGTTGACATTGGAGAAAAAGCAAATGCAATAGAAAAAGTTGGGTGTGATATGCTGATGGATCAATTGGTTGTTTTGCCCGACGGAGGCGTAACCGTTTGTTGCAACGACCTCAATGGGGATGGAGTCATTGGCAATATCCTTTCCAAAGACCTTTATGACATTTACATGGATAGCAACCGTATTGAAATGCTGAGAAAGTTAATGGTAGGGAAAAAGTCAGAGGTAGATTTGTGTAAAGATTGCACGGGATTTTAAAATTCGGGATTTCCTAATTTCTCTTTAGAAAATCATTTTTACCTTCCCACGAAAGTGGAAGAATGGAAAAGATAGTGGTTTTATCAGGAGCCGGAATAAGCGCAGAAAGTGGTCTTTCTACCTTTAGAGACAGCGGAGGTTTGTGGGAAGGGTACGACGTTTATCAAGTAGCGACTCCCGAGGCTTGGAGAAAAAATCCTGAGTTGGTTTTAGAATTTTACAACCAAAGAAGACGCCAACTTCTTGAATGTGAACCCAATGAAGCTCATTTTTATTTAGCAGAATTAGAAACGCGATATGAGGTGGTGGTAATAACCCAAAACGTTGATGATTTGCATGAGCGAGGTGGCTCAACCCGGGTGCTTCATTTACATGGAGAGTTGCGCAAGGCAAAATCTGAAAAGAACCATAACTTAATTGTACCCCTAGAAAGTTCAGAATTGGTTTTAGGAGATCTAGGTCCCGATGGCCATCAATTAAGACCCCATGTAGTCTGGTTTGGAGAGCCCGTACCTATGATGGATGAAGCGATTGTTTGGGTAAAGAAAGCAGACCATTTGTTGATTGTTGGCACCTCCTTGCTGGTTTATCCAGCCGCGCAACTGGTTGATTTTGTAAAGTCAACCTGTAGAATTTCAATTATTGATCCCAAAGCAGACGAAATGAATTTGCCAGCGGGCATTGTGAAAATATCAAAATCAGCAACTCAAGGAGTAAAAGAATTGAAGTATTAAGAAACGATTTAAGTAGGGACTTGACTTCCAATTATTTTGATGTATATTTGCAAAGAATTTAAGAAGTGAAACAGAGAGGGGACTAGGGTCCCCTCTTTTATTAGCCCTATGGATAATAAAAAGATTGAAGAGATAGTAAGTGCGGCATTAGAAGAATACAATGCCTTTCTAATCGAATTCACTGTCAGTACGGATCTGCATATCAAGGTTTTGGCTGACGGCGATGAAGGTATTAACTTGCAGTCACTGAAAATGATAAGCAGAACGATAGAGAATGAATTGGGCGAAGAGCACGATTATTCTCTTGAAGTTTCGTCGCCTGGTCTAGAAAAACCCTTTTCAGTGTTTCGTCAATATTTGAAAAACGTAGGTAGATCCGTTAAGGTGAACTTAAAGGACGGTTCTGTTGAAAAGGGGAAACTCATTTCAGCTACTGAGGAAGAAATTGAATTGTGGAGAAAGGTTCGTGTTCCTAAAGAAGTTGGTAAAGGAAAAGTTACCAAAGAGGAGACCTTGACCCTTTCAATGGATGATATTAGTGAAACTTTTGTAGAAATTGTATTTTAATTATAGCCCACATGGAGAATCAAGCCATCATTGAATCTTTTTCGGAGTTTAAAGACGAAAAGAATATTGATAGGGTAACCCTAATGGCTTTTATTGAAGAAGCCTTTAGAAATCAACTTCGCAAGAAGTATGGCGATGATGAAAACTTCGATATCATTGTAAACCCGGACAAAGGGGATATGGAGATTTGGAGAAACAGAATCATTGTTGCTGACGGAGAAGTTGAAGATGACAACACGGAAATTGAACTTAAAGAGGCTTTAAAAATTGAGCCAGATTTTGAGATTGGTGAAGAGGTTTCGGAGGAAGTAAAGATTATTGACCTAGGTAGAAGGTTTGTATTGGCTTTCCGTCAAAACCTTGTTAGCAGAATTCAAGAGCATGACAACGCTGAGTTGTTCAAGCAGTACAAAGACATGGAGGGTGAGTTGATTGCTGGTGAAGTTCACCACATTCGTCACCGCGAAATCATCATTTACGATGATGAGTCTAATGAATTGATCCTTCCGAAAGACCAAATGATTCCTGAAAAAGATTTCTTTAGAAAGGGAGATACGGTTAGAGCGGTTGTGAAACGTGTAGATTTTAAAGGAAACAAACCTATTGTTATTCTATCTAGAACCGATGAAAGATTCCTTGAAAAATTATTTGAACAAGAAATTCCAGAAGTATTTGACGGAATTATTGTAATTAAGAAAAGTGTTAGAGTTCCTGGAGAAAAGGCTAAAGTAGCTGTTGAATCTTACGATGATCGTATTGATCCAGTAGGTGCTTGTGTCGGAATGAAAGGATCTAGAATTCACGGAATTGTTAGAGAGTTGAGAAACGAAAACATTGACGTGATTAATTATACTACCAATACTCAATTATTTATCTCTAGAGCATTGAGTCCAGCTAGAATTACTAGCATGACAATCAATGAAGAAGATGGTAGAGTAGATGTTTTCTTAAAGCCAGACCAAGTTTCTTTGGCCATTGGTAAAGGAGGGCATAACATCCGTCTAGCGGGAAAATTAACTGGGTATGAAATTGACGTCTACAGAGATGAAGATGTTGATGAAGATGTTGAGTTAACAGAGTTTGCTGACGAAATAGAAGATTGGATCATTGCAGAGTTCAAAGCCATTGGTTGTGATACTGCTAGATCTGTTCTTGAACTGTCATTAGAAGAACTTGTAAATCGTACAGATCTTGAAGAAGAAACTATAAGAGATGTACAATCTATTTTGAAATCAGAGTTTGAAGACTAACTTTGAAGAATATTTGATAAAACACCGCAAAAACTGCGCATGAGTACCGCCATCCGAATAAACAAAGTCCTAAAGGAATTAAACATCTCTCTTGACAGAGCCGTTGAGACGTTAGCGTCTAAAGGTGAAGACATAGAGAAAAGCCCGAATACCAAACTGAATCAGGCTCAGTATGATATTCTTGTGGGTGAATTCCAGGCAGATAAGTCTAAAAAAGAGGCATCTGAGCAAGTGAGCCAAAAGGTTCGCGAAGAAAAAGAACAGATGCGTGCTGAAAAGGAGGCAAAACGTACTCCTGAGGAGATTGAAGAAGCTGCAAAAGCTGAGGAAGCTCCAACGGCAGAAGAAAAGCCCGTTGAAAAAGCTGAGGAGAAGGCTCCAGAACCTAAGGCAGTAGAACCGGTAGAAGAAAAACAACCTGAGGCTAAGCCTGAGCCAGTGGTTGCAAAAGAAAAAGAAGAGCCTGTAGCTAAAGAGCCAGAGGCAAGTCCAAAAACTGCAGAACAGACCAAAGCTGAGAAAGTGGAAGCTGAGCCTGCAAAGGCTGAAATTCCTGCAGAAGAAGCAAAGCAAGAAAAGATAAAAGCTCCAAAGGTTGAAGCTAAAGAGGAGCCGAAAAAACCAGAGCCAAAGAAAGTAGAAAAACCTGCTGCTGAGGTTGTTGAAGAAACGGCTGCTAAAGCGGATTCTTCTGACAGTGTTATTCGCGCAAAATCAAAAGGCCTTTCAGGATTGAAAATTCAAGGTAAAATTGAATTAGAGCAACCTAAGAAAGCTAAGCCTGCTGCTAAGAAAGAAGATCCGAAGAAAGAAGCAAAACCAGAACCTAAAGAAGCTCCAAAGGCTGCTGATCCGGTAGCTGAAAAGGTAGCTCCAAAAGCTGAAGAGGCTAAAGAAGCTCCTGCAGAAAAAACAGGTGTTGAAAAGGACTCAAAAATTGAGACCAAATACGCTAAGCTTTCAGGACCAAGATTAACGGGTGAAAAAATTGACCTTAGTCAATTTAACAAGCCCAAGAAAAAGGTTGCCTCTTCTAATGAGCCTTCTGATGCTGATAAGAAAAAGCGAAAACGTAAAAGAATTTCAAAAGATGGTACTAATAAACCTCAAGTTGGCGGAGCCCCAGAAGGAAGACCAGACAACAGAAATAAGGGTGGAAAACGCGGCGGACGTCCTGTACCAGCTCCTAAACGCGAGCTAACTGAAGAGGAAGTACAAAAGCAAATTAAGGAAACCCTAGAAAAGTTAACCGGAGGAAACAAGAAGTCTAAAGGTTCTAAACTTCGTAGAGCAAAGCGTGAAGAAAGACGTGAGCAATCGGCCATGGATGAAATGCGTCGAGAAGAAGAATCTATGGTGCTAAAAGTAGCGGAGTTTGTAACCGTTACCGATTTAGCAAACATGATGGACGTTCCTGTTAATAAGGTTATTGGTTCTTTAATGATGCTTGGTATCATGGTAACCATGAACCAAAGACTAGATGGTGAAACCTTGACAATTGTTGCTGAAGAGTTTGGTTACTCAGTTGAATTTGTGGGGTCAGATGTTACAGAAGCAATTGAAGAAGAAGAGGATGCACCAGAAGACCTAGAGCCAAGAGCACCCATCATTACCGTAATGGGTCACGTTGACCACGGTAAAACTTCATTACTTGACTACATTCGTAAAGCAAATGTTATTGCGGGTGAAGCAGGAGGAATTACTCAGCACATTGGTGCCTATTCGGTAACAATGGACAATGGGTCAAAAATCACCTTCCTTGATACCCCTGGTCACGAAGCGTTTACCGCTATGCGTGCTAGAGGTGCTCAAGTAACAGACGTAGCGATTATCGTAATTGCTGCTGACGATGCGGTGATGCCTCAAACTAAAGAGGCAATCTCTCACGCGCAAGCTGCAGGGGTGCCGATTGTATTCGCATTAAATAAAATTGATAAGCCAGGAGCTAACTCTGACAAGATTAGAGAGCAACTTGCAGGTATGAATTTATTACTTGAAGATTGGGGTGGAAAAGTTCAATCACAAGAAGTATCTGCTAAATCTGGTCTTGGGGTTAAGGAACTCCTTGAAAAAGTTCTTTTAGAAGCAGAAATGCTTGACCTTAAAGCAAACCCAAATAGAAATTCTAGCGGTACTGTTATTGAAGCTTCTCTTGATAAGGGTCGTGGATATTTGTCAACTATTCTTGTTCAAAACGGAACATTGAAAGTTGGTGACTATGTACTAGCAGGCCAGTATTCGGGTAAAGTAAGAGCTATGCTTGATGAAAGAGGCCATCGCTTAGAAGAAGCAGGTCCTTCAACACCAGTTATTCTATTGGGTCTTGACGGAGCACCTCAAGCGGGTGATACTTTCTTGATTATGGATGACGAGCGTGAAGCAAAGCAAATAGCTCAAAGAAGAATGCAGTTGCAACGTGAGCAAAGTGTAAGAACTCAGAAAAACCTAACTCTTGAAGAAATTGGTCGTCGTTTGGCAATTGGTGACTTCCAAGAGTTAAACATTGTTCTTAAAGGGGATGTTGATGGTTCTGTGGAAGCACTTTCTGACTCACTTCAAAAGCTGTCTACCGAAGAAATTCAAGTGAACATTATTCACAAGGCGGTTGGTCAAATTTCTGAAGGAGATATTCTTCTTGCAGCAGCTTCTGATGCTATTATTGTTGGTTTCCAAGTTAGACCTTCAGGCGCCGCGAGAAAGCTCGCAGAAAAAGAAGAAGTGGATGTTAGACTATATAGCATTATCTATGATGCTATAAACGAAATCAAAGATGCCATGGAGGGTATGCTTTCTCCTGATGTTAAGGAGGTAGTAACCTGTACTTTAGAAGTTCGTGAAACCTTTAAGATTTCTAAAGTGGGTACCATTGCCGGATGTATGGTTATGGACGGAACCATTAAGAGAAATAGTTCGGTTAGACTTATTAGAGATGGCGTAGTGATTTACACAGGTAACTTAGGATCTCTTAAGAGATTTAAAGATGACGTTAAAGAAGTGTCTAAGGGTTACGACTGTGGACTTAACATCAATAACTTTAACGATATTAAAGTAGGAGATATTATAGAAGGATTTGAACAAGTTGAAGTGAAAAAGACTTTGTAAAATCTAAAGGATATTATTAAAAAAGCCCAGTCATTTTGACTGGGCTTTTTTTTAGAATCTATATCCGATTTTTATGGCATATCTAAAACCAGCTCCCCATGAAGTTCCAGCCCCATCAGTACTTCCTGTGTTGGTTAGATCTCGTACTACCGGATACCGCTCTTTTAAAAAATCAATAATTTCTTGAAGTTCCTCTTGAGGCACAATATCACCACTGGCTTTAAAGCTTGCGTTATACATTCCTAAAGCGGGTCCAAAAAGAATTAAGTCTACCGTATACCTTTCTTTAAAGACAAATTGATATCCCAGTTGAACCCCCACAAAGGCTACGTTAATGTTCGTTTCCATTTCTCCAGATGCCTGGTAAACACCACTTTCGTAGTAATCAGCTTTAAAATCTGTATTGTAGTTATAAAAGTTAAAAAAGGGTCCCCAGTAAATTCCATCTGGGGCATCAAATTTATTGCGGTTTAAGTAAAACCTATAATCCCCTGAAAAGGTAAACCCAGTGCTTTTTGTCCTTTCAATATTCCTGAAAATACCAGAGCTATTGCTTCCAAATTCCGGAAAACTCAAAAATCCACTACTTATTGAAAAACTGTTATTGCGAGGAAGTAAGCGTTCGTAACTGAATACAATATTTTTAAAACCGCCTATCGCTATGGGTGTAAGGTTCCATTTTAAGGTGTTTTTATAAGGCGACCTATCTGTTTCTACAATTTCTTGGCCTTTGGAAAAAAATGGAACGATAAAAAGAACTAAAAATATTTTATTTCTCATGTTTTAAAAAAGGGATGCTTAAGATTCATTTAAAATAGGTTTCTGTTGTATTCGAAATAAATTGGTTGTTAATAAATGGAGTGAAGCCCTTGCTAGCCCGAAACCTTATGTCTAAAGGTTTACCTGCGGCTACATTGTCAATGTGGAAACAAAGATCAAAACCAATAAGGCAGCTTGTCCTCTGGCCTGCTGAATCGAAAGGAAAAGAGTTAGGGTGCAGATAAATTTTAGTATTTTCACAATTCTATACCAATTATTGTTCAACTAAAGATAGACCTTTATTTTTACTGTTCTTAATAGAAAAGATTAATACCTATGATTAAAAACCTACTTTCCATCATTGTGTTATGTGTGTCAATAGCAGCCATCGCTGGCCCAGGAGACACTACATGGGTTAATTCATTTAATAACACTGATATGGTTTGGAATGGAACCTACAGAGATACTGCTGTTTTTCCAGATGGAACTGCTAGTTACCACCGAGTTTATATGTACTACACCATGGGCTGTGCCTCAGGAGGTTGTTCTGATTGGGATTATACAACGTCCATCCGATTTTTAAATCCTACGGGGGTAATGGATAGTAGCATTGCCTCTATTGATACCCTTTCAACCAGTCCATTAGATATAGATACTACATGGAATGTTTATGAAATTAATGAAAGGTTTGAGTTGGGAAGGGTAATTACACCTTACGGTGGATATATGGCAAACTCTACCAATGGATTTAACAATAACTGGGAAATGGTTCACGTTTTTGACGTAACTGACTTCGTCCACTTGTTAAAAGACACCATTGCTATGGAGGCGAACTATAGTGGATGGAGCTCTGGGTTTAGTGCAACGGTATCATTTGCCTTTATTGAAGGGACCCCCGCAAGAGATATTTTATCAATAGAAAGTTATATCAATGGCAGCTTTGTTTATACAGATCCAACAGTCTTTAACAACCAAAAAGTGCCTGCCAAAACCTTTGATGTAAATCCTAATGCTGTTTCTGGTAAAATACGTTTTACCCCAACAGGACACGGGTTTGTGAATTCATTAAACTGTGCTGAATTCTGCCAAAAAGATTACTTACTCTATGTAGACAACAGTTTGATAGATCAAAGAAATATGTGGAGAGATGACTGTGGATTAAACCCTATTTACCCTCAAGGGGGAACTTGGTTGTACGACAGAGCAAACTGGTGTCCAGGTCTGGATGCTAAAATCTATGAAACTCATCTAACCTCCTTTAATGGTTCAACCATTGAGGTAGATTTTGATGTTGAGGTCTATAACTATACCGTACCTCCAGGCGAAACTCCGGCAACCTATACGTTAGACGCCAGTCTAGTTCAGTATTCAGGATTTAACATTTCTAATGATGTTGCCCTTGAAGAAATAGTTGCGCCTTCAACAGATTACCGATTCAATAGGTATAATCCTAACACCATAGAAGGGATTATTGAAATTAGTAACCAAGGAGAGAATTTGTTAACTCAAGTTGAAATTGAGTATGGCGTAACAGGTGGACCCGTAAGAACCTATACTTGGAGCGGTGGCCTTGCGTATGGTGAAAGAACCAGAGTTTACTTACCGTTAGATCAGTTTGATGACTTTGGGGCCATGGGGCCGTCTCGTCAATTTGAAGTGCACTTGATTTCTGCCAACGGGCAAACTGATGAAGTGGCTTACAATAACAATAAAACGAGCATCATTGGAACGCCAGATGTTGTGCCTAGCTCTTTTATTATCAATACCAAAACCAATTCAGCTAGTAATGATACCCACTGGGTGCTCTATAACTCAAATGGTGATGCATTGATCAGTAGAGATAACCTAGGTGTAAATACCCTTTATTCAGATACCCTTGATTTACCAGTAGGAGGTTACCTTCTTCACTTACAAGATAGAAGTAAAAATGGCCTTTCTTGGTGGGCAAATAATGATGGGTCAGGATATTTGCAGTTTAGATCTGGTGGATTTTACAGTAAATACCTTCCTTCAGACTTTGGGACAGAATATCGCTACTATTTTACAGTAGGTTCAGAGATTTCTATGACTGAATATGAGAAAGCACATCCATTATTACTTTTCCCAAATCCTGCGACTGATCAAATAAGTATTAATGGAATTCCAGAAGGATTTTTTACTTACTCTGTTAGTGACCTTTCGGGGAGGAAAATTATGGAGCAATCTAGCGAAGGAGTTGAAAATGGTGAATTAAATATTGACACCAAATCTTTGACTTCAGGAATATATTTGTTCTCCATTCAACGTGGAGACTTTGTTCAAACCGTTAGGTTTACGGTTCAATAACCTAAATAAAAGCAAAAAAAAGCTAGAGAAGTCTCTAGCTTTTTTTTATTCTGCTGTGGCAGTGACTATTTTTTCATACAAATCACTCGGTAGAAAAGGCTTAAATACAATGCCTTTAATTTCTAAACTTGAATAGTTTTTTGGTTTCACAAAATTTGTGGTTGCCGTCAATAAAAGCGCTGGCGATTTAATGCCCTTTTGTCTTATGATTTTTAATGCTTCAAGCCCATCAACTCCAGGAAGCTGTAGGTCCATCAAAATAACATCAAATTCGGTTTCAATGGCAAAGTTTATGGCTGATTCTCCAGATTCAGCAATGACATAATCTGTATTCCATTTTTCTAAATACCTTTTAGAAATGTGAATGTTCATCAAATTATCTTCGACTAATAATACTTTTTTACCC
>CBFICS010000022.1:7631-20218 GCA_965661055.1 uncultured Schleiferiaceae bacterium | reverse complement strand
TGTCTTAGTTGAAGCAGGCCATGATGTAATTTGCTGCGTTCGCGATTCTGCAAGGTTTAACCCCCCAGAATCAATAAAAAAAAAGGTCTCTGTAATTGAAGTTGATTTTCTTGATGAAAAAACGCTTAATCGAGTCCCAAAAGATATTGATGGAGCGTATTACTTGATTCATTCCATGTCATCCTCAACAGACTACAAATCTCTAGAACATCTCTCTGCAGTCAATTTTAAAAAATCCCTTGAAGGTTCAAATATTAAGCATGTAATATACCTTAGTGGAATTGTAAACCAACCTGAACTTTCTGAGCACTTGAGTTCAAGAAAAAATGTTGAATCTGTATTAGCAAAAGGAAACTTTAACTTTACAACCCTAAGAGCTGGAATCATTATTGGTTCAGGTAGCGCCTCTTTTGAAATCATAAGAGATTTGGCAGAAAAGCTACCTTTTATGATTACCCCAAAATGGGTGAAAACAAAATGTCAACCCATAGGAATATCTGATGTTATCTTTTTCTTGACCCATTCATTATTTCACGAGAAAACTTATAATCAAAGTTTTGACATCGGGGGTCCTGATGTACTTACCTATAAAGAAATGTTGCTAGGTTTCGCCAAATATAGAAATCTAAAACGTACGATTATTATTGCCCCTGTAATGACTCCAAAACTATCATCGTATTGGTTGTTTTTCGTAACCTCTACCTCTTACAAACTTGCAGTTTCACTGGTTGATAGTATGAAGATTGAAGTCGTTTGCCGGGACAATAACCTAAACTCAATTTTGGGAATTAAACCTATGGGTTATTCGCAAGCTTTGAAAAAGGCCTTTGCAAGAATAGAAAATAATGAAATTATTTCAAGCTGGAAAGATTCATACGTCAGCAGCGGAGTCAATTTCAATGTTTCAAATTTCATTAAAGTTCCTACTTATGGCTGTTTTACTGATAAGCGGAAAAGAAGATTTGAAGACAAAGAATTATGTTTAAAGAAGATTTGGAGTATTGGTGGAGAAACAGGTTGGTATTATGGGAATTGGTTATGGAAGTTGAGAGGATTTATTGACAAGTTGTTTGGAGGAGTGGGATTGAGAAGAGGAAGAACCAATATTAATAATATTAAGCCAGGGGATGCGGTAGATTTTTGGCGAGTTTTGTTCGCAGATAAATCGGAAGGACGTTTACTTTTATTTGCGGAAATGAAATTACCTGGAGAAGCATGGCTAGAGTTTAAGGTATCAGATGATCAACTTGAACAAATTGCCACTTTTAGACCTTTGGGGTTATTAGGAAGACTCTATTGGTACGCAGTATTACCGTTTCATGGCTTTATTTTTAGGGGAATGATTAGAAATATTACAAAATAAAATCTCAATAAAAGATTTAGGTAAAAAGTTGATAACAATTGAAAATGAAAAACATAAATAAATGGAGCATTACTTAAAACAAGAAATTTATGATTTAGTAAAAAAAGATGGTGAAATATTTGATTTTATTCAAAAGGGATCACTGGATGGTATTTGGTATTGGGATTTAGAAAATCCGGATAACGAATGGATGAGTGAAAAATTTTGGACAGAATTAGGCTACAACCCCGATGAAATGCCGCACAAAGCCTCTGCTTGGCAAGGTATTATTAACCAAGAGGATTTCAAGTTAGCCGTCGAAAAGATCAATAGTATTCTTTCGGACGTAACACAACCTCCGTATGACCAAATAATACGATATAAACATAAAAATGGTTCCACCGTTTATATTCGTTGTCGTGGCCTGGTAATAAGGGACAAAAAGGGGAAACCCATAAGAATGCTAGGTGCTCATAATAATATTACTTCTGCCATTAATTATAGAATAGAAAAAGAAATTAGTCAAAAACTCTCAAGCTTAAATAAAATGCTTTCCAATAAGAATGCAGAGCTTGAACAGTTCAGTTATATTACATCACACGATTTACAAGAACCCTTAAACACTATTATTTCTTTCTCGAATTTATTAGAAATCGAACAAGATAAATTAGGTGAGGTAGGACAAAAAAGTATTGAGGTAATAAAAACTTCAGCCAATAGAATGAAGGAGTTTATCATTTCATTGCTAGAATACTCAAGAATTGGAAGTGATAAAGAAAAAACTCAAGTGGATGTCGTCCAATTGATCGAAAACCTAAAAACCGATTTATCGGATATTATTGAAAAAAGTCAAGCAACCATAAACTATATTGGAAAACCATTAAAAATAACGGCATTCGAAACTGATTTAAAAATACTCTTTCAAAATTTAATTATTAATGGAATTAAATATATTGATGAAAAAACGCTGCCGATTATTACTATAGACTTCGAAGAAGAAAGCGACCAATTTAAGTTTTCGGTTACCGATAATGGAATCGGAATTCCCGAAGACCAATTTGAAAAAATATTCGAGGTTTTTCAAAGGCTGCACTCACGTGACAAATACTCCGGAACCGGAATAGGTCTAGCCTATTGCAAAAAAGTGGTAGAATTGCACAATGGTGAAATATGGCTGGATTCAGTAGAAGGCAAAGGATCTACCTTTTATTTTACCCTATCAAAATAATCCACAAAATTTTTGAGAAAAACTTGGGCTGTTATTCATGACCTCTCCGCTATTTTATTAAAATTAGAAATCTTTAGAAATGCAATAGTATCAAAATTCCAATATGGTTTTAGGTATTTTTTTATGCTAATGAGTATAAATTAAACCTTAAGTCATTTTAATATTGTTAATTTGGCGAAGGGGTTTTCCTCTAACCTATTGTATATTTTAATTGACAATCAATTTTTTATTTACTGACCTCTTCTCATGGGAATTAAAAACCTTCTAAAATCAATCACCCCAACCTCACTAAAAAAAATTTATTGGGGAATAAAATTGGCTAACTATCCAGAGTCTTATTTAGTAAAAACAGGATTTATTCAATCAAAAATTTCGGGAAGCCTAACCGATACTACCCAAGAAGATTTGCCGTGGATGCCCTACCCTTTTATTGATTTTCTCAAAGAACGCTTGACTGACAAACTGGAGGTTTTTGAATATGGCTCTGGTTCTTCAACACGTTTTTTTGCAAAAAGGGTACATTCTATCACTTCCGTGGAGTTTGACCGTGAATGGTACAATCTGGTAACCGAAAAGCTGGCTCCGTTTAAAAACTCTGAAGTACTTTATCAGGAGGTTTCTAAGGAGTATATAGAAAAAATAAAAACACATCAACCGGACAAAAAATATGACATCGTCATTGTTGATGGTAGAGAAAGAGTACAATGCGCCCTAGAAGCCATCAAACACCTTACCCCTAGTGGAGTGGTGATTCTCGACGATTCATTCCGTGAAAAATATTGCGAAGCAATTGACTTTTACCGCAATAACGGGTTTAAAAAACTTTCGTTTAGTGGACTTAAACCCGGCGGACTTCTTCTCGATGAGACCACGGTGTTTTACCGATCAGAAAATTGCTTAGGGCTTTAATAAATCAAGGCCTTTTCCTGAATTCAAATCCACAAAGAGCTTTTATTTAGGTTTTTAGGAATACATTAACAGGGGTTTCTACTTAATTTTTTGGCGCATCTATTACCTTGTCAAGAAATCAATTCTCGTATTATCATGAAGTTTTCTTTTGCCTTGGTGGCGGTCTTATTTTATCTAACGCTACCTGCTCAATCTTTTGAAAAGGTGGCAATCCCCTTTGAAGACCCTGCATACCTTTAGGTAAATGACAGCAATAGCACAGAGCTATATTATATGAAACCTGTCCCTTCCGGGAAGATAAAAGAGGCTGTGGTATGGCTTCCTTCTGCGGGTGAGTCTACTCAATCTGTAATAGACCAAATAACCATTCCAGAAGTTGTCTTTTGGCATACATTCAACCAACCGTATTCTTTCTTGCGAAGTCCATCTAAGACAAGAGATTTCACATAAGAAGGATATCGTTTTTTGAATTGTTTAAAGGCTGATTGATTTGAAAACAAAGCCATAAGATTGTTGATTAGCTTCTCAAATATAGCGGGTAAAATTAAATAACCTAGGCTATCCGCACTTCTGTAAATCAATAATTTAAGAGGTTATTTTTGACTTCCATGATTCCAGATGCACTTAGAATTGATTAGCCTCGATTTGATAGGATAGCCGCAAATTTTAGATTACTTTTGCACCCTCAAAAAGTAAAGGGATAAATTATGTTAACGGCTTCTAACGTAACGCTTCAGTTTGGCAAACGTGTCTTATTTGAAGAGGTAAATATTAAATTTCACGGAGAGAGATGTTATGGTCTTATTGGTGCCAATGGGGCGGGTAAGTCTACTTTCTTAAAAATATTAAGTGGTGAAGTAAGCCCGAATAGCGGACATATAAGTCTTGAGCCTGGAAAGCGAATGAGCGTTTTAAGCCAAGATCACTTTGCCTTTGATGAAGAAACCGTTCTGAATACGGTTATTCAAGGTAACAAACCGCTGTGGGACCTAATGCAAGAAAAGGATGCGCTTTATATGAAGCCAGACTTTAGTGAAGCGGACGGAAACAAAGCGGCAGACCTTGAGTTAAAGTTTGAGGAAATGGACGGATGGAACGCTGAAAATGATGCCTCCACCCTACTTTCTGGTTTGGGAATTGGTCCTGACCAACACTACACCTTAATGAAAGACATGGAAGGTGCATTAAAGGTCCGTGTATTATTAGCCCAAGCCCTTTTCGGAAATCCTGATTTATTAATTCTCGATGAGCCTACCAACGACCTTGACCTTAAAACCATCTCGTGGTTAGAAGATTTTCTTCTCAACTTCAAGAATACGGTAATTGTTGTTTCTCACGATAGACACTTTTTAGATACGGTATGTACCCACATTGCGGATATTGATTTTAAGAGAATTAAGCAATTTACAGGTAACTATACCTTCTGGTATGAAAGTTCTCAATTGGCTCTGCGTCAGCGCTCTGCAGCCAATAAAAAAGCAGAAGACAAGCGAAAAGAACTTCAAGAGTTCATTCAGCGATTCTCGGCAAACGCTTCTAAAAGTAAGCAGGCAACGTCTCGTAAAAAAATGCTTGAAAAGATTAACATCGACGAGATTCAAGCGTCTTCTAGAATGTATCCGGCCATCATTTTTGAACAAATAAGAGATGCAGGAGATCAGATTTTAGAGGTAGAGAACCTAACGGCACACGATGAAAACGGCGAGCTTTTATTCAAAGATTTAAGCTTTAAGTTAAATCGTGGTGATAAGGTGGCTTTTTTAAGTGATGAACACCGTTCGATTACTGCGCTATTTGAAATTCTACAGGGCAGAAAAAAAGCTACTTCGGGGACCTTTGCTTACGGGCAAACCATTACCCATTCATACCTTCCTAATGAAAACGCTGAGTTCTTTGATACTGATGACAACCTTGTTGATTGGTTAAGAGAGTACAGTACCGATAAAGATGAAGTGTACATCCGCGGATTTTTAGGCAAAATGTTATTTAGTGGTGAAGAGGTTTTTAAAAGTGCTAGAGTACTTTCTGGAGGTGAGAAAGTTCGTTGTATGTTATCACGAGTTATGCTAACTCAAGGTAACCTTATCATGATGGATGAGCCCACTAACCACTTAGACTTAGAGAGCATTCAAGCATTAAACAATGCCATGAAAGACTTTAAAGGTACCTTGATGTTTTCTTCTCATGACCACACGATTAACCAAACCGTAGCGAATAGAATTATTGAAATATTCCCTCATAAAACCTTAGATAAGTTAATGGATTACGATTCTTACATTACTGATCCAAAGGTTGAAGAACAAAGAAAAGGCTAGGTTATTTTCTTACGGAAGCCGCGATCTCTTTCCTCTTAATGAGTATCATAGATCGTATTAATTTTAACGGTAGGGGTTGGTCATTTTTAAATTGAACCGACCCCTTTCCGGTTTTATAAGGTGCCAGTTGATCGACAAATTGTGAATGCGTTGTGGGGGTGGCGTAAACGCCAATGTGATTTTTAAAGGCTCCAAAATAAACGAGGGGCTTACTTAAGTACTTAAAGGCAGGCATTTCATAAGAAATAGACTCTTGGGCTTCTGGCACACTTTCTAAAACCAAGGCCCTTAACGCTTGTAAACGTTCTATCACTTCACTAGGGCGGCCTTGACAGTATTTTTTAAAATCATCCATTACTCTATACTCAAAATAATATTTCCGATTTTTTCGCCAGACATCATATAGTCATAACCACTATGAACGGCATTAAGGGGAACTTCTTTATCAATCAAAGGCTTAAATTTACCTCTACTCAAAAGGTCATGCGTAAAGTCTAGACTCTCTTGAAGTCCAACGGGTAACGGGAATCGCACTTTTTTATTACTAAAGAGCGGAGTGGTTATGGCTAAAAAAGGGTTTTCTGCCCGAGGACCTAATTCCGAGGAAATATAAGTGCCACTATCTTCTAAGAGAGGTTTACAAGCTCCAAAAGTACTCTTGCCTACGGCATCAAATACAAATGAATACCTTTCGTTTCTTTGGGTAAAATCTTCTTTTTGGTAATCGATCAAATGGTCAGCCCCCAAGGCCTTGATGCGGTCAAAATGCGTGCCGGCACAAACAGCAATTACCTCTGCCCCCATTTCTTTTAACATCTGTAAAGCGGCAGAACCTATTGCTCCTGTAGCCCCATTTACCAAAATCTTATCACCGGGTTTAATCTTTACCTTATTGATGAAATTTCTTGCATAATGAGCTCCTTCGGCAGAGGCGGCGGCTTCTTTAAATGAAATAGACTCTGGAATTCTGGCCATGGGTTTGTCGCTGTCAATGACCATATATTCTGCGTGAGAGGATAAGCCATTGTCATTGAGCCCCCAGATCTTATCGCCTACCTTGAACTTCTGGACGTTTAAACCTACGGCTTCAACCACTCCCGCAAAATCGGTTCCGGGCACTAAATCTCTAGGGCGAGTTAATCCCACAAAAGCTCTAATTAAATAAGGCTTCCCCGTCAAAATTCCTCCGTCAGTTCTGTTAATGGTGGTGGCCTTAACCTTTACTAGAATCTGATTAGACTTTACAGGAGGAATGGGAATTTCACGAAGTTTTAAAACGGAAGAGTCTCCGTATTTTGTTCTCGTTACAGCTTTCATCTTACTGCTTAATTAAAGTGTATTCTCCCATTCCTTGTTTAAGGACCATTTCTCCTTTCTTTGAATTAAAAATTAGAGTGAGTCCAGCAGGTTTGAAGATAAATTCAGTTACAGAAATGGATTCTAAAGTAAAAGATGGCTGGTTGGTAGCTTTCGCAATCAGAACCCCATCTCCTCTAGTCACGGTAATATCAAGTGGAAAATTGTCGCCTTTGTAAACCCCTACATACTGATCTAATAAAGCATTATCTATCCTTTTATCTGTAAAGTCAGGCACCTCATATGGCTCATTAAAAATGTCACTTAGCAATACGATGGCAATGTCATTATTACTGAAGTTAGATCCATTACAGGTTATGGCAATTCCAACCTTTTCAGCGGGGAAATAGGCCATGACAGAAGAGAAACCATCAATACCTCCGGTGTGGCCATATCCCTTTTTTCCGTAAAACGGAAAGCTAAAGAGCCCGCTGCCGTAACCAGATTTCAGGGTGCACATTTTGTCCACATTATCTTGGGTAATTATTTGATATGAAAAAAGTGCCTCTAAAAATTTAACTAAGTCCTTAGGAGTAGAAATCACAGCTCCCGCTCCCATAGAGACGCTAGGATCCGTTTCTGTTTGAAGGTCCCAGGTACCGGCAAATTGATAGGAATTACATTGGTTTTTTGCCAATTGAATATCCTTCCCCATTTCCGTTCTCTCTAAACCTGCGGGATTACAAATCTTCTCTTCCAATATTTCGCCGTAAGGCTTTTCATAGACCTTTTCTAAAATATAAGAGAGAAGAACGTAATTAGAATTGCTGTAACTGTGGTTCTGGCCCGGTAAAAATTCACTTCCCGCGTCAGCGATAATTTTCACCATCTCCTCCATAGAATGGGGTTCTGTATTATAGGTCATGTATATTGAATCGTTGGTGAAATTGTGGATTCCTGAACTGTGATTCAACAGGTTTTTTAATCGGATGGTCTTTGCGTTTTCAATGGATGGAAAATAAGTATCTAACCTTTGGTCAACCGAGAGCTTCCCCTCCTCCACCGCTTTGAAAATCAAAACTGCCGTAAAGGTTTTTGAAATTGAACCTACTCTAAACTGCGTGTTTTTATCGTTGATTTCTTGGCTCTGTACGTCAGCAAACCCAACACTTTTGACATAGTAAGGTTTACCCTCCTTATAGAGGGCAACGCTGCCCATAAATTTTTGATTGGCTTCTAATCCATTAAAATATGCGTTTAACTTTTCAAGATTTTGTGAAAATACCGACAGAGAAAAGATCGAAAGAAGTACGGTGGTCAGCAGTTTTTTCATGGTAATAAAGTTAAATTCACTACAAGGTAATCTTGTGCTGTTATTCGTAAAAGATATTTTTACAATTTATCAATGACCTCCCAAAAATTCGGAAAACTCTTTGAAACACATTGAGGGTCAACAATCTCTAGTTTTACTCCAGAAATTTTACTCGCCAATCCCAAAAGCATGGCCATTCTATGGTCTCGTTTTGAATCTGTGGTGGCAGAAATAAATGGCTGATTTCCTTCAACATGCAGATCATCTCCGTCAATCCATAGTGACTGTCCACACTTTGACAACTCAGTTACCATTACGTTTCCGCGATCAGACTCTTTTCCAGGTAAACGGTGTACGCCAGAAATAATATGATGACCTTCAGTAAAAAGAGAAAGCAACACCACCGGAGGAAACAAATCAGGTGCGTGGGTAAGGTCTACTCTTATTTCCCTTGATTTTGCACTTTCAAAGGCAATTCCGCCTTCTTCACGTTTTGGTAGCATGCCTGCTTTTTGCAAGACTTTTAATATGATAGAATCGGGTTGAACCGAAGTCCAAGAGAGTCCTGAAACCCTGTGATTTTTTAACAAGGCTGCAGCCACTAGTAAAAAGGCTCCTCCACTCCAGTCGGCCTCTACTTCAATAGTTGAACCTTTATATTTTTGATTTCCCTTTATTCTAAACAAGGTAAAATCACTACTTCTCTCTACCAACACACCAAATAGCTTCATGACTTCTAGGGTAATTTCTAAATATCCCACAGATTTGGGATTGTTCACCACAACGGTACTATCTCCCTTTAATGTGGGTAAAATCATGAGTAGCCCTGTGATAAACTGAGAAGAATGACTGCCGTCTAGATTAAATTCTCCGGGTTGTATGGGTCCGCAAAGGGTCACAGGCAGGTGGTTATCGTTCCATTGGTACTCTACCTTTCCGGCTTCATAAATCTCGCGTAAAGGCGAAAAATCTCTCGTCAAAAGAGTGCCTTCGCCTAAAATGGTGACAGGACGATCAAGAGAGGAAAGCAAAACCGAGAACATTCTTGAAGAAAGTCCGCTCTCACCGGCATGCACCCTTAAGGGAAATCTGCGAATTGTTGAATCAATTTCAAGGATATTGTCCTTTTGAACAACCTGACTTCCCAGCGATTTGATAATATCCAACGCAGCCAGGTCATCTGCCGAGTTGCCCGGGTTTATCAGCGTAGTTTTACCTTGGGCAAGCCATGAAGCTGCCAAAAGCCTTTGCATAAAACTCTTGCTCGGAGGAGCTTGGATAATTGATTTCACAAAACAAAGGTGTAAAAAACCCTCTTAACTAGCACTGCCAATGACTAATTTATATCCCACGCCACGGCTGTTAAGAATTTTGATCGTATCATCTGCCAAAAGCTTTTTACGCAATTTAGAAATGAAAACATCCAGGGTTCTTCCAATATAATCTCCTTCATCGCCCCAAACAACATTTAGTATTTCATCTCTTTCTACAGTTTCATTTACCCGAGAGTATAAAAGTTTAAGAAGCTCAGACTCCTTATTAGACAGTTCTATTGTGGTTTTTTCAAGGGTTAGACTCTGTTCAATGGGATTGAAGGAAAACCTTCCCATGACAATGGTATTTTGATTTTTTGCTCTACGCGTAGACATCCAGTAATAAACCAGTCCTGCGAATAGAATGACAATCAGCAAGAGTATTGCCCAAGTAGTATTTGTTTCTTTCTCTACCTGTACATCAGAAGCAAAATGTGATTCAATTATAGGCTCCTTTCTTGTAAACCTGAGAAAGTAATTATCTAAGGGAATTTCCCTTCCTCGACAAGGAATTAAATCGGTGTAGGCATTCCCGGTTTTTGAATAACTGTAAACCACCTGACTGTCTGCAGCTGTTACCACCTCAAGCACATATTGGTTTCCTAGGTTAGACCGCATCAGTACCGAGTCAATGGTTTTCACCAATTCTTCTGGATATAATTGAACGGGATTTTCAAATGAAATAAAGTATACCCCAGTATTATTTTGCACGGGCATCACTCTAGAGGTAGAATCGTTAGTGCCCAACAAAACTTCGTGCCCGAGGGCCCGCATGGTGGTTAAAAATTGTTTCTCAGAATAGCTTTGTCCCTGAACCTGCGAAAAAGCAAAGGTTAGCATAGAGATTACAAAACATGTGTAAAGTCCGCGTTTCATCTCACAAATCTAGGTCATTAATGGTTATTCTAAAATACTTTACAGGTCAATTTACATAAATTTACACTGCTTAACTCATTAAAAATAAGCGAGGTTGTAATTTTCATCCATAACCAAAAACATTCGTTATGAAATCTACTTATTTCGTTGCCCCAATGCTTTTTTGCTTTTTTATGTCGTCGTCATGTCGCTCGCAAGACAACTCTACACAGGTTATCGCAGAAGCTGAAAACGTCTCTGCAAGAGAACTGTTAAACGGTCCTATCACAAAAGCAGAATTTAATATTTTAACTCGTGCTCAAGATTCTTTAGAACCAGACGATGCTCCGATAATGGAGCAGGTGACTTTCATCTATAAAGATCGACAAAAAAACATCTGGTTCGGCACCAACGGATTGGGTATTTGTAAGTATATGGGCAGTGTTCCTCAATATTACAAAACCTACTCTGACTATCACTACCACAATGATCAAAACGGATTTTCTGCCAATAATGTAACCGGAATCATTGAAGATAATGAAGGTAAAATTTGGGTTTCCACTGACGTGGGAGTTATGCTGTATCAGGTAACCGGGTTCGTTCTTTACACTGTTGAACAAGGTCTTCCTGATAATGCGGTTTCGGGTTTGGTAAAAGGAAAAAACGGAACCATTTGGGCCACTACCTCCAAGGGTCTTTGCTACTTTGACGGCAACCAGTTTACTGAGAAAAAAATTCCACAATTAGAAGATTGCAATATTCTCTCTTTAGCTGAAGACCCTAAAGGCAATCTTTGGATGACCATAGAAAATCATGGATTGTATAAATATGATGGCGTACAGTTTAAAAAAATTGGATCCCAAAAAGACTTTACACTGGTAAAAGCAGGACAAAATGAAAACCTTTTTGTAGCCAATAATAAGGGTGAAATCTTCCAAGTTCAAGGTATAGAATTAACCGCCCTCCCCTTACACTGTGGCAGAAAAAATCAATGGATAACAGAAATTTTTGAAGATTCAAAAGGTAGAGTTTGGTATAGCACAAGTGAAAATGGCTTATATAAAGTTGAATATGAAAAAGTCTTTAACCAAGGCCCATTAGAAGGAATGCACCTAGAAACCGTTGAATCTATTTACGAGGATGAATTCGGGCAATTATGGATGGGTGGAAAAAATGGAGTTTACACCTACGGAGAAAGAGGATATGTAGAAATGAAAAAAAACTGGGGCTGTTAAGATTTATCTTTTTGGAAGAAATCTTTATTTTATCTAATTTGTACCCTGAAACGATGAGGGTCCTCTGTTACAAGCAGACTAACCTAATCTTGAAAAGCAGCCAAAGGTTTGCTTTTTTTTGTTGTATAAAAAAACTTACCTTTAAGAATAACCAATTCAAATTGCCATGAGATTTTTTGCCCTTGCTTGTACCGCCTTAATACTAAGCTGCGGATCAAGTTCAAAAATAACTCAATACAATTCATTGATTAATACAGTTTGGCAGTTAAAGAGTCTTAATGGGGTTGATTTATCTAATTATACAAACGGTCTTCCGTTTCTAAACTTTATGAGTGATGGCGCCGTCTCTGGATTTGACGGTTGTAATAATTTCACGGGTCCATTTTCGGCAGATCCAACCGGCGAAATTTCCATTTCAAATTTGGCAAGTCAACGCAAATTGTGTCCGGGTGAAACCGGAGATTCTTTTTTAAAGGCCTTAGGAGGAGTATCCAATTTTAGTATGGAAGGTGAACAGTTGAATCTATTAGGCAAGGTAGGAACCATCATGTCTTTGATTCGTAAACCATGATGACCAAAACCCAAATTCGCAAAAATCTTTTAGAAGAAAGAAGTCATATTCTTCACGAAGAAAGAGCAGACGGTATTTTTTCAAGGAATAAGCGATTTTACGATTATCTAGACGACCATCGTGAAATTCAACATATTTTCACTTTTTTCAGTGCTAAAGGTGAACCAGACACCCACTTGCTAATTATTGAATTGTTAGCTAGAAACCTCTC
>CBFICS010000022.1:0-7621 GCA_965661055.1 uncultured Schleiferiaceae bacterium | reverse complement strand
AAAACGGAAAAACCATTATGGAACCTGTTCAAATAACCTCTTTAGAGCAATTAACTGAAGAGTTTTTTGGCATTGCCCAGCCCAGCGGAACCCTTCCCCCTACTCCAAAGTCAACCATTGACCTGGTAATCACCCCCTGCTTAGCCATAGACAACCAAGGATTTAGACTTGGGTATGGCGGTGGATTTTACGATATGTTTTTTGAAACAGTAGAAGGTAGAGTTACCAAAGTAGCTTGGCAATTTGAATCATTTTGTCATAGAGAATTCCCTGTTGAAGAATTTGACATACCCGTAAATCATGCTTGTACCGAGTCTAAATGGCATTCATTTATTAAAATTTAAATTACATTTGCCGTTCAAAATTTCAGCACATGTATATTTCTAAACTGTCAATTGTAATCCCAGTTTATAACGAAGGTCCAACCATCCATTTGATTTTAGACAAAATTGATGAAGTAACCCTTCCCAATGGTATTACCAAAGAATTAATTCTTGTAAATGATTGCAGTACAGATAATTCAGTAGAAGCGATTGAAAAGTACATGGCTGATCATCCTCAAATGAATATTCAATTTTACCAGCATGAGGTAAACATGGGTAAAGGGGCCGCTCTACACACGGGCATCTCAAAGGCTACGGGTGAATACTTGGTAATTCAAGATGCTGATTTAGAATACGATCCACAAGAGTATCACCTTCTTTTAAAACCTATTATTGGCGGTGAGGCAGATGTAGTTTACGGCTCACGATTCATGGGAGGAAATCCACACAGGGTTCTGTTTTTCTGGCATACCATAGGCAACAAGTTTTTGACCTTCTTGTCTAACATGCTTTCAAACTTGAATTTAACCGACATGGAAACTTGTTATAAAGTTTTCAAAACAGAAACCATTCAAAAAATTCGTTTGGTAGAAAACCGATTTGGGTTTGAGCCAGAAATTACCGCTAAGATTTCAAGAATTCCGAACATTCGCATCTATGAAGTGGGTATATCTTATTACGGCAGAACCTACGAAGAAGGAAAGAAAATTGGTTGGAAAGACGGATTTAGAGCCATATATTGTATTCTCAAATACAATATCTTCTCAAAATAAATGAATATTCAAACCCTGTTAGTTATTGGTCTCGGAGGCTTCTTAGGAAGTATTGGCCGATATTCTCTAGGTTATGGGTTTGTGAAATGGGGACTTACTCAATTTCCGTGGGCTACGCTAGCCGTTAACCTGGTGGGCAGTTTTCTCTTGGGGGTTGTTTTTGGATTTTTTCTTCAAAATGAACACTACCCTGAACATTACAAGTTCTTTTTCGCCACCGGATTTTTAGGATCGTTCACCACCTTTTCTACCTTCTCTTTTGAAACCATGGAAATGTTTCAGAACCAACTATACCTTCAAGGTACCCTTTATTCTTTAGGGTCCATTGTTATTGGGGGTCTACTCGCTTTCGCGGGATATTCTTGGGTAAAATAACCCCGGTCAACAATTGTTTTTTATCTTTAATCAATGTCCATCAAAATTAAATTTATGAAACACATAGCCATACTTTTTTTCGCCGCTTTCGCGGGATTTTCAATGTCTGCGCAAACATTTACATTAACCAGCAGCACCCTAGAAGGTCAAGCCACTCAAAATGAGGAATACGACGGTTTTGGATGCTCAGGAAAAAACATGTCACCCCAACTTTCCTGGAAAAATGCTCCTGAAGGAACGAAGAGTTTTGCCATTATGATGTACGATCCAGATGCTCCTACAGGAAGTGGTTTTTGGCATTGGGTAATGTTTGATATTCCCGCCGATGTAAACGAACTGAGAGAAGGTGCGGGAAGTGGTTTTATCAAGTACGTGCCCACAGGTGCCATTCAAAGCAATACAGATTATGGCAAACCCGGTTACGGTGGACCATGTCCACCAAAGGGAGACGGAAAACACGCCTACATCATTACCGTTTATGCACTGCCCGTAAGTTCTCTTGGATTAAATTCTGAAATTAATCCGGCTATTGTAGGATTTAACGTCAATGCAAAAGCCTTAGCGAAGGCTTCTATCATCGCTTATTACGAGAGGTAATTATCACATTTCTAAATAAGTACCGTAATAAAAAGCGCAATCATCCCTGTGATTGCGCTTTTTGTTTTTTACCCTTCCCCTTTGAATTCCATAAGACCATAAAAAGATAAAGTTAATTCCCTCTTTTTTACGACCTTTGCGGTCCAATTTTCCGAATCATGAGTGTATTCAAACGATTTTTTTCATCAGACAAAAAAGAAACCTTAGACAAGGGGTTAGAAAAAACTAAAGAAAGTGTTTTCTCTAAGTTAGGTCGCGCTGTAGCCGGTAAAACTACTGTAGATGCAGAGGTTTTAGACAATCTAGAAGAAGTATTAATCACATCAGATGTCGGTGTTGAAACCACGGTGAAAATTATTGAGCGCATAGAAGAGAGAGTCGCCAAGGACAAATACCTAGGTACCTCAGAACTAAATAAAATTTTAAGAGAAGAAATCGCAGGACTGCTTTCAGAAAATGAAGCGAACGAAGAGGTTTCAGAATTTTCTCTTCCCATCGGAAACAAACCTCATGTAATCATGGTAGTTGGGGTAAATGGAGCTGGAAAAACCACCACCATTGGTAAGCTATCTTCTCAATTTAAAAAACGAGGATATAAAGTGATTATGGGGGCTGCAGATACCTTTAGAGCAGCAGCAGTAGATCAATTATCCGTTTGGAGTGAAAGAGTGGGTGTGCCCATCGTAAAACAACCTATGGGAGCAGATCCGGCTTCGGTTGCATTTGACACCTTACAATCTGCGGTTGCCCAAAATGCAGATGTAGCCATCATAGATACTGCAGGAAGACTTCACAACAAGGTGAATTTGATGAATGAACTTTCTAAAATTAAGCGAGTAATGCAAAAGGTAATACCTGATGCCCCTCATGAGGTAATGCTAGTTTTAGACGGTAGTACAGGGCAAAACGCCATGGAGCAAGCAAGACAATTCACCAAAGCTACCGAAGTGACTTCGCTAGCCATAACCAAGTTAGACGGAACGGCAAAAGGTGGAGTGGTTATTGGTATTAGCGACCATTTTAAAATCCCTGTAAAATACATCGGGGTGGGTGAAGGTATTGATGACCTTCAGGTATTTAACTCTCATGAGTTTGTAGACTCTTTCTTTAAATAATATTGGCTGAAAAGATTATATGCGTACTAAAAGCACCAAGAAAAATAGCATTAATGTAGTTACCCTAGGATGTTCAAAAAACATCTATGACTCTGAGGTTTTAATGGGGCAACTCAAGGCCAATGGCAAAGAGGTGACTCATGATGCTCCCACCAAAGACGAAGGGAATATCATTGTCATAAATACTTGTGGGTTTATTGACAATGCTAAGGAAGAGTCAATTAACACCATTCTTCAATACGCTGAAAAGAAAGAAAGAGGAATGGTTGATCAGGTATTTGTTACCGGATGTTTATCAGAACGCTACAAACCCGATTTACAAAAAGAAATTCCGAATATTGACGAGTATTTTGGTACGCGTGAACTTCCGAAATTATTAAAAGCTTTAGGTGCAGATTACAAGCATGAATTGGTGGGTGAAAGACTGACTACCACACCACAGCACTACGCCTATTTAAAGATTTCTGAAGGTTGTGATAGACCTTGTTCATTTTGTGCTATTCCTTTAATGCGCGGTGGACATAAGTCTACGCCGATTGAAAATTTGGTAGAAGAGTCGAAGAAATTAGCCAAAAAAGGAGTTAAAGAATTAATACTTATTGCACAAGACCTTACTTACTACGGACTTGATCTTTATAAGAAAAGAGCTTTAGCTGATCTTTTAAAAGAATTGGTAAAGGTAGAAGGTATTGAATGGATACGCTTACATTACCTCTTCCCTACTGGATTTCCAGAAGATGTTTTAGAAGTTATTAGAACCGAAGAAAAGGTTTGTACCTATATTGACATTCCGCTTCAACACATTGCAGACGATGTGTTAAAGTCTATGAGAAGAGGTACCACCAAAGAAAAGACCGATGCTCTGCTTGCAAAAATCAGAGCTGAAGTTCCCGGAATTACTATCCGTACTACTTTAATTGTTGGATACCCTGGAGAAACGCAAGAAGATTTTGAAATTCTTAGAAATTGGGTTGAAGAACAAAAATTTGAAAGATTAGGAGTATTTACCTATTCGCATGAAGAAAACACGCATGCCTATAATCTTGAAGACGATGTGCCTGAAGAAGAAAAACACTTTAGAGCAGAAGAAATCATGTCTTTACAACGAGAGATTTCTAATGAACTCAATCAAAAATTTATCGGACAAAAGCTAAGGGTATTAATAGATAGAAAAGACGGTTCTGATTGGATTGGACGCACGGAGTTTGACTCACCTGATGTAGACAATGAAGTAAGGATTCCTGCAGAAGACGTTTACCTAAGCCCAGGTGATTTTGTAAACGTGGAAATTGTAGATGCTGAAGACTACGATCTTTTTGCCAAAGTATTATAAAACTCTCTACTCCCGCAAGTTTGCAACTTGCGGGTATAAAAAATAAACCTGCGGGCTTTATAGATACTTCTTCGCTATAAATTTGGAATTTAACAACCTGGCCACTCCCATATAGCTTGGAATAAAATGAATTTGATCACCAAGTTTATATTTGGTGGTACCGTCGGGATTTTTATTGTCTCCTAAGTCTATAACTATCATATCAGAAGTTATACCCACAAAACTAAGGCCTTTATCTACCGCGGTAAGGTCTGCTTGCTCAACGTCTAAAAGTCCGAAGTCTAGGATGGCTTTTTGAGTAACCTCGGTTGTATTTTCTTCATCGTACTGAGCCGTATGCCCGATGTTTGCTTCTGAGATATTGCCTTCCGGGACTCTCTTCTTTACTTCTAATTCAATGATATTGGCAGAAAACTCAAAAGTATCGGTATGCAACGATTCAAAGGGCTCATTGGTTAAGGGTGAGGTTCCAAAAAACGCTGCTTCTCCTACCCTAAAGTGATTGATATCTTTTGGAATATTCTGAGATCTTACCAGGGGAAGTGTTATAGATGTACCCCCGCTCACCAATTCTAGTTTTTTATTGAACTTGGCGGAAATCAACTCTTTAAACAACGATAATTGAAGTAGTTTATCGTAATTAGGCTCTACACCATACATGCATCCTAAGTTTGAACCTATGCCAATTACGTAAATATTAGAAAGGTTAAACACCTTTTCATAAAAGTCAATAATATCATCTCTATTAACCCCTTCTCGCAATTCACCTAGCTCTATCATAATGATGATTTTGTGAATTACCTTCTTGCGCTTTGCTACTTCGTTGAGCTCAACAATGGTATCAAAGGACGAATTCAAAGATATATCTGCAAATTCAACCACCTCTTCTGCATAAATCTTGGCAGGGGGTTTTATGTAAATGGTTTTCATCTCAGGATCGACCTCTTTTAGGTTCTTTAAGCTGCTAAGCCTTGAGTCACCTACAGAGTTGATATTAGCAATAACATCTTTTGTCAAGACATTTTTTAAAAACTCCTTATCACCAGAAAACACCTTGGTTATCAAACTCCACTCAATTTTATTTTCTAAAAAGAAATCACTGAGTGTTTTAATATTGTCTTTTATCTTTTGTGAGTGAATGATTAATTCAGCCATAGTTTTCTTTTTTGTTCAATAGTTTGGATAAGGGCAAAGGACAGGAATGATACAGAAATACCAAAAATATTTGCATCGAGGGAGTATGGCAAATCCGTTTCAAATAAAATGAGGAACAAAGTAGTAGTTCCACCCGCAATCATAGAAACCATAGCCGCCAGTGATGAAGGATTCTTGAATGTCAAAGTCGCCAATACAGGAACGAGGAGTCCGCTTACCATGAATGCGTAAGAGTACAACATTAATTCAAGAACATCGGTCATAAAAGTGGCAATAATTATTGCCACTGCACCCACGGCAAAAGTTACACGCTGCGAAAGCGCTATTTCTTCCCACTTTCTCTTAAGCGATAATTTGCCTAAAATGTCGGAAGTGAAATTTCCAGAAGCTGCCATTAAGCAGCTATCGGCAGTAGACATGATGGCCGAAAAGTAAGCCGACATCATGAGTCCCATGAGTCCAACGGGTAAAATGTGGTTCAACAGCATGGGGAGGCCTAGCTCAGGATCAAAGTCAACTCCTGGTGCAAATCCATATTCGGTAAACATTCCTGTATTGAAAGCCACCCGAGAGAACATCCCTAACACTACCCCAAGAAAAGCCATGATGGGCCATTCAAAAAGCCCAGCGATAAACCATGCTTTCTGAGTTGTCTTTTCATCTTTACAGGCAAAAATTCTTTGATACAGGGTCATTCCGACAAACCAAATGGGGACAATGGTAACAAACCAATTCAGGGCTTGAGTCCACGTAATATTTGAAAAGGTCAAATGCTCAGCCGGTAGAGAATTTACAATAGCCTCCCACCCTCCTATTTTATGATATCCTATGGGGAGACCCACAAAGAGAAGTCCTGCCATAAGAATTGACCATTGAATAGTATCGGTATAAATTACCGCTTTTATCCCGCCAATTACAGTGTAACCCACTGCGATGGCCCCCATAATAACCAACATAGTGGTAAGTGAAAGGGACGGAAAAGTGGCCGTTGCTAATTTGGCTCCTGCCAAAATTTGTGAGCTGGTAAATCCTAAATACCCAATAAAGGAAATGAAAGCCGCTAACAAGGCTACTTTCTTATTGTAAAAGTGCTTGAGGACTTGAGGAAAGGTTAAGAAATTCTTTTTAGCTGCAATGGGGTATACTTTTGGGATGAGAAAAACTGCGCTTATCCATGCTCCCAACAAACCTGTAAAAAGCATCCAGCTGCCAGAAATGCCCATAGTAAAGCCAAGACCTCCTAGCCCAATAGAAAATCCACCTCCCACGTCAGTGGCAACTACAGAAAGGCCAATATGACCAGCCCCCATGGTTCTGCCCCCTACAAAATAATCTTCTTTTGATTTATTTTTGCGCAGGTAATAAAAGCCCACGCCGACCATAAAAATGAGATAACCAATAAAAATTGACGCGTCAATGATGTGCATGGGTTATTTCTTTAGCCTCATTTCTAGGTAAGGATTGGAGAATCCCATTTTTTCATAAAGGTGTTTTGCAGGATTATTAGCTTCTACGTGAAGAGCAATATCTCCTTCTGATAATTCTATCGCTTTTCCCATTAGGTTTTTGCCAATCCCTTTCCCTCTGTATTGATTATGGGCTGCCAAATAAACTAGGATATTTTCGGGGATGTAACCGTTCATTCCGGTACGGTTGAGAACAGCCGCCCCTACCATGTTATCTTCAATTCTTGCCGTCAAGACCATTCCACCAAAAGATTGAAATTCTTCTAGCGCATAGTTTATGGCTTTCTCAATGTCTTGAGCTTTATCCCCATATTCTTCCAGATGGGTGTAAAGAAAGTTTACAATTTGTGATTTTTCGTTTTGACTCGGAGAGTTCTCTTTGTTAAAAACGGTAATTTCCATTCGTATGTTTTAAATATTGCCCCCATTATAGTCTAAAAGTTAAGGAAAACAAGGAATTACCAATAAATCTTAGAATTTTATT
>CBFICS010000021.1:0-23399 GCA_965661055.1 uncultured Schleiferiaceae bacterium | reverse complement strand
GTAGCACCGTTGTCTAAAGTTCCTTCTACATACAAGGTATCTGTATAGAAAGTTGAAAGGTTAGAAGACCAGTCAAACTTTAGACGAGCATCAGCAGTAATATCTACATCAGGGAATTCCATAATGTAAATACCGCCGTTCACTGACCAAAAATCAGCGTAAGCATAACCCGCTGAATTGTGCAACCAGTTGGTTGTACCTAGCGTAGGATCAATACATGGTGGAACCCATGTTGTAAAACTTTCTGAATAAGGCAATGACTGAACCAAACAAGATGTAGTAAAACTAAAAGGACCTTGCCAAGAACTTGTAGAAGTTGAATTGGCTGATCTAATATAGTAATCATATGCGGTTGCTTGAGACAAACTGGTTAGAGCCGTAGGAGAAGTCGTAGAAGCCGATACGGTAGTTCCAGCTCCTTGTGTGAATCCAGACACTCCGTACTCAACATCTACCATAGTAGCCGGTGCGTATATAGACCAGTTAATGTCCGCCGAAGAAGCGGTCACATTGGTGGTTGAAATAGCATAGGGTGGAACAAGTGATCCAGCCGGGATGTAGTCAAAGGTATAATACCCGTTATCGGTATTAGTTGTTCCGATGTTAGCTGATGAAATCAACGGTGAACCGTCAACAGAATGTAATCCTGAAGTTGCCTGAAAGGCGGTGGTTGAGTTCACCTGAACCCCCACAGTAGTCGTCAAACTAGTACCTCCACTGTTGTAGTTCATATCTACTACATAAACCTTATTTGAGGTTTCTTCCAATACCACTGCATAGTATAGGAAACTAGCAGGGCCCCTTTTATAAGAGTAATAATGAATCCACAATTGACGGTTGGGCGCTGTACCCACCTCGAATACACGAACGTTATCTCCAAAACCTAGACCAGAAAAATCTTCCCAAAATCCAGCGATAGTATTGTTAGGAAGGTTGGCATCTGGCAGGGCCGTATTCGTGTTAAGATTGGTCGCTACCGTTGTTCCCGCCAAGGTGGTATCAAATGAAATTAATCCATTTTTATTTACTATAAAATGGGTAACGGGCGATCCGTAAAAATCAAAGGCAAACGGGATGGAATCAGCTAGCGACCATACGTTCGTGCTTGTTCCACCGGTTGAAGCATCAAGCAGGGTGGTGTAACCTGCTGCTGACGTGAAATCAGAGTTGGTGTTTACCCCCCCTGGATTACCCGCATTCAAACCAGAATTCGTGATATAGTAGGCTTGACCAAAAGTTGTTCCCGAAAGAAAAACCCCTAGAAAGGCTACAAGACCAAAACGAATCATGTTTCGTAATTTTCTTTTCATACTTAGTTTTTTGAAATTAATGAATTGTGAGTAGGTTTCATTTTATTTCATAACTAAGATACACATCGGGGATTCGATGCAAAACGCTAATATAATAAAGAAATAGTAATAACAAAAAAAAGCGCCCTAATTCTAGTAGTCTTTAAAAAGAACTTATAAATTCTTATTGTAAAGTAATTCTTTTATTGACCATTTGTGCATCGATTGGATTTGATAATTATTATTAACCATAAGATGATAATATAATCCTTTATACTGATGAAGGACCTTTCTCAATCGCAGCAATAATTTGTATAAAAAATTGTACATTCGCCGCGTCGGTAAGGGTTAAGAATTTGTTTAACTCTTTTAAAAGGGAATTCGGTGAGAGTCCGAAACAGTCCCCGCTGCTGTAATCTTTGTTGAAGTTCATTTAAGAAGCCACTGTAAAAAATGGGAAGGCAAATGAATGGAGAAGTAAGTCAGAAGACCTGCCACAAATAAAACGAGAAATCTTTCGGGAATTGAAGACACTCTAAAATGAAAAGACACCTACCATGGGTCTTGATTTTCATTGCTTGTGGGCACGCAGCCATTGGGCAAATTCAAGACACGAATTTACTTCAGGAAGTTCCACTATATGGAGATAAAATTCACCTGTCTACCGATGACAATGGATTTTCTATTTCTGAAAAACCTGTAAACCCCTACTCTTCTCTTGATGGTGCTCTATACTCTAATCACACGACGCATGTAAAAACCTATGGCCCCGGACAAACGGCTACTTTTAGCAGTCGTGGAGCCACTTCCAACCAAGTAGGCGTTTTCTGGAACGACCTACCTATATCGTCTCCAAGCCTTGGGGTAACCGATGTGAGTTTAATATCTGTTGATTTATTTTCTATTTCTCAGTACACAGGTTCTCACAGTGCCATTGAAGGGAGTCAAGCCATGGGATCTGCCCTTGTACTTGGCCAATCAAAGGCTAAGAATTTTCTTTCACTGCAGTGGAATTCAATGAATAACTATACGGGGCTTGGTACTTTTCAATACTCCCTTGGCAAAGGAAAAGGAACTACCCAATTTTCTATTCAAGATCATAAAAACGAATTTCAATACACTTATAGAAATGAAGAAAAAACAAGAGAGAATGCTTCTTCAAAAGTTTATAACCTAATTCAGAGTTACGAAGTAAACCACAGTAAGGGGAAGTTTAACATAGGCCTATGGTACACCAATGCATTGAGAGAAAATCCGAATTCTATTATTGCGTCGTCAAATAACCCTTCTTCCCTTTTTGACGACCAGCTCAAAATTGCATTGGGTACCTCTTATAAATTATCATTAGGAGAGTTAAAATTAACCTTTGGTGGACAATACCAACAACAAAGGTTTGTAGACTTATTTAAAATCTCAAATGATACCAATAGGACGATTAACAGTCAGGTGTCTGCAGCGTGGAAGGTGGACCTAACCCCTAAACTTTCATTTCATTCAGAGGTAAAACACTTGTATTCTAGTACTTTTGGAAGTGCTACACGAAAAGAAAATCAGCACAATTTTGCCCTGCAATATGGAGTGAACTACCACTCTGAAAACACTAAAGCCCAGTTGATTATTAGGCATGAAGTAATTGTCTCTACATTTGTACCAATAATCCCTTCTTTTTCATTTTCTCAAAAACTGATTGCAGCAATTCACGCTGTAGGTAAAGTAGGTTACCAATTCAGATACCCTACTCTCAATGATAGATTTTGGTCTGTGGGAGGAAATCCTGATCTAAAGCCTGAGAGTGGATTTTTCTATGAAGCGGGACTGTTATTTAAAAAGGAGTACTTCACCTTGCGTTCGGTTTATTTCTTTAGTCAAGTAGAAAACACCATTATTTGGGTTCCAGGACCACAAGGAATTTGGAGCCCCAATAACATAAAGAAAACAGAATCTCTAGGGGTTGAAAATACCCTTTACGGGAAATTTTCAATTTCTAAAATAAAGGTTGATTATTTTGGTGGGTATACCTACAACCGTTCGGTAGTGACAGAGTCTAATTTGCCAAACGATCAATCTCTTGATAAGCAAATCATCTACACACCGGTTCACAAAGGAAATATAGGAATGACCTTGGGCTATTCTATTTTCCAGCTAGGGACCCAATTTACTATAACGTCAAAAACATTTGCCAACAGTGACCACAGGCCTTCAAGTCAAATTGATGGCTTTTACACCACCGACATTTTTTTCCGTACGACGTTGCCCATTTCAAAAACCAACATTTCTCTTGAGTTTGGAATAAATAACCTTTTGGACCAAGAGTATGAAACCATAAAATACTACCCCCTTCCGGGGAGGAATTACAATCTCAAAATATCCTATAATTTTTAATAAACAGACATGAAAAAAACAATTTATGCTCTAGCAGCCATCGTATTAATAGCTTGTAAAGAAGACAAAGAAACAAGCTCACCAAGCAATCCAGATAAATATGGCTCTGGGGTTTACATTGCAAACGAAGGAGTTTTTCAAACCGGTGTAGGAACGGTTTCCTATTACAATCCAAACAGTAAAACCACTTCTGATGAAATTTTCACTGAAGAGAACGGATTTCCATTGGGTAACGTACTTCAAAACATTGGCTTTGCCAATGATGAAGTTTACCTGGTAGTCAACAACTCGGGAACTGTTGAAGTAGCTAATGCTGGAAATTTTAAATCAAAATCAACTTTATCAGGATTTTCGTCACCCCGCTATTTCACCGTTGTAAACTCTCAAAAAGGGTACATCACTGATTGGTTCTCTAACCAAGTTTTAGTGGTAGACCTAAACTCGTCTTCTATTGTTGATTCCATTGGCGTAGGTGAAGGTCCAGAAAAAGTAATCTCGAACGGGCAAAATGCTTTTGTCGCTAACTCTGGAGCGTGGACAAGAGACTCAATTGTTTCGGTGGTTACGATTTCTGACAATTCATTATTGAAAAACGTAGTGGTAGGAGACAATCCGCAATCTCTACAGTTTGACTCTCAAGGATCTGTTTGGGTATTGTGTTCTGGTTATGCTGATTGGACTGACCCTTCACTGAGCACCGCCGGTAAGTTGGTAAAATTGAACAGCAATAATGAAGTTGAGTCTTCATTAAACTTTTCATCAAGTTCTATGCACCCTATTCACTTAAACCATTACAATGGGAGTTTTTACTTCTTAGACAACAATTACAATGGCAAGGTTATGAAAATGGAGGAGAGCGCCACTTCATTACCTACTACCCCACTTATTGACAAAGCCTTTTATTCATTTGCTGTAAATCCACAAAACGGAGATATTTACGGAACTGATCCAAAGGATTTCAATCAATCAGGGATGGTTTACAGATACGATATGAACGGATCTTTACTAGATTCATTCAGCACAGGTATAATTCCTGGATCAATTTCTTTTAAATAAAATATTGATTTTCAAACCCTTGATTTCGGACGGCAAAATTATTCAAGAAAAATTCCACTTTGCACTTGCGGGGGGTATAAGTTTTGGTATATTTGTCGCCCGAAACGAGAGGGTAATACTTCAAGTTTCACCACGTAAGTGGAGACGGGGTGTAGCGTAGCCCGGTTATCGCGCCTGCTTTGGGAGCAGGAGGTCGCAGGTTCGAATCCTGCCACCCCGACTAAAAAAGCCTTGACAGAATTGTCAAGGCTTTTTTTTTGAACAAAAATTTATTGTCGAAATAAAAAACTAAAAGATCCACTACAAAAATTTGTTTTTTTCTAACCTCTAGAATATTAGTTAAATTTTTTTGTGAAATTGGGGAAATGAATACGGTTTTGATTTCATTGGCCTCTTTGGTCATAGGGTTGTTATACATTTTGTGGTTTAGGTATAAGGATGTTCATGAACCCGAACCTGTGGTTTACATGTTGTTGTCCTTTGCCATTGGAGGGGTTCTTTCTATTGTAATCTCTTCCATCATTTACCTGGTGGTTCCGGTATCCATGGATTTTTATGGGGCCTTTTTGGTTGGCTTTGTAGAAGAGCTTGGAAAACTGCTAGCTTTTCTAGCCATTTTACCGTTTATAAAAAACCAAATGGACGAATTGGTAGATGGCCTCATTTACATGGGTTGTGTGGCTTTAGGGTTTGCCGTAATTGAAAATGTATTTTATGCCATGAATTCACCGAGTCCGTATTCTTTGCTTGGACTTAGAGCCGTAACATCAACCATAGGTCATATTTCTTTTTCAGCGTATATGGGAGTTGCTTTTGTAATTCACTTTAGGGAAGACAGGAATTACTGGGGTATATTTTGGGGGTTTATATTCGCCATGGTGACTCACGGGTTATATGATGCGGTACTATTTGAGACGCATCTGAATCATTATTTTGGGTTTGTATACATAACAGGTGCTATTATTCAGTACAACATATTATTACTGTTATTGAGTTACAGCAAATATCGTCCGCCGTTTGATGAAAGATTTTTCAACAAACATTTTTCAGGAGAGGCTATTACCTGTCTGAATTGTGGAAATATAAAGGGAAATACTGAATATATTTTTAAGCGCATCAAAATGGTGAAATGTCCCGAATGCCATTTGAACACCATGGATAAATACTCAACAAAAAGGGTTTTCAATTATTATCGTCCGTTGTTTGACATTCGAGTTGTCATGAGAGGTGACCGAAACAAATCATCCTTTCATTTTTCGCCCCGGTTAAAAATATTTTACAATAGGAAAAAACAGTATTTCGCATTTTCTCTTTCTGAAGTGAAGAAATGGTTTTTTGAGAGCAATATAGAAGATAGAGATCACATGCTCTTAAAAAAACTGTATGCACCTTTTTTAAACCTATTAGGGTTTAATAAAATTAGAAAACGAGAGTTTATCGAGTAGCCGGCATCAGCAAAAACTGTATAGCAATGGGATTAAAGTCATTGGGTTTTTCAATATTCACCACATGTCCGCAATTAGAAATAACTGCCAAGGTTGCCAATTTATGAGACTCCACAATTTTCCTAATGGATGGGAGAAACATATGATCTTCATCACCCATAATGTATAAACTATTGTGTACCCCTTCATTTATTCTAAAATACTTAAGCAATGGATTTACTTCAGAAATCAAGGTAAACCACCTTTTAAATTCCTTCTGGTAAAGTTTTTTGGCTTCATTAACAAAGAAGTTTCTGCTTTCTCTATGTGATTTCTTAGGCATGATTATCAACGCAAAAAACCTATACAGGAATAAATAGGGAATGACAGATTTTAAAGCCGCACCAACCCTCATGAGGATTTGTCCTCTTAAATTCAATTTCATTACCGCGCCACCTAGCACCATTTTTTCTACCCTTTCGGGGAAACGGTCAGCAATTTCACGAATAATGATGGTCCCCAGAGAAATACCCACAAAATGCGATTTTTTTATTTTCAAATGATCGAGAACCTCTAGAATTTCATCTCCAATATTCTGAAAACTATAGCTTTTTAGTTTTTCATATACGCCCCCTTTTGACTTCCCATGACCTCTAAGGTCCACCATTATGACGTTAAAAGACTTTTGAAATTCTCTAATTTGTTTGTACCAAATAGTACTGCTACCTCCCGCTCCGTGAACAAAAGTCACCCAAGGAGCGGTTGGAGAGTTTTTATAGGTAGTATAGTGAAGCATTCAAAAAATTAAAAAGCAAAGATATTGCTTTTTTTGATGAAAAGAACAGGGAGAAAACAGCTGGTTTGTCGAAAGAAAAAAGATAACAAAAAGCTACATTTCCTTTGATAAAGGTCAATCCGCATCAATCAAGGCATTGCCTATGGGGGCCTCCATCCTAGCCCCACTAAAAAATTAATCTTTTTTTCTTTTATTTAAAAATTCTAAACGCATAGAAGCAATAAACCAAAATAAACTTCATTTAACCGAATACAATCATTAATTCAACGGCTTATTTAAAGTGATTCACTAACTTCAGTCTGGGGACAGGGGTGCTGTCCGCGAAAATAACCGTCAAAAGGAAAAATGAAATGAATTTTAATCCTAAGAAGCCAAGCCAGAAAATTGATTCATCAAAACGTCTTTGCACCCAAACCCTTTTTATCTCTTTGCCTTTTTTTGATTTTGTTTGGAGTCAACGAAACTTTTTTACACTGACAACTACAACCACAAAAACCCTTCATTCGCTTGCGCGAATTCAGCCTACCTCAAAACATCAGGATAAAATTCGGATTACGCCTGCGGCATGATCCCCAAGGGGGGTACCAACACAACAACAAAAACCCTTCATTCGCTTGCGCGAATTCGGTTTTCTTATACCCCCAACTCACCAAAAGCAAGCTTTCGTGAGTTGGGGGTATAAAAAAACCCTCCAACTTTCGTTGAAGGGTTTTTGTTGTTGCGGTGAGAGGGGGATTCGAACCCCCGGTACGGTTTCCCGCACGACAGTTTAGCAAACTGTTGGTTTAAGCCACTCACCCATCTCACCGTGGGGTGCAAATATAATTATTCATTGAATTTCGACAACCTGTAAACTGAAAAATTTAATCAATAAAGTGAAAGTTTATTTTCCAGGTAAATAATTGCTTGTTAATCAGGATACTCAATACGCAAATGATAAATATTCATTAGCTTTTTCTTGAAAATCTCCTTTATTTGAAGGATCTCTTTAAGGGTAATGTCTGCATTTTCAAATTGTCCCTCGGCCATTTGATGGTTAATAATCTTCTCAACCAATTCGTTTACACTTTTTTCAGTGTGTTCTTTCAAGCTCTTTGATGCCGCCTCAACCGAGTCAGCCATCATCAAAATAGCCGTTTCTTTTGAAAAGGGTTTAGGACCTGGATAAGAAAATGGTTCTAAATCTCCTTCTTTATCTGGAAAAGACTTTATGTATTGTCTATAGAAATATTGAACGGTACTGGTACCGTGGTGTGTCCTTATAAAATCAATAATTCCCTCAGGAAGGTTAGCTTTCTTAGCCCTTTTTACTCCATTGGCTACATGACCAATAATGATTTTTGCACTTTCTTGAAAGCTTAATTCATCATGCGGATTTACTCCCGTTGATTGGTTTTCTACAAAATAAACCGGTGAATTTAATTTTCCAATATCGTGGTACAAGGCCCCTGTCCGAACCAATAATGTATTACCTGAAACCACCTGGGTTGCTGCTTCCGCCAAGTTGGCTACTTGCAATGAATGCTGAAATGTTCCCGGAGCCTTTTCACTTAACTCTCTCAATATGGGCGAATTCGTATCAGAAAGCTCTAAAAGGGTTACATCACTTACCAGTCCGAAGACCTTTTCAAACAAATAAATTAACGGAAAGGCAAACAAACTCAAGAAACCGTTTATCCCAAAATATCCCAAAACAAAAACATCACCTTGAGTAATATTACCTTCATGAATTATGGTAAAACCCAAGAATACCACCATATAAATTAAGGTGATTTTAAAAGAGGCAGTAAACAACTGAGCTCTTTTAAAAATGCCAGTTACTGTTAATATTGAAAAAATTCCCGCTACGAATTGTAAAAACACAAATTCAAATCCATTTGGGGCTAAAAATCCAATCAACAAGATGGTAACAATGTGGACAAATAGTGCTAAACGGGTATCGTAAAAGGCCCTGAGAATAATGGGTAAGATCGGAAAAGGTGTCAAATATATCCACGAGGGATTATAGTCAACAATCATTTTTGCCAAAACCACCATGACCACGAGATTAAACAACACGAGAGTCAAGCTAGAACTGTTCTCTAAAATATGTGGCCTAAAATGAGACAAAAACAAGAATAGCATATAGAGTAAGGTCCCTACCAAAAGCACCTGACCGGCAAGCACTAAATAAAAACTTGAACGGTTGTCAAAAGAACCTTCATAAGCTTGACGGATAGAATTCAGTTTGTTGTAAATTCCCTCATCAACAATATTTCCTTTAAAAACAATATTCTCACCTTGCTGAACCAAGCCTTGGGTTTTTAGCACCTTATTTAGCTGACTTTCTAAGTAAGCATCTGTGGTCTTTTTATCAAACACTACTGAATAGCCCAAAGCCCCTAAAGCACTAGAAGTAATCTTTTGGTTTCTAGATAAAATCGAGTCATTTAACAGCAAACTTTTGGCTTGTTGTAAACTGTAATAATCAGAAAGTTGCAACGGAGAATTTATTCCTTGGTCATTTATCAACATGGGTCTTTCTTCTTTCAAATCCACTTCTGAGGTTTGAATTAAACCCCGCTGATAAATCTTATTCAATAACACCCTTGCCCTCAATACCTCTGCACTCTGTAAAAGGGTAGAATCGTTTAATGCTAAAACAGACTCATTAAAAGAGATTTGTTGTTTATCTGCTTGCGCATTAAACTTTTTAAAAAACAACGGACTGCGTTTAGAAATCTCCTCTTTTTCAATTTCAATATCGGCGTCAGAACGCAAAATGGCAAAATCAAAAGGTGCTACATAATCTTCATGCAGCCATGGTTTACCCTTCTGAAATTCATATTTAAAAGAACCCTTTCGGGGAAGGACATACACCACTACCGACATAGTGATGAGCAACAAAAACAAATTGTAAATAAGTTGATGTCTGTCCTGAATGAATAAAATAATCTTTCTCATAGGTAATGCGTTGTTCAAATATAGGAAAACCAAAGGTCCCAACAATTGCCTTTTATTCCCTAAATTCGCGACTCTAAGATTTGAATAAAAAAATACAAATATGAAGGATGTTGTACTTGTATCAGCGGTAAGAACCCCCATGGGAAGTTTTAACGGAAGCCTATCAACGGTTCCAGCTACTCAATTAGGGGCAACGGCCATCAAAGGCGCTATCAAAGCGGCAGGAATTGAAGCTGATAAAGTTCAAGAAGTTATCATGGGTAACGTTTTGCAAGCTAACTTAGGTCAAGCTCCTGCACGTCAAGCAGCGATCTTTGCTGGGTTGAGCAACGATGTACCCTGTACCACAGTAAATAAAGTTTGTGCTTCGGGTATGAAGGCCGTAATGATGGCAGCTCAAGCCATTAAAGCGGGTGATGTTGATGTTGTTGTTGCAGGAGGTATGGAAAACATGTCAATGGTTCCTCATTACCTAGGTAACGGAAGAACAGGACAAAAACTAGGCGACATGAAACTGGTTGACGGACTTGTTAAAGACGGACTTACAGACGTTTACAACAAAGTTCACATGGGTAACTGCGCTGAGGTTTGTGCTGAAGGAATGGAGTTTTCTAGAGAAGAGCAAGATGCCTTTGCTCTTGAATCCTATAAGAGAAGTGCAGAAGCATGGAAAGCAGGTAGATTCTCAAACGAAATTGTACCGGTGGAGATTCCACAAAGAAAAGGTGATCCAATTATTTTTTCGGAAGATGAGGAATACAAAAACATCAAAGCAGAAAAGGTACCTACCTTGCGTCCTGTGTTTAAAGCAGACGGAACCGTTACAGCGGCTAACGCTTCAACGTTAAACGACGGTGCGGCTGCCATGGTTTTAATGTCTAGAGAAAAAGCAGAAGAATTAGGTTTAAAACCGATTGCCTTATTAAAAGGATATGCAGATGCGGCTCAAGAGCCAGAATGGTTTACAACAGCTCCTGCTAAGGCAGTTCCTGCGGCAATTAGCAAAGCAGGACTTACCAAAGAAGACATTGCCTACTATGAATTAAACGAGGCGTTCTCTGTAGTAGGACTTGCAAACATGAAGTTATTAGACATTACGGCAGACCAAACCAATGTTAATGGAGGTGCGGTATCACTAGGTCATCCGCTGGGATGTTCTGGCGTTAGAATTTTAGTAACCCTCATTAACGTATTAAAGCAAAACGATGCAAAATACGGTGCTGCTGGTATTTGTAACGGAGGCGGTGGCGCATCAGCGGTAGTTTTAGAAAATCTATAATCACTTTTAAAAAATCCACCTGTGATGTAATTTTACAGGTGGATTTTTTCTATTTTGCTTCTAAATGCAATACGGCTTTTGTAATTTAAGTATGATACCCATGAGGGCTCAACCAGCTGATGCCAGTGAAATGGTTAATCAGGTTCTGTTTGGTGAAGCTTTTAAAATTTTAGAAGAACGCTCTAGTTGGTGTTTAATAAGACTTTCTCACGATAAATACGAAGGGTGGATTGATAAAAAGCAATTGGTGAAAATTTCTGAGGACGATTACCTAAGGTGGGTAAATCAACATTTTCACTATTCTAATGACGCTATTTCACTCGTTTCTTCTGAGCTTGAAATGCACAACATTCCGTTGGGCTCTCCCCTGCCCTTTTTAGACAAAGGTATCATTGCCTTCCCCGAAAGGGACTTTGAATTTCACGGTAGCTTTACTCACGGCAAAAAACCCAAAAGTAATTTAGTAAACATTGCCTACACTTACCTAAACGCTCCCTATTTATGGGGTGGCAGAACACCTTTTGGAATAGACTGTTCTGGTTTTACCCAAATGGTTTATAGATTAGGCGGGTATTCGCTTTCGCGGGATGCTTCACAACAGGCAAAAGAAGGTGAAGTACTTAGTTTTATTGAAGAAAGTGAACCTGGAGATTTAGCTTTTTTTGACAATGCCGAAGGAAAGATTATTCACGTCGGAATCATTTTAGAAAACAATTACATTATTCACGCCTCTGGAAAAGTAAGACTTGATCGCCTAGACCAGAGTGGAATTTACAATTCTGAAACCGCCACCCACACCCACAAGCTAAGAGTGATTAAAAAAATGTTTTAATCACATACTTTTTGTAATTACTATCACGTTTATGTGATAAACGGTTATTATGAAAAAAGCTACAAACCTTAAGAAATTCAGAATTCAGCTTAGAAAAAATCAAATAATAACCCTTAGCTCATTAGAGCATCTAGACCTATGGAAACTTAGGTATCCCGATTTAAAAGTATTAAAAAACAATTCCGTTGCTACTTAAGGCTTTAACCTTTCAGCTTCTTGAAGTTTTTCTTTGAGTCCTAGTAATAAAGCTCTTACTTCATCAGCTTTTCCTTGGTAATAATTCTCTTGAGAAGTTGCCAGTTCTATCTCCGTTTCGATTCCTCTTATTTCACTTTCAAGATCAAAAATATCCTCGGTAATATCTTTCTCTTCATCTTGAGAGTCTTCTAGTTGATCTTCAAATTCTGACAAAGCCTTTTTATACTGCTTCTTGGCCTCTTTATTGCTGGCATTTGCAATATTTGCCTTAGCTGATTGAATCTGCCCAATCAATCGATTTTGGGTGTTCTTTTCAACCATTCTCTCTTGCTCCTTGTTTCTTATTTTGATTTTTATTTTCTCAATATCCTTATAGAAATCTTCTCTTTTATCTCGATAATCCTCAACTTCGTCTTCCAAATCTTCTAACGCTTCTTCTTCTTGGTCTATTCTCTTTTCATATTGAAGCACTAAAATGTTAGACACAAAATGCATCAGCTTTTTTTCAATAAGAAGGTGCCTTTGGTCCTGCGGATTAGAAACGATTTTTTGGGTAGTGTCTTTAAATACAAAGAAAACATCTAAACCATTTCTTTGCTGAACAAATTCTGTACTTGATGAAAACGGACCCCCAAGAGGCTCCTCAAACTTTACGCCAGGAGTTTGAATAAAAAATCCATCAATAACAGGGTCTTCTTTACTCAATTCTTCTATGTGATCTTCCCATAATTTCATTCCCGTTTCAACGGTTGCATCCGGAAAGAAAAACAAAATGGCCGACTCACTTTTTGAGTTTACAGAGTCCTTTATCGTGAATAATTTACTTTGCGAATTCGCGAAGTTCACGGTAAGAAAAAGAAATAATAAAAGGGATATTTTCTTCATTATGGTGGAAATTGTTTTTCCTAAAATAAAAAAAGCTTCTCAGAAAACGAGAAGCTTTTAAAAACTATTTATTGGGTCAATTATTTTTCAAAGGAAGAAATAGTAGTCTTAATAATAGAAATACACTCCATCAACTCCTCTTCATTCATTACCAATGGAGGTGCAAACCTGATAATATTTCCATGAGTTGGCTTCGCCAAAAGTCCATTATCTTTGAGAGCCATACAAATATCCCAAGCGGTAGAACTATCTGGAGTATCATTGATTAAAATGGCGTTTAATAACCCCTTTCCTCTCACTTTATCTACCAAAGAGCAGTTTTCCGCAAATTGGTTCAACTCTTGTCTAAAAATAATTCCAAGTTTTCTAGCATTTTCAATGAGGTTTTCATCCTTGATTACCTCTAAGGCAGCCATAGCAACTTTTGCAGCAAGTGGATTTCCACCAAAAGTTGAACCGTGTTGTCCGGGTTTAATGACATTCATTATTTCGTTGTCAGCCAAAACTGCAGAAACAGGGTAGACTCCCCCAGATATTGCTTTTCCTAAAATAATCATGTCAGCACGTACATAATTTACGCATGCACCGCAGAAACTTCCTGAGCAACTACAATCTCCGTAACTTGCCAATAAGGCCCCGGTTCTACCAATTCCCGTTTGAACCTCGTCAGCAATCAATAGAGCATTATTGTCTTCACAAATAGACTTTGCTCTTGACAAGTAAACTGCATCAGGAACGTTAACCCCCGCTTCACCTTGAATTGGCTCCACCAAGAACCCAATAACGTTGGGCATAGACATGGCCTTTTCTAGCGCCGGGATATCATTGTAAGGAACTTTAACAAACCCAGAAGTATAGGGTCCGAAGTTCTTTCTTGCGTCCTCATCGTTAGAAAAAGAAATAATCGTTGTCGTCCTTCCGTGGAAGTTATCTTCGGCAACGACAATCACCGCTTCATTCTCTTCCACACCTTTTTTCTCATATCCCCACTTTCGTGCAATTTTAATAGCCGTTTCTACCGCTTCTGCACCCGTATTCATGGGCAATACTTTATCATATCCAAAGTAATTTGTCAGGTATTCTTCATAAACCCCCAATGAGTCATTGTAAAAAGCTCTTGAGGTTAACGTTAATGTTTGCGCTTGTTCTGTTAGAGCTCCAATGATTTTTGGATGACAGTGCCCTTGGTTTACGGCAGAATAGGCCGATAGAAAATCAAAATATTTTTTTCCTTCAACATCCCAAACATATACCCCTTCTCCACGTGATAATACTACGGGTAGTGGATGGTAATTGTGGGCACCATATTTATCTTCTAATTCAATACACTCTTTTGATGAAAGCTTATTCAAAGTGGTCATACCTAAATTTTTCAATGATTTCCCACAAAAGTAATTAAACCATAACTTTCAAATCATCATTTATTAAAATTTAAAAGATTAATGACCTAAAATGCTTACTTTTAGAGACAAACGCAATTAATTTAAAGCAAATGAAAAAAAAATTACTTTTGGGAGCAGTCCTGTGCTCCTCTTTACTTAGTGCCCAGTATTACTACGTACCAAGTGTTGGCTTTGGCAACCCAGGCACATTAAATACTGATGCAGAATACCCTGTGGGTGGAGGTTTAGCTACCTCATGGACAAACATTCAATCTTCAAGTACCACAGCGGTTTGGTCACCAAACCAAACAATACCCTTTACTTTCAACTTTAATGGAAGTCCTTTTACTCAGTACAAGGTTTCAACCTCTGGAGTTTTAACATTTGATATAGCCGCAACCACGGCGCCTTCATCAACTAACACAAACCTACCTAGCGTTGATATTCCAGACAACTCAATCGCCATATGGGGGCTTGCTGGGACAGGCTCAAATGACAATATTGTAACTAAAACTTTTGGTACAGCAGGATCCAGACAACATTGGATTATGTTCAGTTCTTACAGTGCTCCTGGTCAACCAGGATGGAACTATTGGTCAATTGTTTTAGAGGAAGGAACCAATAGAATTTACTTGGTAGACCAACGAAACAATAATCCTGCTAACGGATTAACCCTTGGTGTTCAGATAAACTCTACTACTGCGTATGAAGTAGCAGGTTCCCCTAACATTGACTGCAACAACACCTCAAGTTTATCCGATCAATCAGATAACACTTACTTTGAATTCATCTATGGTACTCAGCCAGATTATGATATGGCAGGTATTTCAATAGACATTGATGATTTCCTTATTTTAAATAACGGACCTTTTACCATTAAAGGAGATTTTATTAATAATGGTGCTATGGCAGTTACTTCTTGTGACTTGAACTATTCTGTAAACGGCGGTTCTGTAGTAACTGCATCACTTTCAGGACTTTCAATTGCTTCAGGTGCCACAGCTACCTTAACCCATACTACGGATTGGGCTCCAACCGCAACCGGTTCATACAACATTGCATTATGGTCTTCTAACATCAACGGTAACGCTGATGCTGACAACTCTAACGACACGGCTTACTATACCGTAAACGTGATGGACAACTTTGTAGCTAGAAGACCTCTTTATGAAACTTTCACTTCTTCTACTTGTGGACCTTGTACTCCAGCTAACTCAATTATGGAAGGACTTTTCAATAGCTCCGTAAACCAAGGGAAATACGTTTCTTTAAAATACCAAATGAGCTGGCCTGGAACAGGTGATCCATATTACACCGCAGAAGGTGGTGTAAGAAGAAATTACTACGGTGTTAACTCTGTTCCTAGAGTAGAAATTGATGGTCAATGGGACGGAAACGGAAACATCCTTACTCAACAAATTATGGATGACTTCCAAGCAATTCCTTCTTTCCTAGTTATCTCAGGAGATTATGGTGTGGTTGGTCAAACGGTTAGCATCAATATCAACATTAACCCATTAGAAGACATAACCTCCAATAACTTAGCTCTTTTTGTGGCTATTTCTGAAAGAAAAACCGACAATAACGTTAAGTCAAACGGTGAAACTGAATTTCAAAATGTAATGAAGAAAATGCTTCCAGACGCTGGTGGCACTTCTCTTACTGGTTTTGTAAAAAACCAACCTTATACAAACTCAATGTCTTATGAGTTCAAAGGATCATACCGTTTACCAAGTAACGCCAATGATCCAATCAACCACACTATTGAGCATTCTGTTGAGGAGTTCTCTGACCTACTAGTGGTTGTTTGGGTTCAAAACACCCTAACTAAAGAGGTATTGCAAGCGGCTCACATGACTAAAACAGTTTCTATTGAAGAAAACAATTACATCAACGGTGTTAAGGTTTTCCCGAACCCAACAAGTAATCGTTTAAATGTTTCTATGGATCTTTACAAAGATGCAGACAACGTTTCAATGACTGTAATTAACACATTAGGTCAGCCTGTTATCAATAATGAATTCGGAAACATTGCAGAAGGTAACTTTACCCACTCTTTTGATGTTTCAGATTTACAAGCAGGTATGTACATGCTAAAAGTTCAATCAGGAGATCAAATCCTTGTTAAGCGTTTTATTGTAGAATAATTATTCTTCAATTTTTTATACTAAATCCGGACCTAAATAGGTCCGGATTTTTTTTTTGAATGTACCTTTGTGCCATGGGAAAAAATAGGAGAAACATTAGACTTGAAAACGTTGAACTAACAAGAGCCGGCGCAAAAGGAAAATCAATCGGAATTTCTGATGATGGACGTGTTGTAATGGTTACCAATGCCGTACCGGGAGATGTGGTTGACGTAAGGGTAACCAAAAAGAAAAGAAACTACCTTGAAGGTACTCCTACCCATTTTCACAAGTACAGCCCAGATCGTGTAGAAGCTCGTTGCGAGCACTTCGGAGTTTGTGGTGGTTGCAAATGGCAAAACCTTGACTATTCAAAACAGTTATTCCACAAGCAGAATGAGGTTGAAAACAACCTTAAGAGAATTGGTCACGTTGACGTTGAAGAATTCTTACCTATTGAACCTTCTGAAGACATCTACTTTTACAGAAACAAACTAGAGTATACTTTTTCAAACCAGAAATGGTTAACTGAAGAAGAAATTAAAAGCGGTGATGATTTTGACCGAAACGGCCTTGGATTTCACAAGCCGGGTATGTGGGACAAGGTTATCGACATCGACAACTGTTACCTTCAACCAGAACCTTCTAATTCAATAAGAAACTTTGTTAAAGAATACGCCCTGAAGAACCAACTTCCGTTTTTTAATCTAAGGGCTCAAGAAGGGTTATTAAGAACGTTGATGATTAGAACTTCTCTATCTGGAGAGGTAATGACCATATTTCAATTTTTTGAAAACGATACCGAAAATATTGAAAAACTATTAGGCGCGTTATCTGCAGAATTCCCCAATATTGCCTCTATTCAGTACGTAATAAATCCAAAGCAGAACGACACCATATACGACCTTGAAACCATTGTATACAAAGGAAGAGATTACATTATCGAAGAAATGAGTTCTATCTTCCCTAATACCCCGCCGTTAAAGTTTAAAGTTGGACCAAAAAGTTTTTACCAAACCAATCCTAAGCAAGCCTTTACTCTGTATGCAAAAGCATTAGAAATGGCTCAAATTGAAGGCGGTGAAACTATTTACGACTTATACACAGGCACAGGTACCATTGCCTTGTTCATGGCGCAAAAAGCCAAAAAGGTTATTGGTGTAGAGGCTGTACCTGAAGCCATTCAAGATGCCCATTTTAATGCAGAACAAAACGGACTTTCTAATGTAGACTTTGAGGTGGGAGACATGAAAGATGTCTTTAATCAAGAGTTTATTGAAAGACACGGCAAACCAGACATTATTGTGACCGACCCACCAAGAGATGGTATGCACAAAAATGTAATCGAAAAGCTTAGAGAACTATCCGTCCCTAGAATAGTTTATATCAGCTGTAATTCGGCGACCCAAGCAAGAGACCTCGAATTGTTAAAAGACCTTTACGAGGTAAAAAAATCAATGGCAGTAGATATGTTTCCCCATACCCACCACATTGAAAACATTGCACTTTTACAACTCAAGTAAGAACCCTATTTAAAACTGATAATCAACAACTTATCAAAATATCCTTCAAAAGCCTTGCCCCTATAACATCAAGTGAATTTTTTTACAAATCCCTTTGAAGTGGATAGGCAATGGTATAATTTGCAAAAGGATAAAAAATAAACCCACACAATAAACTCATATTATGAATATCGATCATATTTTTAAAAATAATCAAGACTGGGTAAAAGGTAAATTAGACCTCAATGGAAGGTATTTCGAGGATTTATCTAAAGGACAAAGCCCTGAGATTTTATACATCGGATGTTCTGATAGTAGAGTTACGGCAGAAGAGGTTATGGGGGTAGGTCCTGGAGATGTTTTTGTCCATAGAAATATTGCCAATATGGTCCCAAATAACGATTTAAACTCTATGTCTGTTATTGAATACGCCGTGGTTCATTTAAAAGTCAACCATATTGTGGTTTGTGGCCATTACTACTGTGGAGGTGTAAAAGCAGCTATGGACTCTACTGACCTAGGAATTTTAAATCCTTGGTTGAGAAATATTAGAGATGTTTATAGAATTCACAGAAAAGAATTAGAACTCATTCAAGATGAAGAGGCAAGATACAAAAGATTGGTTGAGCTAAACGTTCAAGAACAGTGCGTAAACGTATTAAAAACTGCATCAGTTCAAAAAGCGGTTAGAACAAGAAACGTTCAGGTACACGGATGGGTATTTGATATTCACTCCGGAAAATTGATAGACCTTAGCATAGATTTCAACTCTATCTTAGAAAACATCAGAGAAACTTACCGAATAGATTAATTAAGTCTAATAAAAAAAACAGGGAACGACTGGGCCAATCATGACGTCTCGTTTTTAATTTTTTTTCATGAGTTTTAACAAAGAATTTTGGGAAAGCAAGTACAACCATCAACAAACAGGTTGGGACATTGGCTACCCCGCTACCCCATTGGTTGAATACATTGATCAACTTACAGACAAAGATTTAAAAATTTTAATACCCGGTTGTGGAAGGGCTTATGAATTAGAGTATTTGTGGAAAAACGGATTTAAAAATGTGTTTGGACTAGACTTGGCACCTTCTGCTGCTAAGGAATTTCTAAAGAGAGTTCCTGATTTTCCCGTAAATCAATTTTTCACTGATTCTTTTTGGGACCTTTCTCAAAAATTCGACTTAATCATTGAACAAACTTTTTTCTGTGCTATTTCACCGCTTTCGCGGGAGGACTATATTTCTAAAATGGCTGAAATAACAAATCCCAGTGGAAAGGTCGTTGGTTTACTGTTTGACTTTCCCCTAACCGAAGAAGGTCCACCTTTCGGCGGAAGCCTAGAAGAATACAAAAAGCGTTTTGAAGAACATTTTACGTTTTACATTGAGAAATCTCACAACAGTATTAAACCGAGACAAGGCAAAGAATACTTTTTCATTGCTAAGAAACAGGATTAAACGTACTTTTGAATAAAGCATTAGGCAATGGACAAAACCGAAGTATTAAGTCACGAAAGAATCGAAATGATTTTCAATAGAATTTCATGGGAAATTTTTGAAAAACACGTTAAAGAAAAAGAAGTATTTCTTGCGGGTATTGATAAAAGAGGATATGCCTTTGCTAGCATTATTGCGAAAAAACTTCGCGAGATCAGTGATTTAAAAGTCACCTTGGTAAAGGTTTCTATCAACAAAAAAGATCCGTTAAAGTCAGAGGTAAAAACCGATATTCCATTATCAGAAATGGAAAAGTCGTGCATCGTGGTTTTAGACGATGTTCTTAACTCTGGCCACACCCTTATCTATGGAGTAAATCATTTTCTACAAATCAAAGTAAAAAAAATCACCACCGCCGTTTTAGTAGACAGAAGCCATAAAAGATTTCCTGTAAAAGCTGATGTCAAGGGATTATCCTTGTCCACCAGCTCTAAAGAACACGTTTCTGCAGAAATAGAGAAAAAGCCTTTTTCTGTCGTTATTTATTGACCCAAGTAGTCTTTGACCTTCCGTCGGTAATTCGCTTACCTGGCAGCCCCCCATAGGCGGGAACTCCCATGTAAAAAAGTCCGAGAGACTTATCGTCAGAACCTAACCCTAAAAAGTCTCTAAAGGAATCAGAAAAGGCAACTTTTCCGGTGCTCCAGTAGCCACCAAGGCCGTATTGAGACAAGGACAGCCAAATATTCTGTACAGCCATGGCAACGGCTAATTCGTCTTCAATAAATGGAATTTTAGGGTTGTCGCCTCTCTTCACCCCAATACCCCGTACATGGCTTGATTTTTCAATTCTTTCAGCAATCTTCTTGGCGCGAACTTCATTTTCACCGTTTTCTTGTGCGTCGTACTTCACGAGAAAATCAATCAGTTTTTGCTTTCCAGCACCCGTATAGACAACAAATCGCCAGGGTTCAGTAAATCCATGCGTTGGCGCCCAATTGGCTTGTTCTATGATCTCTTCTATAACAGCATCATCAATAACTTGGTCACTAAAACGATCAGGTTTAACCGTCCTTCTATTAAGGATTATTTCACGTAAGTTTTTCATTTTCAATTATTTCATTTACCAATTGTTCCGCCGGTTGGTTTGCATTTATTACTTTCGGAGCCTTTTCATAAAATTGTCTTCGTTCAAAAAGATGTTTACCCACAAACTCTAATAAATCGTCGTCTGCAATACCCGCCACCAGCGGCCTCTCTTCTTTGTTTACAGATATTCGTTTAACCAATTCTGGAATTGACGACCTGAGGTAGTAGACAACCCCCTTTTCAAGTAAAAGGTTCATGTTGTCATAATAACATGGAGTACCGCCACCTACTGCCAAAACTATTTCTGTAGAGCCCGACAAAATTCGCAGCAAAACCTCTCTTTCTGCCGACCTAAAAAATATTTCCCCCTTGGAGAAAAGGTCAGAAATGTTTTTTTGATATTCCATTTTAATGACTTCATCCAAATCAACAAAGGGAATTTTCAAACGGTCAGCTAGCAAATTTCCAATGGTTGATTTTCCTACCCCCATGTATCCAATTAATATTATCATACCACAAAATTGGCTTTTTTTCTCTAATTATCTCGTTTTTATTAACATAGAAATGGGGACTAAAAAAGAATAAAAAAAACTTTAAAAAAGGTTTGGACGAATAGAAATCTAGCCTATATTTGCACCCGCTTTACAGAGGTAAACAATACGACTCCTTAGCTCAGTTGGCTAGAGCATCTCACTTTTAATGAGAGGGTCCTGGGTTCGAGCCCCAGAGGAGTCACAAGAAGGGGAAAGACTAAAATCTTTCCCCTTTTTTCTCTCCGAGAAAATCGCCCAGATGGTGAAATTGGTAGACACGCTACCTTGAGGGGGTAGTGACCTTATGGTCGTGCAGGTTCAAGTCCTGTTCTGGGCACTTCCAAAAAAAACATAAAACAAATACTCAAAAGGTGATGAGCGCTTCCGTTCTTCACCTTTTTCACAACTATTTTAGGCCTTTTGGTTGCTTTCAAATCTTATTCAATGTATGGCAATACCCTACTTATTGATTACCGTTGATTATCGCAGAGCTTTTTATATTTTTAAGCATTCATAATAAATTGAAGCCATGGGCTCAAAAGATAAAACCAGCACAACTACAAAGAGTTTCAAAGTTCCCAAAACCCTAATATATTATTTAAAGGCGTTGAGGTTTTTCTCAAAAGAAGCCTTTAAAAAAAATCTATTGACCATCTTTTTCAGACCCATCCCCTTCCCCATTCCGAAAAGGGAAATTCCGTTTTCACATTCCGCGAAAAGCGAAAAATTCACGATAAACAAGGAAGGAAATGAGGCCATGGTACATATTTATGGAGATGAAACGAAACCCAAAGTTCTTTTGATACATGGCTGGAGTGGTCGTGGGACTCAATTTTATGAAATGGCACCGGCTCTTGCCAAAAACGAATTTTGCACCATTTCAATTACAGGTCCGGCGCATGGTGAATTAAAGGGAAACTACACCCATATGCTACAGTTTGCCGAAGCAATTTTAGCCGCAGAGAAAAACTACGGACCCTTTACCTATGCTATTGGGCATTCTCTTGGCGGACTAGCTATCATGAACGCCATTAGACGTGGGTTTGATCCTAAAAAGATTGTTGTCATGGGCACCCCCTCTAAACTTTCAAGTGTTGTAGCTGACTTCTGTAGAAATTTAGAAATGGGACCTGCGGAAGAAGAGATCCTGACCACTACGCTAAAAGATAAGTTTGATGAGTTTGAAAATTTCTCAGCCCACCACATTGCTAAAAGCTTGACCACCCCTGGTTTTATTGTTCATGATAAAAACGACATAGATGTGAATGTTGAGGAGGCGTATTCTACCCATTCGGTTTGGAAGAACAGTGAACTTTATTTAACTGAAAAACTAGGCCATAGAAGAATCTTGTCAGATCACAATGTCATTGAAAAAGTGTTAAACTTTTTAAAATCAACAACAAATTGATTCCTCTATGGGTTATATGATTAAATAATCCACGTGAGTTATGAAAAACACATTATTATTAATCTTCTTTTTGGGAGCCTATTTTATGGGATCCTGTCAAACCCAACCAGAGAAAATGAAAAAAGCGGAGTTTAAGGTCCAAAAGACGGAAGCTGAGTGGAAAGAACAGCTTTCAACCGAAGAGTATGCTATTTTAAGAAAGAAAGCCACAGAGAGGCCCTTTTCTGGCGAATACAATATGCATTTTGAAGAGGGAACCTACCACTGCAAAGGTTGTAACGCACCCTTGTTCACCTCAGATAGTAAATTTGACTCACATTGTGGTTGGCCAAGTTTTGATGCTGGAATTGAATCGGGGGCTATCTTAGAAGTAAGAGACACTTCTCACGGAATGATAAGAACCGAAACGGTTTGTGCAAAATGCGGCGGACATTTAGGTCATGTTTTTGAAGATGGACCCACAGAAACAGGTCTGCGTTATTGCATAAACTCTGCTTCAATAGATTTCACCCCGAAAAAAGAAGAAAAGTAAATAACAGATTTTCAGAAGGTTGAAAAACCACATGAAAAATATTTGAATTTTTCTTTATTTTTTTCCTCCAATCACTTGCGCAGTTTAGTTTTTGACCTATATTTGCACCCGCAATCAAGCAATACACAACGCTTGAAAGCAAGGCAAACAAGGGCGATTAGCTCAGCTGGTTCAGAGCACCTGCCTTACAAGCAGGGGGTCACTGGTTCGAACCCAGTATCGCCCACAACAAAAAGCTTCCTCTTTTCAGAGTTTTTTTTATGACCTTATGTCAAAAGATATTCTATGTCGTGTTTCCGAATAT
>CBFICS010000020.1:0-30725 GCA_965661055.1 uncultured Schleiferiaceae bacterium | reverse complement strand
CCGTTCCGTCGTTAGCACCAAAACAAGTAATGTCCGTTGAGGTTGATGCGCTGATCGCTAGTGGTGCTGAAGGTTGAGTAATAGTAACTGATTCTGTCGCGGTACATCCGTTCGCATCGGTAATGGTAGCCGTGTACGTACCTGAAGTTAATCCAGTGATGGTATCAGCTAAAGCTCCATGGTCCCAAGAGATGGTGTAAGGAGCCGTTCCGCCTGTAATCGCTACATACGCCTCTCCGTCGTTGCCACCAAAACAGTTTACCTGGGAAGTGATGTTTCCGGTAGCTGTTAGAGCCGCTGAAGGTTGGGTAATGGTGAAGGCTAAGGAGTCTGAACATCCGTTGGCATCCGTTACCACCGCAGTATATGTTCCCGCAGCCACATTGGTGATGCTGTTTCCAGTTGCGCCGTTTGACCAGGTAATAGTGTAAGGAGTGTTCCTCCCGTTGCGTTAATTGAGGCTGATCCATTTGCATTTCCGAAGCAGTCTACGTGAACAAGACTTGCTTGAGAAACTAAAAGTAAAGAAGGTTCTGCAACCACAAAAGTATCCGCAACCGAACATCCATTGGCGTCGGTTACCGTAACATTATATTGCCCACCAGACAAACCATTAATAGTAGAGGTAACCCCTCCGTTATTCCAAGAATAAGAATAAGGTGCTGTTCCTCCACTTACTACGATTCCTGCAGATCCATTATTATATCCATTACAAGTTACGTCTGAACTAGCTGAAGAATCAATTACTAAAGCCTGAGAAGGTTGAAGAATGCTAAAAGAGGCATTGGCAGTACAACCCAAGCTATCCGTAATGGTAGCTGAATAACTTCCCGCGGTTAAGTTGAACAAGGTATCATTAGTTGAACCATTATTCCACAATATAGAATAAGGTGCAGTTCCCCCAGTGATAGCAACATATCCTTGACCATCCGATCCCCCAAAACAATTAACATCAGAAATTACCGATGGAATTGCGCTCAAGGCCGCCGATGGTTGTGAAATATTTACCTTTAAAGAGTCGATACAGCCGTTTGAGTCTACAACCGTTACTGTGTAATCTCCAGCCGCAATATTAGAAAGTGAAGTTGTGGTATCTCCCGTATTCCAAGATATATCATAAGGTTGTATTCCTCCAGAAACCGAAATAGATACCGCACCGTTTGTCAATCCGAAACAATCAATATCTGTTTTTGAATCTAAGGTTATGATTAACTCATTAGGTTCATCAACCATTAAGGTATCCGAAATTGTACATCCGTTGGCGTCGGTCACTAAAAGAGAATAGTTCCCTGCTGATAAGCCAGACTGAGAAGCTGAAGTCGATCCATTAGACCAAGCATAGGTATAGGGCGTTGTACCTCCTGAAACCATTGCGCTTACCGTGCCGTCGTTGGCTCCAAAACAAGTAATGTCTGTTGCCACACTACTAGCAAAAGAAAGTGCCGCCGAAGGTTGAATAATTTCAACTGAGTCAATAAGTTGACAACCTGCCGAGTCAGTTAGAGTAATCGTGTACCATCCAGCGGTAAGGTTGTTTTGATTTGCTGAATTTCCTCCGTTTGACCAAGAATAATCGTAAGGAGGCACTCCCCCTCCCGCGACAGCGGAAACCGAGCCCGTAGAATCACCGAAACAATTAATATGTTGGGTAACTGAAGCTGAAAGAGTTAAAGCCGTAGAGGGTTGAGTGATGATTGCAGAAATTGTATCCTGACAACCATTAGAATCCGTTATAGTTACGCGGTAAGTACCCGCCGTAAGGTTTGAAATTTGGGCCGTTGACTGGAAAGTGTCCCAATCAAAAGAATAAGGAGCTGTTCCTCCAGTACCCACGGCGGTTAATTGTCCGTCGCTACCATTTAAGCAAGAAACATTGTTATTAACCACAATACTTACTGAAACGGCAGAATCTGGTTCTGGAATTAAAATACTATCAAGAGAAGAACAACCGTTTAAATCTGTTACCGTAACGGAGTGATATCCGAAAGACAAATTGGATGCCGTAGCCGAAGTAGAACCATTATCCCACAAATAAGAATAGGGACTTGTTCCATTTACCCCTTGGGCGGTGGCTGAACCATCGTTGCCTGAAAAACAGTTTACCCCATTATTTAGAGTAAGTGCAATTCCCACCGGAGTTAAAGGTTCAGTTATGGTTACGGAAGCTGAATCTAGACAACCTCTTGAATCAGTAACCACCACGGAATATGTCCCAGCAGTAAGGTTTTGAGCGGTAGCGGTTAATTGACCATCTGACCATAGATAAGTATAGGGAGAGGTACCTCCTTGAGCTAAAACATTGGCAGAACCATCGGCCCCACCAAAACAACTTACATTACTAATAATGGATGGTGAAAGAGTTATTCCTAAAGCAGGTTGAGAAATAACTACATCTGCAGAATCCATACAACCATTGGCGTCAGTGACCACTACTGCGTAAGATCCTGGACCAACATTGGTAAGGGTATCGTTAGTTTGTCCATTACTCCAAGAATAAGAAATGGGCGCTAAAGCATTTTGAACATTTACAAAGGCTGATCCATCTGCCCCTCCAAAACACTGAACATCATTAATTAACGATGCGCTGGCTGTTACCTGATTTGGCGGATTAGACAATGAAACCGAACTAATTTGGGTACATCCCAAAGAATCGGTAACGGTAACTGTATAAGACCCCGCTACTAGTCCGTATATCGTATCGGTAGTTGCACCTGTAGACCAAGAATATGAATAAGGAGCTGTTCCTCCGGTAGCTGAAATATAAGCAGAACCGTCGGCACCATTAAAACAAATGATATTAGACAATATAGATGCCGAAGCGTTTAAAACAGGAGGTTCGGTAATGGTCACTGAGGCTGTATCTTGACATCCTCTACTATCAATAATTGTAACGGTATATGTTCCCGCGGCAAGGTTAAAAAGCGAAGCTCCCATTTGCCCGGTATTCCACAAGTATGTATAGGGAGAAACTCCTCCCACGGCAGTGGCAGTAGCCGAACCATTACTCTGACCATTACAGAATGGCTGTGAACTAGCAGAAATAGAAGCGGTAAGAACCTGAGAGGGTTGATTTATCGTAACACTCTCCGTTTTAGAACATCCTAACGCATCGGTAATAACCACCGTATGAGTACCCGAGCCTAAACCATTTGCGGTATCTGTAGTTTGTCCGTTGCTCCATAAAAACGTGTAAGGTGCTGTTCCTCCAAATGGAGCCACCCAAGCTTCTCTGTCGTTTCCGCCCACACAAGCAATGTTTACAACCCCTGTAATTCCATAAACTGAATCTGGTTCGGTGAAAGTATACGTTGCTGAAGCCACACACCCCCCTGCATCAACCAAATAAGCCACAACTGTACCGCTAGTTAAATTAAATACAGAGTCATTTACCGTAGAGTCACTACTCCAGGTAATGGTATAAGGCGGAAAACCATTAGCTGGAACGGCATAGGCTGAAGCATTTGAATCACCAAAACAAGTTAATTGACTAATCGGGAAAATGGTAATTTCTAAATCAGATCCTGGAGGATCTATTAAAAGAGAATCGGAAGCCGTACAGCCCAAGGAATCTGTAATGGTTACTGTATGCCATCCTGCACCTAATCCGTTGGCTGTATCATTAGTTTGCCCTGTGCTCCAAGAATAATTAAAAGGAGGAGTACCACCGTTGGGTACCGCATATGCCACTCCATCAAAAATTCCAATACAGGTTGGGTCAGATTCAATAATAATCGCATCTACAGATATTGTGGTTAAGGGTTCTACCAAGGTTACGGTATCCGCTGAATAACAACCGTTTGAATCTGTAACTTCTACCCAGTAAGTACCGGGAGCAAGGTTGCCAATGGTTGGGGTAATTTGCCCCGTAGACCAATTGTATGAAAAAGGAGAAGTACCGCCAGTTATCGAAACGGTAATACTACCATCTGATCCGCCATTACAATTAATGTCATTGCCATTGGCAGTAATAACAAATGGAATGGGATCTACAATTACAATAGTGTCATCGGCAAAACATCCGTTGGCATCTGATACCATAACATGGTAAGTTCCTGCAGAAAGTCCCGAAACAATTTGAGTGGTATCTCCTGTACTCCAATCAAAAGAATAAGGAGCTGTTCCTCCCGACGGACTCACTAACACCTGAGCATCAGAGCCCCCAACACATGAAACAGGTGTAAACAAACTTGTAGCAGCAGCAAGTGCTGAGTCTGGTTGAGTAACATTCACAAAGCTAGTATCACCACACCCCATTGAATCGAGCACATACACCCAATTTGGTCCAGCAGGTAAAGCAGTTGCCGTGTCATTAGTTTCTCCACTACTCCACTCATAAGTATAGGGAGTCGTTCCGCCTGAACCAATTACATAGGCTGAACCATCACTAGAACCAATACAAGAAATTCCTGAAATCAATTGCGAAACGGCAGTGACCCCAAGGGTAGGTTCAGGGATGGTTACTCTAACGGAATCAAAACATCCCAATGAGTCGGTAACAGTAACCCAATAATTTCCTGCGGGAAGATTTAAATGAGTAGAATCGGTTGCGCCGTCAGGCCATAAATAAGTATAACCCGGTGTACCCCCAGAAGCAGAAACAGTTGCCCAACCATCGGAACCTCCAATACAAGAAACACTAAAAATTGTACTTATAGAAGGAATTAACTCCGTAGGTTCGGTCAATGTGATGGAAATTGAATCCGTACAACCCGCTGAATCTGTAACATAATAAGTATAAGTTCCGGAACCTAAATTTTGTAAGGTATCCAGATATGCTCCGTTATTCCAATGTCCTGTGTAAGGCATATTGCCTCCTGTCGCAAATCCACGAATAGCTGCAGAAAGATCTCCGAAACACCTAATAGAGTCAATGAGTTCAATATTTGCGACAAGTGGTAGAGGTTCCGTAATGGTAACCTCAACAGTATCTAAACAACCATTAAAAGATGAAACATAAGCACTATAAGTACCCGCACCCACACCGGATAACGTATCTGTAGTTGCTCCTGTAGACCATGTTATGGAATAAGGAGATGCCCCGCCGATAATATCGATCCAAGCCATTCCGTCAAGTCCACCGTTACAAGAAACATTTTGACTTTTTGGTGTTAGACCCCAACCACAACCAGAAAGAGTAACTTCTGGTAATGAATCGACTAGGATTAAAAAGACACTGTCTTGATTAGAGAAGTCGCCATATCCACCAATATCACTGGCACTTCCTGAAAGGACACTTGATCCTGAAGAAGACGTGGCAAAAATCATGTTAATACTATCTGTAGACGAAAAGTTCATATCACAGAAAGGAACTAGAAAGTCTATGAATACAGGGTCTGACAGAGGACAATTCGTATAACCTGCATAACTTCTTTGAGAATTCGCATTTCCTGAATAGGAAGAAACAGCCGTTCCCGTTACGGTACCATCTACATCATATAAAGTAACTGCCCCAGCCCCATTGGTGGTAAATAATACCTCATACTCAAAGCCAGGATTACCCGTAACCGCATTTGAATCAGCATTGGGACCTGTAAAACCAAAGGCATTATCGGCATCAATAAGAAAGCTATAGGCATATGCACCGTTTACATTTTTTGCAATTCTTATTCTATATATGAGTGCTTCATCACAAGAATTAGGAACTCCGTCAGGATCTGCAAAATAGTAATAACCCGCGCGCATAGTAATGTTTGGGTTATCGACAATCTCTGACTTTCCGCAATCATTTCCCGTTTGAAGATCCGCAGGGGGTTCTACCGTAAAATGGAGCATAGGAATAAACGCATATTCAAAATCCGTTAATTCGTCTGCGTGAATGGAGGTATCTATCACCCCGCCTGATGCAGATATATATCCATCTAAATTAGGATCTAATAACGGGTGTGTACCTGAATCGAAAATTTGACCTATCTGCCCGTAGGAAGTAGTCATTAAAAAAATGGAAAGGATGGATACAATAAGCTTACGCCATATCGTCGCCTTGATTGGTGGTGGATTCTTTTTCATGTTGAATGCAGTTGGTTGGCTTCATACAATAAACTAGAGTTAATGTGCTATTTAGGTTGGTCAATCAAGTTAAAGGGGTTGAATCATTAACTTGATTTTGGTTGGTTTACATAGGCAATATACAAATTTTTCTTAATAACTAACACTAAATTGTTAATAACCAGTTAGTTATAATAAAGAATATTCTTACAAAAAGTCTGCTTAAGGCTGATTTTATAGACGTCTATAAAGATCTTTCATATCGTCTAAAGTTATTTTTTTCTCCCAATCATACCCAAGAGCATGCGTCCACATGTGAGGTAAATTGTAAGCTACTTCAGCCATTTTTGTGATTTGATCTTCTGTCCAGTTTGAAGAAAGGTTTTGAGGTAAGTCAATTTTGTGGTGAGCCACCATTTCCTTAAATTCATGAACAGCCTCTCCGTAATAATCTTCAAGGTGATAAAAAGCCACACAGTTGGCGTAGCCATGCTTATAACCTAAAATTTTTGACAATCCATAAGACAGGGCGTGGCATACCCCTACTTCACTGTAGGTAAGTGAAAGTCCGCCAAAAAGAGAGGCAATCATTAATTTTTCATCATTGTCTGGAGTTTGTCCTGACTCTTCCCCTAAGAAGATTTCGCGACATAATTTTAAACTCTCCTCTCCGTAGGCTCTAGAAAAGGCATTGTAAAAAATTCCCGTTTCTGATTCAATACAATGAATATAAGTATCCATTCCCGTGTAAAACCATTGGTTTGTAGGAACAGAAGCAATCAAATCTGGATCTAAGATTACTTGGTTAAAAACCGTCCAATCGCATTTAAGTCCTAATTTTTTTGTGGGACCGGTTAACACAGCTGTCATAGAACATTCAGCTCCTGTACCAGAGATGGTCGGAACTCCTAAATGATATATTCCAGGATTTTTAATGAGATTTAATCCTTGGTATAGCGTTGAAGATCCTTCATTAGTAAACATAAGGCTAGAAGCCTTTGCGATATCCATGATAGATCCTCCACCAATTCCGATAATTCCAGAAGGAATTCCCTTTTTCTCTAGAACTGCATCACGAAGAGTATCTACTTGTTCTGTAGTTGGCTCTTCAGGGTCTACATCAATAAAGATGATTTCATCTTCTGGTTTAACAGGAATCCTCTTTACAAAATCAATATTCCCTTCAAAATAGGCATCAACAATAAAAACCATAAAACGGTCATTCTCGGTTCTCTTGGGTTGAAGAATTTCATCCATTTGATCAAAGCTTCCTCTTCCGTAACAGATTTTGTCGATATTTTTAAAGTTCTTGTGAATCATAACAGCCTGTTTTTAGTATTATTAATCTCCCTTGACAAAGGCAAGTTTAATACGTTCTATTTCTATACATTTGTTCTATGAGGACAAAATTACTTTATATCCTTCTATTTCCCCTCCTTTCATGGGGACAAAATCAATTTTCATTTGCCGTAGTAAAATACAACGGGGGTGGAGACTGGTACGCAAACCCAACCGCCGTGAAAAATTTAAGCATTTTTTGCCAATCTGAATTAGGCATTGAGGTTTCTGCGGACTACGATTATGTGGAGCTGTCTTCTCAAGATATTTTTAATTATCCCATTTTGTTTTTGACAGGTCACGGAAATATTATTCTATCTGCGCAAGAGAGAAAAAATTTAAAATTGTATCTAGAAGCCGGAGGATTTTTACACATTGATGACAACTACGGGTTAGATGAGTATATTAGATACGAAATTTTAGCAGTTTTTGACGGTCAGCCATTTACGGAGATTGGGGCGAGCCACAAAATATTTTCTGGGCCCTTTGATTTTCCGGAAGGGTTGCCAAAAATTCATGAACACGACGGAAATCCCCCACAGGCCTTTGCCCTCTACATTGAAAACAGAATGGCCGTATTTTACACTTTTGAATGTGATTTAAACGATGGTTGGGAAGATCCAGAAGTGCACAATGACCCAGAAGAAATACACCTTAAGGCTCTTCAAATGGGAGCAAATATTGTATCATTTGTATTAAACGGACAATGAAAATAGAATTATCCCCTAGGTCTATAATAACCACCCTTTTTAAAATCCTATTGATTGCGTTAGGGTTCTATCTTATTTATGCGGTTAGAGCAACCCTAATATACTTTGGCATTGCCATGGTATTGAGTCTAATGGGCTCTCCACTTGTCAACAAACTTTGTCAATATAAAATTAAGAAGGTACACATCCCGAAATGGGCAGCATCTATTATTACGATGGGTATTATGCTTTTGGCAATTATTTTCATTAGCGCAATGATTATTCCCGCCCTAGCCTCAGAGCTAGAAATACTTTCTACTATTGATTTTAAAGAGGTTTATAGTGGGCTTGAAACCACTTTGGACGCATTTGAAGAAACCATAAAAAAATACAGTTTTGAGGTTGATTTTGGACATGAACACCTAAAGAATCACCTTGGAGATTTTTTAAATGCAAATACAATTTCAAGCACATTTACCAATCTGCTGGGAAGCCTTGGAAACCTAGCAATAGCAGTGTTTTCTGTAATCTTTATGCTCTTTTTCTTCTTAAAAGAAGAGCACCTTTCGAGAAGGCTAGTCATGGCCATTTTACCCAAATCAGCTAAGAAAACAGTAAAAGTAATTGTCCCTAAAGTGAAGACCTCTTTAGGCAGGTATTTTATCGGACTTTTAATTCAACAAGGAATTGTTTTCACCTTTATCTTAATCGGGCTTTCTATTGTCGGTGTTGACAATGCGGTAACCATTGCGTTGTTCGCCTCTTTCCTGAATTTAATTCCATACATAGGTCCTATTATCGGAATGGCTTTTGGAATTGTACTTGGACTTGGAGAAGCTTATGCCATAGGGCTACACATAAATTACATAGGTCTTGGTTCTCAAATTTTCCTAGTGTTTATAGTAGTTCAAATGATAGACAATTTTGTTTCGCAACCGTTGATTTTTTCAAATTCAATCAATGCTCATCCACTGGAGATTTTTATCATTATTTCTATTGCCGGAACTTTGGCAGGAATTGCCGGAATGGTGATTGCTGTGCCAGCTTATTCCGTAATCCGTGTTACTGCATTTGAGTTTTTCCCCAACCACTCTTTTGTGAAATTTTTAAAGAGAGAAGATATTTCTGAGTTTGAATAACTGGATTGACAACCCGTTAGCTTGGGACTTTATTTCTAAAAATTTATCTCAAGACCCCAATGCCCTTAGGTTAAAATATAGGTCTGATTCCAGCCTACCCTATTCTGAATTAATTCAGCAAATTGAAGGGTGGCAAAAGCTCTTAAAGAAATTTCCAACCTTTGAATTTGAAAAAGGCTGGGTAATGCCACCTACCGTTTCTATTGAACAAGCCTCAAGCGTAGATACTGCTGCTTATAAAGGCAACCACTTTCGTGGGAAAAAAGTAATTGACGTGACGGGAGGAATGGGAATTGATGCTTTTGAATTTTCAAAAACAGCAAGTGAAATAACTCATATAGAATGTGAGAAAGAAATTCAGTTTTCTGCTTCTACCCTGCTTAAAAAACAAAAAAACAGTTTTTCATTTTGTCGTGATAGCGACGATTTTTTGTCTCAATTAGATAAAAAATACGACATCCTTTATGCCGATCCGGCAAGAAGAGGTGAAAGTGGAGAAAAAGTATTCCGTTTTGCACAATTGACACCTAATCCTTTAGAAAAAATTGATTTGTGGTTATCGTCCGCTCAAGAGGTCTGGATAAAACTTTCGCCGATGACCGATTTGTTTGAAATTGTCAAGCAAATTCGAAATGTTCATGAAATTCACGTCCTGGGAAAAAACCGTGAAGCCAAAGAGATATTGGTCAAAGTAGTCAATCAGCCGGTGGAACATCCACAAGTGTACGTGAGTATTCACAGTCAGTTTCCTGCCCCGCTATCGTTTTCGTTCTCTGAAATAAATAAACTTTCTACAGATCCTAAACCCCTTGGAAAATATTTATTTGACCCTCATCCTACGGTAAAAATCGCAAGGCCCTGGCAGTTTCTATGCGAAGCGTTTTCAGTCTCCCCACTGCATCAACAAACCAGATTGTTTACTTCTGACCGAATGTCTGAAAACTTCCCCGGAAGAGTTTTTGAAATAATAGATGTTTTCCAAAAAATCCCTAAATCAGTCAAGGGAAAAAGTTTAACACTAGCAACGCAAAATCATCGAGCTAAGGCGGCAGACCTCAAAGCTAAATTCAAATGCAAAGAGAGTGAGGAAGACTTTTTATGGGCAACCAAAACGATTCATGGTCCACAATTTATTCTGACTAAAAAGATCTCTTAAACGATTATCTGTCGCGTTCAATCATTAGATTGTGTAAATTAATCTGTTCTTGTTATCTTTAGAAGTTAACATGAGAGATCTCGCTAAAATAGCAACCCTTATTTTGGTATTTGTCCACTGTATTCTTTGGGGGCAAGTAGCTGAGTTTTTGCCAAACGTTGGGCAGGATGCTTATCCGTATAGTGCTTCATTAAAACTGCAATCAGGAGTAATTTATTTTGAAGAGGCCTCGCTTAGATTTAATTTTTTTGATCCAGAGTTTTATCACGAACTCCACGAAAGTGCCCATGACAAAAACCACGGTGGCACCCTTAGTCAGAAAGGAATTGTATATACACAAAAATGGATTGGTGCACAACCTGTAGATGCAGAGGTTATTAATTCATATTCTCATTATTACAACTTTTACAAAGGCAATAATCCTAACCATTGGAAATCAAAGGTCCACCCCGGGAAGGAAGCCGTTTTCAAGGACTTATACCCTGGTATAAATGTTCATTTTTTTCAAAACGGACTAGATTTAAAATACAATTACCTGCTTGATGCCGGTGCGGATTACAAGCAAATTGAGATTTCGTTTGAGGGAGTAAAAACTCGTTTACTAGATGACCAAACTCTGTTGTTCGAAACCCCTTTTGGAGACATTACAGAGTTTATTCCACGAGCCTATCAGCTCAAAGGCCAAAAAGAAATTTCTGTAGAGGTATCTATTTCTCAAAACAAATCTGGCAATTACGTTTTTTACATTCCCAATTACGATCAAAACCTCCCGTTGGTGATTGACCCCATTTTAAACTTTTCAACCTATTCGGGTTCTACTGACGACAATTGGGGCTACACCGCAACCTATGATGACAATGGCAGTTTTTATGCAGGTGGCATTGTTTTTGGTCAAGGATACCCTACTACTACAGGGTCTTACGACATAACTTTTTCTCCGAATTCAATCACCCTATGGGTCTGTGATATTGCCATTTCTAAATTTGATTCTACGGGGGGTTCATTACTTTACTCGACCTATTTAGGCGGATCAGAAATTGAACATCCACATTCTATGGTTACCAATTCTAATGGTGAGCTGTTTGTTTATGGTGGCACTGGCTCCTCTAACTTCCCAACTACCACGGGGGCTTTTGATCAATCGCATAACGGGGGCCCTAGTGGCAATGGGGGCGGTTTCTTTACCTACCCAAACGGATCTGATATTTATATTTCGAAATTCTCTGCAGATGGCACCCAACTGCTTGCTTCCACTTTCGTGGGAGGATCTGACAACGATGGTTTTAATTTACCGAACACAGGCATTGAAAAAAATTATGGAGATTTTGCTCGTGGTGAAATCATCTTAGATGAATTTGGAAACCCATTTATCATAACCTCAACGAACAGTTCAGATTTTCCAAATACTTTTACTACAAATCTTGGAGGAACCCAAGATGCAGTGGTATTTAATATGGATTTAAACTTGACCACCTTGGGTTTTGCTACCTATTTTGGTGGTGGTGACCTGGATGCAGGTTATGGTATTGACTATGATGCATCTACCAATAAAATCTTCATTACAGGAGGAACATTTTCTACTTCACTCCCCAATACTACGGGCGGATTAACCAGCTCTAATCAAGGAGGGCTTGATGGATTTTTAGCCAGAGTGAACGCGGTAAACGGTGCCATTGAAACCTCTACTTTTGTGGGTACGGTTAATGACGACCAATTGTTTTTTGTGAACCTAGCACCCAACGGACATCCGTATGTGTTTGGACAAACCAAAGGCTCAATACCTTTAGTAGGAGGATCACCTTTACACGTTGCAGGAGGTAAGACCTTTGTTCAAGCTTATACCCCAGATTTATCTGCTCTAAGTCTTAGTTTTTCACTTGGAAACTCTAGCACCACGGCAGACCCTTCTTTGGTGCCTACTGCTTTTAATGTTGACGACTGTTATAGAATTTTCTTTTCAGGATGGGGAGGTTTTGTGAACAGTTCTTATGATTTTTCAGGAAATGTTCAAGGGTTTCCGACAACGCCTGACGCCTATGACAATAATACCAACGGATCTGATTTCTATTTTGCGGTCCTTTCGGCAATGGGAGACAGTTTAATTTACGGTACCTTTTTTGGGGGAACCGCCAATGAACATGTAGACGGTGGTACCAGTAGGTTTTCTCCGGATGGAATCATTTTTCAGGGGGTATGTGCCGGTTGTGGAAACAACACTTTCCCGACCACTTCTAACGCTTGGTCAACCACCAACAACAGTAACAACTGTAATTATGGGGCCATTAAAATGACCTTTGATACTTATATAGATGCTGATTTAGAGATAGATACTTCATCCATCATTCAAAATTGTGATACCTTAACCGTTGGATTTATTAATAAAAGTAGAAGCGCTCAATTGTATTATTGGGATTTTGGAAATGGCGATACTTCTATGGCCGCTAACCCAGATATCATGTATACTACCCGAGGAACTTATACCATTACATTAATCGCAACAGACACTCTATGCAGTGTCACTGACACCGCTCAAATTACGGTTACCAATTCAGGAGAGGTTACCCCTGTTTCTGATTTCACGTCTGATTACACTACCTGTGATGCCAATAGAGAAGCTAGGTTTACCAACATGAGCACTAATGCCAATCAATTCTTTTGGAATTTTGGTGATGGAAAGACAAGTACCAGCAACTCTCCTACCCACTATTACCTTGCTGATGGTACCTATAATGTTTTGCTCTATTCTAAAGACTCAACTTGCGATGTTGGTGATACAATAATTAAAACCGTTGTGTTCAATACCAATCCACAAGCCCCATTTGTAGATATCTATTCAGACAGCTGTTCTAACGGCTCAATCAATGTTGTTTTTAGCGGTGAAATGTCTCATTATGAGTACACTTGGGATTTCGGGAACGGCATGGTAGACAAAAAGCAATATCCAACTGCTCGCTATCTAAAGTCTGGGAAATACACCATTACACTAACAATTACAGATACATTGTGTAGCCACGTTTACACCTACACCTTTAATGAAGACATTCAGGTACTTTTTGATCTTCTTTACATTCCAAATGCTTTCTCACCCAACGGGGATGGAATCAATGAAAGTTTAGAAATAGGAACTACCGATTGTATGGACTTACAGCACCTATGGATATTTGACAAATGGGGTTCTGTTGTTTTTGAAACGACCAAACCCAAAGAAGAGTTTTGGGACGGTATGAACAACGGAAAACCCGCAAGTCAAGATGTTTATACCTATAAATTAGTGGGTGAAGATAACCTAGAAAGAACCGGATACATTTTAGTCATCTGGTAAACCTTATCCGATCAATCGCTTTAGAGTTTCTAACAGAGAATCTACCTCTTCTTTGGTGTTGTATTTTGAAAAACTCACTCTAACCACCATTTGTTCTTCTTCTCCACGCAACGCCTCAATAACGTGAGATGCTTTTTGTGAACCCGAATTACAAGCACTTCCTCCAGAAACCGCAAAACCCGCCATGTCAAGCTGAAAAAGAATCATTTCCGTTTTTGAATTTTTAGGAATCTTAAGGCTTACCACCGTGAAAAGTGATTTGTCAATATCCGCCGAAAGGCCATTAAATCCTATTTCTGCAGACAATTCACTTACCTCTTTTAGAAAATGAGATTTTAAGGATTCAATGTATTTTCTATCAGTGTCTAAGTTATCATAAGCTTGATCTATAGCTACCCCCATACCCACTATAGAATGTACATTCTCTGTCCCCGCTCTCATATTTCTTTCTTGTCCGCCGCCGTGTAACCACGGAGAAAGTTTAAGTCCGCCGCGAATAAAGCAAAAACCAACCCCCTTTGGTCCATGATATTTATGAGCCGAAGATGCCATAAAGTCTAAAGGAACCTCTTCAAGGTTTATGTTGTAATGGCCAAAGGCTTGAACCATATCAGAATGAAAAAGAGCATTGTACTCTTTGCAAAGGTTAGCAATCTTTTTGATGTCCAAAAGATTACCAATCTCGTTATTGGCATACATCAGGCTTACCAATGTTTTTTCGTCAGAATGCAAAAACTGGTGTAAACTATCAAGAACCACTTCTCCAGAAGAAGTAAGATCTACATACTCAACAGTAATTTTACCTTGTTTTTCTAGAAATTCAATGGGATTTAAAACCGCATGATGTTCTATTTTACTAGTAATAATTCTGGTTACCCCAAGATCTCTTACCGAGGTTTGGATAGCTAGATTATCTGCTTCTGTTCCACCGGCTGTAAAAAATATTTCACCGGGCTGACAACGCAAATTTTTGGCAATTTTCTTTCTAACATTTTCGACCTGAATTTTAGCTTTTCTGCCGAATTGGTGAATGCTAGAAGGATTTCCATGAGTTTCTAATAGCACCGTAGACATTGCGTTTACAACATCTTTTGAAACCGGCGTAGTGGCAGCGTTATCTAGGTAAACCATAATTACAAAAGAGGGTCAACAAACCAATTAGACACCAATTCATCTTCCCAAGTGGTCTCATTGATATGGGTAAACTCATTGGTTTTTGAGCTATACTGATAGTCTTTTGACCATTCTTCAAAATTATCTGCTACTTGGCAGATGGCATCACAAATAAACTCAAGTTCACGGTTGGTCATGGTAGGGTGAATACTCATTCTTACCCAGCCGGGTTTATCGTTTAGTATACCTTGGTTAATCTTATTGGTAATAGAATTTGACAATTCTTCAGATACGTTTAAAAGGTAATGCCCGTAGGTTCCGGCGCAAGAACAACCTCCCCTAACCTGAATTCCGAAGTGGTCATTTAACAATTTTACAGCGAGGTTATAATGAAGACCGTCAATATAGAATGAGAATACCCCTAATCTATCTTTGCAGTTTTCTGCAAGAATGTGGATATTTTCTCTTGAAAGGTTTTCAAAAACATAGTCAACCATTTCATGCTCACGGGTTAAGATGTTTTTAACCCCCATCTCTTCTTTCAGCTTTACCGAAAGGGCCGCTTTTATGGTTTGTAAGAATCCTGGAGTTCCTCCGTCTTCTCTTGTTTCAATATCATCAAAATAAGCATGTCCGCCCCAAGGGTTAGTCCAGGTTACGGTACCTCCTCCCGGAATATCTGGAATCTTATTTTTGTAAAGTGCTTTGTTGAAAATTAAAATGCCTGGGGTTCCTGGTCCGCCGAGAAACTTATGCGGAGAAAAGAATATTGCATCAAGTTGTTCAAGTGGATCTTCGGGGTGCATGTTGATTTCAACATACGGTCCGCTGCAGGCAAAATCTACAAAACAAAGCCCATTGGCTAAGTGCATTCTCTTGGCTATTTCGTGGTAAGGAGTTGTCACACCTGTAACGTTAGAACAACCGGTCACACTGGCAATCATCATCGGACAATTGTCTTTATAACGAGCTATTAATGCATCAAGGTGATCTAAGTTTACCAATCCATTTTCATCGGCTTCTATACATTCTACTCTGGCAAGAGTTTCTAACCATGAGGTTTGATTGCTGTGGTGCTCCATATGGGTAATAAACACAACAGGTCTTTGCTCTTCAGGAACATTGACAAAAGAAGCTACTTGTTCTGGATATTTAAGTCCTAAAATTCTTTGAAACTTCAATACCGCACCTGTCATTCCGGTCCCTGTAGGAATTAAAACATCATTTTTGTTTGCGTTTACGTGCCCCTTAATAATTTCCTTAGCCTCGTGGTAGGCCTTGGTCATCATCTTACCCGTCAAAGAAGTTTCGGTATGCGTATTGGCTACGTAATCACCCATATTATCTATTATTCTATCTTCAATGGGGCCGTACAACCTACCTGAGGCCGTCCAATCGGCATAAAGAATTTTCTTAATACCGTCAGGACCTTCAAAATGAGCATCATTACCAATTACAGCATTTCTAAAGGGGGCAAAATATTCTTCTAATGATGTTTTTGTTTCCATAAGGATAAAATAAAAAAGTGGATTTTATTTTCACGCACAAAGATACAAATGTTACCCATGGCAATAAATAGAAAATGCCCTGAATGTCAGGGCATTTTCAAAAATTATATAAAAATTTGACTTAGCCAAGAAGCTCCGCCATTTTTGATCCGATGTCTGCAGGAGAATCAACTACGTTAATTCCACAACTTCTAAGAATTGCTTTTTTAGCTTGAGCAGTATCGTCAGCACCACCTACAATGGCTCCGGCATGTCCCATAGTTCTACCTACAGGTGCAGTTTCTCCTGCAATAAAACCAACAACAGGTTTCGTTCCATTTTCTTTTACCCACTCAGCCGCAAGCGCTTCTAAGTTTCCACCAATTTCACCAATCATAACGATACCTTCCGTTTCAGGATCGTTCATAAGAAGTTCAACAGCTTCTTTAGTGGTTGTACCAATAATTGGGTCACCACCAATACCAATGGCAGTAGTAATACCTAATCCTGCCTTTACGATTTGATCAGCTGCCTCATACGTTAGAGTACCTGATTTAGATACAATACCAACTTTTCCTTTTTTGAAAACGAATCCTGGCATAATTCCCACCTTCGCTTCATCAGCCGTAATCACACCTGGACAGTTAGGTCCGATAAGTGTACAATCAAGGTTAGTAATATATTCTTTTACTCTTACCATATCCTTTACAGGAATACCTTCAGTAATAGCAACAATTACTTTAATTCCCGCCTCAGCAGCTTCCATAATTCCGTCTGCAGCAAATGCGGGTGGAACAAAAAGGATAGAAACGTTTGCGCCCGTTTTGGCAACCGCGTCAGCTACGGTGTTAAATACCGGACGGTCTAGGTGCATTTGACCACCTTTTCCGGGGGTAACTCCACCGACTACGTTGGTACCGTATTCAATCATTTGAGACGCGTGGAAGGACCCTTCTTTACCGGTAAATCCTTGAACAATTACTTTAGAATCTTTATTTACTAATACACTCATCGTATGTGATTTTTCGAAAATTGACCACAAAAGTACTTTTTAATACCATTTATCACAACGATTTTACCATGAGTTTTTTGGGTTTTTTAAAACCATCCCACGAAAGTGATTACCCTATCAACACAGATATTAATTCACAGGCTGTCTGGTTAAAAAAATCAAAGGAAACATTTACCTTTACGCCCTGAATTTAAAATTGACTTGCTATGCCAGGAATGGAATATTTCGGAGCCGAAGAGAAAAAAGAAGTTTTAGACGTTCTTGAAACCGGTTGTCTGTTTAGATATAATCACGAACACATTCGCAATGGAATGTGGAAAGCAAAAGATCTTGAAGCTGAAGTAACCAAGTTTACTGGAGCTAAATACGCTCATGCAGTTTCTTCGGGATCAACCGCGGTTGCTTGTACTATGGCGGCTGCTGGACTGGGTTATGGAGACGAAGTCATCGTACCTCCTTTTACCTACATAGCAAGTATTGAAGGAGTTATTCAAGCAGGTGCATTACCTGTTTTTGCAGAAATTGATGAAACACTTTGCCTTTCGGCGGAGGGAATACGCAAGGCATTAACCCCAAATACTAAAGCGGTAATGTTAGTTCATATGTGTGGTGGTGCCGCCAACATGGAGGAGATTATGGCCGTTTGTGAAGAACACAATTTAATTTTAGTAGAAGACGCAGGACAAGCATTAGGTGCTTTTTACAAAGGAAAGTCGGTAGGTTTGTTTGGAAAAGCAGGCGCTTACTCTTTTGACTTTTTCAAAATAACAACTGCTGGTGAAGGCGGTCTTTGCGTTACGGATGATGAAGCTCTTTACAACACCATGGAGCAATTTTCTGACCATGGCCATACTCACGTAGGCGAAAACCGTGGAATGGAAGCTCACCCAATCATGGGCTCTAACTACCGTATTTCTGAACTTCACGCGGCAGTAGGTCTTGCTCAAATGAGAAAGATTGAAACCATTCGCAAGGATAAAAAAAGAAATAAAGCCTTTTTAAAGGATATGCTTTCTACGGTAGAAGGGCTTACCTTTAGACATATGGACGATCCGGAAGGAGACTCTGGAACTTTCTTAAACTTCTTCTTACCTTCTACAGAAAGTGCTCAAGCCGTTATGGACCAATTTGCCAAAGACGGTGTGGGTGGCTGTAACTATTGGTTCAGCAATATGTACCACTTTATCAATCAGTGGGACCATATTTTTGAATTGAGAACTCCTTATAAACTACCGATTCATGAACTTGGGGCTCCTCAAGATTACAAAAATCTTGAACTACCCAAAAGTCAAGAGGTTGTTGGTAGGTTGATTTCATTGGGAGTACGTGGTACTTGGACGGAAGCTGAAATGACAGAATTAGGAAACAAAATGGTAGCAGCCATTAAAAAGGTATTGGCTTAATGGATTTACCTACGTTAATTGAAAAAGGAATAACCGCTGCAGGAATGTTGACCGGGGTAACCAAAAAATTACCCGAAGGCATTCAATTTGAATTCGCGCATACTCAGTTTTACGTTCCTGCTCCTGAAGGAGCTGAGACGCATTTAGCCCTGAGATTTTTGAGTTTACAAGGAGCCGCTTTATGGGGATTTGATGAAGAAGAAATGGATGCGATTAGTCTTACCGATTCTACTTTTATCTTAAAAGACAAAGCCAGCGCCATTGAAAAGGTAAAAAATCAGAAAGACGCTAAGTGGATTCACGGTAGCTCTTCAAAGGTAAAAACCGATGGTTCACCTATGGTTCTTTACTTTGACACCGCAGATGGTGGTGGTTTTGTTGCTTCTGATGATTTATTCATTCTTGGACCTGAAGGCCCATTAAACCCAAGTGAAATGAATAATTATTTTATTAGGTGGCAAGCATACCACAAAGAATACTTTGATAAAAAAGGTACAAAAGATGCCTTACCTATTGACTTCGGACTCGAGAAGTTAGGTAAATAAAAAAATCCCTGCCAAATGGCAGGGATTTTTTTTTGAAGGTAACATTTGTCACATTTTAATCACTCTAAACGGATTAACTTTATTTCATACAATCTGACTAAACAAAACGGGTATGAAAAAAAACATGGGATCTTTTGATAGAATTTTTAGAATCGTATTGGCTGCAATCATTGCTTACCTCTATTTTTCTGAAACGATAATCGGAGTTTATGGAATTATTGGATTGGCTTTGGGAATCATTCTGGTATTGACCAGTTTTATTAGTTTTTGTCCATTGTACTTACCATTTGGCATTTCTACGTGCAAAACCAAATAGTTTTTGTTCTTTAATTTCCAAGAAGGCCTTCAGTCATTTTTTTGATTGGGGCCTTTTTCATGGTTCAGTAAAAAGTTACCGGTTGCCATTGGATTGTGGGTTTGTTACCTTGTGAGAAATCATGAGAACTTGAAAACCAATCTTTTAATCTAATATGGGGGATTCTATTCTTGAATATTACAATCAATTAGCAGCAAAATACGATCAAGATAGATTTGCAAATTCTTACGGTGATTACATTCACCAACAAGAAGTTAACATTTTAAAAAAATTCTTATCTCCTCTTAATATTGAAAATAACCTTGACGTAGCTTGCGGTACAGGAAGGTTTTTAAATTTTTCTAGACACGGGGTTGACTTCAGTCCTGAAATGATTGAAATAGCCAAGAGTAAATACCGAGAGAAAAAATTATTAGTAGCTGATGCAAAGGCTCTGCCCTATCCGGACGAAACCTTTATTAATGTCACCGCTTTTCACCTCTTCATGCATTTAACCTTAGAAGATTTAGAACAAATCTTATCTGAGGTTGCAAGGGTAACTAAAAAGGGCGGAAAATTCATTTTTGACATTCCTTCAGAAAAGAGAAGAAACCTAACCCAATACAAGGCACCTGGTTGGCATGGTGGATTTCAAATTACCGCACAAATACTTAATGAAATTGCCTCTGAACACTGGAATGTACAAGCATTTTTTGGCATAGGATTTTTTCCCATCCACAAAATTCCGAAACCTCTTAGAAAACTGGTCAGACCCTTTGACTCTCTATTCGCAAAATCGCCTCTAAAGGAATATAGCTCTCACATAATTTATGTGCTTACCAAAAAATGAAAAAGCACATTCCCTATAACGTCAAAGTAAAGTTTCAACGGGCTAAAAGGTGGTTGAATGACCTGTCTACAAAGCAAATAAATCACTTTGCAAAGCCTAGACGAACTGCTATAGATTTTAAAAATTATTTAGAAATTTCTCAGGAACTAAAAGTCAATAAAAACAATGTTGAGAAGGTTAATAACATGGAATTAGCCGCCAAAAAAATCCATGATTACCTCATACTTCCGGGTGAGATTTTCAGCTATTGGCGGGCCATTGGTAATCCGAGTAAGAAAAGGGGTTTTACTGAAAGCAGGTCGTTGATAAACGGGGAATTACAACCCACGGTAGGTGGAGGTCTTTGTCAGCTATCAGGGCTGCTGTACCACCTTTGCTTAAAGGCAAACCTTGAAATTATTGAAAGACACGCTCACTCAGTAGATATTTACACGGAAGAAAGCAGGTATACACCCTTGGGTTCTGATGCAACGGTTGTATATGGATACAAAGATTTCAGGGTTAGAAATTCCTCATCAAATCCTATTCAATTTAAGATTGAATTTGAAGGAAGTCGGCTAATTGGCAAGATTCTCTCTACGACTAAACTAGTTCCCACAAAAGTTGAATTTATTATTGAATCAAAAACCAATAGAGAAACAGTGGTTTCTACCCAAATAAAAGGAAAAACCGTTGAGTGTTCTAAGTATAAATTGCCTTCTTAAATCTACAGCCATGTTTTCTAAAATTTTCATTTTACTAGTAGCACTCATTCATATGTACATTTTGTGGTTTGAAATGTTTGCCTGGGAAAAAAAGGGTCCTAAGGTTTTTCGAAACTTTTCAAAAGACCTTTTTAAGCCTACCAAAGCAATGGCGGGTAATCAAGGATTGTACAACGGATTTTTAGCCGGTGGACTTATTTGGTCTCTGTTAATTTCTGATACGATTTGGAGTCAAAACGTGGCTCTCTATTTTTTGGGATGTGTTGTAGTTGCAGGAATATATGGAGCTTTGACGGCAGATAAAAAATACTGTACGTACAGACATTCCCTGCTTCAATAGCCATACTATTGATCTTTTTACAACAATAATTTAGACACATTTAGGACAAGTTCCTGTTACTTCCACTTCAAAGTTTTCAACCTTGAAATTGGGTAGAATTAATTCTAAGTCGTTTTCAGGTTTTACACAAGAAACTTCCCCGCAAAGGGTGCATTTAAAATGAACGTGTTTGTGGTGGTGATTGTCTGATGAACACGATGAGGCACAGAGAGCGTAGTAGGTCTCACCATCCTCAATAATTGCTTTATGCACAATTCCGTGATCTAGCAATGTATTGAGATTTCGGTACAACGTTACCCGGTCAAAATTTTCTAAAGTAGCTTGCAGTTTAGAATAAGGTATGGCTTTAGAATAACCAGAAATTGCTTCTAATACCTTTAATCGAGTTGGAGTAGATTTTAGCTTTCTACTTCTCAATAATTCTGAAAGGTCTTGGGTTGAATTCATGGTGTGCAATTTACAATGACATGGTGATTCCTGTGGTAAAATTAATGCCTAAATCATTGGCAAAGTAGCGTTGTCTATTCAGAATATCACGGTACTCCCTATTTAATAGGTTTTCACCTTTAATGAATACCCTAAGTTTTACTTGATTTACTGTTAAATCAGTTGAAAGCCTTGCTCCAAGTAAGGTATAGCTTGGCGGAGGGGCAACAAAGTCTTGCCCTTCTTGGTAATGCAATTGCTCAAAAACGTGTTTTACATTTAATTGTAAGGTAGAATTACTAAATCCATTAAAGTCTCCAAAACGATAATTCAACTCTGCATACATTGAATTACTAGGAATATTTACCAAAGGAATATCATCTGTTAAATTATCTCCTCGAATCACACTAAACACAGATTTCATGATGAAATTAGATGAAAAATCATACTGAAGATTGAGATCAATTCCATTTATGGAGGCAACGGTTTGTTCATATTTAAAAACGGGAAAAGCTCCTCTTATGGTTAACCGTATTTCATTCTGTGGATTTAAATAGATAAAGTCATCTATATGCTGATAATATCCTAACAGGCCATATTTCAATTTTTTAAATAGTTGTCCCTCTAGGCCAATAGAGGTTTTAAAAGAACTTTCTGGACGCAAATTAGGGTCTCCCTCTTCTATTCCGCTAACCCCTTGATGCAGTCCATTGCTATACAATTCATTAACCTCCGGATTTCGGGTTGAAAATCCTGAGTTAGCATTCAGTTTTAATTTTTCTGAAAAAGTGTAAATCCCACCCAAAGCGACAACTCCATTAAAATATTGATTGTTGTATCTAACCACTCTACGAGGCACAGCAAGGGAGATTGCAGCCACTTTTCGGTTTTCAAGGTCTAACCTTGCGCCCCATTCTACTTGGCTTTTTTGGGTATTCCATATGTACTTAGAAAACAGTCCCCATTGATTTGAAATGTAATCGGGAATTAAGGGGAGAATTCCTGTTTCTGGGACATTTTGATTATCGGTTCTTCTGTATTGAATTCCAGATGAAAATTTATGGGTTTTACTACCGACAAACCTGTACTTTAATTCAGCATTTTCAGATAATTTCACCAAGCTATTAGAGGGAATTTCTGACCGACCTTTTCTACGGACATCATATTCTTTTCGAGTATTTTGCTGTCTGGCATAAACGGCCTCTATCACTTGATTTTCATCAAGGTAAAATGCATTTTTCCACTTCAATAAAAAATGGCTTACCACTTGTTTTGGAGCCTTTATTTGGTAAGAAAAGTAATCATTCGTAAAAAAGGGCGTATTCCTTTGCAGAGCTTCTTCTAAATCTGTTAAGTTCCCGACTTGAGATCCGGCAAGAAGTCCTATTTCGGCATTGTAAGTACTCATGTAGAAACTTGAGTTGAATCGATTTGAAAACTCTTTTTCTAACTGAATGGCAGCGTTTAGCTTTTTGTTACCCGTATTGGTGAGATAATACTGTGGTGTTTTTAAATCACCGCCTTGCGCAAGGCTTCCCATAATTTTAAACGGCAAAAGGGAATTGTGTTTTTGCAAGTTAAACTGTGCTCCATTTTCTCTACCATTGCTTTTATGGTAATAGGTACCACTTCCGTGGAGGTGAGGATCTTTTTTTATTCTTGAGGGCTCTACGGAAATCACACTACCTAGTCCGCTACCGAGGTATTCTACCGTGCCTACTCCTTTTATTACCCTAATGTTTTGAGCTATTGAAGGGTCAATTTCTGGTGCATGATCTGGTCCCCATTGTTGCGCAGACTGAGCGACTCCGTTGTTCAATATCATGATTCTATTTCCGTATAGTCCATTGACAACCGGGGTTGAAATGCCAGAACCATTTTTAATGGAAGATACTCCAGCCAAGCCATCAATCTGGTCTGCTAAGCTAGCCTCTGGATTGTCTTCCAGTTCTTTCTTACCTATTGTTTCCACGGAAGGGTTGTTTTTTTTCTGCGTCAGCCCTGACAAAGTAACCTGATCTAAAAGTTGACCTTTTGAAAAGTCTATGGTTAATACAGTGTCTGAGGTTAATGTAAGTCCACGATTAATCAATAAGCCATTAGGTGTAGAAAGTACGAGGTGGTAGTCTCCAGAACAAAGTGATGAAAAGAGGAATTCTCCCTGATCGTTGGTTTTTATCAACTGATTTTTTTCCATTAAAAGAACCTCAATCTTTTGAACGGAAAAATCTAAATCAGTACCATTCACCTTCCCCGAAAGGGAAAGTGAACAGTTCTGACCTTTTACGCCAAAGGTTAGTACTATAGTACCTAAGAGTAATAGCTTTCTATTGAACCAACACATTAAATGTCACTTCAATATCTGTTTCTCCACCTGCATTTTGAATATTTCCTTGGGCAACCCCTGAGCCATTTTTATCGGGCTGATGTCTCAAAGTAATGGTTATCGTTCCGGAAGAAGAGTTGGTGGTATTAACGTTTGTAGAAATACCAATAGGATTTCCGAATCCGTCATTGTCGTTATAAGCAATGGTGACCTCTGCTGTTGTTGGCTGATAGAAAAATTGATGATCTGATGCCTCGTCATGTACCTCATCAGTAATGTTTTCTGCAGGCATTTCTAATTCATTAAGCAAGGTAATCTGCGCCGAATACTGCTGATTAGACTCAAGAGTATCATTAACGATTACTGGAGCATCTCCTCCATCTCCGTCTAAATCTGTAAAAGTAAAAGTAACCGTATCTGTGCCTGACGCAGGAATAAGTTGCCAAACCATGGTGGTTATTATTTCCTCTTCATTAGGAATAACGGGGTCATTGGGTTCATCTTTAGAACATGAATACATGCCAAAAAGTGAGATAGCCAATAAGCTATAAGAGAGTTTTTTCATAGCTGTAGTTTTTAAAGTTTCGGCAAATGTAACGCAAATGCATCAATGTTGCATTTAAATGATTAAAAAAAGGTGCACAAAAATCATCGTGCACCTCCTTCTAAAATGAGAGATAAACCTGTTTAATCTAATAAAATACCCGCCAATTGCTTAACCTGAAGTTCAGCAAATTTGGCTGAATACTTGGCAATTGAATAGCTGTTTTGCGCATTTCGCATATTTAACTGGGCCTGTCTGAATTCAATGGAGGTTATTTGTCCTTGCTGATATAGCTCTTCACTTCTTTCAAAATTTCTAACGGTTGTTTTGAGGTTTGCTTTTTCAGCATTCATAACAAACAAGGCATTTTGATAGGTTGAAAAGGCATTTAGCACATCTCTTTTTACCGATGACTCTGTTTGCTCAAGTGATATTTTCTGAGATTGTAATTGAATCTTTGCATTTTGTAGTTGTGTACTTGTGCGTCCACCGTCAAACAAATTCCACGTAAGTGAAAGGCCTGCCTGAGGTCCGTAGTTACTACTTCCCTTTAAGAAAGGACTGGCAGGGTTTTGACTCCCATTGTAATTAAATCCTGCGTTAGCAGAAAGCGAAGGAAACCAGCCTGATCTACTAGCACTAATTGCGTATTCACTATTTTTTAGTTGGCTTCGGGTTTGTTCTATGGTAATATTTCTTTCTGCGGCTTTTTGAACCAATTCTTCTTTGGTAAAAGCAATTGAGAAAGTAACATTGGTATCTACCGTGAATGATGTTTCTATATCTCTACCCATGATTAGGTTTAGATTTCGTTTTTCATTTTCAAGGAGTTGTTTGGTGTTTAGCAAATTAATACTGTCATTATTTACGTCTACTTGGGCATTTAACACATCAATTTGCGTAGACTGTCCGTATTCAAAACTGTACTTTGCTCTCTGTAGTCGTGAAGAAGAAATGCTTAAGGCATTTTGGAAAATATTTACACTTTCAGTTAGTTGAGAAATTTGAAAATAAGAGTTTGATAACTCTAGAACTGTATTTTCCATTATCTGTCTAGCTTGAAGGTTGGTCAGATGGTACTGCTCTTGAAATTGCTTATAGTTATAGTATCTGCCCAATCCGTCAAAGAGGGTATAATTAAGGCTTGCAACCGCTCCGTAGCTATACGCCTCAGTTTGATCAAAGGCAATGGTGCCGTTGGCGGTTTCGTTTTCACCTTGGTAGCCTGTAATGTTTGCATTTCCGTTTACCGTTGCGGTAGGCAAATAACCGCTATTCAAGATGCTTTTATTGTTTTCTGCTATTTCTACACTTTTCACAGCCACTTTAATATCGTAATTGTGTTGAAGAGTGTGCTCAAGTGCTTCTGAACGAGTCAAGAAGTCTTGTGCACTCATCTTGGCCGAAAGGCCCATAAAAAGCGTGAAAACAGTTATTCTTATTACTTTGTAATACATGGCTTTTTCAATTTTGATCACATTAGTCTTCTGAGTGTTCTTTCATTTCTTCAACGGCCGGTTCTATTTCTTCGCGGGTAGGTTTTTTACCTTCCCATAACCATATTGAATACTGTTTAATAGAGTTTCCTAAAGAAAGTAGCATAGGTAACATTAACAAGGTTAAAACCGTGGCAATGGCAATTCCGTAAGCAATAGAAATAGCCATGGGAATTAAGAATTGTGCTTGTCTACTCTTTTCAAGAATTAAGGGTGAAAGTCCGGCGATTGTGGTTACTGAGGTTAAGAAGATGGCTCTAAACCTTGATTTCCCAGCTTCAATTAGCGCCTTTTCAAAGGGAAGTCCTTCTTGTAAGTAGCTATTAAATTTACTGATCAGAACCAGTCCGTCGTTAACCACAATACCAATTAAAGCAATAATACCTAAAACCGATAGCATGTTAATGGGGAAATCATGAAACCAATGTCCCCATGCCACGCCGATTAAACTAAACGGTATCATGACCAAGAGAAGGACGGGTTGCATGAATGACCTAAAGGTAAAACCAATGACAATCAAAATTAAAAACAAGATTATTGGGAACACCTTTTTGGCTGACTTTTGGACTTTGCTTGCTTCTCTATTTTGACCTTCATACAGCGCAGATACTGAATGATATTTTGAGCGAATTTCAGGCATGATGTTTTCCTGAATATCAACCAATATATCAGAGGCACTCTGTTTGGCATCTTTGAGGTCAGCTTCTACCTTAATCTCTCTTTTCCCGTCAAGGTGATTAATACTGATGTCTCCTCTTTCTATGGTGTAATCTGCAATTTCTGTAAGGGGAACACGATCTCCACGATTAGAGACAATGCGCATATTATCAAGGTTATTGATAGAAGATCTACCTTCTCTTTCATAGCGCACCCATACAATAATTTCATCTTGCCCTCTTTGAAATCTTTGGACTTGAAGACCGTTAAATCCGGCTCTTACTTGAGAAATAACATCGTTTAAGGTAAAGCCTAATAAGTAAGCCTTCTCTTTAAGGTTTAGCTTTATTTCATTGATCCCTGCGGGGTCATTATCGCTGATATCTCTTAGAAGGACGTTTTCTTTCAACTTTTCTTTTAGCTCTTCTTTGGCAGCTTTTAGTTCCTCAATGTTGTATCCTAAAAGAGATACTGAAACCGGTTTTCCTCCAAAGTTAGAGCCTCCATCAAAAACCACACTTTCTGCAGAAGGAAAAGTCCCTGCCTCAGTGGCAAGAGCTGCAGAAATTTCTGAAGCCGTAAAATCTCTCTTTTCACCTGGTAGCAAGTTTATTTTTAAGCTAGCATTAGCGGTACCTGGGCCGATGCGTTTAATTACGCTTTCAAATACTTCAAGGTTTCCAGTCTGTTTTTTGGTGAACTCTTCATTTACCCTTAAAGCTGCTTTTTCAATAACCGTAATAATTGAATCGGTAACTTCTGGATTTATTCCTTGCGGCATTTTTAAGGTAACATTTACCTGATCTGATGCAATGGGTGGAAAAAAAGTAGTTCTAATAATCCCACCGCCAATAGCTCCCGTAGTAACGATATACAGAGAAAGAATAATGGCAAAGCCCAAGACCTTATTGGCCATGAAAAAGTGAAGAACAGGACCGTAGAGTCTATCCTTTAGATAATCTAAAAACTGAGTAGCCCTTTTGTTAAACCAATAGGTTTTTTGTTTGCTAGACAAGGCTTTTGAGTGGGCTACGTGAGCTGGCAAAATAACTAGGGCCTCAAAAAGCGAGAACGTAAGGGTCAAAATTACGACAATAGAAACTTCTCCGAAGAACTCCCCTATTCTACCCTCTAAAAAGAAAAATGTAGAAAAGGCTATTAGCGTAGTGAGAATGGCCGAGGTAATCGCAGGAAGAACCTCCATTGTGCCGTCTATAGCCGCTTGTATTCTACCTTTCCCTAATTCGTGATGGTGGAATATATTTTCTGCAATTACAATTCCGTCGTCAACCAAAATACCAATGACGATAATCATCCCGAAAAGGGACAATACATTTATAGTAATTCCGAAATACTGGGCCAACATGAACATTCCGAAAAATGAAACGGGAATTCCGAAGGAAACCCACGCGGCAAGTCGAGGTCGTAAAAAGAGTGACAAAAAGAAAAGGACCAAGGCCACCCCTTGGACCCCATTGGTTAAAAGCAATTCAGTTCTTTCAACAATGGTTTGAGAACGATCATTGGTAATGCTCAAAGATACATTGGCATGAGTTTCATTAAACTCATTAGCATACTTTGTTGCCTTGGCGGCCGCTTCTACCAAATCTTCATTGTTGGTTGTGCTGATATTAAAGCTCACCGAAGGTTTTCCATCATAGAACGAACGGTCTGGATTTTCTGACCAAGCATCTTCAACCTGAGCAACATCTCCTAGCCTCAATATACCACCCTGCGGATCTGTTTTAAGGATGGTATTGTAAAGTTCCTTTCCGTAATAAGCTCTGTTATTAACGCGGATTAGATAATCTTCTGTCTCAGTCTTAATAGAACCTCCTGTAACTAAAATGTTGTTTGCAGCCACTGCTCTAGCAACATCTTCAAAGGTTAAATCAAAAGACCTTAATTTATTCTCATTTACACTTACCGTAATTTCTTCTTTGGGATATCCGGTAATGGTTACTTGAGAAATTCCACTGATACCTCGCAGGTCATTCTCTACCTCTCGGCTAATTACTTTTAAGGTTTTTAGAGATATGTCTTCGCCGTTGAGCTCTAACTCAATAGCTGTATTTAGATTTTCTTTTTTTGCCACTACCGGAGGTTCCATTTCTGCAGGAAATGAAGGCACTTTATCAACGGCGTTTTTGACATCGGCTAAAAGGATATCAATATCATATCCTTTCAAGGCCTCTACGCTAATAGAAGCCGTATTTTCTGAGGAGGAAGAAGTGAATCTATCTATTCCTACAATTCCTCGTAAGTTGTCTTCTATTTTTAAGACTACCCCTTCTTCCATTTCTTGAGGTGAAGCTCCCGGATAGTTTATGTTAATTTGAACAAACTTTGAGTCTTGCAATGGAAAAAAGCTAGACCTTAAAGAAAACATTCCTACGACTCCCAGCACGATGATGCCGAGTAGTATCATATTTACTGCGGTAGGAAATTTTATAAAATGTGATATAATTGATTTCATGAAGTTTCTTTCAATGAATTATTTAGTAGGCTGGTAAATCTTTACTTTCATTCCTGCGTAAGCACCTGCAGGAAGTTTTGTCAAGGTAACTTCACCGTTTTCAAGTCCACCAACAACCACTGTATTTTCATTGTAGTAAAGCGGTTCAATAGTTTTTTGAACCAAGGTAGAATCGCGAACCACAAAAACCTGGTTCTCGTCAAAAATAACACTGCGGGGTAGTTCTACTGCGTGGTTAATTTCTGAAGCCATAATATTAGTCTTCAAATACATACCTTCGCTCAACCCTTTACCTAAGACTTGGACATAAACGTTGACCGTTTGTGTTTCACTGTTTATTAAACTATTAATTCTAGTGATTTCTCCTTCCCATTTTTCATTGGAGTGTATGGTTGAACTCACCTCAACCTTTTGCCCAACGGCCAAGTGTTCAACCATTGATGAACTTACGGGAGTTTCAAGTTCATAAACAGTAGGCTGAATGAAAGTCCCTAACTTTTGTCCGGGTCTAATCAATGAACCGGGAGTTACTAAAGCCTCAACCAATACCCCATCAAAAGGTGCTGATATCATATACTTCTGAAGGGTAAGCTCCATATTTCTTACAGAGTAATATGTAGAATAAATGTTTCTGCCGGTGATGAACATTTTTTCTTTTTCTGAGCTAGTTTGAGGTAAGGCTGGCAAAGGTTTATTGACATCCATTTTAGCCAAAAACTGACTCCATTTATCAAATGCCTTTGGGTAGTCTAGCCTTATATCTGCAAGAGCTCCGGTAACCAAATTTTGTAGATTACTCTTTTGAGACATCAGGCCGGCCTTGTATACTTCAGAATCTATATTCACTAAGTTTTGTCCGCGCTTATATGACATTCCTGATTTAAAACTACCTGCCTCGTTTTTCATGACTCCTTGAACTTCGGCAAACAGCTCTATTCTGTTTTTGGCAAGCAGGGTACCTGTAGCATTTACTACAATAGGAAGTGTATCATTTTCTATAACCTTGGTAAAAACCGTAGCGGTTCTTATCCCCTTTTTCTTTACCAATTCCTTTTTGTTTTCTTTCAGAAAATTTGAAAGATTTATTGCTAGAATGACAAGTAGAACACCTGCAACAACTGTAATTATTTTTCTTTTCATGACTCTTGGTATTTGACTTCTAAAGCTTGAATGTTATTCATTATTTTTTGCGTAACCTTCATTACGCAATGCTTTTCTTCTAGAGAAACTCCTTCTTGTAATTGGTTCAATAATTCCTTAAAAATGGGGGTAACTGAATTAAGTACCTTAAGACCTTTTTCGGTAATCATCACTCGATTGACCCGTTTATCGTCGTGGCAAGGCTTCCTTAAATCCATGTTCTTTTTTTCAAGTGTATTGATAAAGCGAACTAAAGTTGCTTTGTCTCTGTTGGTTATAAAG
>CBFICS010000019.1:0-33030 GCA_965661055.1 uncultured Schleiferiaceae bacterium | reverse complement strand
TTCAATTTCATCTTGGGTCTCTCTGATCCCAGCAGTGTCAATAAAACGAAAAGTAAGTCCACCGAGGTGAATCTCATCTTCTACAGTATCTCTGGTTGTTCCGGCAATATCAGAAACAATAGCTCTTTCTTCGTTTAAAAGGGCGTTTAGTAAAGTAGACTTGCCCACGTTGGGTGCGCCTACGATAGCCACAGGTATTCCTTCTTTGATGACGTTTCCTAAATCAAAACTATTAACCAATTTCTCTAAGGCACGGTCCATTTTCCCCAAAAGGGTAAGAAGTTGATCTCTGTTGGCAAATTCAACATCTTCTTCAGCAAAATCTAATTCAAGCTCAATAAGAGAGGCAAAGTTGATGAGTTCAGTTCTGAGTTCAATTAATTCAGAAGAAAATCCCCCGCGCATATGTTGCAGGGCCACTTGATGTGAAGCTTCGTCATCACTGCTGATCAAATCGGCAACAGCCTCTGCTTGAGAAAGGTCCATTTTGCCGTTGACAAAAGCCCTTAAGGTAAATTCACCAGGTTTGGCCATTCTCGCGCCAGAGCGCAAAAATAAATGCAATAACTCTTTTTGAATGAAGGTAGAACCGTGACAACTAACTTCAACAACATCTTCACCTGTATAAGAATGTGGGTTTTTAAAAAGGGTAACCACCACTTCATCAACCATGCGTTTGCCATCCATGATTTTTCCAAAATGTGCAGTGTATCCCTTTTGTCCCAACAACTTATTTTTACCCACAAAAACCTTGTCGACTACTTCAAAAGCAGTGACCCCAGAAAGCCTTAATACGGCAATGGCACCCATTCCGGGAGGGGTAGTGATAGCTACTATTGTTTCTTGCATGCTGCAAAGGTAGTTATTAAACCCAATAAAAAAGCCCCCTAAAAAGAAGGCTTTTAATTACTGGTTTAATATAAAGCGGCCGCCAATTCTAAAGCCAGGGTAGGTAAAAAATTCATCATAATAGATGTTATGAATTCCATTTAATGAAAAATCACCTATTAATTCAAAGTTATCCAGCACCTTGAATTGGGCTCCTAAGTGAACGCTACCAAAAGTTGCCTCAGGTTTTTCATCTATTTCTGGATAAATTCCATATCCAACATTTGCCCCTGTATGTAAGACCCATCTTTGTGATGGTTTGTATTGATAGGCATACTGAAGTTTAGCCCCGTAGGCATTTGCAATTTCTGTATAGGTAACTTGTGGTCCGTCTATTCCTTTTACAATAGCGTTACCAATGCTTAATCCAATAAGGTGTTGTTGGAATTCTGATTTATACAATGACCTCCAATAATTTAGGTTGAAATTATAACGAACCATTCTCGAAGTTTGAAAAGCGTCTATTTGCGCGTTAAACCTTAAGTAGTCTTTATTGGATAAACTGTATCCTACACCGAGGTTTAGGGCAATAGCACCTTCTGTTTCATCCGTTTTTTCAGCACTTTCGCCAATTTTATCTGCGGAAAGGTCAACTGTAAATTCTCCTTTTTTTGCCTCAAAGGGAGTAGGAGCTAGGGTAGTGTCAATTAAATGAGATGCACAGGACGTTGTGAAAATCACTAGGGTTAGGTATATGGTTTTCATACTATTAAGTTACAAAAAAAAGTCCCAACCATGGTTGGGACTTTTTTTAAATTAGAAAGAAGATTTCTAGTAACTTCTCATGGTCTGTTCGATCATTACTTTATAACCGAATTCATTACCAGCATCTTTAGCTTCTTTTTCACCAATTTCAATGGCTTTGTTCATGGCTTTTCTTGCTTCAGAATCTTTTCCGTTTGCGTGAAGAATTTGTCCGTGTAAAAAATGAGTATACCAGTTGGCGTCTTTGTCTTTTACAGCCTGCATAATCATCTTTAGAGCCACTTCATTTTTACCCACCTGTAGGTAGTATTGAGCTGCATTTCTGTGAACTCTGTACTTGTCTTCTCCAGACTCAATAGCCGCTTTAATGTTAGCTTCAGCATAGGTATGAATATCTACTTTTATAGGAATTTCTACTTTTACTTCGTCCCAAGCAATAACCACTTCGGCGCCTTCAGCAGCAAGATCTTCAACAGAAATGGTAAGGCTTTCGGTCATGGGGCCTTCTATTACTTCAACATCTGTTCTTGCAATGTCTTGGTCTTTGTCATATCCGTTAACACCCCAGTTTTTAAGTCCAGAGTTTAGGATAATGGTCCAAGTTTTTTCATTTGGAATTGCATACATAGAATATTTTCCTGCTGGCACCATTTCTCCATTCCAAGTAATAGGGTGAGTGAATTCTATAGTTGTATTTAGGTTAGCCCCCAGTCTCCACATTTCACCGTAAGGAACCAACTCACCAAAAATAGTTCTTCCTTTTTTGCTAGGACGTGAATATTCAATGTTGATATCTGTAAGTCCTACTCTTTGAGAAACTTTTCCCATAGGAGAAGGCGCTGGAAGTTCTTGTCCAAAAGAAGGTAGAGCAAGAGCTACCGCTAAAATGGCCGTGTAAATTTTTTTCATAATTAGTTTTTTAATTAGTAAACTTCACAATCAACGAGTTAATGTACGTTTTGTTTAAAATAAAACTCATTAATTATTGGGTTGTCTAAAATAATAGAATTCTTAGAATAAATTAAGAAAAACGTCTTCTAATATCTGCCATTTGAACGGCTGCAACGGCTGCTTCCACCCCTTTGTTGCCGTGCCTGCCACCGGAGCGGTCAATAGCTTGTTGCATGGTGTTGTCTGTAAGCACACAAAAAATTACCGGAGTATCTCCTTGCACGTTTAAATCTTTTATTCCTTGAGCCACCCCTTCACAGACAAAGTCAAAGTGCTTCGTTTCCCCTTGAATTACTGATCCAATAGCTATAATGGCATCATAATTCTTTGAAGCAGAAAGCAATTTACTGCCATAGATAAGTTCAAAACTGCCAGGTACTTCAACCTTTTCAATAGAAGATTCGCTGGCCCCTAGATCAATTAGGGCTTCAACGGCACCTTGATAAAGTCCGTCGGTAATGTTGTGATTCCACGCAGAAACAACAATGCCGAAGCGCATCGCTTCGGCATTGGGTAGTTGTTCTTTATTGTACGCAGAAAGGTTGTTTCCTTCCGTTGCCATAATTTTACTTTTTAGCTTCCATCGCCATTCTTGCAAATTTCTCTGCATCAGCGGCCTCAGGAGTTGTTTTGTATTCTGTAGCTAACTGGTTCCAGTACTTTTCAGCTTCTCCAAACTTGTTGTTCATCTGTGCTGCAATGGCTGTCTTTTTCAAAATAAGTGGAGTTACTAACTCATTCTTCTCAAAAGAAAGGGCCTTTTTATAATAGTCATACGCATCAGAAGGTTGATTCAATTCCATGAAACAGTCTGCAATAGCAGACTTTGCTAAAGCACCAAAGATTGGATCGTCTGAAGAGAATTGGTCTAATGAACGTATAGCGTTATCATATTGACCTAGGTTAAGGTAACAAACACCTGCATAGTAGTTTGCTAGGTTTCCTGCTTCTGTACCCGAATGAACATCAGCTATTTCCAAAAATCCCATGGCAGAAGGAGAACCTTTTAACGCAAGGTTTAATGAGTCATTTTCAAAATATACTTGAGCCATGAAAGAATCTTGACTAGCCGCCAATTCTGCAGGTTCAGATACAAATTTTATATATCCCCAAATCCCTACGGCTAATAATAAGATAACTCCGACTCCAATAAGAAGCGATTGACTATTCTCTTCGATAAACTTTTCAGCTTTGTTTAAGCTTTGCTCTACCTGTTCAAATACCTCTTCGTTGTTATTTTGATCTTTCTTGCTCATGGCTGTTTTTTTGATAGGTCGCAAAAATACCATTTTTTTGATTCCTTCCAAGTTAAAATAGTCGTATATAGTATGTAATTTTACCCCGATGAAAACATTAGTGCTCCAGCAGCTTCATTTGGTCAATTTTAAGAATTATTTCGAGGTAGATTTATCGTTCTCTGAAAAGATAAATTGCTTTGTAGGCCCTAATGGATCGGGAAAAACAAACTTGTTAGACGCTATTTATTACCTGTCTTTTACTAAGAGTTATTTTAATAGTTCTGATGTTCAAAACATCAATTACGAAAGTGATTTTATGGTCCTTGAGGCCTCTTTTGAGACTGATTTGGGGACGGATAAGATATATTGTGGGTTAAAAAAAGGACAGAAAAAGACCATTAGAAGAAATAAGAAGGAGTATTCTCGTTTGGCTGACCATATTGGTAATTATCCTCTGGTAATTATTTCTCCAGCAGATCGCGACCTTATTATTGAAGGAAGTGAAACAAGGCGTAAATTTATTGATGGAGTGATTTCTCAATCTGATAAGGAATACCTTTCAGACTTGTTGCATTACAATAAAACTCTTCAACAGCGCAATGCTCTTCTTAAGTATTTTGCTGCCAACAGAACGTTTGACCGTGATACTCTTGAGGTACTAAACGAGCAATTGTCTGCAAAAGCAGAGGCCATTCACGCCAAGAGAAAACTATTTATAGAAGAATTACGTCCTATTTTAGAAAGGTACCACCACGCAGTTAGCAATGGCACTGATCAGATTAGTCTAGAGTATTCTAGTCACTTAGAAGAAGGGCCGCTTTTTCCACAATTGCTAGAAAATCTCCCTAAAGATAAGATTTTACAATATACCTCTCGCGGTGTTCACAAAGACGATTTAGTTTTTCAGCTAAAAGAACACTCGTTGAAAAAAACAGGAAGTCAAGGACAACAAAAGACATTTTTAATTGCCCTGAAACTGGCTCAGTTTGAGTTTTTAAAGCGCAAAACAGAGAAAGTTCCATTACTTTTATTAGACGATATCTTTGATAAACTAGACGAACACAGGGTAGAAGCCTTGATTAGACTAGTAAATGAACATAACTTCGGCCAAATTTTTATTTCAGATACACACAGCGAAAGAACTCGTGAAATTACTAAGAGAATCAATGAAGATTCTCGTATTTTCGAAGTGTCGCAAGATGGAAAGGTACATGAGGAAAAAGAATGAAATATCGTTAGGTGACGGAATAAAGGCGTTTTTGAAAGAAAGTGGCCTGGAAGATAAGTTGGTGAAAACAGAATTGCTGGTAAACTGGGATTCTGTTATGGGACCTGCCGTAGCCAACAAAACCTCAGATATTCAATTTAGAAGAGGAATTTTATACATTCAACTTCAGTCTTCAGTATTACGACAAGAATTACAATTACATAAATCAAAAATAATACAAGCCATGAATGAGTCGGTCAATAAGGTTGACCTAGTCAAAGATGTTCGCTTTGTATAAATACGATTGAGATGAGAGACATAAAAAAGATTTTAGTAGCCAATCGAGGAGAGATTGCCTTGCGCATCATGCGTTCAGTAAGAGAAATGGGAATTAAAACGGTTGCCGTTTACTCTGACGCCGATAGAACTTCACCTCATGTGGTTTACGCTGATGAAGCGGTACACCTTGGTCCACCGGCTAGTAACCAAAGCTACCTTTTAGGTGATAAAATTATTTCAGAATCTCTTAGACTGGGTGTAGATGCTATTCACCCTGGATATGGATTTTTATCTGAGAATGCAGAGTTTGCCCAAAAGGTCGAGAAGGCCGGTATGATTTTTATCGGACCTCGTTCTGAGGCGATTAGCCTTATGGGAGATAAACTTCAGGCCAAGGCTACGGTGAAAAAATATAATGTCCCTATGATTCCCGGTACAGAGGGAGCTATTACCGATGTGGATGAGGCAAAACAAATTGCTTCAGATATTGGCTTTCCTGTATTAATTAAAGCTTCCGCTGGAGGTGGAGGAAAGGGGATGCGCTTGGTTCATTCTGCCGATGAGTTTGAGTCGCAAATGGAACTTGCGGTTTCTGAGGCGAAGTCTGCCTTTGGTGATGGTTCGGTTTTCGTGGAGAAATACGCAGTTAATCCACGACACATAGAAATTCAAGTTTTGGCCGACCAACACGGTAATGTGGTGCACCTCTTTGAAAGAGATTGTTCAATTCAACGAAGACATCAGAAGGTTATTGAAGAAGCGCCTTCAGCTGTTTTAACCGAAGAGAAAAGAGCTGCCATGGGAGAAGCTGCCGTGAATGTTGCCAAGGCGTGTAACTATGTGGGAGCGGGTACCGTTGAGTTTATTTACGACGGTAGTGGCGATTTCTATTTCTTAGAAATGAACACGCGTCTGCAGGTTGAGCACCCGGTAACCGAGTGGATTACAGGTTTAGACCTTGTAAAAGAACAGGTAAAAGTAGCTCGTGGCGAAAAGCTTAGCTTTTCTCAAAGTGATTTGAAAATCAAAGGACACTCTATAGAAGTAAGGGTTTATGCAGAAAATCCTGCCAACAACTTCTTGCCAGATATTGGTTTGCTTAAGACCTATCGTCGTCCGATGGGCCCGGGTATTCGTGTTGACGACGGATTTGAGGAAGGAATGGAAATTCCAATTTACTACGATCCTATGATCTCTAAGCTTTCAACCCACGGTGATACTCGAGAGGAAGCTATAGATAGAATGAAGCGTGCCATAGATGAGTATAAGGTAGTGGGTATTGAAACAACTTTAGGTTTCGGACGTTTTGTAATGGATCATGAAGCCTTTGTGTCTGGAGATTTTACCACTTCTTTTGTAGCAGATTACTTTACTCCAGAAGCCTTAGATCGCTTTGATGCCGAAGGGGCAGAGGTTGCTGCAATCATGGCCCAAGTAGCAATGCGTGAGCAGTCTGATAAAAAGATGCCAGTTGTTGAAAACACTACGAATACAACCTCAAATTGGAAGAGGAATCGCACGTTGTAGAATAATAATATTATTTATTCTAACCTCCTATGCGGGATATAGTCAAACCGATTCCGGAAATGTTGGCTTTGATACCACCATGGTGGTTATCAATAACCAATTGAGACCCGTGTTAATCATTGACGGAGACACCATTCCATGGGATATTTTAGACGAGGTGTTGGTGTTAACAAAACCCACCTTCTCAAATGCCGAAGCCCGCAGGAGGTACATGATACTCAAGAGAAAAGTGAATAAAGTTTATCCCTACGCCGTCGTGGCCGGGGATAAGCTAGATTCTCTGAATCTTGCTTTAGACTCCTTGTCTTCATACCGCGCTAAGCGGAGACATATTAAAGACTATCAAGAGTTTTTAGAAGAAAGGTTTGAGCCAGAACTTGAACAGTTAACCCATTCTGAAGGACAAATACTTTGCAAGCTCATTTACCGCGAAACGGGCAAAACCGTTTACGATTTAATCTCTGAATATCGCTCGGGTTGGCGTGCTTTTTGGTGGAATGCCTTGGCCAATTGGTATGAGATTTCGCTTAAGACTGAATACGACCCTGTGAATGTAGAAGAAGACAAGTTGATTGAAAATATTTTGCAATTAGCTTTTGCCTCTGGTGAACTTAAAGAAAGAGTTCCGTTTTATCCCCCGCCAACACAAGATATCCCTACAGAAAGTAAATAACTGAACATTTATTTTCGGATATTCGCATAGAATTTCTTCAACCAAAAAACTACAATAGATATGTCTGAAGACAATAAAGTGATATTCTCAATGAGTGGAGTATCTAAGGTACTTCCGAACAACAATAAAACCATTCTAAAAAATATTTACCTCAGTTTTTTCTACGGGGCTAAAATTGGAATCTTAGGACTTAACGGTTCAGGTAAGTCGACTTTGATGAAGATTATTGCCGGACTGGAAAAGAGTTACCGAGGAGATGTGGTTTGGTCACCGGGTTACACGGTGGGTTATTTAGCTCAAGAGCCTGATTTAGATGAGTCCAAAACGGTTATTGAAATTGTTAAAGAAGGGGTTCAGGCCACGGTTGATGTTTTAGATGAGTACAATAAAATAAACGACATGTTTGGCTTGCCAGAGGTGTATGAGAATCCCGATAAAATGGAAGAGCTCATGAACCGTCAGGCCAAATTGCAAGATGAAATTGATGCTACCAATGCTTGGGAGTTAGACACTATGTTGACAAGAGCAATGGATGCGTTAAACTGTCCAGATGCTGACACTCCGGTAAACGTCCTTTCTGGAGGAGAACGTCGTAGAGTAGCATTGTGCAGACTGTTGTTGAAACAACCTGATGTGTTACTGTTAGATGAGCCGACCAACCACTTAGATGCAGAATCTATTCTGTGGTTAGAACAGCATTTACAGCAGTACAAAGGGACGGTAATTGCCGTAACGCACGATAGATATTTCTTAGATAATGTAGCGGGATGGATCTTAGAGCTTGACCGTGGTGAAGGAATTCCTTGGAAGGGGAACTATTCTTCATGGCTTGATCAAAAAACTAAGAGAATGGCCCAAGAAGAAAAGCAAGCTTCAAAGAGGAGAAAAACTCTTGAGAAGGAGCTTGAATGGGTACGTATGAATCCTAAAGGACGCCAGGCAAAATCAAAAGCGCGTCTTAACAATTACGATAAGTTATTAAGCGAAGAGCAGAAAGAGAAAGAAGCAAAATTAGAAATCTTCATTCCTTCTGGTCCTAGACTTGGCACCAATGTGATTGATGCTGAGCATGTTAAAAAAGCGTACGGCGATAAATTGCTATATGAAGATTTAAACTTTAACCTTCCTCCAGCCGGAATTGTGGGTATTATTGGTCCTAACGGGGCAGGTAAGTCTACCATTTTTAAAATGATCATGGGGCAAGAGACTCCAGATGCCGGTGAGTTTGTTACTGGAGATACCGTAAAGATTAGTTATGTTGATCAATCTCACGAAAAAATTGAAGCAGAAAAATCTATTTTCGAAACCGTTGCAGATGGTCAAGAGCAATTTGAATTGGGCGGACAAACCATCAATACTCGTGCTTACTTAAGCCGCTTCAACTTTTCAGGAGGAGACCAAGGTAAGAAAGTAGGGGTGTTGTCAGGAGGAGAAAGAAACCGACTTCACTTGGCTATGGCTTTAAAAGAAGGTGGTAACGTAATTTTACTGGATGAGCCAACCAACGACCTAGATATTAATACACTTCGTGCTTTAGAAGAAGGTCTTGATAGCTTTGCGGGTTGTGCAGTAATTATCTCTCACGACCGTTGGTTCTTAGATAGAGTGTGTACTCACATCCTGGCTTTTGAAGGAGATTCTCAAGTGTATTACTTTGAAGGATCGTTTTCTGATTATGAAGAAAATAAGAGGAAACGACTGGGCAATGTTGAGCCTAAGAAGTTTAAGTATAAAAAACTTATCAAATAAGAGTTTTTTATATAAATCAAAAAAAGCCCTGACCATCGGTCAGGGCTTTTTTTTAACTAGCAACTAAGTTTGAGTAGGTAGTGCCGTTAGGGTGAGTATAGAATTCAAATTTAGGGGTTTTCATATCCCATTTATACCTACCCGCAAGAGGTAGACTTGGGTTGTTTACTCTTCTGTACAAAGTGTACGTAAAGTATTGAACGGGAAATAGATTTCTTATCTTATTAATTTCGTAATCAAAGAGTTGGGTGATAATTACTCTACAATGTCTGAATAGAACTCTTCTCTTTTTGCGTAAAATTCTCAGTTGTTGCCTTTGTTTGTCATAAGGAAGAGGACTGTTTTGAGTCATGTAATAGCTTTCCGTCTCACCAATTTCATAAAGAAGCTTTCTCATAGCCAATATGGGTTCCTCTAAATTGGTTATTTCTCCTTTAAGTGTTGAATTGTTTTCTAAGTAGTAAAGTACATTTTGTATCATTCTGTACTTTGATTGTTGTCTAGAGTTCATGTTGAGTGGTTTAGGTGATTAACTGTTGCTAATTTAGAGGTCGTTTTTTTAGTTTGTATAAATTTTTGTTTCAGATTTTGTAAACAATCTGTTATTTTTTTGCCCTTTTTTCATTTTCTTAATAAAAACTGTCCCAAATTTGAGACTGACTCGTCGTAAAAATGAAAATTCGTGTTAAAAGGGGGCTAAAGTTTGGGATAGTACTTTTTTAAATTGTTATCTTCGAAGTGCTGCAATGAATTTACCATTCGCTCACTCATTTCCCTTCAAATGATTCGCATAGAGAATTTAACCAAGTCCTATCCAGTAGGAGGAGGAAGTTTACAAGTACTTAAAGGCATAGATTTATCTATAAAACAAGGAGAGTTTGTCTCCATTATGGGATCTTCAGGATCGGGTAAATCGACCCTACTCAATATTTTGGGTATTCTGGATAATTACAATGAGGGTAATTATACATTAGATAACACGCTCATAAAAAACCTTAATGAAACTCAAGCCGCTAAGTATAGAAATCAGTTTTTAGGTTTTGTCTTTCAAAGTTTCAACCTTATTAGCTACAAGTCTGCCTTAGAGAATGTCGCTCTGCCTTTGTATTATCAAGGAGTGAAAAGGTCAAAGAGAAATGCCATTGCCTTAGAATATCTTGAAAAGGTAGGCCTGGCAGATCGTGCCGATCACTTGCCCAATGAGTTAAGCGGTGGACAAAAACAAAGGGTGGCTATTGCTAGGGCATTGATTACCAACCCTAAAGTTCTCTTGGCCGATGAGCCTACCGGTGCCTTAGACACTACAACTTCTTATGAAGTGATGGAAGTATTTAAAGACATTCACAAGCAAGGAATGACCATCATTATTGTTACTCATGAGAACGACATTGCTGGAATGACAGAAAGGATTATTCGTCTTAAAGATGGTTTAATCGTTCCTCAAAAAGATACCGCTTTCGCGGGAGTTTAACCATGGATTTGCTGTTTGAAATATTTGCAACCATTAAAAAGAATAAGCTTCGGACTATTTTGACGGGGCTTTCTGTTGCTTGGGGAATTTTCATGTTAGTAATACTGTTGGGTGCCGGACAAGGAATTCGAAATGGAATCACCAAACAGTTTCTGAACAAAGCAACCAATATGGTTATGATTCGCACAGACATTACGGGTATGCCCTATAAGGGTATGAAGGCCGGTAGACGAATCAAAATGACCAATGCAGATTACGAATACTTAAAAGACAATTACCCAGAGATTGAAGAAATTTCTGGTGAATTTATGATTTGGGGAGCTGAGGTTGTCTATGGCAATGAATATGGTTCATATGGAATTAAGGCCGTTCATCCTGGAAATCAAGGTTTAGAACTGAATAAAATGGTTTCGGGGCGTTACATTAATGAAAGAGACCTTGAAGAAACTAGAAAGGTCGCTGTTATTGGTAATGTGGTAAAAAGAGAACTTTTTAAAGAGGTAGATCCCATAGGTAAATACATAAAAATTTCAGGAGTAACCTTTAAGGTGGTAGGTGTGTATTCTGATGATGGGGGCGAAAGAGATGAAAGTATGGTCTATCTTCCTATTTACACTTCTCAGAAAGTTTTTAATTCGGGCACTGACGTAAGAAGGCTCAACGTGAATTTACCAGAATATAACTTAGAGCAGATTAATGAGTTTCAAGAAAGAATTAAGAAAGACTTTTCTGAGCGATTGGTATTTGATCCAGAAGACACTCGTGCTATCATTACCCGAAGCCCCAGAACAGAAATGGAAAAAATATATGGCGTTCTGTCAGGCATAGAGATTTTTATCTGGGTTATAGGTATAGGAACCATAATTGCTGGTATTGTTGGGGTTTCTAATATCATGATGATTGTAGTAAAAGAACGAACCAGGGAAATAGGAATTAGAAAAGCCTTAGGAGCGACTCCGTTTAATGTCGTTAAGCAAATCTTAATTGAGGCAGTGATAATTACAGGTTTTAGTGGATACCTAGGGCTGTTGACCGGAGTGTTAGTTTTAGAAACCGTCGGTAAAGACATACAATCAGAAATGTTTTCACAACCCGAAGTCGATATTACCACTGCTTTAGCAACCACTGTAGTGTTAGTAGTGGCTGGCGCGGCAGCAGGATTTGTGCCGGCTATGAGAGCCGCCTCAGTTAGACCCATTGAAGCCTTAAACGAAAACTAATGGGAGAGTTATTTACAGAAGTATGGGCCTCCATAAAGAAGAATAAAATAAGAGCTACCCTTACAGCCTTCGGGGTGTTTTGGGGAATTACCATGCTTATCATCATGATGGGAGCGGGTAAAGGATTGCAAAATGGTGTGTCATCAGGAATGGGAACTTGGGCCACCAACTCAATGTTTTTGTGGTCTCAAGGGACGAGTATTGCCTATAAAGGATTTCCGAGAAGGCGTTGGTTTTCTTTGAATAATGAAGATACTAAAGGACTTAAAGAAACATTTCCAGACCTAAAATACGTTTGTCCGCGCAGTCAATTGGGCGGATATAATGGCGGCAACAATGTAGTCCACGGATTGAAATCAGGAGCTTTTTCTATTTACGGTGATGTGCCTGAGTATTTTAAAGTGATGGCCAAAACCTTGATGAGTGGTCGGTTTTTAAACCAGGCAGACCTTGATGAAAAGCGCAAGATTTGCGTAATCGGCATGCGTTGTCAAGAAATGCTTTTTGAGCCCGGTGAAAATCCAATAGGTGAGTACATACAAATTCAAGGAGTGAACTTTAAGGTTGTTGGTGTTTTTGAAACGCGAAGAATGGACGAGGGAGCCGAAGAGGATAGGCAGTCAATCAATATTCCTATTACTACTTTTCAGCAAGCGTTTAATCAAGGCGACCGGGTGGGTTGGTTTTCTTTAAATGCTGTAGATGAGGTTCCTATTACCCAACTGTCTCCTAAAATTTTAAAGTACTTAGCCAAAAGACACAGCATTCATCCCGACGATGAACGAGCGTTTGGAAAGTGGAATTTGATGGCTGAATTTTTGAAAATGCAAGGATTGTTTACCGGCATTCAAGCCCTCTCTTTAATCGTTGGAATCTTTACTCTTCTTGCTGGGGCTATTGGCGTTTCTAATATTATGTTAGTAGTGGTAAAAGAAAGAACAAAAGAGATCGGCGTGCGTCGAGCCATTGGTGCCAGACCGGTCCATATTATTTCACAAATTGTTTTAGAGGCTGTTTTACTAACCGTTATTGCCGGCGAATTGGGAATATTATTTGGAGTTTGGCTTTTAGAGGCGGCCAATATGGGAATGGAAAAATTTGGATTTTCAAGTGACTTCTTTTTAAAACCCGGGGTAGATGTGCAAGTGGTTTTATCAGCCTTTGGAATTTTGATTTTTGCAGGGCTTCTTGCGGGGCTCTTGCCAGCCATAAGGGCTTTGCAAATTAAACCCATTGAAGCCTTAAGAGATGAGTAAAAAAAAATCCCGACGCGAAACGTCGGGATTTTTTTTATTTAATGGCTACTTTCTAGAATCGCTCTCTTCCTGAAAAGAAGAATGTTCCTTCGATAGCAGCGTTTTCATCAGAGTCAGAACCGTGAACTGCATTGGCAGCAATACTGGTTGCAAACATTTGACGAATGGTACCTTCATCAGCTTTAGCAGGATCAGTGTTTCCGATAAGGGTACGGAAATCAGCTACTGCATTGTCTTTTTCAAGAATAGCTGCCACGATAGGGCCGCTAGTCATGTATTCAACTAACTCTCCAAAGAATGGACGCTCACTGTGAATTGCGTAAAAAGTTTCAGCGTCTTTTCTAGAAAGACGAGTGTATTTCATTGCTTCAATACGAAATCCTGCTTCGTTAATTTTTGCAAGAATAGCTCCGATGTGTCCGTTTTCAACCGCATCAGGCTTAATCATTGTAAATGTCTTGTTGGTAGCCATTTTAAAAATGCTTTTATTTTGCCGCGAAAGTAATCATTTCTTTTTTAAATGAATACCTTGTAAAAGTTAATTATAAATGAAAACTTGTGGTTATTGACGAATCGAATCTGTAAAATGAGTCGTGCTCTTAATTTTCATAGGAATCGATAATCCTTCTGGAAACTGTGGGTTGCCCACAAGGTTAGTGGTTCCAGAAATATCTTGAATTATTTCTGCACTTTTTATCCATCGGGTCTTCGGGTCAAGAACAATGTTAGAGGTAAAGGTTCCTGATAAATTATTAGTCGTTTCCATTCCTCCCGCCATCACAATTTCTGTGCTGTCTTTAGTTGCCACTGTGCCTTTTCCTTCTAATTTTATGCTTTCATTTGTTTTACTTACTAAGGTGTATTCTACCTCAGAAGTGCCTTTAAATCCAGTAGATAACTCGGTAGAAATATTCCATTGACTTCCTTCTGAAACTGGATCTTTTGACAATACAGCCATAGCCATTTCTAAAGAGCTCATAATAGATTCTTCACCATATGACTCTTTTATTTGGGTAGCCAATTGTTCTTTTTGCATTGGTGGCAATTGATCAAATCCGTTCAGCATTTGATTAATAATAGCATCAAAATGAGTTACTTTTATGGGTTTTCCAGATTTAGAAAGGGTCATGTAAAACGGCTTGTTAATCATGGTGTTTAACGCCATAGACATATAATCTCCCTCAGTTGGATTTTTTGAAGAAAACTCCATGGCGCCCTGTGGCATTTTTATGCTTAAAACCAATTCTTGGTAACGCACTTCCATTTCGTAGGCATCCTCCGTAATATCTAAAACCTTAAACGAAGTGCTTCCGTAAATATTCATGTTTAAATTCATTTCATTCCCAGAAATGGTTTGAACAATTTGCGCATCAGAATTTGAAGTTTGATAATAAGTGCCCCCCTTTTCTAGGTTTAAAGTCAAAACTTCTTTATTTCCTTGACAAGAAATTAAAGCCAAAGCAGCCAAGGCTACAAACAGAATTTTTTTCATGATGATTGTTGTTTTTTCTCCCTTTCGGGGGAGGAATATAAGGGGCTAATGTATTGAACCCTTTGAGATGCTACAACCTTTTATCCCATTTAAACGTTCTTATAGTACAGGCTTATCTCTCAAGGTATTCTTTGTATCTTTACAACACCTAAAAAACAACGGATGAAGAATTTCATTTTAACGATATTTTCGGCTTTTATTTTAGTCTTTTCTAGTTCAGGAAAAACCCTGGATATGGCTATTTTTTATGGGATATTTAATCACCCGGGTGAAAGTCCTTATGTAGAAACTTACTTTTCTCTAAATCCAAATTCTGTTCATTGGATGATGGAAGACGGAAAATATACCGGAACGGTTGATATTATTATTGCTATTAAAAAAGGAGACTCATTGGTTTCGGCAGATCACTTGCAAATGACTGTACCTGCGGTTGAAGACACCAATTTATTGTACAATGATCTGATTCAACAAACCAGATTTGGACTGCCAAATGGTGAGTATTCAATGAACTTGACAATTACTGACCTAGGCGGAAAAGGAAAACCTTATCAATTGTCTCAGGCTTTTACCGTAGATATCCCAAAAGATAAAGTATCTCTTTCTGATGTTCAGTTTGTTGATAATTATTCAAAAGCTACAGAAGTTACTGAGTATACAAAAAGTGGAATGACCATAGTTCCTATAGTGCCTCGAGGTGACTACTATTTAGATGAAAATCATTCAGATCTCAAATTTTACTTTGAAATTTACAATGAAGACCTTGATCCTTCTAATTTTTATGTCTTGAAGTTTTACCTTGAAGATCTTAACGACCAAAGAGTGTTGTATTCCTACGGAAGTAGTAAAAAATTAGAAAACACCCTGGTAACCCCTATTTTGCATTCTTTTGATATCTCAAAATTGAAATCGGGCCAGTACTCACTTACCGTGGAAGTGATTTCATCTAAAAACCAAAAAGTTTCACAGAAGAGAATTAACTTTTACCGAAGCAATCCAGAAGAAGACTTTAAAGGATTTGATCTACAATCGGTTAGTATTGATCAGGTGAGTTTTCTTGACACTTGGACATTAGACTCGGCAAAGATTTACTTAGAATGCCTTTACCCAATTGCTGATTATCAAGAGAGAAGAATTTCTGCTCAGCAAGTTGAAGAGGGTGATTTAGATCTAATGAAGAGGTTTTTTGTAAGCTTTTGGACGCGTAGGGGTCCTGAAAATCCGTATGAGGCTTGGGAGCAATATTGGAAAAACGTAGAATACGTTGATCGTCAATTCGGAACCGTTTCATTTCCTGGATATAGAACAGACCTAGGAAGAGTGTTTTTACAATACGGACCACCTTCTCAGATTGATAGGGTAGATTCTGATCCAAGAGCGTATCCTTATCAAATATGGCAATACAATGAAATAAATTCAGCAAGTACTTCACCTCAAGTCAATAAGATATTCATTTTTGTAAACTTTGATATTGGTAGCAAGTACTACGAATTATTACACTCTGATGCACGCGAAGAAAGATTTAACCCAAGGTGGCGTATGCAACTTCTACAACGTGACCAATCTTCTTTAGATCCTTATGAAACTGGAATTAACAACAGAGATTACATGGGGAGTAAAATTCAAAACAACATGATTATTAACTCTGGTAACGTACAAAATACCAATAGAAATTACGGTACGTCAGGTAACTAATGTATTTTCGTCGTCAAATTTGTAGGCCTTGAAAAAACTTTCGGTTGTTATTTTGAATTGGAATGGGGTAAAGCTCCTAGAAAGATTTATTCCAAGTGTGGTAGAAAATTGTCCAGAATGGGCAGATGTGGTGGTGGTTGACAATGCAAGTACTGATGATTCTGTTCGTTGGTTGTCTTCAAACTTTCCATCCGTAAAGGTTGTTGTGAATTCAGAAAACAGTGGTTATGCTGGAGGCTATAATCAAGGGCTCAAAAATCTAGAAACTCCCTATTGGGTTTTATTGAACAGCGATGTTGAGGTTACTCCCAATTGGTTAAATCCCTTGTTAGAGGCCTTTGAGTCTCATGAGAATTTAGCAGCATGTCAACCCAAGATCAAAGATTTAAAAAACCCTACAAGGTTTGAATATGCTGGTGGAGCCGGAGGTTTTATTGACTATTTAGGCTATCCTTTTAACCGCGGACGATTATTTTTTACAGAAGAAGAAGACAGGGGGCAGTATAACGAACCCATGGAAGTGTTTTGGGCCACGGGCTGTTGCTTGGCTATCAGAAAAGATGTGTTTGAAGAAATGAAAGGTTTTGACGAGGCCTTTTTTGCTCACATGGAAGAAATTGATTTGTGTTGGAGAATCCGATTAAAGGGATATTCAATAATGGCAATTCCTACTTCTGAAGTGTATCATTTAGGGGGGGGAACTTTAGATACCCAAAGTACTAGAAAGACTTTTTTGAACTTTAGAAACAACTTGTATTTACTTACAAAAAACCTTCCGCAGGGTAGACTTTACCCAATGCTTTTGGTGAGAATGATTTTAGATGGAATTGCCGCGATTAACTTTGTTTTAGCTAGAAAGCCCAAACACTTATTGGCAATTTTTGATGCCCATATGGACTTTTATAAAAACTTTGGCAGGCTGTTTTTCTATAGATCAAAAAACAAACACAATAAGAGGTTTACTGATTTTCCGGGGGTTTATAGAGGTAGCGTTGTTTTTCAATATTTTGGAAAAAAGAAGCAGTATTTTTCTGAGCTAAAAAAAGAATTATTTACTCATTAAATCTTTTCCAGCCCTTACGGCCAATTCATAACTTTTGGCTCCAAACCCAGAAATAGATCCCGCGCAGTGTTTCCCCAAAAGACTTACATGACGATAATCTTCTCTGGCAAAAATGTTAGAGAGGTGAACCTCAATAACTGGAGTGGAAATGGAGGCAATTGCATCGGCTATGCCTATAGAAGTATGGGTGTAGGCGGCAGCATTGATTACCAAAAAATCAACGGTTTTTGAAAAACTTTGTAGGGCGTTAATGATTTCTCCTTCTACATTAGATTGGTAAAAGGTGAAGTGGTCCTCTTTAAAAGTCTTTTCTAAAGAAGACTCAATATCGGCTAGAGTAGTGGTACCGTAAATTTCGGGTTCTCTTACTCCTAATAAATTCAAATTCGGACCGTTTATCACGCCTATTTTCATGGGCTACATTGATTTGTTATTCCACAAATGTAATTGACTTTTGCTTACCTTCGACACTATGAGTTGGAGTGGTCATATACAAGATTTTAAAGCCCATTTAAAGTTAGAGAGAGGACTTTCTAAGAATACCGTAGAGAATTACGTTTCTGATATCTTTTTCTTAAAAAACTTTGCGGATGAACTCGAGGTTTCCCCCGAAAGGGTCACTACAGACCATCTTAGAGAGTACTTGTACCAACTTACCAAAAGCGGACAATCAGAAAGGTCGCAAGCAAGATATGTGAGCTCTATAAAAGGATTTTTTAAATTTTTGTTTTTGACAGAAGTGCGAAAAGACGATCCTTCTGAAATTTTAGAAAGTCCGAAGTTGCCTATGTATTTACCTGATACACTAAGCGAAAACGAGGTTGATGCCATAATAGATCATGTAGACCGTTCTACAGAGCAAGGTACCCGAAATGTAGCCATTTTAGAAACCTTGTACGGTTGTGGTATCCGGGTGTCAGAGCTTATTGAATTAAAACTTTCGTCGATTTATAGAGATGAAGGGCTGGTAAAGGTCATTGGCAAAGGAAATAAGGAAAGGTGGGTTCCAATAAACGAACAGGCACTTAAACTGATTGACCTTTACCGTGAAAGTTATCGAAATCAACTGACCATTGCACCGGGTCATGAAGATTTCATTTTTCTGAACAGACGAGGCAAAAAATTAAGCAGGGTGATGGTTTTTTACATTGTCAAAGAAGCTGCCGAGAGAGCGGGAATTCACAAAAAAATTTCTCCACATACCTTTAGGCATTCCTTTGCCACTCATTTGGTTCAGAGAGGGGCAGATCTTAGGGTGGTGCAAGAAATGTTGGGGCATTCTACCATTTTAACAACCGAAGTTTACACCCATTTAAATCAAGAAGATTTGAAAAAGGGAATTGCTTCGTTAGCTAAAATTGAGATTCGTTAATATCCAAATCTAACTTGTACCCCTGTCAATAAGAAGTGTTGAGCTCCATTGATTCCATACTCCCCACGAACCATTAGGTTTTTGTTTAATTGATAATTAAATCCAAACTGAAAGGTGTAGGGGTGTTGAAGCTCCTTTTTAATCATGTAATTTATTGGACTGCTCCATATGGCTTCTGAATTTGAGTCAAATCGGTCATATAGAGGAACCAAAACAGCATTGCCTGCTTGTGCTTTTCTCAATTTTTCTTTTTCCTCAGGAGTTCGGTTAGCTGGAGGAATAGCTTGTACTTCATCAATAATCACTTTATTGCTGGTGATTTTATTATCAAGGCCAGTCAGTACTCTTCCCTCAAGTTCCGGGAGGGCCTCGCTTAATGTTATTGATCCTTGGTTGGGTCCATCGGTAATGAAATTCCTGTACATAAATCCTAAATAAAAAGCCACGGCTTGCTCTCTTTTAAGTTTCCAGTTTTTTCCTAATCTACCGCTTAGGGTCAAAACTCCAACGTCCTGAGTTAGTAGGTCAGAATTTGTCCAAGACTAATTTCCATCCATTGAAATAAAATACCCCTTATAACCGTAACTTAAGGTGCTTCCTATACCATAGGCTATGGCGTCAAAATCAACTTGAGAAGTAAAGTACGGAAGTTTAAGAGCAACCTCTCCGGTGCTATCTCGCCAAGTAGGCTGCAATCCCACGAAAGTGGACCCTTTTACCCAACTAAATAGCCCATATACATTTAAAAAAGGCAAGATGTTTTGATCGTACCTTAAGTTTATACCGTTGGTTGTGGCTTCTGCTTGAGAAAAGTTTAAAGTTGATTCATTAACGTTTTTTGCTAAAAATTGATTGATGGCAGATCCGCGATCATCGCCTGTCCACATCTCAAAATTCACCACTTTAATAGACATTAATGAATTAACATAGTTTAAATTAATTCCTGCAGGTAGGGGCATGTCTATACCTCGATCTACAGCTTTTTGCCCCCAAATTGGGAAGATGTATGGGTAAATTGAGTCTTTTTACGTTTCTACTTTTTGCGCCTTCACCAAAAGCGGTGAAAATAGTAGGAATAAAAACAATAGTTTTTTCATATTTGGTCTTTTATCTCCATTCAATTAAAGAAACCCCTAGTCCAATGGTAGTTTGATAATGGTTGTAATCAATCATGCTTTCGCCGTATCCGTGAAAGACTTGAAGGTGTAATTTTAGGTAATCATAAACTCTATAGCCATAGTCAATTTGTAGACTTCCTCGATTGTTTTTTCCACCCCTAAGAGAATGTCTGGCTTGAACACTAATGTCGTGCCTGTCTTTTTCATAGGCATAAACCAGTTCCATTCTACCAACGTAGTTTTCTATTCCAGGGTTATCATCGGTTTCTATTTGTTCCTGAATGCGCCACCAAGGCCTAAGTATGATGCTTGTGTTTTTTGCTTGCCATCCGAATTGGGCAATCACTCGATTCCAACTTCTTGAGAGCGGATTAGATCTTCCATTGCTTTGATGATTGACACCTATACCGGCATATACGCCTTCAAGTCCAAATAATTTATAGCGGGTAGGTAGCACAAACATAACTTCAGGCTCGTAGTTGGTTTCTCTAAAAGGACGAGAGATTTCACCACTGTACAACTGCCATCTTGAAGTTTGAGTATAAGCGATCCAAAGATCACCACCTACCTTTTTGCCGAAGATGTTTTGCAAGCCTTTGGTCTTGAAGCTAAGCTGAAATTTTAATTCAGTACTTTCTAGATTAACATCCTTTGGAGCTACATTGTTGGGATTATCACTGGTTGGACGATTGTTGATGTCTGTAGTATAATTACCAAAAAGAATGTAAACCGGTTTGTAGGCCACAATTCTAAAAAGTTCTTGGTTAGAATCTAACTCCCAACGCGAAGAGAGGCTTCCAGAAGAATTATTAAAGACATAGTTTTGTCCCTTATTTTGAGGCTCAGACTGTGAATACAAGCTAGAAGAAAGACCCAAAAAAATCGAAATAATGGAAAATTGTTTGACCACGATAGGTAGTTTAATTACCCTAATTTATTCTAAAAATTTATTATTTCATGGGTTTTACGTAATCCCTTACTTATTTATATATTTAATTCATGAGAATACCACCAATCATCTATCTGTTTTTTTTACTTGTACTATTGGTAAATTGTACACCAAAAGAACCTGTTTCTGAAGATCTTGATGAACTTGAAGTTCCTCATTTTAGTCAACAAGCTACCATTCCACCCATTAACTATGATCTTGATTCTATTGTTGAGCGAGGCGTGTTGAGAGCTATTGTATTAGGAGGGCCTACAAGCTTTTTTATTTACCGAGGTGAGTCAATGGGGTTTGAATACGAATTGCTCAATCGATTTGCTGAAGACCTAGGAGTGAAATTAGAGTTGGTTGTCGCCAAGAATTTTGACGAACTAGGAGAGTGGCTAAACAGCGGTAAAGGAGATATTATTGCTCATGGAATGACCGTCACCTTAAATAGACAAAAGCATTTTTCATTTACAGAATACCTCTATTTAACCCATCAAGTTTTGGTACAAAGTAAACCGAGTAATTGGCGTCATATGAAGCTTCATGAGATAGATAGGGGGTTGGTTCACGATGCCATCCAGTTGATTGGAGATACCATTTCCATAAGAAACAATTCCTCTTACATGAGTAGATTGAAAAATTTAATGGGAGAAATAGGAGGGGTCATTCACATTGATACTGCAAGCTCTGAAATGTCTACTGACGAGTTGATTGGCGCGGTTGCAAACGGAGAGCTCAAGTATACTATTGCGGATAATACATTGGCAGAGATTCACGCTTTTCACTATCCTAATTTGGTGGTTTCAACTCCTATAAGCTTCTCTCAACGCTCCTCTTGGGTATTGAGGAAAAACTGTTCGCAGCTTAAAGAAAAGTTGAATGAATGGATTGTAAGTATGAAGAAGCACAGCACTTATTATGTGATTTATAACAAGTATTTCAAGAATCGAAAATCAATTTCTAAAAGAATAGAAAGTAACTACTACTTAAATTCAACAGGAGTATTAAGTCCCTACGATGAATTGATAAAAAAGTATGCTAAAGAGTTGCCTTGGAACTGGGAATTACTTGCCAGTCAGGTTTATCAAGAGTCTAAATTTGATCCCAAAGCACGGAGTTGGGCTAGCGCTCACGGACTTCTGCAATTAATGCCAGCTACGGCTAAAGAATTGGGTGTTTCAAATCCTTCTGATCCTGAACAGAGCATCCGCGGTGGGGTTAAATATCTAAAAAGGATTTGGGAGAGATGGAGTGAAATCCCTGATAGCTTAGAAAGAATCAAATTCACTTTGGCAAGTTATAATGCTGGTTTTGAACATATTCAAGATGCAAGAACTTTAACTAAAATCAATAATGGGGACCCTAATATTTGGGAAGGTCAGGTAGAAAAGTCACTTTTAAACTTAACCTACCATCGATATTATTCAAAACCAGAAATAAAGTACGGTTATGTTCATGGGATTGAACCTGTTAAATACGTAAATGAAATCCTTGATCGCAATACCAAGTATAAAACTCTCTCCGAAAATCATTAGTTATGAAATCTCTTCTTTTCCTCTTTAGTTTATTGTTATCAACTTATGGTATAGCCCAATATGACATAGGCGGCGGTGGCGGATTTTCTACTGGATATTACCTTGTTGATACTCGTCCGCTTAATGATTTTGCCCTTTCTGAGGGTAAATTTGCACAAGGAGGACTTAGCCTGGGAGGGTACGGTTATGTTCAATTAGATCGATTGGTTTTAGGAATTAAAGGCTATGGATTAATCATGCCAGATTCTGAAGATGATCAATATACTTATTCAAGCGGAGGAGGTACTTTTTTAGCCGAATTGGGATTTAAAATATGGAATTACGATTCCTATTCAATATATCCCTATTGGGGAGCTGGAATTGCTGGATTTGGATATAATCAATCTCAAAAAGGAGAGGTTGATCTAACTACAAACCCTAATTCAGGGCCGCTTACAACTGAATACTCTTGGTCTAGCATTGCCTTTGACGTAGGATTTAGATACGAGCAATTAATCAACCCGAAAGAGAAGTGTGGACAAAAGAAGGGACCTATGGTAACTTTTGAGTTAGGCTATCAGTATACACCTGTAAACAGGGACTGGAAAACAGGCTCTGGGCAAAGGATTAAAGGCGCTCCTGACTTTTCTATGGGAAGCTTTTTTGCAAAGATTTCTTTGGGAGGATTTGGAGGAAAGTAAGTTAAATGTTGTAACATTGATTTAAAAGATGCACCTTTGCAGTCACAATCATTTTAGTAATTATGAAAGTTGATATTCTAGCTTTTGGAGCTCACCCTGACGATGTAGAATTAGGAGCAGGAGGTACCCTGGCAAAACAAGTGAAATTGGGATATAAGGTGGCTATTGTTGATCTTACCCAAGGTGATCTTGGCACGCGAGGAACAGTTGAAACCAGAAGGGTAGAAGCAGAGAATGCTGGAAAGATATTAGGCCTTTCGGCGAGAGAAAACCTTTGCTTTAGAGATGGCTTTTTTATTGATGATGAAGCCCATCAACGGGAAGTCATCAAAATGATTAGAAAGTACAAACCCAAGGTGGTAATTACCAATGCCATTCACGATAGGCATCCCGACCACGGAAAGGGTTCTAAATTGGTTTCTACTTCTTGTTTCTTGTCAGGATTGCGAAGAATTGAAACCGAATTAGACGGCACAAGTCAAGAGCCATGGAGACCTGAAGTGGTTTATCACTATATTCAATTTTACGATATTCAGCCTGATATAGTGGTTGATGTTTCTGATTGTATTGAAGAAAAAATGAATAGTGTATTGGCTTATGAAACCCAATTTTATGACCCAAACAGTGATGAGCCTAAGACTTTAATTAGTTCAAAGCAGTTTTTAGATACCCATAAAGCAAGAGCAGTTCAATGGGGACAATACATAGGTGCTGCCTATGGCGAAGGGTTTACAGTTGAAAGATATGTAGGGGTAAAAAATCTAATGGACCTTCAATAGGGTTGAATAGAGTTTCTTCCATTCATTTCCAATATTTTTTGAGGTAAAAGCGCTAATTTCTATAGGGCTAGGTAGACCGCTGAAAGAATAGTCTACAAAGGCGTTGGTCATTTCTTGAACAAGAGATTCAACCTTAAAGTCGGCCATGATTTTTATGGGTGTGTTTTTACAAATCTCTTGCGGACCGCCACATGGAGTTGAAATAGTAAAGCAACCCAAGGCAAGTGATTCTAAGGCGACAATTGAAAAGGTTTCAACCCGACTATTAATAATAGTGACATGGCATTCACTCATTATTTTTACAGCTTCCCCTTGTGATTTTCGTCCTAGGAATTGAATTTTCGGATGACTATTAGCCACCTCTAACAAGTTTTCCTTGTCAGGACCATCGCCCACAATGAGCAATTCATGATTAGGATGCACCAAACTGTGGATTTTAAATGCGGCAATTACCTCAGAAATTCTTTTAATATCGTCGTCTAAATCGGCTAAAACCAAAAACGTAAACGAATCTCTTCTCTTGGTTTCTGTAGCAACAATATCAACAATATTCCCCACTACATGGTATTGAGCATTGATACCATAATTAATCATTTTATCCTTTAAAAAATGGCTTACCGGCACAATAGCTTCGGCACTCTTGGCTACCTTTTTTAAAGCCCATTTTTTGGCAAAAGAGAATTTGCCAAACCTTTGATCTGCAAAACCAGACCAATGGATGGAAGAGATCCATGGCACTACATGGTTTTTTGCCCATTTCTGTGATATTCTTGCGTCAAACGATAAGTTTTGATAATGAATTACGCTGATTTCACGCTTTTTATGAAGTTGGTTTAACTGAAAGTGTATGGTTTTTTTCTTTTGCTTTTGAAGTGCGAAAAAGTCTAATTTGGGAAATTGGATTTCAATAACATGAATGTTGCCTTCCATTTTTTCCGTAACAATGGGTTTTCCCAATTGATTTATGGATTGTAAAAACACTACAGTTACTTCAAAATGCTCTGCTATGGCTTGTGCTGTTTTTTGAATAAAAACACCGTTTTGTACATCCGAGGGGTTCGGATACCAATGGGTCATAAAAACGATGTGTTTGCTTTCCATTAGAATAACATTACAAAGGTTGTAATCAAAGAGGCTTGGAAAATAAAGATAATTAATCCTAACCACAAAGCCTTAGTCCCGGTAGAAAGCAATTCTTTAAATTGTATTTTAAATCCTATAGCAGCCATAGCTATTGCCAAAAGCATTTTTTGAATGGATTGAATGGCCGATAATAAGTTTTCAGGGATAGAAAATACATTGGTGATTATTACCAAGGTCAAGAATCCCCAGATAAACCATGGAATGTTATTTCCTTTGGGTTGATTTTTTTCAGATTTCCCAAACATGGCTATCAGTAAAAATAGCATAGGTGCAAGAAAAGCAACTCGTCCCATCTTAACGGTAGTAGCTAGAACCTCCGCTTCAGGTCCGATGGCAGTTCCGGCTGCTACCGCATGTCCTACGGCTTGAAGGGTTCCACCCGCAAGAATTCCGCCTGTAGATTCAGATAGACCTAGGGTGGTAGAAAATGTAGGAATGGCAAATAAAGCCAAGGTCCCCAATAGGTTTATGGTGCCAACAGCAACTCCAGTATCTTTTGAGTCCGGTGAAAGTGTTGCGCTTGCCGCCATGATGGCCGATGTTCCACAAACCGCATTTCCCATTCCAATCAATGCACCTAGTTTTTTAGACAGGTTAAAATACTTAGCCAAAAAAGTAGACAATAGTATGGTAGCTACCATAACCAATGGAATGAACAGAATTAATTGCCATGAAAGCTCAGAAATAATATTTCCGTTTAACTGTAAACCCAAAAGGACAATAGCCACAGAAAGTATTTTTTTCTCGCTAAACTGTATACCTGGGCTTAATGAAGAGTTTGGTTTAAGAGCGTTTCCGAAAACAATACCTAAGACTAAAGCATTGGTAACTAGGCCAAAGTGAAAGGGTAGAAAGGTAGCTAAGTAACCTAGACAAGCAATAAAAACCATCTGGATTATGCCTTTTGCTATATTATTTTTCATGTATAATTAATTGAATGTCAAAGGTAGTGGTAAGAATGTGTATTTTTTTGTGATTTAGGTAGCAAAATATTCAAATTGGTTTATATATTTGCAGCCGCTAACAAATGGTGATTGTAGCTCAGCTGGTTAGAGCGCCGGATTGTGGTTCCGGAGGTCGCGGGTTCGAACCCCGTCTTTCACCCAAAGAAAAAGCCCCGATAAATCGGGGCTTTTTTATTTCTATAATATTCTAGTCCAAGAGAAAAAGGGAATTGGAGCCGGAAAAGATTCAAAAGTGTTATTGTCTTGAATAAAGATTCCGTTGAGAACAAATAGGTATGAGTTTTTGCTATTTGGATGATATTTAAATCCGAAACTCACGTCAAAAACAATTCCGAAATTAGGATCCTGAGAAGAAAAATCGCCATAAGCGACTTCCATTAAAACAGAGTATTTTCGGTTAATTGATTTGGTTCCCGCAAAGGTCATAGAAGTGAAGTTGTTTCCGTTGTCTAGACCGGTTTCTAAAAAATCTCCATTTACCGTGTGGTTTTGAATACCAAATGAGAGGTGATCTATGGTGTTTCCTATGGTTGCGGTTACAAAGGGCGATATTACCCCTGATTTAAAGTTGACCACAGACGGTATAGCAGCAGAAAATCCAGCTGCTAAATGAAAATTATCAGTGACTTTAGCTGCATACTTAATATTTGCTAAAACGGGAATGGTTATCCATGAGGTTGATATTCCAGCACTCAGTCCATCGGTTATTCCAAAGTTGAATTTAGGTCCAAACACATCAAAAACAGCCACCACATCTCCACGTTTATACGGAAGGGCGCTATTGGTTAAAACGTACCTTCTAAATCTTGGGTCATCCCTTAGTAGGTCTTTATGTGTTAGGGTTTTAATTTCTGATTCTCCTTTTAAATAAATGATTTCTTGAATCTTGTATTTAGGGATAGATACTTTACCAATTTTCGCGGTTTCAATAAGAACCATGTTTTCATCTTGTTTTAAAAGGACACCAACATGTTCAGTTCCATCACTAAGAATGATCTTCACTATTTTTTTGCTTTCAGTGACGTACTCGCTTTCTGTCTGAGATTTATCTATTTGCGCAGAAAGAGATAGGGTAAATAGTCCTAAGCCTAGGGTAAAAATCAGGTTTTTCATGGTTTCAAAAGTTTAGATAATTTTGGGTTATCTATTTAAGTTACATAATAATTGGCAGATCTTCCTATTAAACAGCAAGTTTACAACAAATTACAGCATCTTGTTGCTGATAATATTCAATCTATTAACGAACATTTAGACGGTTTGAATATGTCGTTGAAGAATGAAACTAAAAGTTCTGCAGGCGATAAATACGAGACAGGGAGAGCTATGCTTCATCAAGAAATTGATAAGGCAAAGAACCAATTGTCTATGTGGTTAGAAAAAAGACTATTGCTAAGCAGTATTGATTTAGAAAAACGAAATTCTTCCATTCAGTTCGGAAGTATGGTCGAAACGGACAAAGGGTATTATTTCTTCTCAGCAGGATTTGGCGAAGTAGAAGTTGACGAGGTAAAGGTTATTGTCTTAGGATGTGCCTCACCCTTGGGTCAACAGTTTTTAGCTAAGAAAGTAGGAGACATGGTAACCTTCAGGCAAACGGAATACCAAATTTTAAAAGTGGAATAAAAAATCCCCTTGAAAAACTCAAGGGGATTTTTGTTATTTTAGTTTAAAGGCAATAGGTACATTAAAATCCATGGCCACTTCTTTACTTCCAACCTTTGCAGGTTTAAAAGAAGGCATAGAATTAACAATTTCTAGTGAGGAGGCTTCCATTTCTTTATAGGCAGAAATCTGATCTTCAGAAAGGCCTTCTTGGTCTTGAACACCACGGGCTATTGCGACTTCAGTTACTTTTCCGTTTTCGTCAATGGTAAAAGAAACATATACTTTGCCTTCAAGCCCCAGTTTTTTACACGATTCAGGGTAATCAAAATTTTGGATAATGTGATTCGCTATTCCATTTTGAAAGCACGAAATACTTTCCTCCTTCGTGATTTCACCTGGGCAATCATCCGTTCTAGGTAACAGATCTAATTCGCTAATAGGAACAACACCTGGATCTTGTTCTTTTTGAATTTCTTGTGCTTCACATCCCACGAAAGTGAAAGAAGCTACTAAAAATGTCAGGACCACAGAAAGCTTTAAATAGCCTAATGAATTACTTTTTTTCTTGAGTATCATATCAAATCTTTTTTTCAGGTTAAACGTTGAAAACGAATGTGTAATGAAGAAAGGATTAACGCCGAGGGACCATGATAAAAGTCTTTTTGTAAGATTTTTCATTGAAATATTTAAGGTGAGTAGATTATATTTTACCAAGGGGGGCTCTTATCATATATCTATTGTTAAAACCCCTTTATTTATTGACCTTCTTTATTATCTTGGAGGCTTGAAAAAAAAACTGAGCATGAAAATCTTAAAGAAGTCGCTTTTATTTTTAGCGTTTGCCGCTCTTTCCACACAAGGATGGGGACAAGATAAAAAGGTAAACCTAGTAGAAGTTTGGGGGACGTATTCTTTTTACGCCCAAGGAGTAAGTGGTTTAGAATCCATGAACGATGGTATTCATTATACTACCTTAACCAAGGCTGATGGTCCAAATACTATTGAAAAGTTTTCATTTAAAACCGGAGAGTCACAAGGAGTAATTACCAGTGCAAAAGCGATCAGCCAAGCTTCAGGTAAAGATTTCTCATTTGATAGCTATTCTTTTTCTTCTGATGAGAAAAAGGTAATGCTAGCGACGCAAACGGAGCAAATCTATCGTCACAGTACTCGTTCTGCCTTTTATGTTTTTGATCTAGAATCAGAAACTCTTACCGCTTTGGCGGAAGGAAAACAACGCTACGCAACCTTTAACCCAGCGGGAACTCAAGTGGCCTATGTAAGCGGAAACAATCTTTTTGTTTTTGATCTTGCTTCTGGTGAAACCACTCAAATCACCACAGATGGAGAGGATGACAAAATCATTAACGGAGCTACAGACTGGGTTTACGAAGAAGAATTTGCTTTTGACAAGGCTTTCTTTTGGGCTCCTGACGGAAAATCTATTGCATTTTATCGATTTGATGAATCAGAAGTTCCCACCTTCAGCATGGATATCTATGGAACAACCCTTTATCCTCAACAAGATGTTTTTAAATACCCTAAAGCAGGAGAGAAAAACGCAGTAGTGTCTGCTCACATTTACAGAATGGGTAGTGGAGTTATGGAGGTAAAAGGATTGCCGTCGTACGAGTACATTCCAAGAATTAAATGGACTCAAGATCCTAACAAAGTGATTGTTTATACAACCAATAGACATCAAAATGAATTAATCCTTAATTCTGTAAACGCTAAGACGGGTGAAAGTAAAGTGCTTTACAAAGAAACTGATGAGGCTTACGTTGACGTGACCGATGATATTCGTTTTTTACGCGATGGTAGCTTTATTTGGACGAGTGAAAAGGATGGGTACAATCACATTTATCTCATTTCTGCTAAGGGAGAAGTGAAAAAACAAATTACCAAAGGTGAGTGGGATGTAACTAAGTTTTATGGAATTGACCAAGACGAGAAAACACTTTACTACCAATCGGCTGAAGAGAAAGCATGTGACAGAAACGTTTACTCTATCTCAATAAAAGGAAGAGGAAAGGAAAACCTAACGGAAAAAGCGGGTTGGAATGAGGCTACCTTCAGTACTACATTTGATTACTTTATCAATAACCACAGTGCGGCTGGAGTCCCAAATTATGTATCATTAAACAACAACGAAGGCGACGAAATTAGAGTTCTTCAAGACAATGCTAGATTGGTTAAATCTTTAGAGAACTACCAGTTGAGCAAAAAAGAGTTTTTTGATTTAGAAACAGAAGAGGGAATTGTACTTAAGGCATGGATGATTAAGCCCGCCAACTTTGACGCTTCAGTTAAGCATCCGGTATTAATGTTTGTATATGGTGGTCCCGGGTCACAGACCGTTAAGAATCAATATGACGGTTTCAATGATATGTATTACCAGACCTTGGCAGATCAAGGTTATATTATTGTTTCTGTAGATAACCGTGGAACCGGTGCAAGAGGTAGAGACTTTAAAAAAGTAACCTATAAAGAGCTTGGTAAGTACGAAGTAGAAGATCAAATTGCTGCGGCTAAGTATTTGGGTTCTTTAGATTATATTGATGCAACTCGAATCGGAATTTGGGGATGGTCTTACGGAGGATACATGTCTAGCTTGTGTATTACCAAAGGTGCTGATGTTTTTAAAGCAGCCATTGCAGTGGCTCCTGTAACCAACTGGAGATTTTATGATTCTGTTTACACAGAGAGATATATGCAAACGCCTCAAGAAAATGCTTCTGGTTACGACCAAAACAGTCCGATTAACCACGTTAAGCTTTTAAAAGGAAAGTATCTATTGGTTCACGGTTCTGCTGACGACAATGTGCATGTACAAAACACCATGAGAATGGTTGAAGCCTTGGTTCAGTCAAATAAACAATTTGATATGTTTATTTATCCGGATAAAAATCACGGTATATACGGAGGGGCAACACGCTACCACCTTTACAATAAAATGACCAACTACCTATTAGAAAATCTTTAGGATTATTCCCTTGATAAAATCTGATAAATTATCTGTATACTTGCTAATCAAATAATTTTTTAAAAAATGAGCGATCAATCATTAAAGCACCCACCCGCACTGTGGACCCTATTTATGTCAGAAATGTGGGAACGATTCTGTTACTACGGAATGCGTACCCTATTGACTTTATTCTTGGTTAAGTCCCTTCTTAAAGGAGATGCACAAGCATCTTTAATATATGGAGCTTACACCGCCTTGGTTTATGCAGCGCCTGTTTTGGGAGGTAGAATGGCCGATAAGTTTTTAGGTTATAGATACGCAATTATACTTGGTGCCATCCTGATGGCGATTGGTGAGTTTTTAATGGTTGCAGGAACAGACTTTTTGGGATTAAACGCCGGCCTAAGAGAAAGCTTAATGCTTGTAGGTATGGGTGGATTAATTGTAGGAAATGGATATTTTAAAGCCAATATATCTACAATTGTAGGAAAGCTTTACAACGATGGTGACCCTAGAAGAGATTCTGGATTCACCATTTTTTATATTGGAATAAACATAGGGGCTCTATTGGCAACCACAGTTGTTGCCTATGTGGGTGAAACCTATGGGTTTGAATACGGATTTGGACTTGCGGGTCTGGGTATGCTTGCCGGCCTTTTCATTTTTTGGGGAGGTAGAAACAAGTACGAACACGTTCCCAACATCGCTATTCCAGAATTGGGAAAGAAGAAAAGCCTAGGGGGTTTTAAATTGTACCAAGTGATTACCGTTGGATCTCTTTTGTTGATTCCATTGAGTTATGTCTTGATTTCTCAAAATCAAATTTTACAGTACATACTTATTGCCATATTTATCTATGTAGCCTACCAATTAATTTCTTCGGGAATCAAAGAAGGTAAGGTGTGGAGAGATCGCATGATTGCCTTGGTAATTATGATGGTGGTTAACGTGATATTCTGGGCGTGTTTTGAGCAAGCGGGTACTTCATTAACCCTTTTTGCAGATAGAAATGTAAATAGAGAGATTTTTGGTTGGTTAATGCCGGCCTCAATGACTCAGTTCTTTAATCCCTTCTTTATTGTGACTTTTGGTTCTTTCTTTTCTTGGATGTGGATCAAATTGAGTAAAATGGGTAAAAACCCATCTATTCCTATGAAGTTTTCTTTTGGAATCCTTCAATTGGGATTGGGATTCTTAGTAACGCTTGTAGGTTTGTTATTTGTAAATGATGCCTTCCAAGTGCCTCTTTTGACTTTAGTTTTCCTTTACATGTTGCATACAACGGGTGAGCTTTTTGTAAGCCCTATTGGACTTTCTATGGTAACCAAATTGGCTCCAAAGAGTATTGCTGGAACCGCAATGGGAGGATGGTTCCTTTCTTTTGCAATGGCCAATTACCTAGCAGGTGCTATTGCAGCACTTAGTGGAGCAGAAGAAGGCTCTAAGGTGGCATTGACTATGGCAGAGGGATTAGACAAGTACATAGCAACCTTCTCTACCATAGGTTATGTCTTGGTTGGGTTTGCTATTTTGTTGGCATTGCTCAAGAAACCTATCAATAAGTTAATGCATGGTGTTGAGTAGTCTCAACAGTTAATGATATACCATAAAGGGGAAGCTTTTGCTTCCCCTTTTTTGTGCGCAGTTTCTTACCCATTGTAGAGTCAATTATATGTATATTGAAGGCATGAAACGACTCGGCTAAAAAATCATACTCAAATGAAAAATTTATTAACGGTTCTTGGAATACTTTTTACCATGATCTCCTATTCTCAGGAGGTGGAGTGGATGACTTTTGAAGAAGCTGTTGAAGCCAATGAAAAAAATCCAAAACCTATGTTGATAGACGTTTACACAGATTGGTGCGGGTGGTGTAAGAAAATGGATAGTGACGTTTATGAGGACGAAGCCTTGGCCAAATTTGTAAATACTAATTTTTATCCCGTAAAATTAGACGGTGAACAAAAGGAGGATATTGAATTTAAAGGAACCACCTATAAGTATGTGAAAAAGGGTAGAAGGGGTTATAATGAACTCCCGGCAGCGCTTCTCAACGGACAACTCAGTTATCCAACTACGTTGTTTTTAGATTCCAATTATCAGTTAACCCAGAGAATTCCCGGATATATTCCATTAGACAAAATGAAGCCTATTTTAGAGTATATGGCCTTTCAAAAATATAAAACAATTCCTTGGGAAGAATATCAAAAAAACTACAAGCCTAGTTTTTAAGAGGCTCAACGTTTACCCATTTATCTAGAGCGTCAAACAATGTACTGTCTGCCATGTAAGCACCTTGCTTCATCAGCCCAAACATCTCTTGCTCTCTCAAGGTGTTGTACTCTTTTTTACCTCTGAAAAACTCTAATTGATCATCTTTCTGAAGCTTAGGTAATACCTCTTGCCAGTCTTGCTCTAACAGGTTTACTCCTTCAGCTTTTACTTTTACCAAGATCATTCTGGCAGACTTTTCTCCGAATTCAACGGCGATAATTTCAGTTTCACTGATGCGCTCTACATAAT
>CBFICS010000018.1:0-37615 GCA_965661055.1 uncultured Schleiferiaceae bacterium | reverse complement strand
AGTCTTTTAAATCAGATCCTGAATACCATTCAAAAGATCCAGAAATTAAAATTTCATCATTAAGCTTAGACATTTGCCATGATACGGAAGCTTCTGAAACCTCACAGCCACTATGCCAAAAATTGTACTTTGTCAAAGCGCCTTGTGTTTGGCCTATGCTAGATAAAGCGCAAAAGGTTAAGAGGAAAATTATAAGAGGGATTTTTTTCATTTCTTATTTCTGTCTGGCTAAATTGCAAAAAATCCTCGTAAGTCAATATACCTAATCAAAGGTATTTATGGTTGCCAAACGTTAAAGTCAGACTGTTTAACTCAACTCAGGTCTAAGAAAAAACAATCATCGGCTTTGCTAGATGGATTTGATTTTCCTCCACAAAGAGAAACCCCTTTAAAGGTATAAATAAGCCCAAATTCATGTGTGCCATAAGAATTATCTATACCTAACTCAGAAATTGTCATATCATAACTATACCCAAATGTGAAGTTTTTATAGGTAACCATACTGTGTAATATTATTGACTCATGGTCCTTTGTTATTGAGAAGATTTCTTTCCTCATCATGCTTACGCCAATCAATACATTTTGAAAAAAGTCTTTAGAAAAAATAATTGTTGCAGGTTGAAATTTTTCTGCTCCGCAAAAAAAAAGACCCGGTGGTTAACCGGGTCTTAAAGTTGTTATTGTGTTACGACTATTTTTCGAGTAAATCGGTGTCCGTCGTGATCAAGTGTCAACATATAAATCCCTGGGCTCCATTTGCTTACATCAAAGGTAAATCTTTGTTCGCCTGTTTCCAAATTTAGATTTTCATATAGCATATCTTGACCTACAATATTCCTTATTCTTATCTCTACGTTTCCGCCATCTAATAATCTCATCGGCAATTCTGTTCTGCCAGATGTTGGGTTAGGGGCAGGGTAGCCAACGATTAAGTTTTCAGTATTAACTTCATCTTCATCAATACCAACATAGTAATCATATTTATCCATTGTGTTCGCAATACAGAAGCTGTCAACCATCCATCCTGCATCTTCTATGGTTTGATCAGAACCAAATCTGAACCTAAATATTGCAGAACCTGAAGAGTCAAATGAAGCATTAATTGAAGCATCAACCCATCCATTTGATTTACCTGTCCAACCTGGCTCTATTAAATCAAGTGAGGTTACATAGTCTGTATTAAACCAATCAATGTTTTGACCAGCAAATCTCTTTCCGATAGTTCTCCAAGTATTACCAGCGTCAAAACTAACTTGGAAGGTACCCCCATCATGGTACTGTTCTGTATTGTACCAATGTTTAAATGATATTTTATATACTTCGCCAGAATCAAGAATAAATACCGGTGTAAATAACGCTGAACTATCTCTTGATTTATAATCTGCATCTACTTTGGTTATCCAAGCACGAGGGGAACCCGTAAGAGGTGTAAATGGATTTTTAATAACTGGGTCAACAACGTCTTCTGACCAAGCAACTAATCCTTTCTTGTTTATATAGTTGTAAGCAACCCATGGGTTTTGAGAAGGATTGTCAAAGTCATTACAGTATGTACTATCTACTGTAAGGTCTACTTCGTCAAGAACTATAACAGGAAGACACAATGTGTCGTCTGCGTGTAAGTTATCTTCTTTGTTATTAGGTCTTGAAGTAGCTACACAAAGGGTGTATTGACCTGGTACTGGGTTAATCCATTTAGCATCAAAAACATGATCCGGTTTAGAATTCATTCCAGCAAACATTTTGTTTTGTGGAACGAAGTTCTCTTTTGGTGTCCAGTTTACAACCACATTACCTGAAGCATCTTCAATCTTATAGTGTACTAAACAAGAATCTAAAGGTTTAGCACCCGTATTTTGAATTTTTACTTTTACTTCATTTACAACATTAGGAATAAAGAAGTAGGCATTAGATTCTGCAAAAATCGGACTGGCACTATTCTGAGGAGGAACATAAAGTTCTACGTCATCAATTGCCCATCCTTTTTGGTATCCTGATTGGCTACCAATAAAGAATCTAATAACCACTCTACCGTTAAAACCATTGAAGTCATTCATGGGAATTTCAGTATATTCCCAAGAGGTTGAAGTGCCTGTAAATCCTGGTTCGTTATTTAATCCTGGAACTGATGGACTATTGTAAACATTAACCCCTAATCCAGGAGTACCTAATTGCTTGTAACCGGTATTGGTTAAATACTGTACTTGACCACCATCTCCAGATGCGAAATTGTATTTATGCCTAAACCTCAATGAAGCACCTCTGATTGTATCAAAACCATATAATGCTGGTAAGTTTAATGACTCCTCGTAATTAGGAAAATAAGAGAAGTTGGCTCCAGAATACCATGCATTTGGCATTGAGTTTGGTGCACCTAAGTTACTTGCTTGTGCTTTTTCAAATAGCCTTAAATTTCCATCAGGGAATTCTCCCATTGAGTAGTCACACGCATCCCAGTTGTCAAAGTAGGGAATGTGTAATGAAGGCCAACCTACAGAGAATTTAGTTAATGTATCATTAGGATTAAATGAATCTCCCGTAAGGGTTGTATAGGCTTTTATCATAAACCTACCTTCAGGCCAAATATTTCCTGTAATTGGACTAGGAATAACATAATTAACTTCTGCACCCGCTGCAATTACACCCGAGTATGTTGTCGTGTAGGTTACAGGTGTACCAGCTGTTGGGCCACAATATGGAGTTAATTCATATGTGATTGGAACGTTGGAAACATTCGAAGTTCCGTAGTTTCTAATTCTGAAAATTGGTCCCACGTTGGTACCTCCAAAAAGAGCTCCATCAATATCCATCCTTGCACCCGGTCTTTGAATCCAAGAGATACCAACGTCAATTGCAGGTCTATCATAGATGTTGATATTTTCAAGTGCTAGATCAGCCTCGGCACCATTAGTTGATTTTTGAGCCAAGATCCTTACTTTGATAAATTCACCTGCATATGCAGATAAGTCTACGCTAAGAAATTCCCATTTAGCTTTTTCTGAAGTTTGGAAAGGACCTGTGCTGTAGGAAGGTCCTACAAGTGACCAATCTTTTTCACCTGGCTTAACAACTTGAACAAATAGGGCCCCAATATCAGAACCGAATGCATGATAAAAGAAACTTAAATGAGGGTTGGTTAAGGTTGAGAAATCCAAACATCTTGATTGATAAACTGCAAATGTTGGAATTATCGTACCGTAGTTTCCTTCTGCAACAAGATAATTTCCAATTTCACCCATTGCATCTAATGGACCTGTGTTCGGAGATGGAGTAAACCCTGATCCAACCACAAAACCATAATTTTGAGCTCCAGTTGTTAAGTCTGGGCTTGGAACAAAATCAGGAATATTTCCAAAGGTACCTGGGTTTGCCGCCGAGTTGTTACCTGCAGTCCATGGAGCATCATCAAAATTAATGTAGTATGGGAAAGAACTTATGGGTTGTTCATGTAAAATGGTAAGACTAGAAATGGTGTCATTGGATGGAATGGTGTCTCCTGGCACTTCTGAATAAACGGAAATTGTATATGTTCCAAAGCCACTTAAATCAATGGTTGGGACAAATGTGTATGTTAGTTCATCTCCTGAAGCTACATTTTGGAAAATTGTATCTTTAGAAATGACTGGGGTTCCTCCATTAAGAGAAACTGAAACTGCAAGTGGGATTTCAGTTAATGATAAACATCCTATAGATCTTAGGTCTACCGTTACAGAATCAGTGGCAGAATATGAACAGAAACCGTTTTCTGGATACCCTATATTCACCATCTCAATATCGGTAGGAGGCGGGGCATAAACTGTAATGTCATCTAATGCAATATCCGCTTTTACCCCTGCAAGCTTTCTACCGAAGAATCTAACTCTTATGTATTTTCCTTCATAATCGTCAAGGCTAACAAAACCTTTTTGCCATGGGTCATTTGAATTTGTTTGCTGTTGCCCAACGGCTAACCATACAGCGTTTATCCACTGTGCATTTCCAGCACCATCACCTGTGTCAATATCAACTCGTAAACGATCAATATCAGTTCCATACATGTGATAATAAAACTCTAAACCCATACAGGTTCCTGATGGTAATTGGTAACAGAATGTATTAACCCTTGAATTATCTAGGTTGTTTCCTTGACTACCTTCTGTGTAAATGTATTTATTTCCGGCCGGAGTATGGTTTGTGGCTGGTCCAGTTCCGTTAGTTGGAGTATTTCCAGAATTAATGGACCATCCATAAGACGGAGCAGGCGAAGTAGTTATCGGAACAACAGTCCAGTTACCTTGACTAGCTCCTGTTGGATTGTTTGTTGGGAATGTGCCTCTATGAAGGTTTGTTCCAGCATCGCCACTTCCTGTCCCCTCAACAAATTCAGGTTCTTCAAATGTTGTAGTATGAGGGTACGATCCCACTACATATGGGAAAGAGTTTGGTAAACTAGGACCACAATATGCCGGTGGAGCTTGGTCTATCCAAAACTTGTAAATATTTGGGGTTGATAATGAATCTGGGTTCCTAACCTTGTTCGGACAGCCACAATCAAAGGCTTCTACGTACCAGTTTATGGAGTCACCGACACCTAATCCTGTAAAGAAAAACTGGTAAGTACCTGTGTCTTTACATCCGCCACCTGTAACGGCAGTCATAATTGTGTCTTGCCATCCACTCCATGCACCAGCAGTGTAATAATCATAGTGCAATAATACAGAGTCTGCGTTAATTCCGGTTCCTTTGTCCCATGCATAGAGAAGAATCTCTTCTGTTGGCTGGTATCTTGAACCTTGTGGTTTTTTTTGGTTTACTAAACCAAACGAAATCTTAGGAGGATAAAGCTCACAAGGTGCCGCTTCTACCAGAATGTTGTCTAAAAACCATCCTGATAAAGGGGCAAAGGTCCCACCTTTGTATAGTAAGAATCTTACTTTTACTTGTGGATACCCCGTTAAACCACCAGCATAGCTTGAAATATCAAAAACCTCAGTAGCCCACCAAGTGTTGTTGGGTTGAGCCCAAGTGGATGGGTTGAAGGTTAATCCACCCCAGTATGGAGTTTGAATTGGATCAACGTAAGAGGCCTCGTTGAAATAATCGTTAGAGAAATCCCCATAACCTTGATAAATTGAATCAGCCAAGAATTGCCAGGTAGCTCCGTTGTCATTAGAAACTTGAATTTTACCTCTATGGGTAAAGTGTTCTTTCATAATTTGACAAAAAGTAAGCCTAACAAAAGGATTACCTACAGTACTAAAGGCGTCAGTTTCTAAGATGATGGTATCTAAAGTTACCACATTAGCGTGCATGGAGGTTGTTCCATTACAAGAAAGCACAGTGGTGTCGTTAAACTCTAAACTAGTTAGTGGGTCTGTGTTGTAGGAAGTTACCTGATAAGGAGCTCCTCCATCAAAGTCTTCTTCATAAACAGTCGTAACAATTTGTCCGAATGATGGGTTAACTACCAATAAGAAAACCGCTATCCATCCAAAGCGTAGAATGTGTCTCATACTTTTTATTTAATCTGTATACACTAGTGGTAACTACAAATATATAAAAGTGTTTGTATGAAAAAAGGAAAAATGAGTAAACTGTGATAAGAATTATTTAACGTTAACTACTAAAAGTTGTTCTTTTTGTAAAAAGGCTTCTAGTTTATCACCCGGATTTACTTTTGAAACCCCACTGGGTGTACCTGTAAAAATTAAATCCCCAATTTTTAAAGTAAAGTATTTACTGATGTATGAAATAAGGTCGTCTACCTTATGAATCATATCTGAGGTGTTTCCCGATTGAACGATCTCTCCATTTTTTCGAAAAGAAAAATCAATATTTTGAATGTCTGTATTTTTGGGATCAAAACTAATAAACTTCCCAACGGCAGCTGAACCATCAAACGATTTTGCCTTTTCCCAAGGAAGTCCTTTACCCTTTAACTCAGACTGTAAATCTCTTGCGGTAAAATCGATTCCAAGGGAGATTTGGTTGTAGTATTTATGGGCAAATTCAGGTCTGATATTTTTTCCTAACCGGTTAATTCTAACCACCAATTCAACCTCGTGATGCACCTCATTGGTGAAATCGGGAATGAAAAAGGGTTGGTTTTTTATTAGTATTGCAGTTTCTGGTTTTAAAAATAGAACGGGATCAGTAGGTTTTTCATTTTTCAACTCTGCAATGTGATCGGCATAGTTTCTACCAACGCAAATAATTTTCATAGTGAAATAAAATTAACCTTGAATTTTTCTCAACCTGATTTTACTTAAAATCTTTTTGGTATATAAAGGGAAATCAGCATTCTGCATCCAACTGTAATAACCAGGATTCTCTTCAAACACATCTTCTACTAACCGTCCTTTGTACTTTCCAAAAGTAAAAATTTCTTTATCCTCTTTGTCATAGGCAATGAACCCAGCAAAATCTGCTACTCTTTGTCTGTTGCTAAATTCACTTAAAAAATCAACATCGGGCTGAAGCTCTTCGTATTTTTGAATTTGTGCTTCTAATATCTCATAGGTAGCTTGAGTGTCTGCCTCGGCGCTGTGAGCATTTGTTAAATCTTTACCGCAGTAGAATTTGTAAGCTGCAGAAAGGGTTCTCTGTTCCATTCTGTGAAAAATGTTTTGTACGTCAACCGCTATCTTCTTAGACATATCAAAGTCTATATCTGCTCTCAAAAATTCTTCTGCCAGAAGAGGAATATCAAATTTGTTTGAATTATATCCCGCCAAGTCAGAATCGCTAATTAAATCGTAAACCGTTTTGGCTAAATCTTTGAATAAAGGTTCATTGACTACTTTTTCATCTGTGATTCCATGAATTTCTGAAGTTTCAGGTGGAATAGGAATACCTGGATTCACTAACCAAGTCTTACTTTCTTTATTTCCGTTTGGATATACTTTGAAAACTGATATTTCTACGATGCGGTCTTTAGCCACATTTACCCCAGTTGTTTCTAAATCGAAAAAACAAATAGGTCTTTTTAATTCTAATGCCATATTGTAAAAGTAAAAAGCGCCGGTAAATACCAGCGCTTTTTGTTTAAAAATTTAGAAGGTTCTCTTCGGATCCCATTGTTCTAAGTAGTCAGCAACTCTTCGAACAAACATTCCTCCGAGGGCTCCATCTACCACTCTATGGTCATAAGAGTGAGATAAGAACATCTTATGTCTAATTGCAATCATATCGCCCTCTGGGGTTTCAATAACTGCCGGTTTTTTCTGAATAGCACCCACTGCTAAAATCGCAACTTGTGGTTGATTGATGATTGGGGTACCCATAACGTTTCCGAAAGAACCTACATTGGTTAATGTATAGGTTCCCCCTGAAATTTCATCAGGACCTAGTTTGTTTTCTCTGGCTCTTCTTGCTAGGTCATTTACCGATTTAGTCAAACCTACTAGACTCAATTGGTCTGCTTTTTTAATAACCGGTACAATTAAGTTTCCTGAAGGAAGTGCTGTAGCCATCCCTAAGTTAATGTCTCTGTGTTTAATAATGGTAGTTCCATCCACTGACACATTGATCATTGGGAAGTCTTTAATAGCTTTTACTACGGCTTCCATGAAAATAGGAGTGAAGGTGATTTTTTCGCCTTCTCTCGTTTCAAATTCTTTTTTAACCTTATTTCTCCAGTTTACAATATTCGTAACATCAGCCTCAACAAAAGAGGTTACGTGCGGAGAAGTGTGTTTAGACATTACCATGTGGTCAGAAATAAGCTTTCTCATTCTGTCCATTTCAATAATCTCATCCCCTTCATAAATTGGAGCCGAAGGAGCCGCTTTTGCAAGTACTGATTTAGCAGGCGCTGCTTTCGCAGGAGTTGATGCGGGTTGATTAGTGGCAACAGGTGCAGATCCTCTATTGTCTAGGTATGCCAAAATATCAGATTTTGTTACACGACCTTCTAAGCCTGTACCTGCAATACCATCTAACTCTGATTGGCTTAAGCCTTCTTTTTCAGCAATGCTTCTTACCAAAGGTGAGTAAAATCTTCCCGCTGAATTTTTTGAGATACTTCCATTTGCCGTTTCTACAGCTGCATCAACAGATTTTTCTATTTCTTGAACAGGAGTTGCAGCTGCAGCAGGGGCTGATTCTGCCTTAGGAGCAGGAGCGCTGTCTGAACCACCTTCTGTTTCAATAATAGCTACCGCTTGACCCACTTGAACAACATCGTCAACATCAAATAGCTTTTTAATAAGAACACCTTCTACGGGAGAAGGCACTTCTGAGTCTACCTTATCTGTAGCAATCTCTAGTACTGATTCCTCAAGCTCAATGGTGTCACCTTCGTTTTTTAACCAACTAATGATGGTTGCCTCGGCAACACTTTCGCCCATTTTGGGCATGATGAGCTCTATTTGTGCCATAGTAATGGTTTAATTATCGAATTTCAAGTCCCGCAAATTTAATAAAAATGAACTCCTTATTTTCTTTTTTCTTTGATTTGACGACATTTCATTCACAAACTACAAAAAATGAAAATCAAGGTGGTGCTTTGTCAAATTTTTAAAATGAAGACCTGTGTAAAAAATAAAAAATGCCTGTTAAATTCTCTCTATTAATTAGTTGTGTTCATAAATTAAGGGTGTTTATGACAGGATTTTTCTTAAATCAGAGTTTATTGAGTAGTTCTGAGCGTAGGTTTTTTTAACTTCTAATTTCTGTTCTTCAGTCAAATTTTCAGGACATATATCTAGTACGAAGGGTTTGGTTTTAGGAAGTTCATCAACTGCGGTGTAACCCACCCAAGTTTTGAGACCTAGTGCAACACTAAATAAGTGTGACCACAATTTTTTTGTTTTAGAATGCCATAAGGTAATGGGGCTCAATATCAATAGGAAAATGGAAATTACTAGGTCAATAGCTCTTTTGTTTCTCTTGCCTTCTGAGTTTGAAATTTTAAAATCTTTTTCTCCTAGGGCTGTAGATTGTGTATGTATACTCTGACTTCCAATAATCCAATCTCTATCTGAATGCCCAATGTAAAAGCCACAGTCTAGTTTTTGTAATTGATCAATTTGGTGGATAATATCCGTGTACATTAATCCTTTGGGAGAAAATATTACCTCAGTAATTTCTAGACTTTGAATTAGACTTTCTAAATTTTCTACTCCGACAAGGCTTGATTGGGTTGAAACCTGACCTATGTACTCTGCTTTATTTCCGTATGACTGGGCTCTGAATTTCAATTTTTGAAAATCTTCACCTTCGGCAATTATCAAAATTCTCCTTTGACCTTTGCTAATCCATCCCACCCCAAATGATGGAAATAGACTAAGAGTAAACCTACTGGCCAATACAATAAAAAAAGCCCATGCAGCTCCTAGTAAAATAATGGCTCTTGAAAACCTATAGTTTTCAGGACTTAACGCATAAATGGTTAATAAACCTATTGTTCCTAGAACCAAGCCAATTACAATTTTTTGTCCTTTCACGGGTCTTTTATATCCTCCCGCAAGGGCAATTCCAATAACCCAAAGAAAGCTGTAGCCGGGTAAAAAATATTGTCTAAATATTTCGGGATAATGTCCGCCCTCAATAAAGCGATGGTTGTGTTCCCAGTAATGGGTTAAATAATAAAGCCCAATGGCGATTAGTGAAATGTCAATAGCTTGAAAAAACGATTTTTTTACAATCCTTGAAATTATTGAAAGGGTACCTCTTAAGAATATGCCCGCTTTAATAAGTCCGGTAAATAGTTTGGCGTAATTTTTTGAAAAGTGTTTAGCGGCAAAAATGATCATTGCTTGGTAGAAAATGAAGACATAATTCATGCTACCTTTTTTGGTGCTTTCGCCTTTGTAGTGAATAATTTCGTCTTCTGCGAAATAGTAGTTTTTATATCCGCCAAGTTGAATTCTATAGGCTAAGTCAATGTCTTCGCCATACATGAAAAAAGTTTCGTCAAGCAAACCCACCTTGTCTAAGGCCTCTTTTCTCATTAGCATAAAGGCTCCTGCTAAAACGTCAACTTCTTGATTTTCTCTATCTGACAAGTGACCTAGGTAGTATTGATCAAACTTTTTTGATTTTTTGAAAAGCTTATTAATTCCAAAAATTTTATAAAAGCTTACCCATGGTGTTGGAAGTCCTCTTTTGCTTTCTGGTAAAAAGATTCCTTTGCCGTCAATCATTCGTATTCCAAGTCCACCGGCGTCTGGGTGTGAATCCATAAAAGCTACCGTTTTCTCAAAGGTTTTTTCACCTACAACGGTGTCAGGATTCAGCAGTAGAATGTACTCTCCTTGAGCAATTTTTATGGCTTGGTTGTTAGCAATAGAGAATCCTACATTTTTATTATTCTCAATAAACAAGACGTTTGGGTGGTGTTGTTTAATGAATTTTTGAGATCCATCAACACTTACATTATCAACTACAATGATTTCGTGCGAAATGTTTTCGCAGGCTCGGTAAACAGATTTTAGACATTGGTCTAAAAAGTGTTTCACATTGTAGTTGACAATTATGATAGAAAGTTTGGTCATTTATTGATGGGCAATTTATTAAAAAACAGGCTCACCATATCTCTTTACAAGATCGTGCTGGTATTTTTGAAGGTTAATTCTTTCTTGCTCAGGTGCGTATTTAATTTTAAGTCCACGATTACGGGCTGCCAATATTTGTTTTTCAGTTGCATAGTAAACGGGCGTAACAGCAGTTTTATTGGGGTTTTCTAAATAGTGCACTTGAATCATTGGAAACCACCATCCGGCTATAAACAACGTAGAATCTTTTTCTTCATTCATCCACGTTACCAATTGTTCTGTGGTATTGGCTTTTTTAATTCTTTTGGTCGCATCGTTAATGATCGGCCCGCTTAACGGATCTATAAATATTTCTTGAGAAAAATTGTCAAGGGTTAATGCCAACGGACTTGGGGTGCTTCCTCGGTAGGGGTCGTTAATGTCAATGCCTAAAAGCCAAGGACTCATAAGCCCAATGATTAATGCCCACCTTACTTTTTTGGTAGCTTCACCTCTAACTAACCACCACAAAACAACAGGGATAATGGGTAAAATAAATGCTGATTTCTCAGGTATCTTGCCATAAATGGCTACAGAAATAACGATCCAAGAAATAAAAGTGGCCCATTCTGCCTTAGCCAATTGATTGTTTTTGTTTTCAATAAACCAATTGAGTATTAATATTCCCACAGAAATAAGTCCTAGGATTCCAAAAACTCCAATACTGGCCTTGTAAAACACTTTTGATAATGGTGGGTAAGGGAGGGTGTAGGTGTCAAAAAAAGCAACTCCGTAAGTAAGATATACTGGCAAATAACAAAGAATTGTAACGATTGCAACAATAAGTGAAAATTGTAAAATCTTCTTCAGATTAGCCTTATAATCAAAAACCATCCATAGTAATAAAGGAAGTCCCCAAGCTAAATGACTCAGCCTAAAGCCAACTGCAAGCCCTAACAAAATGGCTGCAGTAATCACTTTTTTATTGATTACTTGGTAAAAGGCAGCTAATACCAATGCAAAGCCAATTAAGTAATCAATGGTGCTTACGCTAGAGGCAAACACTACCGGAAAAAATGAAAACAACAATGCGGTTAAGAAAGGATAAATTCCCTTTAACTGAACGTGAATTTTATACACCATCAAGGTTGAAAAAACGCACCCCATCATGGCTAGAAGATTGTATGTAAACGGACTGTGAAATGGCCAAATAGCTGCCAAAAGGCCTTCCATTAAAGGGTGTCCAGGCAGTCTTGACATGATGTATTTTCCCGAAGAAAAAATTTCAAAGGCATTGACTACGTGGGTCCAAGAATCCTCTTCATTGCCATAACCATTAAATAGAAAGGGTAATCGGGTAGCAATTACAGATACTATTAATAAAAATTGAGCTCTGAGGTTTTTGGTCATGAACGGTTTTGTTGAATGGCGGTTTCGTAAGGAATTCTATTTTGAATAGAACGACTCAAAGTTACCTCATCGGCATATTCTAAAGAGTCACCCACAGAAAGACCACGGGCTAAGGTAGAAAGTTTAACGTTTGTCTTTTCAAGTTTCTTGAAAAGGTAAAAATTTGTGGTGTCACCTTCCATGGTTGAGTTTAAGGCGAAAATTATTTCAATTACCTTTCCAGACGTAGCCTTGTTTACCAAAGAGTCTATGGTTAAATCACTTGGACCAATACCGTCCATGGGCGAAATAAGTCCGCCTAAAACATGGTATTTGCCTTTGTAATTATGGGTGTTTTCAATAGCCATTACATCTCTAATGTCTTCAACTACGCAAAGGGTTTCGCTTTCGCGGGAGGGATTATTACAGATTTCACACACCTCAGTATCTGAAATGTTATGGCAGTCTTTACAAAAAAGAGTTTCTACCTTCATTTTCTCAATGCTATTGATCAAGGCCATGACATCTTCTTTTTCTTGATTGAGCAAAAAAAGAGCCAATCGCAAAGCTGATTTTTTACCAATACCAGGCAATTTGCTGATGTTTTCTACCGCTGATTCTATGTGCTTTGAGCTAAATGACATTTTTAAAAATCTTATTTCACAAATGTAATTTATTCACACCATTTCTCATTCAGTAAGTCTTTTATCTTTGTAGAAAACTATTCATTATTTGGAACCATTTTTTATCCTCTTATTAGTCGGTGCCTATTTTCTTCTGTTGATTTTAATATCTCAGCTTACCAGTCGCACCAGTGACAACGAAACTTTTTTTACCGGTAAACGATCTTCGCCTTGGTACTTGGTCGCTTTTGGAATGGTGGGGGCTTCACTGTCTGGCGTCACTTTTATTTCTGTCCCCGGTTGGGTAGAGGGAAGTCAGTTTTCTTACATGCAAATGGTGTTTGGTTACTTTTTTGGCTACCTAGTGATCATTACAGTACTATTACCCCTGTATTACAAGTTAAAACTCACCACCATTTACAGTTACCTAGACAGCAGGTTTGGTCGTTCAACCTATAAAACCGGCGCAAGTTTTTTTCTGTTGTCTAGAATTTTAGGAGCCAGCTTTAGGTTGTTTCTAGTAGCAAACGTTTTGCAAGATTTTGTCTTTAGCTATTGGCATATGCCTTTTTGGGTAACTGTGGCAGTAACTATTTTATTAATATGGATTTATACTTTTAGAGGAGGTATAAAAACCATTGTTTATACAGATACCTTGCAGACATTATTCATGCTGCTGAGTGTTGGTATTTCAATATACTTGATCAGAGATCACATTGTACCCGAAGGGGAGTCTTTGGTCACTTATATTTCAAGTTTACCCGATTCTCAGATTTTCTTCTTTGACGACTTGGGTGATTCAAAACACTTTCTTCAAAATTTCCTTTCGGGAATGTTTATAACCATCGCCATGACGGGCCTAGACCAGGACATGATGCAAAAGAACCTTACCTGTAAAAATCTTGGCGATGCCAAAAAGAACATGTTTTGGTTTAGTATTGTACTCATTGGGGTGAACTTAGTTTTTTTAACCCTAGGAGCTATGTTATATCAATACGGTGATGTAATGGGAATTTCTGATTCTGGAGACCAGTTGTTTCCAACCATTGCATTAAATGGTGGGTTAGGTCCTTGGGTGGGTGTCTTCTTTATTGTAGGATTAATTGCTGCGGCCTATTCATCAGCGGACAGCGCACTTACTAGTTTGACAACTAGTTTTTCAGTAGACATTTTAGAAGTCGATAAAAAAGAAAAGAAAGCCTCAGAAAGGATAAGACGATACACTCACATAGGTATGTCTTTGGTTTTGCTGTTGGTGATTGTAGTTTTTAAATACACCGTTGATGACAGTGTACTAAAAGAGCTTTTTGTCGCGGCAGGATATACCTACGGTCCGTTGTTAGGATTATTTGCTTTTGGTCTTTTTACCAAAATACAGGTGAAAGACAAATGGGTGCCCATAGTTGCCATACTTTCACCTGTAGTTTGCTATTTTTTAAAAGACAATGGTAAAGATTGGTTTAATTATGAGTTTGGCTTTGAGCTGCTCATAATCAATGGTATAATAACCTTTATGGGATTGCTATTATTAAAAAAGGCTAACGGTCAAAAGAATACCCTACAGAAAACACAAAAGATCTAACCAAACCAAAGGGTTGAGTTTCTCTTGTAAGTACCGGAAAGGCAACGCCAAGATCAAGTTGTTGATTGTTCTCAAATGATTTTGTGTATCCAAAATTGAGGTTTAAGGTAAGACCCTCTGATCCTTCAATCGATTCTGTTGTTTGTGTTAAAAGATTTTCATATTCATCCTCTCCTAAGTGGTATAGGGCTAAAATCCCTCCACTAATAGTGTTAGATTCTGAAATTTCGAACCCGCGATTTAACCTAACCAACAAATCACTTTTTCTAATCGGATTTGTGTATGGGGTTGACGGTTTCGCTAAATCTGGGTCAAATAAAATGGGCGTATAATTATTTGAATTGGTAGAATTCAGTACTATTTGTGAACCAATAGAAACAGAAATTTTATAAAGGTTGAACGAGACACCTACTAAGGCGTCGTAGGTTCCTAATGATGGCTGATAAACCATAGGTAGGTGCCTATTCAGATCATCCGTTAAATCTCCTTGATTAGAGGGTAATTTTATCCCTAAGGAAGTTTTAAAATTTAAATCACTGTTTTGGGTCCATTGGTTTACCCAAACTAAACTAGGATCACCTAAGTGCTGTAAGCTGCCTAATGGTCCGTTGCTTAACGTGAAGGGTAGCGTGAGCTCTAAAGAAGAAAGGCTTGAAAGGTAGATGGACGTTCTAAGTTTGGTTTTAAAAACAAAAACTTCGTCAGCTGCAGCCTCAAACGTTTGGACCAAATTTAACGAATACTTTGAATCTTCGCCATGTTGTGTGCCTCCGTCCATAGCTCCTAAGGTGCAAAACCCTGCGTCACTGCACCCTTGTGACTTGGCTGTCAAGGAAACCAAGACAGCCAAGCAAAAGGTAAAAAGGGTTTTATTGAATAATGATTTTATGTGTTTCATAATTCTGTTCTGTGGTTATTTTTAAGAAATAATTTCCTTTAGGTAAGAAAGAGTAATTTCTTTTTAATTCGGTTTCACTTCCCACAAAATGATCTAAAAGTTTACCAGAAACATCAAACAACTCCATATTTACAATAGCGTTTGATTCTTCACTTTGAATGGTAAACTCTCCATTTGATGGATTAGGGAAAACGGTAACCTGTTTTTGATTATTGTTTTCTGAAACTCCGATAGAATTATAAATGTTGATATCATCAATGGCAATATCAGATTGGTAATCAGTGCCTGTAATTCCTCTAAATCTAATCGAAACAACTCCTCCTGCGTAAGCAGACAAATCAATATCTTCTGTAATCCAATTGTTTCCTTGGTTTCCTGAAATAACTGGAATGATATCTTCAATAAGTCCATTTTCTGTTAGTAAATCAAGGTGTAGTTCACCCATGTCAAAACCGTACATATGATAAGAGAAAGACAAATGGTCACCAGCAACAACCTGAACACACCTTGACTGCAATACGGCTTCAGCAAAGTTACAGCTACCAGACGATTCTATATATAAATATTTACCAGAACCCGTAGTGTGGTCTCCGTTTGGACCAGTGCCTGCAGAAGGGGTAGACCCTTGATTTACTCTAAAGTCTGCATCATCGTAAACGCCATTTTCAACGTTTTTAAACATGGAACTTAAAAAACAGTCAATATCACAACCAATGGATGTATTGCAACTGCTATAATTGTCAAAATTCTCTTGTAATGACCCTAGGGTAGAGTTGTAATTTGAATAGTTTATTTCAAGGGTATCATTGTATGGGTTTCCATCACCCGGAAAATCTATCCAACCCAATAAGTTATAATTGAAACCAGGCGTACCACCAACTGATCCAGAAAATGAAACAATAGTTGATGAACCAGGTGCGAGGTTTACGGTAAAGGTCTGCGATGTTGTATTACCATTGTCATAATAAGCGTCAAATGAATTTACGGTTGAAGTACCACGATTAGTTACCATCATCTGTACGTTCATTCCGTTAGGGTAAATGCAGTTTGGATTTTCACCATCTATGGGTGAAGCAAAATAAGTAAACTCTAGGTCTACAGGTATTTGACAATTAAACGTACCCGGTTGTTTTTGAACGGCAATTGCTCGTTGACTTTTACCACCACCAGGAGCAATAGCTTTTACGGTAAACCAAAAATCGTTATTCGGATTAAACCCTGAAATCTTGTAAGTGGTATTGGTTGTAAAACCAACACTATCCATATATTTCACTCCAAGTGCTAATACTTCGTAGCCAATGGCACCGGGAACTGAATCCCAAGATACTTCTATAGAATCTGGACAACTAGAAATGTAATTTAGATTAGTAGGTACTCCCATGATGGTGAATACATTATTGCTGACAGAGGTCGTTGTTCCATCGCTAATTCTAACCAATGCCTCTGAGGTTAGGTTGTTCGGAATTAACCAGTTTATTAGTCTGCTTCCAGCAGTTACAGTAGAGTTTATTGTGTTCCATGTTGAACCGTTATCTGTAGAATATTCAACTGAAAACGTTTGTGAATTATTGGCTGGAGCATCCCATCTAATGGTTTCAATAGTTCCCGGTGTAAATCCTTCGCCTCCAATAGGGTAAGTTAATTTAGGTCCTTGCTCTTCAAAGTAATAAGTAACAAAGTACGTTTGCGATGCAGAAGGAATGGTAGAGCCATTAACAATAACTTTATAGTTTCCGGGCGTTGGATTTTCAAGAGTGATTTGCTCCATGTTATTTAAACTGTCAACTGCTCTTACCGCAGGAGCAGACAAGTTTGCAATGTTAGGAGTAGGATCTAAAACCCAAGGTAATAAGGTTGAGTTTGAAGGAGTAAGTAAAGAACTATTAATGTCGTTCACAAGAACCTTTCCAGCAGCTGAAAAAGAAGCCGGATCTACCCAATAAACCATTACTCTTAGGTTGTTTATGTTCGCAGGTACGGTAATGTTTACGGTATCAATTTCACCGTTTACCACGTTGCCTTCTACAAAAAAGTTGCCTTCAATTACTTCAAGAGCCCTTTTAGCATTAATCCTTCCATACCCATAGATGAAATCTGGTCCTGGGTTTCCGAGGTCTTCTGCGGTGTTTAACACAATACCTTTAATAAGTCCGGCATTAGGATCAGCATTTCCGTGGGTTGCCTTGTAGCCGTGAAACAGTTGAGCTAAAGTACCAGAAACTCCAGGGCACGACATAGAGGTTCCTGTTTTATACCCATAATCATTCGGGTCAATAGTAGAAAATACACTAGTTCCTACTGCCGAAATATCTGGCTTAATTCTACCATCTGCCGAAGGGCCTCTAGAGCTAGAAAAATTTATTCCATCTTGATGATCTAAGTTTGCTACGGTCATGGCATTTTTTCCGATTTTATGACCACCAGTAATATTTCCCCATTGGCTTCCGGCTCCGTACCCGCAGTTACTTCCGTTTGAGTTACCGGCAGAGAAAACGTGAATCATAGCCGGTTTTGAATATGTTGAAGAGTCAATTAGTCTTGAGAAAAATGTGTATCCGGCGTTACAGCCGTTTGAATAAGAACTCGAGGTGATTCTAATATTGTGAAGATTGTAATGTGAAGTTGAGCTGTAGAGGTTATCAGGGTAGTCGTAATAAACCATTTCAGCCCCAGGTGCCATTCCTCTTCCTTCAGGGTTTTTATTCCCTGCTCCAAAAATTGTCCCAGAAACATGATCCCCATGGTCCCCTAAATTTACTGTTGAATAATCTTGAATTAATCGACCAGAATAATCTATGTGCGGCCCAATAGGACCGTCATCACCAAGTGCCACCACAACACCTTCACCATCATAGTGAAGACCATTAGGAGAGTCGGTATTGATAAAATTAGACCTATGTGACGTTCTTGCACCATAGTTGTCATGCTCTGCAGGAGCTTCTCCTTGCTGAACCAATAAAATAAAGGGCAAATCACTTAAAAGGTCAATCTGAGATTCTTTGACCGTGACTTCAAGAGTTTTTAGCTGAGAATGAATCCTTACCTCTGAAAATGAATTTTTATTAAGCTCCGCAAGAGCGTTTGGTAATGTAATTCCTGGAACGGGTTTTACCATTAACCTAATTTGAGCATTGTCAGAAATGGCATATTGGGGAAATTCTCTGGTTGTAACAATTTTTGATTGCTTCATTTTGCCAGTATACGGAACCGCACCTCCAATTTTTGAGCTTAGCTTCTTGATGTTTAGAGAATTTGGGACATTCAATAGAAAACATTTTTCAGGCAGGTAGGCGATGATATCACAACCCGCCCTTTGAATTTTTTCTTTTTCCACTTCCGTAGGAAGGTCACTAAATCCAACTATATAAAGACTTTTTCCTTTGAAAGAATTCTTTTGAACTAGTTGGGTTTGTTCATTAAATCGATAATTACCGCTTTGTAATTTTGCCACAAAATTGTTTTGAGCTGATGCTTGTGGTAGAATAAACAAGGAAGCAATGAATGCGAATAGCAGATTTTTCATAAAATAACAGTCAATCGTTTGCAGTAAATATAGTTAACATAATTTCAAACCATTGTGTTTCTTATGATTCAATATTTTTTTTGCTTTTAAAAAACCATAGACAATTCTCCTTGTTCTTATGTAGTTTGTAAATTGCTACTCCATTAAAACTAGATAATGAAACAAAAATTTCTTCTTTCCATACTTTGTCATTTCTCTTTTCTGGCGTTTTCTCAGTCAGCTTCAGAAATTCAACATAACCTTGAGAAATTAAAAAACTTTAACTCAGTACTCTACATTGCAGCTCACCCTGACGATGAAAACACACGGGTGATTGCATGGCTTAGTAAGGGGCGATTGGTTGAAACATCATATTTGTCGCTAACTAGGGGTGACGGCGGACAAAATTTAATCGGTGAAGAACTAGGACCGGAATTAGGAATTTTACGTACTCAAGAATTGTTGGCCGCCAGAAATATTGACGGTGGAAATCAATACTTTTCTAGAGCAGTTGATTTTGGATATAGCAAAACAGCTGAAGAAACTTTAGAATTTTGGGATAAAGAAAAGATTTTGTCTGACGTAGTTAGAGTCATTAGGCAAACCAAACCAGATGTTATCATCACTCGTTTTCCGCCTGACGAAAGAGCAGGTCATGGTCACCATACTGCTTCGGCCATTTTAGCACTTGAAGCTTTTGATAAAGCGGCTGATCAAGACTATAGAGTTGATGAGTTAGGTCAACTTGAACCTTGGAGTGTAAAATCAGTTTATTGGAATGCCAGTTCTTGGTGGAATCCAAAATTAGATAGTATTGCGGTGGTGAATCCCGATTATTTGGCTTTTGACATTGGGGGTTATGATCCATTATTAGGAGTTAATTACAATGAATTAGGCTCTTTGGCTAGGTCTCAACATAAGTGTCAAGGTTTTGGGGTTTCTATAGATAGAGGATCTACCATGGAGTATTTTCAATGGCTTAAGGGAGAAAAACTGTCAAAAGATTTCTTTACCAATGAAACTACCTCTTGGAATAATTTAGCACAAACAAGAAACGGTGGATATTTAGTCGATAAAATTATTGAAGAGTTTAATCCTAAAGAACCTGGAAAATCTCTCAACGATTTGTTTGAATTAAAAAGGTTTCTTGAAAGACCAGGCGGTAATGCTTTTTGGAAAAAGGTTAAGCAAAATGAACTAGACGAGTTAATTGTGGCTTGCGCAGGGCTTCATTTAGAAGCAAACACAAAATCACCTTATGGACTAGCAGGACTGTCAACGGCTGTAGAGGTTGAAGTTTTGTCAAGAAACCAATTGTTAGAGCCTTTTGTAGTAAAGTCTATTGTTGCAAGAAATAATAGAAAAACACTTGATCAGTCTTTAGAGTTCAATAAAAAGTCAACCTTTAAAATAGAGGTTGAAAACCCTGTGGAAACAACCCAACCCTATTGGTTAGAATTGCCTTATACTACGGTGTATAATGTCATAGATTCAGAACTTATTGGTAAGCCTGAAAACGATCCGGCCATAAGTGTTGATGTAGAATTCAATTATTTAGGAAAACCGTTTGTCATTAATATTCCCGTTGAGTATAAGTGGTCAGATAGAGTAGAGGGAGAAATGGTTAGACCTTATGTTATTGCGCCTTCTATTTGTGGAACATTAGATCAGTCAACCTATGTAGTGGTGGGTGCAGATGAATTGACGGTAACCGCTTCCATAAAGCATTTTGGACCAAAAAATCAAGAATACTCTATTGGTGTAATGCCTTTAGATGGCGATGTTGCAAAGGCTCCTTTCAAAAAGTTGACTTTCGATTCTCAGTCCAATGAGAAAAAAATCACCTTTACCTTACCTATCCCTAAAGGAAAAAAAGAGTTTTCTATTTATTTACTTGATCAAAGTGGAAACCCACTTCCCGGTTTTCAGTCCATTGAATACAATCATATTCCTTACCAAACTTCTTTTACCACTAAGGTTTCTAAAGTAATTAAGCCAGAAATTGAAATTACAAAAAACCCTATAGCTTATGTTCAAGGTGCCGGAGATCAAGTTGATAAAGCTCTTAGAGAGTTGGGTTGTCAAGTAGTAAATCTGACTCCAGAAGACCTATCAACTGTAGACCTATCTTTATACGAAACCATTGTATTTGGAATAAGGGCCTTTAACGTGTATCCTGAACTTAAAAATTCAAGAGAAGCCGTGTTAAATTACATAGCAAATGGTGGCAATGTGGTTGTTCAATACAACACAAGTAGTCGCTGGGGGAAAACAGAAATTCCCGTTTCACCCTTTTCTATGACTATAGGTAGAGATAGAATTTCTGAGGAGAAAGCAGAAATAGATATCTTAAAATCTAGAAATGAATTGATGAGGAATCCCAACAAAATTGAAGATGAAGATTTTGAGGGGTGGGTTCAAGAAAGGGGCCTGTATTTCGCTACTGAGTTTTCAGAAGAGTTTATTCCCGTTTTATCAGGTCACGACAAAGGTGAAGATGAAAAACAGGGTGCATTAATTGTTGCCCATTACGGTAAAGGACGTTTTATTTATACCGGTATTAGCTTTTTTAGAGAGCTTCCTGCCGGAGTGTCTGGAGCGTACCGAATTCTAGCAAATTTAGTGACCTATGAGCCATAAACCGATTTTTAAAAATTGGAAGCAAGTGTATTGGTGGGTTATCATTTTCTTGGTAGCACAAATATTCTTTTACCTCTATTTAACCAATACTTTTAATTGATGAATTACCTAGATTGGATTGTTCTTTCATTGACTCTTTTAACCATTGTTAGTTATGGGGTCTATAAAACTAGAGTGAACAAAAACGTATCTGGTTACCTAAAGGGTGATAACTCTTTGAGTTGGCCTACCATAGGCTTATCTATTATGGCTACCCAAGCAAGTGCCATTACCTTCTTGTCAACTCCGGGGCAGGCTTTTGAATCGGGAATGGGGTTTGTTCAATTCTATTTTGGGCTGCCTATTGCAATGATTTTAGTGTCGGCTTTTTTCTTACCCAGGTATTATAAACTAAATGTGTTTACTGCCTATGAATATCTTGAAAATAGATTTGATGGCAAAACTCGTTTGTTTACCGCTAGTTTGTTTTTAATATCTAGAGGTCTTGCCGCGGGTATTACCATTTATGCACCGGCCATTATTTTGCATACCATATTAGGCTGGTCGCTAAATCAAATGATATTACTGGTAGGAGTCTTAGTAATTGTATACACTGTTAGTGGAGGAACCAAAGCAGTAAGCCTTACCCAAAAATGGCAAATGGGGGTCATATTTGTCGGTATGGCCTTAGCGTTTATCTATGTTTTGAGAGGTATTCCAGATGGGATTTCATTTTTAGAATCTATAGAAATTGCGGGGTGGAGTGGAAAAATGAATGTGATTAATACGGAGTTTAATGTTAAAGAGAAATACACTCTTTGGTCAGGACTTACCGGGGGACTCTTTTTAGCGCTTAGTTACTTTGGTACGGATCAAAGTCAAGTGCAAAGATATTTAGGAGGTAAAAGCCTTAAAGAATCTCGTTTGGGCCTTATGTTTAACGGAATGCTAAAGGTCCCCATGCAGTTTTTTATTCTTCTAGTAGGTGTAATGGTTTTTGTATTTTATCAATTTACTAAACCACCGGTATTTTTTAATGAACCCGCATTAGAATACGTGAAAACCATTGATGAAAAGGGCGAGTTGGTAAACCTTGAAAAGCAACATCAACAAGTTTTTAATGAAAAGTTGGCAACCTTAAATGCCTATTCTACAGTAAACGATGCTGAGGTAAAAGAAAAATTGAAAATTCAGTACCAAGGATTAGATGAAGCCCAGAATGAAATTAGAAAAAAAACAAAGCAAACCATCAGTTCTCTAGCTCCAGAAATAGAAACAAAAGATTCTGATTATGTCTTTTTAACCTTTGTGCTTGACAATCTTCCGCATGGAATTATTGGAATATTATTGGCCGTTATTTTTTCTGCAGCCATGAGTTCAACCGCAGGAGAACTCAATGCACTGGCTTCAACCACCATGGTTGATTTTGTCCAAAAGTTTAAATGGGTAAAGCCATCTGCTAAAGAAGAGGTTTTTGCCTCTAAAGCGATAACCTTAGCTTGGGGGGTTGCAGCAATTGGAGTAGCCTTTGTAGCAGATTTATTTGAAAACTTGATTCAGCTTGTCAACCTGCTTGGCTCACTATTTTATGGAACGATTTTAGGAATTTTCTTGGTGGCCTTTTTCATAAAATTCATTAGATCAAAAGCTATTTTTTGGTCGGCAATATTAGCAGAATCTACCGTATTGGTTATCCATTTGTTAGTGGTGAAAGAGTATATAGAAATCGGTTATTTGTGGTACAATGCCATAGGTTGTGTTGCGGTAATCACCTTTGCTTTTCTGCTTCAGACCTTTAACAATGAACCTAAAGCCCAGCGTTAGATTTCATTCTCTCAACCATTTCAAAAACCGCTGGACATATTTCTGCATTTTTTGCGGTGAGGGCTAAAATTTGCTTTTGGTTTCTCATGTCAGTGTGCGGATATTCATGACAGGCCTTAGGCCTTACTTCATAAATTCCACAATAGTTGTCATCGTTTAAAAACGGACAAGGAAGGCTGTTCAGCACCAGGTCGTAATCTTCATCGTGATGAAGGTACTTGTCAATAAATTCAGCCGGTCTTAACCTAAAGTGTTTCGCAATTCGCTCAACGTCTTTTTGAGTAAATAAAGGCCCTGTGGTTTTGCAGCAGTTAGCACAAGTTAAGCAGTCTGTTTTTTCAAAAACTTCTTCATGGACCTCTTGAAATTGGGCATCAAGAACCCCTAGTTTTACCTTTTTTAATTTTTTAAAAAAGGCCTTGTTTTCAGTTTTCACTTTTTTCGCTTTCGCGGGAAGGTCACCTAGGTGTTCTTTGATAGGGTCCATTTTATTCTTGTAAAAGTTCTTGTATGAAATTCTCAGACTCTTGAATAAAGGCCTCATATTCTGAGGTTCCAGGCCCTGTAAAACCCGTATGAATTTTTCTTACCAGACCCTTTTTGTCTATGTAAATAGAAGTGGGATACGAAATTATCTGTGAAAACATGGGAAGTGCTGCCGAAGTGTTTTCTGATCCTGTTTTCCCTGCAAATGCCATGGGGTAAGGAATAGATAAATCATTGATCATTTTTTGAATTCTTGGAGCAGCTTTTTCATATTCACTATATCGCTCAAAACAAACGCCAATTATGTCTAATCCACGATCGTGATATTGGTTGAACTGATCTACAAAAAACCTTGTTTCATCCATGCAGTTATGACACCAAGAACCTGAAATCTGAATAATGGTGACTCTGCCGGTTTGGGTTTCTTTATTGGTAATTATTTTTTCGCCTGTTACCCCTACCAGCGGAAAGGAAAAGTGTACTTCGTCTTTATCGGGTACAAGTTGGGTTAAGGTGGTAGGGTCGTCCAATTGGTAAGAAGAATCTTTTACACCGGCAAAGGGATAAACCCCCGTCATACCTGAATAAAAAGTACCTACTATTGAATCTCCAATTATTTTACCTGTGAACGAGTATGCAGTAATACCGTCAAATCCATAGATCTCAAACTTGTTTTCTTCCACTTGGCCTTCTAAAAATCGGTAGTCTCCTGAGTTCGTTCTAAATGTACCTGAAATAATATTTTCGGTTTGAGTAAATTCACCCAAGGCAATCCAACCATCGTCTTGAGGTCTCATGAATTTCGTCTTGTACCTTCCTTCAAAATTGATGTATTTTCTTTTTGAGTTACTAAACCTTGGTGCTTCAGTTTTTTCTGCTGATATGGGTATTAGGTAATCGGGCTTGTCTAATATGGTAAAGTATCCTGAAAGTCCATGGTTAGTGTTATTCAAAGAAATAGCAGAGTTAAAAACGGGAATGTTTATCCAGAGGCTATCGTCTTTTAACCATGTATCTTGACAAACAATTTTCTCACCCCCATTGTATAGGGTGACCATTTGGTTTTTTATTTCAAAGATAAAGGGTAGGGCAACTGTGTCATTTTGATGAAGATTGGCTAAATAGCGTCCTTCTTCAATATTTACCACAATAGGCGCTTCTTCATTTTTACAGGAAAAAAGAAGAGTGAAGGCCATTAAAATAAAAGCATTAATTTTCATTTGTTACTTTCTTACGTAGTGATAAATAACTCGGTCTTTTAAGGTTTTTTCTCTTGTCTCCGGATTTAAAAAATCACCGCTAAGCGCTGTAATATGGAATCTTTTTAACCGTTTCTCTTCGTGTAATTCAAACTGCGACAGGTCTATTTTTTCTAGTCTTTCTGGCTCTGCGTAGACCCAAAATTCATTTAATGCCTCAGGATTGAAATTTGATTCACTTACAATGGGGTAGAAGTTTCTACTGTAAAAGTCAAAGGTGTATACAGCCTCCTTATCCAAGATAAAACCTTTGTCAACCGGCACTTTGTGTTCCTTAAACCACCTTCCCGCGACAGCGGAAGATTGATAAGGGAAAAGCGATGGATAAAAGTGAAAAGTAAGGACTGAGTTAGTGGCTAAAGCCACAAAAACAGATGACAAAATAACTTTGTTTACAGGCTCTGAATCAAAAAAGTTATACACTCCAAAAATGGCTAATCCCCCCCAAATTACTATCACATACCATGGCGCTCCTGGGAAGAACCAAAATAATATTATCCCCGAAAGGGCAATTAATATGATAGATAAAAAGGCTTGAATTCCCGTGAGGATGTTTCTCCACCACCTAGGTTTTTCAAAAAGTACTCTTAAAATAAATTCAGAGGTAATGATGGCTACAAACGGAAAGGTTGGCCAAATGTAATGTGGAAGTTTGTAGGTAGACATTGACATGGCGATAAATGGTAAAAGGGTACCGCCGAGGGTTAACCATTCTTGTTTAGCTCTTCTCAAGAAGACATCTCTAAACGAATGTACCACACGCCAAATAATGGCCCAGAAAGCCAAGACGGCCCAAGGTAAAAAGGACCATAAAAAAGTGTGAACAAAGAAAAAGGGACCTGACCCGTCATTCCATACATTTTCTCCGGTTATCCTTCCGAAAGATTGCGTCCAATAATAAAATTCAACACCAGAAACATTTGATTTTAGCGTGGAGCCGCCTACATGGTGAAATAATAATTCCTTTTCCGGATGCATGTCAAATTGGTGATATAGACCATAGGTCATGGGTGCCAACATAATTGCAATGATGCCTAGCCCTAAAAGCCATTCCCATCTAAAAAAGTCTTTATAGTTCTGTCTTCCTAATAAGTAACTGCCCACAGCAAGGGCCGGAATCATTATGCCTAATGGGCCTTTGCTTAGCATCGCTATACCAATTGCAATAAATCCAAATATTAGATTAATTCGCTTATGATAAAACAAAAATGCCATGATTTGCCATACAGCGAAGATTACGGCGCCGGTTAAAATGGTATCCGTTCTAACGTCATTATTCATTAAAAAGGTAGCCTGGCTTGTCAATAAAATTATGCAAGCAACAAACCCAATTCTTTTGTTGTAGAGAAGGTGGCCTAACTTATAGGTTGAAATTAAACCGAGTAAAGTGAATAATAACGAAGGCAATTTAAAAGCCCAATTGCTTGTTCCGAAAAGTTTAAATAGGGCAGAAGAGGTCCAAAAAACCAACGGGGGTTTATCTAAATAGTCTGTGCCTCTGTAGGTCACCTCTAAGTAGTTGTTGGTTTTGGCCATGTCCATACTCATGGCTGCGTACTGTGCAGAATCAACCTCCATTACATCGAGAAAAAGTCCTGCGATGTAAAGAACCGAGGCCATGATAAAGGCTGCCTGAATAGACCATTTTCTAAAGAGTCCCATGTTAAATTTTCATTTCAGATTTAATGGTCTCAATTTTTTGATTTAGCAACTCTTTGCTTTCTAGGTAATTAGATTCGTTACACGAGTTGCAAACACTTATGTAAAATTTGATTTTTGGTTCAGTGCCAGAAGGTCTTGCGGTGAACTTGGTTCCGTTTAAGGTGGTTACCTGTACCATGTTGGTTTTGGGTAAATCAATAGAAACAGAATCACCAGTTAATAAATTGGTTGCCAATCCTTTTGCGTAGTCTAGAACCCATTCAACAGATTCGTTAGCTAAAGATTTAGGGGTGTTGTTTCTAAGCCCATCCATCATGGCTTCAATTTCTTTTGAGCCTTCAATTCCCTTTTTAGTTAGTGAGACTAGGTGTTCTTGGTAGTGACCATATTCGCAATGAATTCTTTTCAATTCTTTGAGAAGGGATGTGTTATTTGCCTTGGCTTCGGCTGCAATTTCTGCTAAAATTAGGGCGCTTGCAATAGCGTCTTTATCTCTTACAAAATCACCAATTAAATAACCGTAACTCTCTTCTCCACCCACCAAAAATCTTTCCTTTCCTTCAAGCTCTCTAATGATTTCTGCAATCCATTTAAAACCGGTAAGGCATTTTTTAGTTTTTACCCCAAATTTATTGGCGATTTTTTCAAGAAGATCTGTGGTTACTACCGTTTCAGCGATAAACTCATTTCCACTTAAAAGACCTTTTTCACGGTTTTTTCTAAGGATGTATTCAATGAGTAAAGAAGCAGTTTGGTTTCCGTTTAGCAAAACCATTTTTCCATTTTCTGATCTGACGGCAATACCTACCCGGTCAGCGTCAGGATCCGTACCAATTACCAAATCTGCATTTTCTTTCTCAGCTAGATCAACAGCCATTTTTAAGGCTGCTGCTTCTTCGGGATTTGGGCTTTTTACCGTTGGGAAGTTTCCGTTGGGTTCAGATTGTTCAGCTACATCCATGAAGTTTGTAAAACCAAATGCTTCTAGGCCTTTTGGTAAAACGGTAATGGCGGTGCCGTGAAGTGATGTGAAAACAATTTTCAGATCCTCTTTACCACTATCTGATAAACTTAATTTCTTTAGGTCATCAATGTATTGCTGGTCTAATTCTTCCCCGATAAGGGTAATTAAATTTGCATTTCCCTCAAATTTTACTTGAGATAAGTCGGTATTTCTTACTTCAGAAATCACCCCTTGATCATGAGGTGGAACTAATTGTCCGCCGTCATTCCAATAAACCTTGTATCCGTTGTACTCTTTTGGATTATGACTGGCCGTCAAAACGATTCCACTTTGGCAATTCAATTTTCTTACCGCGTATGACAATTCAGGCGTGGGTCTAAGTCCTTCAAAAAGGTAGACCTTTATTCCGTTAGCTGACAAAACGTTGGCAACCGTTTCAGAAAATTTTCTAGAGTTATTTCTAGAGTCATGGGCAATAGCCACCTTTATATCGGTTGAGTTTGGATAGTGTTTTTTCAGATAGTTAGAAAGTCCTTGAGTAGCTAAACCAAGCGTATATTCATTTACTCTGTTGGTGCCGATACTCATGATTCCCCTCATTCCACCTGTACCAAAATCTAAATCTTTATGAAATGACTCAAGAATTTCACGTGGATTGTTTTGTAATAATTCAGAGACCGTCTCTCTGGTGTCTTTGTCAAAGTTTTCAGAAGTCCAATACTTGGCTTTTTCTAAAATATCCTTTGTTATTTCCATTTATTAATAGCGTTATTTCTTTGAGATGTCAGATGCGCCAGACATTTCAGAATTTACATTTGGGTTCCCTTTATACTCAATATTTGAAGCGCCTGAACCTTTTGCGATGAGGTTTTTAATGACTTGGACTTCTACATTAGAGGCACCCGACGTTTCGATTTTTGCTTCTTGGCAAATTAGTTTGAATCCTTCTACATTACTTGCGCCTGAGGTTTCAATTTTCATCATTTCGCAATCACCCGTAAGGTCTACGTTACTTGCCCCAGAAGTTTTTACTTCAAGCTTTGGGGTTGATGTAGTTACAGAAGCATTAGCCGCTCCAGAGGTGTTTATTGAAAGTTGACTGGTTATAATCTTATTCGCTGATGAAAATTCAGTGGCTCCAGAACATTCAATTTTAAAAAGGTTTGGAGAGGTTACAAAAACCGTCAATTCTTTGGCTTCTTTAATTTCACCCGAAGAAATAATTAGGGTTTTGTCTTCAACTGTAACTTCGGCGCACTCAAATAGGTTTTCTTGAGTGGCAAGAACTACCTCGTGATTAGGACCTTGGCGGTAATGAACTTTAAAAAAGCCAGATACATCGATGTGAGAAAAGTATTCAACCTCAAGAGTCCTTTTTTCTACGGGACCTTTTCCTCTGATCCCAAAAGCGCAACTCGCGATGATAGCGACTGAGATTATTAGGAACAGAATTTTATAAGCTACTTTCATGATGGTTAAGTTATTCACGGTTAAAAAAACCGTGAAAATCTGCGCCTAAAGGTATAAAAAATGATGCCCCGCTAAGGCGAGGCATCTATTGAATTTTAGGTTGCTTACTTCATTAAATCATACGATCGTTTTACAAACGCGGTGAGCTTTTCTCCGTGAAGTAAATTCTGTTGTAGCATGGCTAAGTCAACCGCTTGATTTATCAGTTCTGATTTTTGACTGTCATCAGCCTCTAATATTTTAGATGCTAGGTCATGGTTTGCGTTTACCACGAGGTTGTATTGCTCTGGAAACTCACTCATGCCAATCATACCTCCTCCAGACATTGACATTTCTTTCATTCTTCTGATAAATTCAGGAACGGTAATAGAAAAGGGCTCATCATCACTAGAAAGCTTTTCTACTTTTACCGTATATTTAGATTTGTCAACGCTGTTTTCGATAGCCTCAGCAAGACTTTTCTCTTGATCTTCGGTAAGTTTTGAAACGGTATTTTCTTCCTTTTTTATTAGGTTGTCAATAGTGTCAGAATCTACCCTAGAGAATCTAATATTGGTTTTTTCAGATTCAAGTTTTTGAATAAGGTGGCTCACAATAGGGCTGTCAAGAATTAGCACCTGATAGCCTTTGTCTTCTGCCTTTTTAATAAAGCTGTGCTGACCTTCTTTGTGGCTAGCGTAAAGAATAATCGTGTTGCCGTTAGAATCTGTTTGGTTTTCTTTTATGCTCTCTACGTACTCATCAAAAGTATGGTAATTGTCTTGAGCTGTTTTGTATAGGGCAAATTTTTGGGCCTTGTCATAAAACTTAGGTTCACTTAACATCCCATATTCAATGATGACCTTTATATCGTCCCATTTAGACTCAAAGTCTTCTCTTTGAGTTCTAAACATTTCGTCAAGCTTATCGGCCACTTTTTTAGTGATATGCCCTGAAATCTTTTTTACGTTTCCGTCGGCTTGCAAGTAAGATCTACTAACGTTTAACGGAATGTCTGGCGAGTCAACTACGCCGTGAAGCATCGTTAAAAACTCAGGTACAATACCTTCTACGTTGTCAGTAACAAAAACCTGATTTTGGTAGAGTTGAATTTTATTTCTTTGAATCTCCATATTGGGTTTAAGCTTAGGGAAGAACAGAACTCCCGTAAGGTTAAATGGAAAGTCAACGTTTAAGTGAATATTGAATAAAGGTTCATCAAAAGTGGTAGGATAAAGCTCTCTGTAGAATGATTTGTAATCTTCTTCAGAAAGGGTTGATGGAGATTTTGTCCACGCTGGATCTGTATTGTTGATGATATTGGGTACCTCAACCTTTTCTGTGTTTTCTCCTTCGCCCGTTTCCTCTTTGCGAGTACCAAATTGAATAGGTACAGGCATGAACTTAGCGTACTTGGCTAATAATTCTGAAATTCTATTTTCTTCTAAGAATTCTTTAGAATCGTCTGCTATGTGCAGAATGATTTCAGTTCCTCTTTCGTTTTTCTCAATGTTTTCAAGGGTAAATTCAGGATTTCCTTCACAAGTCCAATGAACACCTTCTGAAGAACCTTCTGAAGTGTGAGATTTAGAAATGATTTCAACCTTTTTCGCCACCATAAAAGCAGAGTAAAAGCCGAGGCCAAAGTGACCAATAATTCCGGCGTTATCTACCTTGTCATCATACTTTTTAAGGAACTCTTCAGCTCCTGAAAACGCCAATTGGTTGATGTATTTTTCAACCTCTTCAGACGTCATTCCAATTCCACGATCAATAACCTTAAGGGTTCCCGCTTCTTTGTCGAGTTCAATTTTAATGGTGAGGTCACCTAATTCACCTTTAGCTTCGCCAAGTGAAGTAAGGTGTTTAAGTTTTGAAGTAGCATCAACAGCATTAGAGATTAGCTCTCTCAAGAAAATCTCGTGATCAGAATAAAGAAACTTCTTGATAATCGGAAATATATTTTCCGCGGTAACATTTATTTTTCCTGAAGACATAGTATTTTAATTTTCCAATGGCTGTTCAAGGTATGTGCCAAAGGAAAATAGGTGACAACTTGTCTAAAAAAATGCTATTGTGACTTTTCTAATTTGGCTAGATAAGACAATTTGTACAAATCGTAAACCTTCGTGTCAGGAGCTTGGGTAAGTTTCTTTTCCCAAATGTGATGACTGTAGTCAAAGAGAAGTGACATGGGCGTAACCAATCCTGACTTCTTAATTCTCATATACCACTTGAATAGGGTTATGTCTTCGTCAACTTTTCCTTCGGCCATTAGTTTTTGTAGAGACTCTACCGCTGTTTTGGTTTTTTTTAGAAAAGTAAGGTTGTCATCTAATCCTATATGATCTGCTGGATTGTCAATGTGAAAAATGTCAACCCCCATGTTTTTTAATTGTTTCCCAAACAAGGTGTCTTCATGACCGTAATCTACTAATGACTCATCAAATTGAATTTGATCAAAAGTGTCTTTTTTAATTAAGAAATTAAAAGAAGAAAATGCGTTGTGTGGCTCGTTGTTTCTCTCGATTGCTGAAACTTCTTCCTTGTTTTTGCCAATGGTGTATCTCAATAGAAATTCAGATTCAGGCACGTCATTAGAATAAGAGGTGCCACCACAAATAATCGGTGCTTTTTCTTTTGCTTCCCAATAGTTTTTCAGAAATCCGGGACGAGTAATTTCCGCGTCAGCGTCTAAGAAAAGCAAGAATTCATACTGAGCCTTTTGAGCCAAGTTATTTCTATTTGCTGAACGACCTAGGTGAACGGTGTCGATGAAATAATTTACCCCTGACAATGCGTTTAATTCTTCGTTTTCTGGCGTATATGATGAGTCACTACAATTGTCAGAAGCCAATATTTCAAATGGAATATTCAACTCTGTAGCCTCTTTGTGAAGTGTGCTTAACAGCTTTTTTAAGGGCCAGTCAAACGTGGGAATTAAAATAGATAGCATAGATTCTTAAAGTGTTCGTTGTACGGTTTCAAGAACTTTTCCTTCAGCACACTTGATCGTTTTTGAAGGGAATTTCATGATCAGTGAGTAGTCGTGGGTAGCCATCAAAATTCCAGTGCCACTGGCATTAATATCTTTTAACAACAGCATAATTTCTTCAGAGGTTCCTGGGTCTAAATTTCCTGTAGGTTCATCAGCAAGAATTAACTTAGGATCATTGAGAAGGGCTCTTGCAATGGCAATTCTTTGTTGTTCACCTCCAGAAAGTTGAAATGGCATTTTATGTCCTTTAGTGGCCATACCTACCTTTTTAAGGACTTCAAGAATTTTGTGTTCCATTTTCTTTTTGTCTGTCCAACCAGTGGCTTTTAAAACGAAAAGTAAATTGTCATTTACACTGCGGTCGGTCAAGAGTTGAAAATCTTGAAAAACGATTCCTAAATTCCTTCTCAAGAAAGGGATTTCTGATTCTTTTAATTGGTTTAAAGACATACCGGTAACTGAACCTGTGCCTTCGGTTAAAGGTAAATCACCGTAAAGCGTTTTCAGCAAACTTGATTTACCTGAACCTGTTTCACCAATTAAATAAACAAATTCACTGGAGTTAACTTCTAGGTTTACGTTAGAGAGGACTAAATGTTCTCTTTGAAAGATATTTGCATCTCGTAATGCTATTACAGCTTGAGTAGACATACAGTAATTTTATTTGAATCCATACAAAGAAACGATTTATCTCGTTATATCGGTATAGATGTTTTTTATTCACCACCCTCTCAATTAACAATTCATTATTAATAAGAATTCAACCCTACGGTCAACGCAGAATGGTTTATCAATATTTTTGAGAAGTAAAACACATTTTATGCAAAAGAAATTAGTTTTCTTAAGTCTTTTATTTGTTGGTGTAATCAGTACCACAAAGGCTCAAATCTCTACTTGGGAAAAGACCATCGCCAAAACCTATGAAGAGGGCAAAACCCTTTTTGATAGAGGGCTCTATGGAGGTGCTTCTCAAAAATTCACCGAGGTTCTCAATTCAAAAATTGACGTTCAAAGTTTGTGGTATGAGCGTTCTCAATACTACAATGCGCTGTCTTCGGTTTATCGCATGAATAAAAATGCAGATCGGCTGATGGAGGAGTTTATTGAAGATCACCCGACCAGTCCATTTATTCAAGAAGGAATTTTAAAAACAGCAGAAAACGCATTTAACCGAAAGAAGTATAAAGACGCTTTAGAATGGTTGTTAAAGGTAAGTCCTGATGACCTTAAAGGGGAAGAAAAGTATCAATACCTATTTAAAAGAGGTTATTGTTATTTTGTGTTAGAAGAAAATCAAAAATCTGCTCAAGACTTTTACTCAATCGTTGACAAAGACTTTGAATTACGGGCTAGTTCTCAATATTACTACGCTCACTTATCTTATGCAGATTCAAATTATGTAACGGCATTGAAGTACTTTTTGCCTTTGAGGGAAGATGAGAATTTCGGTCCTATTGTGCCTTATTACCTAGCACAGATTTACTACCAAACAGAAAACTATGATGAATTGTTGTCAGTCGGTAAATCACTGATAGAAGAAGCAACAGAGTCTAGAGTTCCTGAAATTGCTAAACTTATCGGAACGGCCTTTTATCGCAAGAAAGATTACAAAGAGGCTAAGCCCTACTTAGAAATGTATAAAGATAAGGGAGGCAAGATGAGTCACAATGATTGGTATGAAATGGGGTATACCTATTACCGATTAAAAATGTACTCTGAAGCTATGGAGGCTTTTAACAAAATTGTTAAAGGGGAAAGTAAGCTTGCACAAAACGCATACTTTCACTTAGGTGACTGTTATCTTCAGTCTGACAATAAAACGGAAGCGTTAGTTTCTTTTAGAGCGGCTAGTTTAATTGATGAAGATCCCGTAATACAAGAAGAAGCTGCCTTTTTATATGCAAAATTGAGTTATGAGGTTGCCAATCCATATGAAGATGCGATTCAAGCATTAACCGATTTTCATGAAAAGTACCCGAAGTCTTCAAAATTAGAAGAGGCAAATAAATATTTGGCAAACTTGTTTTTGACTACTAAAGATTACGACAGAGCTTTAGAGGCTTTAAATAGAACTCAAATAAACTCTCTTCCGCTGCAAGAAGCTTATCAAAAAGTGAGTTACTTTAAGGGAGTTGAGGTTTATAACCGCTTAAAATGGGAAAAAGCCATTAATTATTTTGAGCAATCTAGAAAGTACCCCATTAATCAAACTACTTTGGCCTTATCATATTTTTGGGAGTCAGAGGCAAATTTTAGATTAAAGAAAACTCAAGAAGCTTTAGCGGCTATTGATAAATTTCAGAAAACACCAGGAGTTTATAACCTGTCTGAATTTTCAGCCGGATTATACAATAAAGCCTTTGCCTTGTTTTACCTAGAGAAGTATGCAGAGGCTGCGACTCAGTTTAGGTTGTTTTTAGATAATAAAAAGGCCGATTCTAAGAGAAAGCTAGATGCTCAATTGAGATTGGCTGATAGTTACTTTATGATTGCTAACTATTCCTCAGCCTCAAAATATTACAGTGCTTACTGTATTGAAAAGAGTTCTGAAGATAAAGACTATGCTCTTTTTCAGTGGTCTTTATGTGAAGGATTAGAGAAAAACGTATCAAATAAAGAAAGTCTCCTAAATAAATTGATTGCCGATTACCCAGCTAGTAAATACACCATCAGCGGTCAATATGAGTTGGCAAGTACTTATTTAAAACAAGACAAGTATAATGAAGCCTTAAAGGTGTATCAGCGATTTGTTGCAAATTATCCCAATTCAACTCATGCAAAAAGAGCGTATTTACAAATGGGAGTTATTTACAGAAACCAAGATAAATACAATGAATCTATTGAGTTGTTGAAGAAAGTAGTAGAAGAATATCCGGCTACTCCTGAAGCGAATGAAGCAATCTCATTTGCCAAGTTGGTTTATAGTAAAACCAACAACATGGATGAATACATCACTTGGGTAGAAAGTATTGATTTTGCTGATGTAAAAAAGGCCGTTTTAGATTCTACTGTTTACATAACCGCGTATGATTTTTACGGTTTAGGAGATTGTGACAAGGCTATTGATGGATTTAAAACTTATTTACAAAGATTCCCTCTAGGGTATTTTTCTAATGAGGCTAATTTTTATCAAGCGGAATGTTTATATGCTAAAGGTGATATTGTTCAGGCAAAATCTGGCTATGAAAACGTTATCAATGTTGAACAGAATAAATTTACGGAAAGAAGTTTGTCAAAGTTAGCAAGTATAGCATTTAATGATGATGAGTTTGAAAAGGCCATTGAGTACTTTGATAGAATGGTTAGTTCAAGTGAAGACATCAATACCTACAGAGAAGCTAATGTCGGCCTCATGAGGTCTCATCAAAAGTTAGGACATTATTTAAAAGCCATTCAGTTTGCTGAAATAATTATTGCTGATTCTAAGGTAGAGCCAGAGGTTAAAAACCAGGCTTATTTGTTTAAGGCCAGAAACCTTTGGCAGACTGAGAATCTAAACGCTGCCTATCAGGCATTTATTGAATTAGAGAAACGATCGGAAGGTGAGCCCAAAGCAGAAGCTAAGTACCACTTGGCCCTGATTATGCATACTAAAGAACAGTACGACTCTAGTAATACCAAAATTTTTGATCTCATTGAAAACTTGCCAGGATACCCAGAGTGGAGGTATAGAGCATTAATTATTTTGGGCAAGAATTACTATTATTTAAACGACCTCTTCCAAGCAAATTACACTTTAGACTTCGTGATAGAAAAGAACTACTCACTTGAGATTGTTCAAGAAGCCAAAGAGTTTAAGCAGTTTATGGCTAGTGAGAAAACGAGTGAAGAAATAAGAAGAGAGATTAGAGATAGTGTTTTAGAAAACACAGTTATTGACCTCTCAGATGAGAACGGAATTGAAAAGATTGAAGAACCTCAAGAAGTTGAATAATGAAAAATATTTTAACCCTAATAGCACTAATGATTTCAGTTCTTGCTTGGGCGCAACCCAAAGAAAAAGTAGGTTCTGTAGAAATTAATGTATTTGAATCTTATAAGGCGAATATTAAGGAGGCTAGGAAAATTACAGGTCAGCCTAATTACGCCGATTCAACCACAGAAAAGTTATCAATGAAATACGAAGTAAGACCCAAAGGGCTTTCGTTTGGTTACAATCCAAGGCCTATTCCTGCCGCCAAGATCGGAAAGGTAAGAGTAGAAAAATTTCCTAGTAATGAAATTACTCTTGGTGTTGGTAATTACATAACCAGCTTTGCAGAAATTAACACAGGAAGTAATCGTTCTAGGGACCACATCTGGAACGCTCGTTTTTCTCACTTTAGAACACAAACAGGTGTGTCAGATATTCTATTTGATAAAAACACTCAAACCGAAAATAATTTAGAGGCTTACTACAAGAAGTTGTATAGGTCTTCTGAATGGAAAACTACTTTAAATGGTGATTTTAGGTTATATAGTTTGTACGGTATGCCTTCTATTGAAAATGTTTCTGATACGTCGGTAAGCGTTGTTCCAGGATTAAAACAAAGAACTTATAACCGCGTAGGACTTGATACTAGGTATAAGTACACCGGTAACTCCTCTAACGAGTATTTTCGAGGGGTAGGATTGTCTTATGACTTCTATTTTGACAACGTTCAGAATCAAGCTCATAGAGGGTTTGTTGATTCAGATTGGAATATCAAGGCAGGTGGTCAAGAAGTTAATTTAGAACTAGGTTTTGATTACAATCATACAACCTTTGATCAGGTAGGTGTTTATCAAATGTATGTTCCTAGGTTAAAGCCTACTATTCAAACCTCTTTAAACAAAATGGGATTTACCCTTGGGTTTAACGTTGCAGTTCCTATGGTTTTAAATAGCTTTCCGCCTGAAGAAACTAAAACTAAAGTAGGATTTTACCCGGTTATTTCAGCACAAATTCCTTTAGTTTCTGAGGTGTTGTCTGTTTATCTAGGGGTTGACGGGGATGCACAGTTAAACGATATCTGGAGCCTATCTCAAGTAAACCCATATTTATCAGATGATGTGAGTTTAAACTCGACATCAAATATGAAGGTGTATACTGGAATTAGAGGAAAAGCGTCAACAGTTTTGAGTTATAACTTCCAGTTTAAGCATCAATGGAATACTGATTATGCATTCTTTTATAGATCACCCAATGGGATTGTCGATGGAACAGGAGATCCAAGCTTTAAAGTGATTTATGATAACCTAATGGATCTTAGATTTAAAGGTGAAATAGGGTATGAAAACAAAGGTTGGGAGGCTGACCTTTTTGCTGCCTACCATGTTTATTCAGGATTTAACAAAATTGCGAAAGCTTATAACCTTCCAGAAATTGAATCAGGACTAGCAGTTTCTTATTTATGGAAAAAGAAAATCAAAATTAATACGGATTTGATTTTTATTGGTGAGCGTTACGCTTTTGATCCTGCCAATGAAACTGAGTTTGTCAAGGCTAAGCTTGACCCTTATCTTGATGCAAGACTGGGTGCAGAGTATTTTTACAATGCAAATTTAAGTGCAGGAATTAACGTAACCAATTTACTTTCTTCACCTTACCAACAATGGTTAGGTTACTCGGCGCAAAGAATTCGTTTTTTAATATCTCTATCGTATAAATTTTAAAAAAAGGCCTGAGTAGTCATTAAAAAGGAGAAAGTTCCTAATTGTTGAAAAAAATGTTGAAAAACAGGGGTGTTTACCATATGAGTACACCCCTGTTTTGGTTTTAAAAGTTTATTTTTGTTCAAATACCATAATAGAGATAATCTCATTTAACATGGCAGAAGAAAAGAAAGATTACGGCGCGGGTAGTATTCAGGTACTTGAAGGTCTTGAGGCTGTTCGTAAACGTCCAGGGATGTACATTGGTGATACCGGTGTAAGAGGTTTACACC
>CBFICS010000017.1:0-47079 GCA_965661055.1 uncultured Schleiferiaceae bacterium | reverse complement strand
TCATTCTTCTTTTCAAAAAAAAACTAAAAAGAGTTTAGGGTTAAACACAAAACACCTTAATGATGATGCAACCTATTAATTACAACTGGTTTTATCTAAATATAATTTACCCGTAAACCTTAAAAAATTCTGGATAAACCAATAAATGATGTGCTTTATCTACCAGGAGTTTGAGGCTTTGGGTTATGGAAGTCAAGATAGCATTTTTTTTAATAAACTACCTGTGTTAGTTGTCTGAAAACTTATTGGGGAGCCTCTTCTCGTCTTTCTCTAAAATGCTTTTTACAGAAAAATCTAATGGACTTTCTATCTTTAATAAGTCTTTTCTAGTTACATGGGTGTAAATCATGGTGGTTTCTGGTTTTGCATGCCCAAGTAACTCTTGAATATACCTGATGTCAATGCCGTTCTCTAATAAATGGGTTGCGTAACTGTGACGCAAAGTATGTGGGGTAACGCGCTTTTTTATTCTTGCTGCTTTACATGACCGTCTTAAAAAAGCACGTACAGATTCTGCACTATACTTCTCTCCGGGTTTACCTTCTGCAAAATACACTTCTGGATGGTAGGTGTTGATGTAATTTATATATAGCGGTAAAAAACTTTCTGCTAAAACTACTATTCTATCTTTTCTACCTTTTGAGTTCTTTATAATTATCTGACGCCTATCAATGTCTATGTGACTCTGTTTTAAACTAATTAATTCGCTAATTCTAAGACCACAAGAGTAAATTAATGCAAGAATAGACCGATGCTTCAGGTTTTTAGTATATTTTAAAATATCAATCACCTCTTCTTGAGATAAAACAGTAGGCAATTGTGTTGACTTCTTGGGCGAAACCAACTTAAGTTCTTCAATTTGGGTTTCTGGATAAAAAGTAATGAATTGCTTTAAAGCACTTACAAATTGACGATGAGAACTAATGCTGTAGTTTTTGGGTACCAGTACGTTTTCAATAAATCGTTCTACATCTTTGTGTGTTAAACGGTTTAAGGGTATGTCGTTTACAAATTCAATAAAGTCTGCAACAAAGGTAAAGTAGGTGTCTAGGGTACTTTGGCTGTATCTCCGGCCTTTTAAATAAGAAACGTACCGCCTGATTACCTCCTTGTTTTCTATTGAAATCACTCGCCCCCTCCCTTTTACCGGTTTCTTTTGTACATAGTTAATTGATGAGTCAATTTTAACCTCAGCTAAAGAATAAAAACTGTCTTGCACCCTTTTTAATTGCTCTGGCGAATAACTAGAATACCAATATTTTTCTTCTGGGAACCATCTAAATCCGCTAATTAATTTTATGGTCTTGACCAATTGTTGATAGTAGTCAAAAATGACAATAATAGAATCCTTACCTTGATGAAGTCTTCTCTCTACTAATATTTCTGGTAGGCGTATCATTTGACAAACCTCGAAAATCTTAACAATAAAAGAGGTAACACAATTGATTATAATCGATTGTAGATGTTTACAAATTTTACCCTACAAAATAATTCTATGTAGCAAAACCTAATAGTGTGAAAAAAATAAGCCTTTTAAAAGACCGCAACTTTCCTTCCCCCGAAAGGGCAGCTGTTCAATTATTAAATAAAATTGTGATGCTGAGTGGCCGTGAAAAAATCTCTAAAAATAAGGTTTAAAGGGTGGTCTGTGCGGCAAGCCCCAATACCTAAATATGGAAACATTTCAGTGATGGCAATAGAGATCTTTCGTACAGATTGACTGGCAACCTCATGAATCTCTAATATTTGAAAATCAGAATTTGCGCCTTGATGACTAATGATTCTTTCTATCTCATTACAAAAAGTGTAAACCTTCTGGTTCGCTTCAGCTAATACTTCTCTTAATGTACTCCCCTTATTTGATCTGCCTATCTTTTCTACCTCGGCTAAAAAATGCTCTGCCATACCTATGTAGTTTACCCATAAGGTGAGGTCAGCAAAAATGGAAAAGTGAATTTTAAACACGGGCTGAGGCTGATAAAAAGTATTGTAAACAAAAGAGTATGATGATTTGACAATAACATCACAGACCACAAAACTATGGGTTGCTGTGGCCTTTAACCCCATGGTATTCCAATCATTAATAATCGTGACTTCCTTTGCGGGAATGACAAAAGACAAAAACTTAGGTGAGCCATCGTCGTTCTTTAGCTCCTTACCTCCCTCAATAATCTTGGCGTTTAAGGTAAAGTGGGTTAAGTAAGGTGCGCCTGTGGCGTATTTCCATTTACCACTAAGCCTATAGGTGTCTCCTACTTTCTCTGCTGTACCAAAAAGTCCGCCGCTACCGCCAAGAATTGCAGGTGATGAAAAAATCACACGAGCCGTTTCTGGCAATAAGTTTCCAATAAAGAAATTCGCTCCGCTGCAAAGTGTAACGGTCCAACCCAATGATCCATCTACCCTAGCAAAAGCTTGTAACACCTTAAGCCCGTCAATCAACGAAAGTTCTTGACCCCCAAAAGCTTTGGGCACCCAGATATTATAAGCGTTTTGTTGCTTTAAAGCTTCTAATACCTCTGGGCTAAATTCGGCTTGATCGCCACATTGGTTAAACAGCTCTTGCATACCTCTTTGACTTTTCTTCGCGCATGATATTGCGCCATTTTAAATACCCAGATGTTCCCATAATAAACAGAAAAACCGACATCCCCGCATAGATATATAGGTCTTTGTAAATGAATAAGGGTATTGAAATTATGTTACTGATGTTTAAGTAAATCCAGTTTTCTATCTTCCTTCTGGCCATAAGCCACATTCCTGCCCACGCAAATGCACTGACCACTGCATCCCAAATAGGGACGTCAGAATCGGTATGGTTAGAAAGCCAATAGGTCATTAAGGTAAAGCACCCGATGACGATCCCTTGGGCTTTTAGGTACTCTGTTTTTGTGGAGCTACTGATGGGTGTTTCGTGATTTTTCTTTCCGAACTTCCAGTAGAACCAACCGTAGAGGCTCATAATTAAATAGTACGTATTGAGCAGAATATCGGCGTACAGGGCGCTTTGATACAAAACCCACATACCCAAAAGTATAGATACAATCCCGAAAAGGTAGGTGTGAATACTATTTTGACGTGCCAGAATGACCTGCACAATGCCGAAGAGGGTACCTATGCCCTCTAGCCACGTCAATTCAGAAAAAAATTCCTCTATCATAGTTTTTTAGTTTCCATGAAATGAGGAGATGAAACAAGCCTGTACAATGGATGAAAAGCTTGAAAATCCCTACGCTAGTATTACCTAGATCAGGTTCAGAGCGGTGCTCTTGGGTATCATCTCAGCCCTAAATAAAATTGATTAGAGCACCCCATTCGGGACAAAGATAGGGTTAACTCTATGAATAGGAAAGGGTGAAATCATTTTCCTGATAATTCATAATCTATGAAAGAAAAGTTCACGATTCCATGTATTTTTGCCGAGTAAATCAAAGGACATGAAAAAAGACATTGAAATAAAAGAGGTCACAGACGTGTACGTTGCTGCCATTTTAGAAACCGATTCTCAAGGCGAAAAGGCTTGGTACGTTTACCTTATCAATGACAAAAACCACATGATTGATGGGGTGATGGTTACTTCAAAAGGTTATACAGACCTGAACCGTCCTACTGAATTAAAAACCTCAATTATGCGTCACGCCATAGGACATGTTCCCGCAAAAACCTCTGCAAAGATAGAGTTAATCACGCCCGAGGTGTTTGAAATTTACAATGAGTATTGGGTTACTTTTTTTGAGGACCATCAATTGATGGAGAAGAAATTTATTTTCGGTCCGCATACCATTGATGAAAACTTTATGGAGGCTCTTCCGACCACTTCTGTGGAGGGGATTTTGGTGAAGTAGAAAAGGAGAATCAAGATTTTAAGAGACAAGAATTTTGTATTGAGGGATCAGGGGATCAGGGGAACAAGGGATCATGGGGAACGAGAGATCATTGACCTATTCCTGATGTGCTGTTCGGTGTCTAGACTGGGTCCTGAGTGCACAACCGGCAGGTTGGGTGTATCGAAGGACTGGCTACACGTATTTACCCGTTTGATAAAACAATACCATCAACACAACTCATCCTGATTTGCAGTGCGGTTCTCGAGTTTATCGAGAGACGGTTCTCGAGTTTATCGAGAGACGGTTCTCGAGTAGCCCTGAGGTTGCCGAAGGGCGTATCGAGAGACGGTTCTCGAGTGTTATCTTGAGCTTGTCGAAAGGCGGCGTCTCGAGTGGGTCCTGAGTTTATCGAAGGATCTACCGAAAGGCTAGTCGAGAGGCCTTAGTCTATAGGAAGAGACCTAGTTCCAAATTAAAACTCCGTTCGGCGTGATCCATGGGGTGAGGACCGATCAGAGAACAAAAAGCCCTGAACTTCGTTCATTGGCATTTTCTATTTATCCCCTCCTCTGAACAAGTTCAGGTTGGGTTGTTTTGGAAGGATTACGACTCACTGCGTTCGGCGTGATCCCTGGGGTGGGGACCGATCAGAGAACAAAAAGCCCTGAAGTTCGTTCAGTGGCATTTTCTATTTATCCCCTCCTCTGAACAAGTTCAGGTCGGGGGTAAATAGAAAAAGCCCCTCAGCTTTCGCTGAAGGGCTTTTTGTTCTCTGGCGGAGAGAGAGGGATTCGAACCCCCGGACCTGTTACAGTCGCTGGTTTTCAAGACCAGTGCATTCGACCACTCTGCCATCTCTCCCTGTCAATGCGGTGGCAAAAGTAAACATTTTTGGTTTTGAGGCAAGTATTCAAGGAGAATTTTGCATGTTTTTTTTGGGGTTTTTTAGTAGTGCGCTAAGTATCAATAATTTTCAAGGAGGGTAAAAATTAGAAATTTAACAGATTATTATCAAGAGAGGCGGCAAGAGAACTCTATTACCTCAATTCATTTATTTATCTTTATCCCGTTGAAAGAGTATTATCACATATCATTAGCGGTCTTCATGACCCTCTTTATTTCGCTTTTCGGATCGGGAGTTACCATTAACTCTCACTTCTGCGGAAGCAAACTAAAGTCTGTGGAGATCAATGAAGCGGTGCACGCGTGCTGTGTAAAAGTCGTCAAGGTTCAAGAGGGAGATCAAAATGTAGAAAAAGCATCTTGTTGTTCTTTTGACTCTGAATTCATTTTCAACTCTTTTGAAAAAATTGACCCTTCAGTACAAAACACGGTTTTTGCTGTTGCGGAATGGCCCGACTATTCTCTAAGCCTTAAAAAAGGAAATACTTCACCCCTTCCCCCATACAATAAACCGCCTCCTATTTCGGGCGCGGACCTCTTGGTGAGGATTCAGCGTTTTACTTGTTAGATTTTTGTTTGTGACAGATATCAACTAAAATCATAAACAAAAAAAGTAAATCATGAAAAATACAATCTTAGTAATCTTATTCTCTCTGACTTCAACCCTTGCGTTTTCTCAAGAGCAAGACACCACTTTTTTGGTAAACGGAGTTTGTGGAATGTGTCAAAAAACAATCTATAACGCTCTTGATTTAGAGGGCATTGAATCGGTAGAATGGAGTCCTGAAACAAAAGTAATGGCCTTGAGCTTCGACAGCTCAGTTGTTACTTTTGAAAAAATTCATCAGCTCATCTTAGAAGCCGGGTATGACACAGAATTTGAAACCGCGCCAGAGAACAAATACCAAGAGCTAAACCCTTGCTGTAAATACCGCGACCCAGAAGTGATTTCGGCTCATTAATTGTCGCATGAGATTTTTTATCTCTTCCCTTATTCTCTTGTGTTCTTTTACCGCATTTTCGCAAGTCAGCGGACATGTATATGAAGAAAACAACGGAGTAAAATCGCCAATAGTCGGTGCCACTGTTTTTTGGGAAGGCAGCCAGGTAACCGCACTGACCAACAAAGACGGATATTTTGAAATCGCTAAACCAAAGGGTCATAACCTCTTGGTGGTGCAGCTAATCGGATTCAAAATCAGCAAGAAATCAATTATCTCTTCTAAGGGAACCGTTGATTTTATCCTCACTGAGAATTCTGAAATGTTAGAGGGGTTGAATTTAGAAGGCAGAGCTAAGGCCACTTCCGTGGAGGTAAACTCGGCACAACTCTCTTTAAAAATCGGAAAAAATGAATTGCGGAAAGCGGCCTGTTGTAACCTCAGCGAAAGCTTTGAAACCAATGCTTCTTTAGATGTTACCTTTTCGGATGCCGTTTCGGGGGCTAAGCAAATTGAAATGCTGGGTCAATCAGGTAAATACGTTTCCATTCAAAGAGAAAACATTCCCCTAGCTCGGGGTATTAACGCGCAAAGCGGACTGACCTATATTCCGGGTCCTTTTGTGAATTCTATTCAATTAACCAAAGGACTTTCTAGCGTCATCAATGGCTACGAGAGCTTAACCGGCCAGATTAATATTGAGCTAGAAAAACCGGGTGATGAGACGGAGTTTTTCATCAATGGTTACGGAAACCAAGGGTCCAGGTTAGAGACCAACCTCGGACTTTCAACGCCGGTAAATAAAAACCTAGGCACTACTACTCTAGCCCATTTTAGCACCACTCCCTTTGCTAGAGATGGTAATGACGACGGATTTGCAGACATCCCCACAGGGTATCAAGCCAACGTATTTCACAAGTGGAAGTATATCTTAAAAAAGGGTTGGGGCGGACAAATTGGTTTTAACTACGTAAATGACGAAAGAAAGGGTGGCCAATTACAAGACGTATTTGACGGAAACTCCACGCCATGGATCTTTAATCAAAAGACCCAACGGACGGAAGTTTTTGGAAAAACGGGATATGCTCCCCCTAATAAAGTGTCAGAAAGCCTGGGGATTATTTATTCGGCAAGCTATCAAAAGCAAGAAACTCAATTAGGACCGAGAGTCCTTAAGGCCGACCAGAAAAGTGCATACGTAAATGTTATCTACCAGAACAAACTTTGGAGTCCGTCGCATAAGATAAAAACGGGCGCTTCTTTTCAATTTGATGAAATTAATGAGTCGCTAGACAGCACGTCAGGGCCGCAAATTTTCCGATTCAACCGGACCGAGGCCGTCCCAGGCGTATTTGCAGAATATTCTTATGAACCCTCTATCATGCTTACCGTGGTTGGAGGGGTAAGGGTAGATTACCACAACCTTTTCGGATGGATGTTTACCCCCAGAGCGCATGTAAAATACATGCCTACCGAGACTACCACCTTTAGAATTGGCGGCGGTAGAGGACAAAGAACCGCCAACGTTCTCACCGAAAACGCCACCGGCTTAGCTTCCGGAAGATTTTTTCAGGTATTGTCTCAAGACGCCATTGACCGTGAAATAGGATGGAATACAGGTCTTAGCTTTTCACAGTCGTTTTCTATCGGTAAATCTAACGGAAACATTACTTCTGATGTATTTTACACCTGGTTTGAAAACAAGCTGATTAGCAATTTTGACGCTTCCGCGGATAATCTTCTTACCTACTACGCCAGTGGATCAAATAGTTTCAGTTGGTTAACCCAACTCGACTATTCTCCCGTAAAGGATTTGGAGATTAGGATTGCTTACAAATACCTCAAGGCCGAAGAAGCCTTTGGCGAAGGGCAGAATTCTCTGGCGTATGCCATTCCGAAGCACCGAGGATTTTTAAATGTGGGATATGCTTTTCCGGTAAAGATCACCGCAGATGCCACCTTAAATTGGTTTGACAGCAGAAGATTGCCCGGAAACTCTTCACTGCCTACCCCTTTCGGAGAATCGGTAATGAGTCCTTCGTACTTCACGCTCAACGGACAGGTAAACAAACAATGGGGTGACCATTGGGAAGTTTATGTAGGGGTTGAAAACGCCTTAAACTACAAGGTAGACCAACCCATCACCTCCAGTTCAAATCCGTATCTAGCCTCCTTTGATACCAATCAAGTGTACGGTCCCATATTTGGCAGGATGTTTTACCTAGGGTTTAACTACCATTTATAAAACCGAAAAGGATGATGAAGGGGTAATTTATCATCCTTTTCTTATTTATTAGGATTCTTTACGGAAAGTACTTTACCTTTAGCTATATCAATCAAGATAACCATGAGGATAATTGCAACTCTTGGTTTGTTGGCCATTCTTTCTTCCTGCCAAGAAACCAAAACTACCAAACCTGAACCCGCAACCATCACCGTTGTAAAACCAGTGGTTTCAAATGTTCCCGTAAGAAAAGACTTTGTAGGTCAGGTGTACGGCATAAAAGACATCCAAATAAGAGCACGCGTAGAGGGCTATTTAGACAAAATATCATTTAAAGAAGGAGAAGGAGTCAAAAAAGGCGCCCCTCTTTACGAAATTGATCCACAACCCTTTTTGGCAGCTGTAGCCAGAGAAAAAAGTGCTTTAGCTGAAGCAAAAATAAAACTAACCAAGGCAAAGAGCGATTTAGATCGCATTGAACCTTTGGCAAAAATAAACGCCGTTAGTAAGTCTGATTTAGATGCTGCAAATGCAGAATTCCTAGCTTCTAAAGCCTCTGTTGAAGCGGCCGAAGCACAACTAGAACTGGCCAACATCCAATTGGGTTACTGTAACATTACCGCGCCCATTACCGGCCTCATCGGTAAGACCAAAGCAAGGGTCGGCGAATTTGTGGGTAGAGATCCGAACCCTGTAATCTTAAATACGGTCTCAAAAATTGACTCTTTTCGGGTTGAATTTTTCTTGACAGAAACTGACTATTTAAGGTTAGCTAGAAAAATACAAGAAGAAAGAGCCTCCGGAAACGCAACCGAGCCCGCCAAGGCGGTTCCGCAAGAGCTCATCCTTTCGGATGGTTCAATCTTTGAGCATAAAGGCTATGTAGATTTTGTGGACCGTGAAATTGATCCCACCACCGGATCTATCTTAGTTCAAGCTACATTTCCAAATCCTAATCGCATTATTAGACCTGGGCAATTTGCCAAAATAAGAAGCCTGGTTTCAAATATAGACCAAGCATTATTGGTTCCTCAACGCTCCGTTTCTCAGTTTCAAGGCACCTTTAGTGTCTATGTAGTAGACGAGAACAATACCGTACATCAAAGACTAATTACCGTCGGACCGAAACACAAAGAGTATTGGGTAGTTCTTAGTGGGCTTGAAAAAAACGAAAGCATAGTATTGGATGCCATTCAAAAGGTAAGAGAAGGAATGTTGATTAACCCCCAACTGAAAACACCAGAATCTGAGGAAGAGATAACAATTGAGACTTCTGAAAACCAAGCATCTGAAGCAAAAGATTCCCTTAACCTTGAAGCCCAATAAGATGGCAGAATCTCAGCACTTTTTTGTCAGAAGACCCATTGTGGCAATTGTCATTGCCATAGTTATGATTATTGTGGGAGGAATATCTATTCTTGGTTTACCCATAGAGCAGTACCCTAACATCACCCCACCCATTGTTCAGATCAGGGCCACCTATACCGGAGCCAGTGCATTGAATGTTGAGCAATCGGTGGCAACCCCACTAGAGCAACAAGTAAATGGGGTTGACAATATGATTTACATGAAGTCCATAAATGCCAACGACGGTACCTTGACGATAGAGACTTCATTTGACATTGGCACAGACCCTGACATGAATACTGTATTCACTCAAAACCGGGTGGCTGCTGCACAAGCAAAACTTCCGGAGGAGGTAAAGAGGTTAGGCGTAGTTACCGAGAAGTCATTGCCCAACATTTTAATGCTCGTTACCCTTACTTCTGAAGACGGCAGGTACAATCAAAACTTCTTGGGAAACTATTCACTCATCAACCTAAAAGATGTGTTGGCCAGAATTAGAGGGATTGGTCGTGTAAACGTTTTAGGAGCCAGTGATTACTCCATGAGAATTTGGGTCAAGCCTGATGTATTAGCAAAACTTGGAGTAACCATTCCTGAAATGCTAAACGCGGTAAAAGAGCAAAACGTAATTGTACCAGGGGGTAAATTTGGGGCTGAACCCGCGCCTCCAGGAACAGAATTCACCTATACCGTAAGGCTCCCCGATAGGCTTCAAACAGAAAGCGAGTTTGGAGAAATTGTCGTGAGGACTCACCCAGATGGATCTCAAATTTTGTTAAAAGATATAGCGAGATTAGAACTTGGGGTTGAATCTTATTCGGCCTTTACCCGTCTAACTGAAAAACAAAAAAAGGAGGCTGCCAATAAAGATTGTGCAGTAATTGCAATCTATCAAGCACCCGGATCCAATGCGGTAAACTTAGCTCAACAAGTAAGAGAGACTATGGATGATCTGAGTAAAGATTTTCCTCCAGGAGTCGTTCATACCGTTTCACTAGATTCTACAGCACCTATTACCGCAGGGATTAATGAAATCATTGAAACCTTGATCATTGCATTACTGCTAGTGGTTCTTGTGGTGTATATCTTTATTCAAGACTGGCGAGCTACCCTTATTCCAACCCTGGCCATACCGGTTTCTCTAGTAGCGGCCTTTATGCTTTTTCCATTACTGGGATTTTCAATTAACGTTCTCTCCTTATTGGGGCTAGTCTTAGCGATTGGAATTGTAGTGGATGATGCGATTGTAGTGGTGGAAGCGGTTCAGGTAAACATAGACAGCGGAATGAACCCAAAAGAAGCAACCACCAAAGCGATGAAAGAAGTTACCGCTCCGGTAATTGCCACCACCTTGGTACTGGTTGCGGTGTTTGTCCCTGTAGCCGCCATGGGAGGAATTACAGGAAGGTTATACCAACAGTTCGCCATTACCGTGGCCGTTTCTACCGTATTCAGTTCTTTAAATGCATTGACATTAAGCCCGGCATTGTGTTCTATACTTTTAAAGGGTAACTCTAAACCCACCAAAGGAATACTTGCTAGAGCTTTTGGTTCCTTTAATAACGCCTTTGACAAATCCACCGATTCTTATTTATCCTTGGCATCCGTATTCACGCGTAAGTTGTCAAGGGGGGTGATTTTCATTCTCTTTACCTTAGTCAGCGCGGGGCTTTTAGGATTTTTGGTCCCAGGAGGATTTATTCCCGAGGAAGATCAAGGGTATTTATTTGTCAACCTACAACTTCCTGATGCAGCTTCACTACAAAGAACCGATGCTGTAGCTAAAGTGATAGAGAGCTCCATTATTGAAGCCGACGGAGTAGACATGGTAACCTCAGTTTCTGGTTTTTCATTGCTATCTAGTGCTATGTCTACCAATTCCGGATTTTTCTTTATAACCCTAGAACCGTGGGCAGACCGTGAAGGAACCGCAAAAGAAATAACCCAGTTGGTCAATGGAATTTTACAGAAAAATGTAAGGCAAGGAAACGCCTTTGCCTTTGGTCCACCGGCAATTCCCGGTTTGGGTTCTGGGTCTGGTTTCAGTATAATGCTGCAAGACAAAGCCGGTAATTCTCCTGAGTATTTACAGCAACATACCAATGAATTTATTGCTGCGGCCATGCAAAGGCCAGAAATTGGGGCCGCATTCACCACCTATCAAGCAACCGTGCCTCAAAAATATATAGACATCAATACCGACAAAGTGTTAAAGTCGAGCATTAACTTGAATGATGTTTACACCACTTTTGGAGCCTTTTTAGGGGGTGCGTACGTCAATGATTTTAACCGATTTGGCAGGTTGTACAAAGCCTACATACAAGCAGAAAATGAATATAGACAAGACGAATCAAGTCTGGAGTTGTTTTATTTGAAAAACCGCGAAGGGGTCCCTGTCCCATTATCATCTTTTGTAGAAGTAAAAAACATTAGCGGTCCCGAGTTCACCAACCGCTTTAACCTATTGCGTGCAGCAGAAGTAAACGGATCGCCTTCTAAAGGGCATTCTTCTGCTGAAGCACTGCAAGCACTTGAAGAAGTAGCCGACGAAACCCTACCAGAGGGAATGACCTATTCATGGAATGGCATGAGTTATCAAGAGAAAAAGGCCAGCGGATCTGCGGCCATTGTTTTTGCCTTTTCATTGCTCTTTGTGTTTTTAATACTAGCCGCTCAATATGAAAGTTGGTCTTTGCCTTTCAGTATTTTACTAGGAACGCCCTTTGCCATTTTTGGTGCCTTTTTATTTCTATGGCTAGCAAGGTTTTATTCTGAAACCTATGAGAACAACGTCTTTACCCAAATCTCTCTGGTCATGCTAATTGCTATGGCCGCAAAAAATGCTATTTTAATTGTTGAATTTGCAAAAATGAAGTTTGACGAAGGATTGACCTTGGTAGAGGCGGCCATGGAATCTGCCAAATTGAGGTTTAGACCCATCTTGATGACTGCTTTCTCTTTTATTTTGGGAGTTTTTCCATTGGTAATGGCATCAGGCTCTGGGGCTGAAGCTAGAAAAGTTATGGGGATGGCCTTGTTAGGAGGTATGGGGATTGCGACCTTGTTAGGGGTATTCTTTTACCCTATGTTGTTTGTACTGGTTGGGAAACTCGCCAAGTATGAAGAAAAGAGAGCTAATACTAAAAACTCAGCCAACCATGAGTAGAACATTAATAACCTTTGGAAAATGGTCTATAGTTGTTTTGTTATTGGCGAGCTGTAAAGCGGGTCCTAACTATGAAAGACCTGAGGTTGAATCTCCAAAAACGTTTCAAAACACCAACGTACCTTTAGATTCTGCAATCAGCCTAAAATGGTGGGAAATATTCAAAGACCCTACCCTTGACACGCTGATATCACATTCTCTAAAAAATAACAAAAACCTATTAGCCACCTACCAGAGAATGGAAGCTACCCGGTCTGAATTGGCGGTGCAAAAAGCGAATTTATGGCCCAAACTTGACCTTCGAGGTAACGCGGCAAGTGGTAATTATTTTGGAGGGGCATTCAACCCAAGCAATACCATTCAAAACTATTTTATTGGCGGATCTATTTCTTGGGAACTTGATTTTTGGGGAAAGATTAGAAGGATGAACGAATCGGCAAAAGCAAAGTATCTAGGATCTGAATTTGGATACCGCGCCATGCAAATTTCATTAATCAGTGAGGTGGCCACTACATACTTCACTCTATTAGAGTACAATGCGCGGTTAAATATTGCCAAAGAAACGGTGGCTTTAAGAGATAGCTCTTTAGAAATCATTCAGTCAAGGTATAATTCTGGAATTATTCCAGAAATAGATTTAAACCAGGCTCAAATTCAATACGCCATCGCTGCGTCAAGTATTCCGCAATACGAAAGACAAGTGAAGTTTTTAGAGCACGCCTTAAGTGTGTTGGTGGGTGAACTTCCCCACTCTTTTGAGTTAAAATCAACCCTTGACGATCAAGACACTACCCTTGACATTCCAACGGGAATTCCCGCTGAATTAATTTCTAGAAGGCCCGATGTACGGGTAGCTGAACAACAATTGATTGCCCAAAATGCAATGATAGGGGTTGCCCAAGCCAAAAGACTTCCAAGCATTTCCCTCACGGGAATTTTAGGAGTTACAGGAAATGAACTTTCTAATCTTGGAGCCTCTGGAGCTGCCTGGAGTGTTGGTGGCAATCTCTTGAGTCCCATTTTTTACTTCGGCCAATTGAAAAGACAGGTTGATGCAGAGAGGTTTAAAACACAAGGAGCTGTTTACGAGTATGAACAAGCCGTTCTAAAAGCATTTATGGAAGTTGAAAATGCCTTGGTTGAAATTGAATCGTACCAGAAAGAAATGAAGGCAAGAAAGCTTCATGTAGAGGCATCTTTAAACGCTCAAAACCTATCTCAACAAAGATATGACAAAGGGGTTACCAGCTATCTTGAATATTTAGAATCTCAACGCCAAGCTTTTGAAGCTCAAATAGCCCTTGTTTATTTAAAGCAAAAGTATTTGAGTAGCTATGTAAACCTATACAAATCGCTAGGAGGTGGTTGGATTAGCGAGAAAGAATTTAATAAATCAAAGAATAATCCTCAAAATCAATAATTAAATTTATGAAAAAGTCAATTTTATTAGTCCTTGCTATTTCTTTTAGCACCTTGTCTTTCGGACAAAATTTCAAAGATTTTCTAGAGGTTCAATCCTCTGCTCTAAAGACAGAGAAAAAAGCCCTGGTAACTCAAGTGATGAACTTTACCGAAGAAGAGAGTAAAGTTTTCTGGCCCTTGTACAACGAATTTCAAACCAAGCTAGGAGAGTTAAACCAGCAGCGCTTTGAACTCATTGTTCAATACGCTGAAAACTTTGATAGTTTGACCAGCGATATGGCGGTTAATTTAATGAGTGAAAACCTGAAAATCAAAGAAGAAATGGCTCATCTAGACAAAAAATACTTCAAGAAGTTTGAAAAGATATTAGAGCCTAAACGCGCCGTTAAGTACTTCCAAGTAGAGTTAGATATTCAATTGGCAGTAAATGGTCAATTGGCCCAAGTACTTCCCTTTGTGGAATAACATATCTTGGCCATGACAAAATAAAAAACTCGCTTCGGCGAGTTTTTTTACTTTTGCGTTAAACCTTTTAGGCTCACGGCAGTCTAACACGAAATACTAGCATGAAAAAACTCATACTCTTCACTTTTTCTATGTTTTCTTTTGTCCTTTCCTTCGGACAAAATATTACCGGAAGCCTTTCGGAAGAAAATTCTGCAGACCCTATAGTTTCTGCCAAAGTTACCCTTATGGGTGCGGTAGACACTTTTGCCACCGGATCTGATTTCAACGGACAATACTTCTTCAAGAAAGTAAAAAACGGAAAGTATGTTTTAAAGATTGAGAGCTACAATCACGTGACCACCTTTCGCGATATCACTATGGAAGGTAAAAACATATTGGTCCCCAAAATTACTTTAAAGATTGCCTCTCAAGAAATTGAGGAAATTGATCTTAGCGGACAACAAATACGGGTTGAACAAAAAGGAGACACCACCTCATACAACGCCGAGGCCTTTAAAACCAATCCGAATGCTACGGCTCAAGATCTTGTAAAAAAAATACCTGGGGTAACCGTTCAGAACGGAGAAGTTCAGTCTGAAGGAGAAAAGGTTCAGAAAGTTTTGGTTGACGGAAAACCTTTCTTTGGAAATGATCCGAACACCGCCCTGAATACCCTTCCTGCGGAAGCAGTTTCTAAAGTAGAAGTTTTTGACGACGAGTCTGAGAAAAGTAAACAAACCGGCTTTAGTGATGGCAACACCCAAAAGACCATGAACATCGTCACCAAGCCAGGAATGAATAAGGGTGTATTTGGCAGGGTTACCGCCGGATATGGAACCGACAATAAGTACAGAGCGTCAGGTAGCTACAACATCTTTAACGGAGATCAAAGGATTTCTATCATCGCACAGTCTAACAACATCAACCAACAAAACTTCAGTTCTGAAGACTTATTGGGGGTTAGCGCTTCTTCTGGCGGCGGCGGATTTGGTAGAGGTCCTAGAGGAGCTTCTAGCAGTTCTGGAGATTTCATGGTCGGTGCTCAAGGAGGTATTACCCAGACCCATGCCTTTGGGTTTAACTACCAAGACAAGTGGGGTGAGTCTACCGATTTTGTGGGCAGCTACTTTTTCAATTATTCAGACAATTACAACCTGACAAATACCAACCGAAATTACTTTCCGTCGGGAGATGTTACCCAACGATATACCGCTAATGATTCGCTGGGCTCTATCAACATGAATCACCGATTCAATGTGCGTTTGAGTTCAGATGTAACCAAAAAAGACAGAATCTTATTTTTACCCAGGTTTAGTTTTCAGGAAAATTCAGGGTACAATTACAACGACGCCAACACGACCCAAAACGACGCCATGGTCAATGGGTTAAACAATGACTTTTCTACCGACTACAATGCCTTTACCTTTGATGGTGAGTTGTACTATACCCATAAGTTTGACAAGAAAGGTCGACAATTCAACATTCAAATAGAAGGTAGCACCGCCAACCAAAACGGCGACAACCAACAGTGGTCATTGTCTTCCTTTTTACAGAACGGTATTTTGGTTACCGATACGCTAGACCAAACCGCCACGCTAAAAGCCCCAAACAACTCTTTTCAATCGGGGGTTAGTTTTACAGAACCCATAGGAGAGAATTCTTCTGTAATGGTTGAGTATGAATACGAGCAAAACCTTGGGGGTAAAAATCAAATCACCTTTTACTCTCCTAACCAAAACGGGTTGGGTTACCTTATTGACACCGCCCTTTCTAATGATTTTGACAGTCGATTTACCACCCATCAAGTAGGATTGTCTTACCGATACAGACTGGGCAGAAAGTTCTTTTTTGTGGCTAGTCTGAACGGTCAAAGCACAGGGCTAGACAACGAGATCTTGTTTCCGAAATCAGACAATATCAACAAGACCTACCACAATATTCTTCCGAGATTTTTTACCCGCTACGCCATAGGGAAAAACCATAGGATTATGGCGGGGTATAGGTCTAGCACAGACATACCTTCTGTAGGTCAATTGCAAAACGTAGTAAACAATAACAATCCGCTGCAGCTTAACACAGGTAACCCCTTACTAGATCAGCAGTACAGCCACAGCTTTTTCTCTAGATATAATTTTACCAACGAAGACAAGACCAAGCAATTTTCTATTTACTTGTCTACCCAGTTTGCCAATAACTATATAGCCAACCAATCATTTATTACCGAATCAGACACGGTAATTAACGGGGTGACCATTGCGCCCGGCTCACAAATTAGCTCGCCCATAAACTTATCAGGGTACCGAAGTTCTAGAACTTTTATTAGCTACAGTATGCCGTTTAATTGGTTGAGCTCTAATCTTAACTTTAGCCTGAACGGGTCTGAATCAAAAATCCCTGGAAAGGTAAATGGACAAACCACCTTCACCGAAAACCAAGGACTGGGATTTGGGGTGGGTCTGACCAGTAACATTAGTGAGAAGGTAGATTTTACCGTAAGCAGTAACACCGGAATTAGCTGGGTGAAAAATCCAAATCAACCGATTACTCAATATTCTAACCAAAGTTTTAATGTAAAACTCGACTGGATTTTTTACGACGGTTGGTCACTTCACAACAACCTGAGCTACCAAATTTACGGAGGGTATTCTGAATCTTTTGATAATCAATTCACCTTGTGGAACTTAGGAATCGGAAAGTACATATTAAAAGATAGAGGTGAAATCACCCTTTCGGTTTACGATTTGCTAAATCAGAACAACAGCATTTCTCAAACCGCCACAGAGACCTACATCGAAGAAAAAGAGACCCTTGCCCTTAGGCAGTATTTTATGTTATCTTTCACCTATAATTTAACGGATTTCTCTCCGCCTAAAAAGGAAGAATTCAATTATATGCGCTAACATGAAAAAGAGCTTTTTCGCTTTACTACTCTTTCCAATTCTATTTAGTTGTCAGTCGGGAGACCAAAAGATTGATTATTGTAAGGCTGAAAACGAAATCATTATCAACAGTGTATTTTGTGTAGACTTTGGTCTACCTCTGGCTGAGTTTTCAGTGAAATATCCCTCGGGCTGGGACTACTACCCTCCCGTAAAGGGAAATTCAAATTACCACTACGTTACCCTTGAAAAACAAGATTCTGGTCGGATTAGCCTTGACCAAACCATCACTTTTGGAATCAACACCCTAGATGCCAACGGGTATAGATATATTGAGTTTTCATACCAGCAATTGGCCGAAATTCAGAACTTGTACGAACAGCAAAATGTAGAGCTTTCTGAAGAGTACATTGGGCAGTTGAATTACGAAGGGGTCCCCTATTTCATTTACAAAGCCAAGGCTGACTACCACGAACCCAGCATGAAATTAGAAGGTAAATATCAAGTTATTTGCCTTTTGGCTCATCCCCCTTTCGGGGGAAAGAATGGGGTGTTTGTGACCATGGCCATAAAAGACGACCAGCCCTTACCGGAATGGACGGACTACCTCAACGAGTATTGCGTAGGAGAAATTTTTAGGTCATTGACCTGGAGAACCCGATAATTAGGGGTTAGACCTGAAAAACACCGGGGTAAAATCTATCATCAAATACACCCAATTGTTGAATCCACTGGAGTTATTGACGTTCTTAACCGCATCCATAGTGGTTGAGGCAAACATTTGAGAATATCCCGCGGTAAAGGTTACCTCTTCGGTCATGTGGTACTCGTAAAATAAATCCACCTCTACGCCAAGGTGAGGACTCATAACGTCATCATTCACATCGTAAATGTTTACCGGAGAAAGAAATTCGTGGACATCAAGGTTTACTTTGTGTTTAGGGTTTAGGCTTTTCTCAAATTTCAGGTATGCATTGACAAGCCCGCTGGTCCCAATGGGATTTTGTCCATGAAAATTGGCGACGTAGAAATAATCCATATGGCCATAAAATGCATGATTGGTTCCGTACAACGGTTGAAAACTACCGCTAGCCGTAGCTCCTCTTTCGGTTCCCGACAAAAAGTCGATTCCTAGGGTTACGGGAGAAAAGTCATTCTTAAAGGTCGCCGCGGCAGAAAGTAAAAAGGCAAAAGGAATATCATTTCCGATTTGTGTTCTACCCGTTTGAAAAAACGCTACCGTATTGATGTAAAACTTATCCAGGTCAGATTTTGCAGCAATTCCAAATGTTTGTTTGTAGTTAAAAGAGGAATCTAAGGGAGATTGTCTTGCTTCGTTTTGAACCAAGAATGACAATCTATTTTTAGGATCTTCTCCTAAATGAGCCCAAATAAACTCCATGTGCTTATAATTGGCCCGGCCATAAAAATCTTGAGTCAATAAGGTGGGTTCAAATCCCTGGTTGCTGTACGCTCCCCCAAAATAAAAAGACAATTTATTGGAGGCCGAATAACAAAAAGTCAACGCGTCGTGACTTCTTCCCTGTGAGGCCCAGTTGAGTCCGCCAAAAAATCGCTCATCGTTAAACACGAGAGCCATTCTACCCAGTTTCATGGTGAATTTGTCGGTGAAGTAGTACTCACCATAAGCCTCATAAAAGTTAAAGAGGCTTTCGTCAGACTTGTAAACCTGATGGGTGTTTCCCCAAAGTCTTACATCTTGAAGGTTTAGGTGGACCCTAAACTTTTCCTTTTTATAGTCAACATAAATTCTTGACCGTTGCTCAACAAATCCGGTAGGAGTCTGTCCGTTTTGAATAGGCTCTTTAAATCCATTTCTAAATTCAAACCTCGGACGTAACTGTCCGCCAAATTCTAATTGACCCCAAGTAAAAAAGGAAGTGAAAAATAATACAACGGCTAGACATAGCGACTTAGAAAACAATTTCATGGTGTAGGATTCTTGATAAAATCAAAGTTATCCTTTTTCCCGAATAATGTAAAGGTTATCCTGCTATTCTGATCATCTCCTCTTCTTCTGGATAGTAAAACCTAGGGTACTCTTCTACAATCTGGGTAGATTTTGCCAAGTACAAATCAATAGATTTTTGTCCGTCGTAAATAGAAATCGTACGGCTGTACTCTAACTTATCAAAAGACAATTTAAATGTTTCAATGCCAAAGAGCTGATCAATGATGTCATCGGCCACAGACATAGGCAATTCTACCAATACTGTTTTTTCACCTCCGTTTTCAGAAAGCTTGGCATAGGTGTAAATCTTGTTCTGAGCTTGGTTAGAGATCCATGATTGCTGCGGATTTTCTGAGGTAATGGCAGTGGTATTTCTAAGAGTAATCATAATGTATTGCTTTAATTATGATGTAAAAGTAGAGTGCTAAACCGCCAAAGGGTGTCGGTGTGAAAATTTATTGATTATTTTTTTTAATTCTTTCGGCTACCGCCACAATCTTCTCTTTAAGTGACAAAGGGCTCACCACCGTAATATCGCCCGCCCAAACCATTAAGGCATTGATAAGGTCTTGATTCACGTTCAGCTCATAGCTAAAGGTAGCGTCGCCATTTTCATGGGAGGTAATTAGTTTTTGGGTAGGATGTAGTGGTAATGTTTTTTGATAAGGCACGACGGGAGCTTTAAATCGGATGACCACTTCTTCAACCTCTTCACCGTACCAGACGCCCAGGCTGTTTTTAAAGACCGACTTCGGATCTTTTTTTGGGTTTTGGTAGGGAGTTTCCACGGTTTCTATTTTCTGTATCCTATCCATCGCCAAGACCCTCTCACCTTTTTCAGCTACTTGACCGAAAACATACCACCTACCTTTAGAGAACTTTACCAACCACGGAGACATATTATAAGCCATGGTTTCCTTCCCAAAAGGGTGATAATGAATAAGAATATTGGTTTTACGAGTAATCGCCTCAATGCAGTCTTCAATCCAATAGGCCCCTTTGGCATCGCCGTACTCAGTAACATCTAAAATATCTACTTGGGCGTCACCTCCAGAAACTACGCGTTCCATGACATTGGTGGTTCTAACAATGCTAGAGAATTGCAAAAGGGTGTCAATAAAAGAATAAGAGTCTTCTTCAATAAAGTAGCCGTGATGGCTTCTACTGTATGAAACTTCAATGTAAAATTCCTCTCGCAATTTTTTCAAATCGCGCTGCAAGGTGCGTTCACTAATGGCACCGTACTCACTAGAGTACGACTTTATTAGTTGCTCTTTAGAGGTAAACGGTTGAGATTTTAGCAACTCTACCATTTTACCCAAGGTCAAAATTTTACTTACCTGACTCATATGATTACCTGAGCCGATGAAGGTAAAAATTTGGACCTAATTAGAAGCTATAAATAATTCCTAATTGCAGTCCGAGGCGAGAATACTTTTGCGAGAAATCTTCCGTGACGAACAGTGAATTTACATTTACTGCATATTGAGCAGACCCTCTCAGCAACCATGAGTTAGTCATGGGGTAAGTAGCCCCTAATTGAATTTCGGCGCTGTATTGAATCTTTGTCAATTCAATGAGCGGAGCTATATCTCTATGCATGGTAGCATAACAAGTCGCTGTATTTTCTATGGGAATTCCAAAAATCACCCCCGCAGAAATGAATGGGCTCACCTTCCAGATTTTAGGCGCGTAAACCATCCTCAACGGAACTTCTACAAAAGAATACGTCCTGGTTCCGTTTAATCCTCTCAAGGTGGTATCTATCTCATCGTACTGAATGTAATAGTCCCAATGGCCTTGGTTAATAGAATCGATAAAGCTGCAGTTCAAGCGAATTTTATCGATGACTTTTCTAATTTCTGAATTCATTGATTTTTTCAATTTACTTTATTAAATATTGTACCACAAACCACCGCCCTATTTTTTACCTTAGCGCCATGACAAACCATGATAGTACTTCTATTAAAAGTTGGCTTAGCGCCGCGAGATTGAGAACCCTTCCCTTGGCTTTCTCTTGTATATTATTGGGGAGCTTTTTGGCGGGGTCAGTAGGAAATTTTTCTTGGACCATCACCATTTTATGTTTACTTACCACACTTTTTTACCAAGTCTTATCTAACTTCTCTAATGATTTAGGCGACGGTCTCAAGGGGACTGACAACGAAAGAAAAGGAGAAGCAAGAGCCATAGCATCTGGCGCCATTTCAATTTCTCAGATGAAAAAAGCCGTCTGGATTTTCGCGGCCCTCAGTTTTATTTCGGGTACGGTTCTAAGTATTTTGGCTACCCAAGGCCTTCCGACCTACACCACCCTCTTTTTCATCGTGCTTGGCACCTTTGCGGTTTGGTCTGCCATGTCATATACCATGGGTAAAAAAGCCTACGGCTACGCCGGATTTGGTGATATTTTTGTCTTGATTTTCTTTGGTTACGTTGGCGTTTTAGGTCCCTATTTTCTTCAAACTCACCAACTAGATTTTCTCATAATTCTTCCGGCCACTTCCGTGGGATTATTAGCCACCGGCGTTTTAAACCTAAATAACACCCGAGACATAGAAACCGACATTAAGCATGGAAAAATGTCTATTCCTGCTAGAATCGGTAGGAATAAAGCAAAGGTGTATCAGCTTTTTCTCGTTCTTTCATCGGTGGGGTTATCAATACTTTATTCGGTAAAAACAACCGATAGCTCCTGGGGGTATCTGTGGACCCTTTCTCTTCCGCTGATTGCCATGACCACGATAAAATTATTTAAAACCAACGACCCTTTACAAATCGACAAACTACTGAAGCCTTTGGCTATATCGACCCTATTGTATTCCATTTTGTTTGGTATAGGTTTTTGGGTAGCATAAAATTCATTCGATGAGAGCATTTTTTAAAACACACAATCTTCAATTTAAGAATCCTGCAGGCACCTCTCGTGGAATTCTCAAGACCAAACAAGCGTATTACATCATTATTGAAGAAGGTGATATACAAGGTGTTGGAGAATGCGGACTGCTCAAAGGGTTGAGTCCTGATGACAAACCCGATTACCTTCAAAAGCTTCAGTGGACCTGCGATAATATTCATCGGTCGCCTTCTGAACTTTTTCATGAACTAACCGAATATCCCAGCATTCGCTTTGCCCTAGAACAAGCCTACCTAGATTTAGCATCTGGGGGCCGTAAGATTTTATTCCCCTCTTCATTCACCCAAGGCTTGGTAGGTCAGCGCATCAATGGCCTGGTTTGGATGGGCGATTTGCGTTTCATGCAAGATCAAATTGAATCTAGACTGGAAGAGGGCTTTACCTGTATCAAAATGAAAGTAGGTGCCATTGGCATTGAAAGAGAATTAGAATTATTACAAGAGCTAAGATCTCGTTACGATGCCATGAGTCTTGAATTGCGCGTAGACGCCAATGGATCTTTTTCTCCAGAAGACGCCCCTTATGTGTTAGATAGACTTGCAGAATTACAAATTCACAGCATAGAGCAACCCATAGCGCCGGGACAAATACAAGAAATGGCCAGACTTTGTGAAGAGTCACCCCTACCCATTGCCTTAGATGAAGAACTTCACGGTATTTATGACGAATTTGAACAAAGAGAAATCATAGAGACCATTTTTCCGCAGCACATTGTCTTAAAGCCCAGTTTATTGGGGGGCATTCAAGCTACTCAAGATTGGATAAACCTTGCCGAAGAAAACGGAATGGGTTGGTGGATCACCTCTTCGTTAGAAAGTAACATCGGCTTAAATGCCTTGGCACAATGGACCTACACCCTTGGCAATCCGATTTACCATGGGCTCGGCACAGGATCACTCTACACCAACAACCTTGAAAGTCCATTAGAGGTACAATCAGGAGGTATTTGGCACCGACCCAATGCCGAGTGGGACCTGAGTCAACTCTCTATATAGTTGCTTTTAGGCTAATGATAAAGTTTCTTCCCGGGGCTGAAATTCCTGAAGAATACGGTCTGTATAATTGATCCGTAATATTTTCTACGCCTCCCATCACGGTTAAATAGTGATTTAACTTGAAGGACGCTTTTACATTTAGAGTATACCAAGAAGGTGAATACGGGTTGCCATTATTATCTTTAGCATACAAGTAGTCTTTGTCAACTTCAGAAGGCGCCATTTTATCATACGACAGCTCACTGTTAAAGTCTGAATACAATTCAGCCTTCAACCAACCGTGGGTGTAAACCACCCCAATAGATCCAAAAGAAGGAGCAACATGTCTTAGGTTATCCCCCTCACTGGTTTCTCCCTTTTGGAGGTTGTACTTTGCCGTAGCCGACCAGTTTTTGGTAAAAGCCGCGCTAGCCCCTACTGAAAATCCGTAGATAGTTGCCGATTCAGCATTTTGAATCGCGTCAATAGAAGACCAAGTACCATCGTATAAAAGACTATCAACCCCATTAATAGAGAATGGTCTTCTAACCATAATATCGTTTAAATAGGTATAGAAAACAGAAGCCTGAACAGAAACTACATCATTCCAACTCTTATCCATACCCAACTCTAAACCCGTAAGGTATTCAGGTTTTAAATTGGGGTTTGGCACCACCACTTGACCCGGTTCAGAGTCAAACACTTTTCCTATATCATCAATATTAGGCGCTCTAAATCCCGTAGAAACGTTTCCGTAAAATCTGTAGCCATTGTTTGTTTTCTTAGTTATCCCCACCATTCCGTTCAGGGCACCAAACTGGTTTTCTACCACAGGATCAGCTACTGGAGACCTTTGATCAAAAGTCGCATTTATCTGAACCAGGGTATACCTCATTCCCGCGTCAGCGGTCCAGCCACGACCTAAATCATAACTACCGTCAACATACACACCTTGGCTATTCCACGCAGAACCGTTGGGATATCGCGTGCCGGGATCGCCGGCAACCACTGCACCATTTTCTGTGAATTGAGCCCTAGACGAAACCGTATTAAAGGTAGCATTGGCGCCATAGTAAAAATGGAAAGCGGGCGAGATCTCTTTTTCAAAATCAAGGTTTGTAGTAAACACCTTAACCCCCTCATACTGCTCTTTTCTTTTGGAACTGCCAAAGCTTCTAGAAAGTCTGCTTTCGCCATAGTCTTGATAGGCCAAATTAAACTTCATGGCCGTGTAAATTGCATTTTCTTGGGTGTGCTTACCTTGAAACTGACCCATGGCCCATTGCTGCGGTCCGTAGTACCAATCACCATAGCGAAGGCTGCCATTTCTATACTGCGTCAATCTATCATAACGAGGCACATCAGAAGTTTTAGAAAAGTGCCCGGCCACTGTAAACTGCCAGTACTTATTGGGTCTGTACCCCAGTTTAGTCATATAGTTCTGTTGACTGTAACCCGAAAATTTTTGTACTCTATCGTCTTCGTTCTTCAACACCGTATCTTTACCGTTTATCTGATCTACGTACTCGGGCCTTTTGTACTCTTCTGGACCGTTAGATCCCATCTTCAAGTCGCCATAGTCTGAATACGTTCCACTGGCCATCCAAGCCCATTTTTTCCCCCCTATGTTAAAGTCAAAATGCCCCGTTTTCTCTTGCGCGGCAGAAGAGTATCTCGCCAATCCGTTTGCGGTAACCAAAGTTTTTTCAGAAGCACTATAGGTGGGCATAAGCGTAGTGAAATTCATAACTCCCCCAAGGGCGTCTGAACCGTAAATCACACTTCCCGGCCCTAGTATTACCTCAGTTTGTTGAATACTATTGGCATCTAGCGAGATAACATTTTGAAGGTTACCTTCTCTGAAAATGGCGTTGTTCATTCGAACACCGTCTACTACTAACAAAACACGGTTAGTAGAAAGACCCCTGATCATCGGAGACCCACCCCCCAATTGAGACTTTTGGATAAACACACTTTTACTAACCCCCAATACATCGGCAGCCGTTTGAGGATTTTCAAAGCGAATGGCTTCTTTTGAAACCACTTCTACCCTTTTGGGAATTTCTTCGGTATTGGTTTCAAACTTATTTTCAGAAAGCACCACTTCATTGATTCCCACAATAGAAGGGGTTAACAAGACATAGTTATCAGCTTCATTCACCTCTTTCACAGCCAATTTCAGTCTTTTATATCCGGGATGTTGAAATATTAAGGTATCTGTTTTAGAAAACGGGCTTAGGTTGAATTCACCTTTTAGGTCAGAAGTCACATTGTGTTTTTGGGAATAAACAAAGACCATATCAATGGGGTCTTTTGTATTAGCATCCACAATTTTTGCCAATTGCCCGTGAGCCTTTATACCTGTGAAAATAATAGAAATGAGTAGTAATTTTCTAACCATTATTAATTTGCATTATTCGGTTTTGTAATTTGGTCGAAGGAAAGCAAAGTTTATACCAAATTCATCGATTATTTCTACTAATAGAGAAAAATATCATCCCGATTTTAAAGTTTTCAAAGATAACCTAGAAATTTCTTTTGAAGATATACCTTTCTCTTCTTTAGGCAAGGATCTTAAAGGCTTTATTGAGAACTGGTTAGACCCTACTGATTCTATAGAAGTCCAAACTTCCGGCTCAACGGGTGAACCCAAAAAAATATTTTTAAAAAAAGCACACATGAGGGCGTCTGCTGAGGCTACCCTTCAATTTTTAGGATTAGTCCCTGGAAATTCGGCTCTACTTTGCATGGACTTAAAACACATTGGCGCCAAAATGATGGTGGTTAGGGCATTGGTCGGCGGACTTCACCTTCACCTAGTTGATCCTTCAAGAACTCCCCTTAATGAAGTGGAAGGTCCCATAGAATTTGCGGCAATGGTTCCGCTTCAAGCCCTGTCTTCTGTAAAAAGTTTAGGAAAGGTAAAAAAACTAATTATTGGGGGGGCACCGCTTTCGCGGGAAGAAAGAAATTCTTTATCGAAAACAGACACCCAAATATTCCAAACCTTTGGAATGACAGAGACGATAAGTCACATTGCACTCAGTGAAATTTCTGATTCCCAAAACCTTTATCACGCCCTTCCCGGCATAAAAATTAAGTCGACTGATGAGGGCACCCTAGTCATTTCCGCCGAAAGGCTTGGCGTTGAAAATTTAATCACTAACGATTTAATAAAAATGATGGGACCCACCTCGTTTCAGTGGTTGGGCCGAAAAGACTTCATCATAAATTCTGGAGGGGTAAAAGTAAATCCTGAAGAAATTGAAAGCGCACTTGCACCTTATATCACTGGTGAATTTGCAGTTTCTTGGAAAGAGGACGAGCAATGGGGTCAGAAAGTGATGTTGGTGCTTACTAGAGGAAGTGAGTTAAAAAACGTAGAAAGCCTTCCCCTTGAAAAATATAAAAGTCCGAAGGCGATGGTTATGGTTGATGCTTTGCCACGAACAGAAAACGGCAAACTAAAGAGGCTAGAGATCCCAAGTATTATTGCGGATAAAATGGAAAAGCCCTTCCCTAAGAAAGGGTATTGATATCACCTAGGCCTTCTCTGATAACTTCTATTTCTCCAGAGGATAAGTCAACCACTGTTGATCCCTGATTACCGCCCATTCCCCCGTCTACAACAACCGCCACTCTTTCGCCAAATTCCTCATCAATGAGTTCCGGGTCAGTGATATACTCTAAAATTTCGTCTTTAGATTTAATACTGGTCGTGGCTAAAGGATGCCCCAGTCTTTCAATCACCTGCTTGACAATAGAATTATCCGGCACGCGAATACCCACGGTATCCTTTCTCTTTCCAAAGATTTTTGGAATCTTTTTATTCGCCTTTAAGATGAAGGTAAAAGGGCCGGGAATCCCCCTTTTTAACACCTTGTACACCGAAGTATCGAACTGCAGTGTGTAATCAGAAAGGTGGCTCAAATCAGAAAACAAAAAAGAGAAGTCAGCCTCTTTGATAGACACCCCTTTTAACTTTGCCATTTCTTCTAATGCCCTTGCCTTGGTAAGGTCAGCCGCAAAACAATAAATGGTGTCAGTAGGCAAGATTACCACTTCTCCATTTTTTAAGGAATCAACAACCTTTTGAAGGTATTTTTCTTGAGGATTATCCGGATAAATTTTCAGTCTCATGGCTAAGATTTTTCTTATCTAAAGATATTAAAATTTAAGAGTGTAGATTGAAAATTCCATTTTTATCGCAATCCTATTTTCCGGGAATGGAAGCATCTTTTTTTTCTGTCAATTCCAAATAATGACATAGATCAGTTTTGACTCATAAAGTATTGAGAATCATTTGTTAAAGTTTTTAGATTGTCTTTATTAATGCAACCCAGAGTAAAGTATTAACGCCCTTTTACTAAGACCTTTGTGGTAGAAAACAAAAGGCTATGAACCACATTGAAAATAACGAGTATGACTGGTGTGTTTTTCCGTTAGAAAAGTGGGAACCTATTTTCAACTTAATTACAAAAATTGAAAATACAGAGAGCTTCGGAGAGACGCATTTTTTAGAAAAAATGCCCAATGGCATTCTCACTTTTCCTTATACTAAAAGTGCAGAAGTAGTAAAAGAGTTCAATGACCAAGTGTACCGTTTGAGACTTTTGATAGATTTTGAATGGCACCGATGGGTAAAAGGAACTGAAATATTAAACGATAAAGACAGTGATTACGATGCGTTAAGCCTCGACACTTTACTCAGGTTAATAACCGTCATGATCCGGGCAGACCGTTTTCATGACGGTTATTTGGTCAAATGTTTTGAAGAGGGAATTGTATTAAAAATACTTTCAGCACTGCAGCCCAAGGTCCTTGTTTATTACAAAGTTCACCTCAGCGAAAAATTATAACGCATTCATGATTTCTTCATCTAACGGAGAAACTCCTGAAGGGAATTGAGCCACCCAGTTCCCTTCTTCATCTATTAAGAACTTGTGAAAATTCCATTTCACCGTAGCGTCTGACACCCCGTTTAAACTCTTTTGAGTCAACCATTGATAGATGGGTGAAATGTCAGATCCTTTAGCGTTAACCTTGCTCATCATTTTAAAGGTAACCCCATAATTTTTAGAACAAAAAGCCTTAATCTCTTCAGATGACCCCGGCTCTTGACCTCCAAAATTATTAGAAGGGAAGCCAATAATGGTAAAGTTATCTCCCCCTTTTGCTTCATATAACTCTTGTAATTGAGCGTACTGTGGAGTATAACCACATTCTGAAGCAGTGTTCACTATCAATACTTTTTTTCCTTTTAAGCTAGAGAATGAAAAATCATTTCCATCAATATCTTTAACGGTGTAATCATAAATTGAGGCCATACTTTTTACATTTTGAATTGGTTTTTGTTCCACTACCTCTGTAGTTGAATTTTCTTTGGTGCCGCATGAAACCATCATGAGGGCAGCAGCTAAAATAGATGTGATCTTCATTTTATATTTTTTTCTTGTTAACACTAAGGTCCTCATTTTGTTTCTTATTACCTTTGTTTTCGATATGAAGGTAAAGGAAATAACGGCATTAGTAAAAAAAGACTTCACCCTAGAGCTTAGACAGAAGTATTCTTTCTTTTCCGTGCTACTTTACGTTATCTCTACCACCTATATTTCTTATTTGGTTTTCAAACAAGTATCTGACTATAGGTCTTGGAATGCACTATTCTGGATTATCTTGATTTTCGCCTCGATAAGCTCGGCAACCCGTTCGTTTCAAAATGAAGGTGGCGGACGCTATCATTACTATTTTCAGCTCTTTGACGCACGATCTATCATTATCAGTAAAATCATTTACAACGGACTAGTAACCACCTTTATAGTCCTTTTTACCTACCTGTTCTTCAGCCTTTTGCTGGGCAACCCTGTGAAAAACCAAGGCTTGTTTTTAATCACCTTAATCTTGGGGTCAACCGGTTTTTCTAGCTTATTGACCATGGTGGCAGGCATTGCGTCTAAAGCAAACAACAACGCAACCTTAATGGCTGTGCTAAGTATTCCCTTATTGCTTCCCTTAGTTATTACTTTGGTAGAAATATCTACCCAAGCAATTTTTGGATTATCCATTCTAGAAAACATATCATTAATTGGGGTAATTGTCTTACTTAACCTCTTAATAGTTACCCTGTCTTTCTTATTATTTCCTTACATTTGGAGGGATTAAATTAGACTATGAAAAATTGGTGGAAAATAGCCTCTGTACTTCTCATTTCGTACAGCATTATCATGGGATTTTTAGGCGATGTACCCAAACTCCCCATCCTTAATGAAACCATTAGAAACTTGTACTTTCATGTAGTAATGTGGTTTGCCATGCTAGGAATGATGACAGGTTCATTAGTTTACAGCATAAAGGTACTTTCTGATAGCTCAAGATACTCTGACATTAGGGCCTCACAATTTGCAGAAACCGGAATGGTCTTCGCCACCCTTGGATTAATCACTGGGATGATTTGGGCAAATTTCACCTGGGGTTCTCCATGGACAAACGATCCGAAATTAAACGGTACCGCCATTACCATGATTATTTACCTGGCCTATTTCATCTTAAGAGGTAGCCTAGAAGATCCTGAAAACAAAGCTAGAATCTCTGCTGTTTATAATATTTTCGCCTTTGTATTGATGATTGTTTTCATTGGAATTTTACCCAGACTAACCGATAGCTTGCACCCAGGCAACGGGGGTAATCCAGGGTTTAACAATTACGATATGGACTCTTCCATGAGAATGGTTTTTTATCCCGCTTGTATTGGCTGGATTCTCTTTGGAATATGGGTTTCACAGGTGAAGATAAAATTCTCAGTCCTGAACGATAAAAATAAAAGCAGTCAAAATGAAATTTATGACTCCATTCAATAAAACATTAGCAGCGGTATTTGCCGCCCTTCTTTCCCTAACAGCTTCTGCACAAAGACCTGCCGTAGAAATGGCCGATAACTTCAGAGCGGAAGGAAAAATCTATGTTGTGGTTGCTGTGGCCTTGACGATTTTCATCGGAATGGCCATATACCTTTTCACCATAGACAGAAAAATCACCAAACTAGCTGAGAAAGAAACCAAAGAATCATAGGTTTCAAATTTGAAAAAGGAAAAATGAAAAAGACACACATCGTACTCATCATATTCTCAGCCATCTTAGTAGGATCTATTATGTGGACCTATTTTGATGCAAGTACCTATGCAAACTTTGAACTGGCTGACAATAACAAAGGCCAAACCTTTACCGTGGTGGGCTATTTAGATAAAGAGGCAGATATGAACTTCGATGCGAGAAAATCGATTTTCACCTTTACTGCCATAGATAAGGCGGGAGAAAAAAAGGTGGTTATTTACAACCAACCTAAACCCACCGACTTTGAAAGATCAGAAGAAATTACCATGAAAGGTGTTTCTACCGACTCAGTATTTGTTGCTTCAGAAATTTTAATGAAGTGTCCGTCTAAATACAACGAGCAAAACCAAATGGCGGGTTCTAACAATTCTTACACAGAATAAATGGATTACATAGGAGAACATTTATGGGCTGGAAACCTTGGAAGGTTTTCTGTAATTCTTGCATTTGTTTCGGCATTAATCGCTGCATTTGCCTATTTCAAATCAGAAAAAAACACAACCGATAGTTCATGGAAGTCTTTTGCTAGAATTTCATTTTACGTCCATCTATTAGCTGTATTCTCTGTAGTTGGCACGCTGTTTTTCATGATGGCCAACCATTACTTTGAATACGATTACGTGTGGAAACACACCTCACTAGATTTACCCCCTAAGTATTTATTTTCTGCCTTTTGGGAAGGACAAGAAGGCAGTTTCATCTTATGGTTGTTCTGGCACGCCGTATTGGGTTTTGTGCTATTAAAAACTGCCAAAAAATGGGAAGCCTCCACCATGATTATCCTTTGTTTGGTACAAGCCTTTTTGGCAAGTATGGTTATGGGGGTTTACCTCGGCGGACTTAAAATCGGGCAAAGCCCATTTATCTTGGTAAGAGAATTACCCGAGAATTTAAGCCTACCATGGGTTCAGATGAAGGATTACCTTCAAATGATTCCTGCCTTCTTAGATGGTTCCGGGTTAAATCCTCTTCTTCAAAACTATTGGATGACCATTCATCCCCCCACACTCTTCTTAGGGTTTGCCTCTACCTTAATTCACTTCGCCTTTGCCATAGCGGCAATGGTCAAAAACGATTATTCAACTTGGTTAAAGCCAGCCATTCCATGGGCCTTCTTTTCGGTAATGATTTTAGGAACCGGAATTTTAATGGGAGGTGCTTGGGCCTATGAAGCATTGAGCTTTGGTGGATTTTGGGCCTGGGATCCTGTAGAAAATTCAAGCCTTGTGCCCTGGTTGGTGATGGTAGGTGCGGGTCACCTTTTAATCATTGACAAAAACCGTGGCGGATACACTCGCTCGGCGATTGTGTTCAGCATCTTGTCATTTATTCTGATTTTATATTCAACGTTTTTAACAAGATCTGGAGTATTAGGTGATTCTTCTGTCCATGCCTTTGTAGACCTAGGACTTTCTGGTCAACTACTTATTTACCTACTATTTTTTACCGTCATTGCCTTTGCAATTTTCTTTGCGAAAATGGGTAAAATGCCAAAAGGAAAGAATGATGAGTCACTTTCAAGTAGAGATTATTGGATGTTTATCGGCCAGCTGGTATTGTTAATTTCAGCACTTCAAATAACCTTTACCACATCCATTCCTGTAAACAACAGTTTGATCGGGCCCGATGGATGGATTCCCCTGTTACAAGAAAAAATTGCTCCTCCAACCGATGCCATAGGTCACTACAATAAAATTCAAGTTCCCTTTGCGATTGTCATTACCCTATTGGTTGGTATTTCGCATTTTCTGCGATATAAGGACACCCCTAACGTTGCCTTTAAAAAGGTTATAAGATCCGTAATCGTTTCATTGACCCTTACTATTGTTACGGCTTACGGGTTAAATTTCTTTGATGAAAGCAATGCGCTACTACACGTGTTATTGTTGTTCACCTCATACTTTGCCATTTTTGGAAATTTAGATTTTTGGATCAGCCTCTTAAAAGGCAAGTTGAAACTAATGGGTCCATCACTCGCCCATATCGGGTTTGGATTAATCATTCTAGGATCATTGATTTCAAATTTCAAGAAAGAAATCATTTCTAAAAGTGATGAGTACATTCACAAAAATTTCCCAGCCAACGAAAATGTATTGATTGAACTCAATGACACCGTACAGTTAGGGGAATACAAAGTTACTTGGGTGGGTGAAAAATTTGAAGGCACCCACAATTACTACCAATTAGATTTCTTCAAAAAGAATGTAAACCATCCGGATTTTAGCCTCTCCCCACCCATTCTGATCAATGAGCAAATGGGTAACAATGCCGAGCCTGCCACCTTGCACAATCTTACCTATGACCTTTATACGCATGTAACTTATGCTGACCTTCGTCCGGCGGAAGAAAAAAACGCCCCTTGGTCTGAAGAGTCTGAGATTGTAATGGGACGAGGAGATTCTGTGATTTATGCCAATTCATTTTTGGTTTTTGACAGCATTGCTTTTGATGTAACAAACTCTCAAGATCCTAAAAATCCCAACCTTCTGCTGGTAGCAAAAATCAGTATTTACAATATGGATGGGAATGTTTATAGTGCCATGCCCATCTTAACCTTAGAAGGTAATACCATCGGACATATTGAGGATGAGATTTCAGAAATGGGTATCAAGTTAAACTTTGACAAGGTAGATCCCGAAACAGGAAAAATCACCCTCAAAGCGTTTACTAAAAACGAGGAAGAACCTGAGATCATTATCATTAAGGCCATCATCTTCCCGTTCATCAACTTGTTGTGGATAGGTTGTTTTGCAATGGCTATTGGTACGGTAATTTCAATTTATCAGAGAATTAAATCTAACGCTTAATGTCTTACCCGTTCCATACCATAAACATCATTGGTTCGGGAAATGTGGCGTCGCATTTAGCTAGGATTTTTCATCAAAGCGGCTTTGAAATAACAGGGATTTACAGCAAGACATTTTCTCATGCTACCACCCTAGCTAAATCTGTCAATTCAATGGCAGTTGAGAGCATCAAGTCTTTACCGGCTGCTGATATCACTCTCATTGCGGTTTCAGATGATGCCGTAAAAACCGTGATTGAAAGCTTGCCACAACGCGATCAGCTGATATTGCACACCAGTGGATCTCTCGGATTGGAAGTATTTGAATCTAAACAACGCGTGGGTATTTTTTATCCCCTACAAACCTTTTCAAAGTCCATTGATTTAGATTTTTCTAAGGTGCCCATCTTATTTGACGGTGATTCACCCGTAACCCAAGAAGAGGTTAAACAATTAATCTATCACTTGGGCAACAAACCCTTTTCATTGACTGGTGAGCAAAAAGTGTGGATGCACCTCAACGCGGTGGTCGTTAACAATTTTGTCAATCATTTACTAGAACTTGCTAGAAACCACTCGGAAGAAAATGAAGTAAATTTTGAAATCTACCGTGCTCTGGTTGAAGAAACGATGAACAAAGCGTTTTCTGATAATTATAAAAATGCTCAAACTGGACCCGCCAAAAGAAGGGACCACAAGATTATCGGCAAGCACCTGGAAATGTTAAAAAATTCTGAGCTAGAACCTATATATAAACTTCTATCTAAGAGTATAGAAGATTTAGACGAAAAGAAAAATGAAAAAGAATTATAAAGAGCTACTTAACAAGGTTAACACCTTTGTTTTTGATGTTGATGGAGTTTTGACCGATGGCACGATTCAGTTAATGCCCAACGAAGAACCCATCAGAACTTTTCATTCCAAGGAGGGGTATATTCTTCAGCTGGCCATAAGGAAAGGATACCGCGTAGCAATTATTACAGGAGGAAGAAGCCAATCGGTGAAACAAAGACTTCAAGGATTAGGAATTACAGATGTATACCTTGGGTCAAGTGATAAAATTGACGACTACAGAGAACTAGAGGCCATCTACGATCTCAAAGCAGAAAACGTATTGTACATGGGCGATGATATGCCCGATTTCGAGGTATTACAAGCCGTGGGTGTGGCCACCTGCCCAAGTGATGCCGCTCCAGAGATCAAAGCAATCTGCGACTACGTATCTCCTAAAAACGGTGGGAAAGGTTGTGTAAGAGATGTTATTGAACAGACCTTGAAGGTTCAAGGAAACTGGATGAAAGAAGGAGATCACACTTGGTAAGTATGAAATATTTAAAGTTGGTTCGCTGGCCTAATTTATTGATAACCGCCTTTATATTTATTGCCTTTAGGTATGGGTTTATGATTCCACTCAACATGGAAACGGCGCTATCAACCTTAGATTTCATTCTATTGGTAGTAAGTATCTTATCCATAATGAGTGGAGGTTACATTATCAACGACATTCAAGACCTTGAGATTGACAAGGTAAACAAGCCCAAAAAAGTATTCATTAACCATTCTATAAAAGAAAGTACAGCCTCAAATCTTATGATAGGATTATTTGGGCTAGGGCTTGGTTTGGGATATTATTTAGGCTGGAGAATTGGTTACACTTCTTTTGCATCTATCCATTTTGTTCTAGTAGCCCTTTTGTGGGTATACAGCAATCACTTTAAAGGGAAACCCCTTGTTGGTAACCTTATCATTGCCTTTTTATCTGGGATAACCCTATTAATCCTGCCAATTTTTGATTTTATTCCGATAATGAAGCCAGAAGAATGGGAGATTGACAGAGGCTTTCTCTATGTATTTTTAGGATATTCTCTCTTTAGCTTTACGGTTACCATGATGAGAGAAATTGTCAAAGACCTTCAAGATGTGGAAGGAGATCAATCGGCGGGACTTAGAACCATGCCCATAGCTTGGGGAATCACTACTGCCAAGGTGGTATTCTCTGTATTTACCGCACTTACGCTTTTAGGATTGGTTTTCTTTTTAAAACAATCTGCCGGACAAACTAAGGTTTGGATATATACGATGGCAACTTTAGTGGCGCCCATTTTTTCTACCCTTATTTTACTATGGAGAGGAAAGAATGCCAAAGATTACAAATTCATTTCAGCCTTAATTAAGGGAATAATGGTTTTTGGGATTTTTAGTGTTGTGTACTTTACCTGGCTTGTTTTTCAATCAATAAACTAGAAGAATGGAATACCAATGGATTTTAGGGTCGGCTTCGCCAAGAAGGAAACAATTACTTCAAGACTTTGGTCTTTCCTTTGAGGTTAGAGTTGCCGATATTGATGAAAGTGCCCCTTCCCATTTCAATGGACCGCAAACCGTAGAGCACATTGCCCACCAAAAAGCCCTGAGCTTAAGAAGCTCTCTAGGTCCTAATGAAATTCTAATTACCAGTGATACTGAAGTTTGGTTTGAAAATCAGCGATTGGGCAAACCCGCCAATTTAGACCAAGCAAAAAAAATGATCTCTGCCCTGTCTGGAAATACTCATGAAGTTATTTCGGGCATTTGTTTGATGACTCAAACAGAACATTGGGTGGAACATGAAATTACAGAAGTTACCTTTGCCAAGCTTACCCCTGCTGAAATCGACTATTATGTAGAAAACTACAAGCCCCTTGACAAAGCCGGGGCTTATGGAATTCAAGAGTGGATAGGAATGGTAGGCATTAAAAGTATAAAGGGGTCCTATTTTAATGTGGTGGGTTTACCTACCTTTACCCTCCAGAAAATGATAAAGAGAATAAAAAACAAATAAAGATATAGCCATGAAAAAACACAATCCAGCAGATGCCATATTGGATCTACAAAACTTTGGTGAATTTGGAGGAGTAAATCCATCTATTGAAGATTCATCAACCTTTACATTTTTACATGCCTCTACTATGGAGGAACTTTTTGAAATTGAAAAAGAAGGCTGTTACCTATATTCTAGACATACCAATCCGAACAACAAGTATTTAGGAGATGCCCTTGCAGGCATGGAAGGAACAGAAGCAGGCCATTGTGCAGCCTCTGGAATGGGATCAATTTCTAGTGTCATTCTTCAACTGTGTCAATCAGGAGATGAAATCATTTCTAGTAGAACCATTTACGGAGGTACTTATGCTTTTTTCAAAAACTTTTTACCCAAATTCAACATCAAGGTTCACTTTGTAGACTCTACTGATCTAGATAAAATTCAGGCTGCGGTTACCGATAAAACAAAGGTGATTTATTGTGAAGCACTTTCAAATCCCCTTTTGGAAGTATCAAACTTGCCCGAAATTTCAAAAATTGCCAAGGCGGCCAATGCAACCTTTGTCGTAGACAACACCTTTACGCCACTACTCATTACTCCTGCCAGCTACGGTGCTGATGTAGTGATTCACAGTTTGACGAAGTTTATCAATGGTACGAGTGATGCGGTAGGCGGAGTTGCTTGTGGTTCTAAAGAGTTTGTAGCCTCAATGATGGATGTAAATTCAGGAGCTGCTATGCTTTTAGGTCCTAGCCAAGACACCTTGAGATCAGCTTCTATTCTTAAAAACTTAAGAACCCTTCCGGTAAGAATGGAAAGACATAGTCGCAATGCAATGTATATCTCTGAAAAGTTAGAAGCACTTGGTTTAACGGTGAAATACCCAGGACTAAAAAGCCACCCACAGCACGAGCTTTTCAAAGAACTTATCAATGAAGAGTTCGGATTTGGAGGAATGTTCTACATTGATTTAGGAACCTTAGCTAAGGCCAATCAATTGATGGAGGAAATGCAAAAAAACAACATCGGTTACCTTGCCGTAAGTCTTGGATTTAGCAAGACCTTGTTCTCAGCGCCAGGAAGCTCAACCTCATCTGAAATTCCAGAAGACGAACAAAAAGAAATGGGACTAAGTGATGGCATCATTAGATTCTCTATTGGTCTAGACCAAAATATTGAAAGAACCTACCAGAAAATGGTGGATTGTATGAAAGTGGTTGGAGTTTTATAAACGACCATTTTATAAATATTAAAAAGCACCCGATTGGGTGCTTTTTTTTGGGGAGACGGTATTCTCTCAAAGGAGGGTGTAATGGCTTGAGTGGGTTCTCTGGCGAGTGCCTAAAATTCCCCCCGGGGACAGCACCCCTGTCCCCAGGTTAAAGGTAGCACCTCAAACACCGACCACAATTTTTTATCTCAACAACAATCGATTTCACTCATTTCAACAAGGATTTTATACCTTGGGGGGCAAAGCACAAAAAAACCGATTGATCCACATAGATGAATACTACAAAACGTCCGTCATTAGCCATTTCTATCGCACCTATTTTATTTTTAATTGTTGTCTTGTGGTTCAATGTAAAGGAGGTATTTGGCGATGACGCCCTATCGGGTACCAATCAAATGGTTCTATTGCTTTCTGCGGCTTTTGCCACTTTGATTGGAATGCTAAACGGGACCACCTTTGATCAAATCATTGAATCTATCAGAGACAATATTTCCGAAACCACCAAGCCCATCATTATACTTTTATTAATTGGTGCCCTTTCGGGTACTTGGCTAATCAGCGGCGTTATCCCTGCCATGGTTTATTACGGATTAGAGGTTTTAAATCCGACGTATTTCCTCATTACCACCGTATTAATTTGTGCAATGGTTTCTATTGCAACGGGGAGTAGTTGGTCTACCACCGCCACCGTAGGTATTGCTTTAATTGCCATAGGTAACGCAATGGGAATTGACACCGCCATGGTTGCTGGAGCCATAATTTCTGGGGCTTATTTTGGGGATAAAATGTCTCCGCTTTCAGACACAACCAACCTTGCCCCCGCCATGGCTGGCACCGATTTGTTTACCCACATTAGGTACATGGCGTATACCACCATTCCCTCCATTGTTCTTACCTTAATTATATTCCTCTTTTTAGGATTTAGTCTTGAAGCGACGGAGATTAACTCCGCAAAAATAACCGCCATACAATCGGCCATTGAAGACAAGTTCTCCATTTCACTGTTCCTTTTTGTAGTACCCGCAACGGTGGTTTTTTTAATCATTAAAAAGGTCGATTCACTCATTGCACTTTTTGCAGGCATTATTTTGGCGGCCGTTTTCGCCTTGATTTTTCAGCCTCAAATAATATCAGAAATTGGCGGGTACGACTCGTACTTGTACTCTTCTTACAAAGCAGTCATGCAAAGCATGTCATATGACGTGACCATTTCAACCCCCAACGAGACCATTTCATCACTACTTTCATCAAGCGGAATGGCAGGGATGCTAAACACCATTTGGCTAATTCTTTCTGCCATGGTTTTCGGGGGGTCTATGGAAGCTACTGGATTCTTGTCGCGAATAACCTCTGCCCTGGCAAGTATTGCGAAAGGCACGGCTTCGTTAATTTTCACCACCGCAGCAACTTGTGGCATTGTAAACATCTCTGCCTCTGACCAGTATTTGGCCATTGTCATTCCTGGAAGGATGTTCAAAGATCTTTATAGAGACAGAAAATTGGCACCTGAAAACCTGAGTAGAACCCTAGAAGATTCCGGAACGGTTACCAGTGTCCTTGTACCTTGGAACACTTGTGGAGCTTATCAAAGCGGGGTTTTAGGCGTTGCGACTGGCGAATATTTCATCTATGCGTTTTTCAACCTGCTTTCTCCGTTGATGACCATGCTATTTGCCATTTTCTCAATAAAAATAGCTCCTCTACAAGAAGAGTCTAAATAATATTTACCCTTTCGGGGAAAAAAATAAATCTATAAGGAAAAGAAAAGTGTACACATGTCCTTTTTAGCCGAACCCAATACCGTTAATTTCGGAGGAAAGGTTCACGGAGGGGAAGTCATGAAATGGATAGATCAGGCAGGATAAGCCAATGCCGTTCAGTGGTCAGGATTTTATTCTGTTACCGTTTACGTTGGGGGAATTCGATTTTTGGCTCCTATTAGAATAGGAAGCTTTGTTGATGTCACTTCTGAATTAATCTATACCGGAAACTCTAGTATGCACCTAAATGTAGAGGTAAGGTCAAGGTCTATAAAAAGTGAAAAGTCACAGCTTTGCTGCCACTGCGTCATTGTTTTTGCTGCGGTAGATGAAACGGGACAAACGGTGAATGTCCCTAAATTCATTCCACAAACCACAAGAGAAAAAGAATTGGAAGCCTACGCTTTAGACCTCATGGAAATGAGGAAGGGTATTCAAGATAAGATGGGATCGTTTTATAAGACATAAAAAAAAGGCCACTCTGTTGAGTGGCCTTTTTCTTTATCGTGTGAAAGATTATTTAACTTCTTCAAAGTCAACATCCGTTACATCATCAGCAGATCCTGCGCCGCCTTCTGGACTTCCGCCTTCTGGACTTCCGCCTTCTGCACCCGCTTCTTGTTGAGCTTTGTACATTTCCTCAGAAGCATTTTTCCAAGCTTCATTAATCTTTTCCATAGCAGCATCAATCTGTGCTACGTCTTTAGATTCATGGGCTTTTTTCAATTCTTCTAAGGCTCCTTCAATAGCCGTTTTATTTGGCTCAGATAATTTATCTCCGAATTCTTTCAATTGTTTTTCCGTTTGGAAAATCATTGCATCAGCTCCGTTGATTTTATCTACCAATTCTTTAGCTGCTTTGTCAGCTTCTGCATTCGCTTCTGCCTCGCTTCTCATCTTATCAATTTCTTCTTGAGATAAACCTGAAGAAGATTCAATGCGAATAGACTGTTCTTTATTGGTGGCTTTATCTTTTGCAGAAACGTGTAAAATACCGTTTGCGTCAATGTCAAAAGTCACTTCAACCTGAGGAACTCCTCTTGGGGCTGGTGGAATTCCATCTAAGTGGAACGTTCCTAGTGTTTTGTTATCAGCATACATCGGACGTTCTCCTTGGCCAATATTAATTTGTACCGAAGGCTGGTTGTCTGATGCTGTAGAGAAGGTCTCTGATTTCTTAGTAGGGATGGTAGTATTCGCTTCGATCAACTTTGTAAATACACCTCCCATAGTTTCAATACCTAAAGAAAGTGGAGTAACATCAAGAAGCAATACATCTTGTACATCTCCTGCTAAAACTCCTCCTTGAATAGAAGCTCCAATCGCAACCACCTCATCTGGGTTAACTCCTTTTGAAGGCTCTTTTCCAAAGAATTTTTTCACTGCATCTTGAACCGCAGGAATACGAGTTGATCCCCCTACAAGGATAATCTGATCAATATCTCCTACTGATAAACCTGCACTCTTAAGAGCTGAACGACAAGGTTCAATAGATCTATCTACCAAGTCAGAGGTCAATTGATCAAACTGACTCTTAGAAAGAGTTCTTACCAAGTGTTTAGGTCCACTAGCTGTAGCCGTAATATAAGGTAAGTTAATCTCAGTGCTAGAGCTTGAAGACAATTCAATCTTAGCTTTTTCTGCTGCTTCTTTAAGACGTTGAAGTGCCATAGGATCAGATTTAAGATCCATATCTTCTTCCTTCTTAAACTCGTCAGCTAACCAATCAATCACTCTTTGGTCAAAGTCATCTCCCCCTAAGTGAGTATCACCGTCTGTAGATTTCACTTCAAATACACCGTCACCTAACTCAAGGATAGATACATCGTGTGTACCCCCACCCAAGTCAAATACAGCTACCGTTAAATCTTGACCTTTCTTGTCAATTCCGTACGCTAACGCAGCAGCTGTTGGCTCGTTAATGATACGTCTAACTTTTAAACCGGCAATTTCTCCAGCTTCTTTAGTAGCTTGTCTCTGGCTATCATTGAAGTATGCAGGAACCGTTACAACGGCCTCTGTTACATCTTGTCCTAAGTAATCTTCAGCCGTTTTCTTCATTTTTTGAAGAATCATTGCTGACAATTCTTGTGGAGTATACATTCTACCATCAATATCTACTCTTGGGGTATTGTTATCTCCTTTAACGACTTTATAAGGTACACGGCCAGCTTCTTTTGAAATATTGTCAAAAGGCTCCCCCATGAAGCGCTTAATAGAACTAATCGTTTTTGTTGGGTTAGTAATGGCCTGACGTTTTGCAGGATCACCAACTTTTCTTTCTCCGTTTTCAACAAAGGCTACCACGGAAGGTGTAGTTCTTTTACCTTCACTGTTGGGAATAACAACGGGCTCGTTACCCTCCATTACCGCAACACAAGAGTTTGTGGTTCCTAAGTCAATTCCAATTATTTTACCCATGATTCTATGGTTGATTTAAAAATTTTCAATTTAACATTGGCTTATGGTCAATCACTATGCCACAGCCCAAAACAAAAAAATCCTGCCATCATTCTGGCAGGATTCTGTATAGTTCGTCATATTCTATACGACAAAATGTCTTATTGGCAGTAAAGGGTGTCTAACCCAAACAACCTGCCGAAGCGATAGTCGCAAAGCAAAAGACCGTTGTACAAGGAGTCTAATGTCCTAGGACTCAATTCAAAATTCTTTGACTCTAGATCATTGATAGAAGAGAAAATTCCCAAACCATTGGTTAGATTGGTAAAGTTCGGTCTATCTTGAACTATTCCTGTAGAAGGCTTTGTAACATTTAAATAAGTGGCGAAATCATCTGCACCACACTGAATGTATATGTCGCAGCTCTTAAAAAAGCGATTTATGTTTGGATCAGGGTCTAATTGGGTTTTCAAAAATCCGAAAAACGCAGAGTAATTCACATTTTGAGAAATGTCTTTACCATTTCCATCAATTGAATTTGAATAATTTGTGTTCAATTGGTAATCTACATATTTACTTGCCGTATCTGAGTAAACAAAGCGATTTTGTTCTTTGTAGTGAAACCTGATGAACCCTTGAAAGATTCTTCCGTTCTCAGGACTGGTCACCGTGATATCCTGACCGTTTGGCCCGGCAAAGTTTAAACGGCTAAACCCAGGACTAAGTAAACTCATGTTTTTCACGATGGGAGTTTCCCCATAAACTAAAGAGCTATCCGGCTTAATAATCTCAATTACATACTTAGCATCAACATCTATGGGTTCTTGAAATCTGTATAGGTGGTACCCGTCTGTGGTAAAATACCCTTCATCAAGGTCTTTAGAAGTTGAATCTCTAACCAGTTGAATGGTATTTTGAACAGATCCGTTTTTCTTTACTAAAACCTTTACGTCTAACTGATTAAAGTAAATAGAGTCTGGATTGCTATTTCCGCCTTGAGCGCCTTGATCACCCATATAAGAACGGTGAATTCTCACCCACTGAGTATCTAAAGAAGGTCTAATAATTCCGTATACAATGGCTGATTCTTTATAGTCTGCGTTGACGTTTAAATCATTGTTACATGATGTTAACGCAAGAACTGATAAAAAACCAAAGAGGAATAAGTTTTTCATATCTGTTTTCATTCACTTTGTGTGGGAAACAAAGATAACTAAAATGGATTATAGATAATGGCCCCTTAAAATTTCATATTTTTGAAGTGCTAAAACACACTATCATGTCAATCGCAAAATCTGAATTCAAGAAAATCACCACCAATTCGGTTCAAGAAATGAAGAGGAAAGGTGAAAAAATAAGCATGCTAACTGCTTATGACTTTACCTTGGCCAAAATCATAGATCATGCAGGTATTGACGTCATCTTAGTCGGTGATTCTGCAAGTAATGTCATGGCAGGACATGAAACCACCTTGCCCATTACCCTAGACCAAATGATTTACCATGCGTCATCGGTAGTAAGAGCGGTAGACAGAGCCTTGGTAGTGGTTGACCTTCCCTTCGGATCATACCAGGGTAACAGTAAAGAAGCCTTGAGTTCTGCCATTAGAATCATGAAAGAGTCTGGTGGTCATGCGGTAAAACTAGAAGGGGGGATTGAAATTTTAACCAGTATTGAGCGAATTTTAACTGCGGGAATTCCTGTAATGGGGCACCTAGGATTAACGCCACAATCCATTTATAAATTTGGTACCTACTCGGTTAGGGCCAAGGAGGAAGAAGAAGCTGAAAAATTGATACAGGATGCAAAAACACTAGAGAGAGCTGGGTGTTTTGCATTAGTTCTAGAAAAGATTCCTTCTGAATTAGCCAAAAAGGTCGCAGAAAATCTAACAATTCCGGTAATTGGCATTGGGGCGGGTCCAGATGTAGACGGACAAGTTTTGGTTTTGCATGATATGTTGGGCATGACCCATGAATTCAATCCACGATTTTTAAGAAGGTATTTAAGCCTATTTGAGGATATCACGGGTGCTGTTCAGCAGTATGTAAATGATGTCAAAACGGTCGACTTCCCGAATCAATCAGAAAAGTATTGATACAAGATATTATTCTATACGAAGACAATCACCTAATTATTGTCAATAAGCCTTCCGGCGAAATTGTTCAAGGTGATAAAACAGGTGATGTTCCGCTTTCTGATAAGATCAAAGAATACATCAAGGTAAAATACGACAAGCCTGGAAATGTCTACCTAGGACTTCCTCACAGGTTAGACCGACCGACCTCTGGAATTGTTGTATTTGCAAAAACGAGTAAAGCTTTAGCTCGTGTCAACAAGATTTTTCACGACAGAAAGGTCAATAAAACCTACTGGGCTTTGGTAGAAAAAAAGCCCATCCCCAGTCTTGGAAGGCTAGAGAACTATTTGGCTAAGAACGAAAAAAGGAATAAATCTTTTGTGGTAGACCCTCAACAACCAGGTGCGCAAAAAGCAGCTTTGAGTTACCAATTACTCTATTCGTTAAAAAAATACTTCTTAGTAGAGGTAGCACTAGAAACTGGTAGACATCACCAAATCAGAGTTCAGTTAAGCCATCGTGGTTGGAGCATTAAAGGAGATGTAAAGTACGGAGCCCACAGAACCAATCCTGATGCTAGCATTTGTTTGCACGCTAGATATTTAGAATTTGATCATCCTACCTCGGGCGAAAAATTAAAAATTACCGCTCCCGTTCCCAACGACAATTTATGGAAGGATGCAGAAAAAGGAGTGAATAGCAAAAAAACTCATTAAACCTTTTCCTCTACCTTCCGTCAAAATGAGTAACTCATTACCATGGAGGAGAAAGAAATTCTAGAATTCATTAATGCAAGAAATTTTGAAAAGGCATTCAACGCCATTGTTGACGCCTATTCAAAGCCTTTGTATTTTCAAGCTAGAAACATCCTTCTAGAGCATGAAGAAGCCAATGATGCCCTTCAAAATTCATTTGTAAAGATTTGGAAAAACCTTCCGAGGTTTCAGGGAGATTCAAAAGTTTTCACCTGGACCTTTCGGATTGTCACCAACCAAAGTCTTGACCAATTGAGAAAGCTAAAAGCAAAAAACGCTACCCCGATTGAATTCGTAAACGAAGCTCTTTCTGAACCTTACTTTAATGGTGATGACCTTCATAAAAAGCTACTCAACGCGGTTGAAGAGCTTCCTGAAAAGCAAAAACTTGTTTTTAAAATGAAGTATTTTCAGAACATGACTTTTGGTCAAATTGCGGGAATTATTGGTGGTACTGAAGGAGGATTAAAGGCCAACTACCATCACGCGGTGAAAAAAATTAAAGAAAATATTTCTACTGAATTAAACCCACTGGACTTTTAACCGTCAAATAGTTGTAATGAAACCCGAGCGAAAAAACATATTTGAAACCCCTGAGGGATATTTTGAAGATTTAAAGAGTAATCTAAAAAAAATTCCTCAAAACGAAGTTGCGCTAAAACCGGTCTTTGTGAAGAAAAGGTGGGTGAAAATAACCAGTGTTGCAGCTGCGGTAGCATTGCTATTAATGATTCCCTTTCAAAAGACCTCTAACCCTTCTACCGAGACCTTTAACCTAGGGAGGTTGAGCGATGAAGACCTAGAGACCTATTTAGAGCTCTATTTGAATGACATTCAGCTTTCTCAGTTAACCGCTGAGGCAGAAAATGTAGATATTTTTGAAACCATGACCGATGAATCTCTATATGAATATGTAGATGAACACATGGATGAATTCTCAATTTCAGAATTAGAAAAATAATAGAAAAATGAAAAAGACACTTTTAATCGTCCTTTCTCTCGCTTCTTTTGTAAGCTTTGGACAAAGAGAAAGTAAGCGCGAAGCTCACCATGAAAAAATTGATGCCATGCGCGTGGCTTATATCACTAAAGAGGCTGACCTTACTGCAGAAGAAGCGCAAGTTTTTTGGCCCCTATACAATGAGCTTACCGACAAGACTAGAACCCTTGAGAAGGAAGAGAGAAAAGCTCATTCTGAAGAAATGAAAGCCGAAAACCGCTCTGAAAAGGAGGTAGAAGAAGGCATTCAAGCCCACTTCAAGCGCGAAGCACAGAAACTAGAGTTTCAAAAAGAATACCATGAAAAGCTGAAAAAGGTCCTTTCTGTGTCAAAAATTGAAAAAGTATATATCGCTGAGTTCAAGTTTAAACAAAAACTCATGAGGGAATACAAAAATCGAGACCGCAAAAGAGAAAGACCACATATTGACTAAATCCTGCTTACCTTTGCCAAATGGCAAGCACGAAAGAACTTTTTGTTAAGAATTTAGCGCAGACTACAGACTTCCCTTTAGCACTAGAAATGACTAGAGCTGAAGGGAATTTTATATATGATAAAGACGGTAAAAAGTACCTAGACCTCATTTCTGGCATTTCTGTTTCTAACATTGGCCATTGCAATCCTATGGTTGTAAAAGCCGTTCAAGAACAGGTTGAAAAATACATGCACCTAATGGTTTATGGAGAGTATATTCAATCCCCTCAGATCAACTTATCACAAGCACTGTTAGCCGTTTTAGGCAAGCCTTTTGAATCGGTTTACTTTGTCAACTCAGGATCTGAAGCCATTGAAGGAGCGCTGAAGACAGCAAAAAAATTCACCGGCAGACAAGAAGTTATTTCCTATAAAAACGCCTACCATGGCTCAAGTCACGGCGCGTTAAGCCTCATGGGAAACGAGGAGTTTAAAGGAAATTTCAGACCCTTATTGCCGGGAATAAAACAAATTGAATTTAACGACGAGTCTCAATTTTCTGAAATCACAGAGAAAACAGCGGCCGTATTTATAGAGCCTATTCAAGGGGAAGCTGGCTACATTCCTCCCCGTAAGGGATATTTAAAAAAACTGAGAAACCATTGTAACCAAACAGGCACTTTATTGGTTTTTGATGAAATTCAAACCGGATTTGGACGTACGGGGACCTACTTTGCCTTTCAACGGGAAGAGGTTGTTCCAGATATTATCGTTTTAGCAAAAGGAATGGGCGGCGGCATGCCTATTGGGGCCTTTGTTACCCAAAAGAAAATCATGGATTCCCTTAAGGAAAATCCGATTTTAGGTCACATCACTACCTTTGGAGGGCACCCTGTTTGCTGTGCGGCGGCACTTGCCAATATTGAATTTTTAAACAGCACAGATTATATCACTTCCGTGGATAGCAAATCTGAATTATTTGTAAAAAATCTAATTCACCCTCAAATCAAAAAAGTGTCGGGACGAGGATTTATGATTTCTGTGGAGATGGAGTCATTTGAAAGGCTCAAAGAGGTGATTGACCTCTGCATTGAGCGCGGATTAATAACCGATTGGTTTTTGTTCAATGACAGATGCATGAGAATAGCCCCTCCACTGACCATTACCGAGGAAGAAATTTTATGGGCTTGTCAAACTATCAAGAGCTGCATTGACGATACTGCCCAATAATTATTTCACGTAAAAGGCTACTAAGGTTGATTTGAATATCGGTTTTGAATTGAAGGACTGTGAACTGAGTTTAATTAACCCGTAAGTTGGAATTACAAAGTTTAGTTTGTTCCCGTGGTCTCATGTTCGCTTGATCTCCCTTAATTCTGTTATCCCTTAGAAATTATAAGGTCATAAAAAAAGCCAGCTGAAAAGCTGGCTTTTTATTGGTCGGGATGACAGGACTTGAATCCTACCTATAAACTACTGATAATCAATGTTTTAATTTTATTGTCACAAGGTTTTCGAACAAAAAGATTAATGCCTTGTTTTTAGCAAAGACCTCTAAATCTTTGGCCATGACGCGATTATTTATTTCCACTGCTCTGCTCTTCGTTAGTGTGATTAATCCACTGCATGCGCAGTGTTCCTACACACTGAATCTTTTTGATTCGTTTGGAGACGGATGGAACGGTAATACACTGTTAGTAAGCAATTCAAGTGGGAATTCTA
>CBFICS010000016.1:0-53583 GCA_965661055.1 uncultured Schleiferiaceae bacterium | reverse complement strand
CATGAGATTGGAGAATTCTCTTTACCAACTCTTCATCAATCGGTTTCACAAATTTCATGTCCACAAGGGTGATAGAGGTTCCTTCTAATTGCCGACAGGTTTTTTCAAACAAAGGACCTATTCCTAGTAGGGCTGTCTTTTCCCCCGTATTAATTATTTCACCAAGACCTATTTCTAAAGGAGAGATTTGGTCCGGAAGGCTTTGCATGGTGCAGTTACCGCGAGGTATTCTAATAAATAATGGGCCACCAAAAGTCTTAGCAAGTTCCATAGCTCTTGCTAAATCTAATGCGTTTCTTGGAGCAATAATCGTAACGTTTGGGATCCCCAATAAAAGGGAAATGTCAAAAGCACCTTGATGGGTGGCGCCGTCTTCCCCAACAATACCTGCTCTATCAATCACAAAGGTGACGGGTAATTTTTGAAGTGCTACATCGTGAATTAATTGGTCTACACCTCTTTGAAGGAATGAACTATAGATGTGTACAAATGGTTTTTTTCCATCCGCCGCAAGGCCAGCAGCCAATGTGATGGCGTGTTGTTCGGTAATTCCGGTATCTATAATTCTATCTGGGTACTTTTCAGCATATCGGTCTAAACTACTGCCGCTAAGCATAGCAGGGGTAATGCCGAATACCTTGGGATCTTTTTCCATGATAGAATCTAGGCGCATGGCAAAGACATCTTGGAATTTTAGCTTTTGATTTTCGCTAACCGCAGGGTTGGGAAGTTTGTTTTTTTGAGTTTTTACGTGAAGAACTCTTGGACCCGTATTTTTCTTTATGGATTCAAGGGCAGGAAGTAATTCATTAAAGTGGGTACCTGAGACTTTACCTGCATAAGTAATGCCTAGGCTTTCAAAAAACTCTTTATAGGTTTTGTGCGAGGTTAAAGCCCCCACGTTTTCATCTATGCTTTTTTCATTGTCATTAAATATAATAATTACATTTAAGGAGGTTGAACCGAGGTGATTTAATGCTTCAAAGGCCATTCCTCCTGTAAGGGCGCCATCGCCAATTACGGCTAGGTGATTTCTTTGTGAATCTTTCCCCGAAAGGGCAAACCCCATTACCGCCGAGATGGAAGTTGAAGAATGTCCGGTGGAAAAGGGATCAAATGGACTTTCTCCTCTTTTGGGAAAGCCAGAAATTCCTCCTTTTAATCGATTGGTGTGAAATACCTCTGCTCTGTCGGTTATGATTTTGTGAAAGTAGGCCTGGTGACCAACATCCCAAATTAAAATATCTTCTGGTGTATTAAAGGTATAATGGAGTGCAACCGTTAACTCTGCAACGCCTAAAGAACTTTCTAAATGCCCTTTTTTCTGAGAAGTTGCGTTTAGCGCAAGGCTTTTTAGCTTTTGAGTAAAAGCAGCAAGTTCCTTAATATTAAGGCTTCGCAGGGTTTTTATAGTGACATCAGAAAGTTGCACAAAATATTTTTAGCAAAGGTACAGAAGAGATTGATAATACAGACCGATTTAAAGCATTAAGGGCCTGTAAAAACAGACCCTTAACTTACCCTAAACCTTAAAAGCAATGCCAAATTCTCATCAGATGGATGGATTGAATCGTTTGAGTTTGGCATAAACTCGTTTGAAAGATATTATTTAACCGCTTTAATTCCTAATTTGCTTTTCACTTTATTAAGAATAAAGAACATCACAGGAACTATCACCAAAGTTAGGAAGGTGGCAAAGGTTAATCCGAAGATTACCGTCCAGGACATTGGCCCCCAGAACACTACGTTATCACCTCCAAAATAAATTTGAGGGTCATTAATTTCAAATAGTGTAATAAAGTCAATATTCATTCCTGTTGCTAAGGGTAAAAGTCCTAGAACGGTGGTAATGGCTGTAAGCAATACCGGACGCAATCTGGTTTTACCTCCTTCAATAATAGACTCTACGATTTGCTCCATGGGTAGCCTTTGGTTATCTGACAACCCTAGTTCAATTTTTTTACGAGCCATAATTAGATTGGTATAATCAATCAATACAATGGCGTTGTTTACCACAATACCGGCCAGTGAAATAATACCAATCATGGTCATCATAATCACAAACTCCATTCTAAAAATTTGAAGTCCTAAAAGAACTCCGATAAGCGATAAAACTACCGTTGTTAAAATAATAAATGGAGTAGAGGCAGAGTTAAACTGCGCCACCAAGATTAAGAAGATTAAGAAGACGGCAATCATAAGGGCCATGCTTAAGAATGCCATTTCTTTAGCCTGATCTTCTTGTTGTCCGGTAAACTTAAACTCATACCCTTCTGGCATTTCATAGTCCTTTAATAGGTCTTTTATTTCTGCTACTACTTCATTGGCGTTAGCGTCTGACAATACGTTTGAGTACAAAGTAATTACTCTGTCTAAGTCTTTTCTCTTTACACTTGAGAAGGTAGACGTTTTAATCGGGTGAGCCACTGCAGAGATAGGCACTTGTTTTATTTTACCGGTACCTTGATCTCTAAAGGTGATTCTTTGGTTCATTAGGTCATCAATATTGTGGCGGTAATGGTCAGAGTATCTCAAGTTAATGGGATAATCATCTTCACCGTCTTTATACCGTGATACTTCCTTGCCGAATAACGAAGTTCTCATAGCATCGCCAATTTGATAGGTAGACACTCCAAGAGTTCTTGCCTTTACTCTGTCAATAATGATGGGCATTTCAGGTTTCCCTTGCTCAACATCTAGTTTTAGTTTTTCAATTCCGTAGATTCTTGACTCTTCGATTTTCAATTGCATGTCTTCTGCAATTTTCATCAGTTCACTATAGTCATCTCCAGAAACTTCAATGTTGATGGGCGCACCCGTTGGGGGTCCGTTTTCGTCTTTAGAAACGGTAATCTGGACACCAGGATACGAAGAAATTCCCGACCTGATTTTTTCTAAAACTGATTCTGAGGTCACAGGGTCACCTTCTTGATTAATTCTATCAGAAAACTCTCTAAACCCAACAGATACCTTTGCTTTGTTAGGGGTTTGTGCCATAGAAGGGCCTTGATTTGGATCGCTGGTGCCTTCACCTACTTGCGAAATAACTGATTCAACCATGTAGTTGTAAGGAACCATTTCTCCATTTACTTCTTTGTCATAGGTGTATTGTTCTATGATAGAAATAACTCGCTTTTCAACTTTCTCCGTTAAATTATTGGTTTCATTGATATCAGTACCAATAGGAAACTCAATATAAACATCTGCACGATTCGGCTGGTTTTCTGGGAAGAACAGCACCTTTGGCGGAGCAACCGTCATGGAGAAAATAGAAAGGAACAACAACAGAATAGTCCCCACAAAGAATAAATACGGGTTTTTGCCTCTTAATGCAAAAGTCAATCCTTTTTTATACGTATTTTCTAATTTGGGCAGGAAGCGCTCTTGGAAGATAGAGGTTCCAGGGATGATTAAATACAAGTAGATAAAAATAAACACCCCTGTGTATAATAGTAAGTTACCAAAAGTCATAAGCCCTAAGCCGTGGCCAATGAGTATTCCAAAAACTATGGCGGCCGCAGCTCCAATGTTCCATGTCTTTTTATTGGGATTTGGATCTTCTACCTTCATATACTTGCTGGTGAAGGCAGGGTTAATTACCAAGGCTACAAAAAGAGAAGAACTCAATACAATGATAAGGGTGATGGGGAGGTATTTCATAAATTCTCCCATCATTCCTGGCCAAAGGGCAAGAGGAATAAAGGCTGCAAGGGTAGTTGCAGTAGAGGCAATAATTGGATAAGCCACCTCGCCTGCCCCTAGCTTAGACGCTTCAATGGCAGAATAGCCTTCGTCCATTAGACGATATATATTTTCTACCACTACAATTCCGTTGTCTACGAGCATACCCAAAGCCAATACCAAAGAGAAAAGCACCATGGTATTCAAGGTAACGCCCATAAATCCTAGGATTAAGAACGACATGAGCATAGACATCGGGATGGCAATTCCTACGAAAAGTGCGTTTCTAAATCCTAAGAAGAACATTAAAACCGCGACCACCAACAACATACCAAAAATGATAGAGTTGATAAGTTCGCTTAACTGGCTTTTCGTTCTGTTTGATTGATCATTCGTGATGGTTATCACAAGGTCTTCTGGTAGGTAAGACTCTTTAGCTTCATCAATGATTTTGTCAATTTTGTCTGAAACGATTATTAGGTTTTCACCTGCGCGTTTCATAACATCAATCATTACTACCGGTTTAGTGTACTCTCTAGCAAAACTTTCTTTTTCTACTTCGCCAAAAGATATGGTCGCAACATCTCTTAGGTATACAATGTTTCCTTTGTCGTGTTTTATAATGATGTTTTCTATTTGCTTTGGACTAGAAAACTCACCAATTACCCTTACGTTTCTTCGGTAGCCATCCACTAAAAGGTCACCTCCAGAAATACTAACGTTTTCTTGTTGAATGGCAGAAGCTACATCGCCAAAGCTAAGGTCCAAAGACTCTAGTTTGTGTTGATCAATTGAAACCTTTACCTCTTTATCGTCAACTCCTCTAATTTCAGCTTTAGAAACTTCAGGAAGATCTTCGATTTTTTCTTCAAGGTATTCAGCGTACTCATTGAGACGATCAATGGTAAAATCTCCTGAAAGGTTGATGTTTCTGACCGGTACCAACTCTGAAAAGTTCATTTCAAAGATGTTGGGGTCTGCGGGTAGATCTGTAGGGAAATCAGGATCTGATTTTGCGATATCTACCTTGTCTTTTACCTTTCTAAGGGCCTCATCGGGGGTTACGGAAAAATCAAATTTTACCTGAATGGTAGAGTACCCTTGTACAGAGGTTGAGTTGATTTCATCAATCCCGGTGATTCCGTTGATTTCTTTTTCTAGCGGACGGGTAATTAGTTTTTCAATATCTAGAGGGGAGTTTCCAGGGTATGCCGTTCCCACATAAATCTCAGGGGTAACGATTTCTGGAAAGGCCTCTGAGGGCATGGCTTTAAAACTAGCAATACCTGTAATGAGGATAATTACAGCCAGTACGAAAACGGTAGTTGTGTTTTTCACCGAAAACGAAGAGGGGCCGAATTCTACAATTTTATTTTCTTTCTTTTCTTCCATTTTGTGGGAGATTATTTGGCGATGGTTACCGATTGTCCTTCTTTAACACTTCTGGCCCCTTTGTCAACCAGCAATTGTCCGGCGTTAAGTCCTTCAAGAATCTCAGATTTACCGTCATAACTCTTGCCAACGGTTACCAGTTGTTTGTTCACTACAGAGTTTCCTTTATCGTCTTTGTTAATGACAAAAACATAATCTTGTCCTTCAGGATTTTGAAGAATTAGTCGATTATTCAATACGACCGTAGAGTCTGCCTTGTAGTCTTTGATTAAAATCGAAGCCAACATATTTGGCTTTAAAGACTTGGTAGGCTTGTCAATATTTATTTGAACTTTAAAGGTTCTATTGTCTGGATTGATGTAGTCTGAAACTCTTTCAATAGGAAGTTCTTGTTCAAAATCAATAACATCAATTTTTACTACGGCTTTTGTTCCCGCTTTTACACTTTGAACATATCTTTCAGCAACATCTGCCTTTACATAAACATCATCCATGTTTACAATTCTAATTACTGGCTGTTGCTGCATGGCCATTTCTCCTACTTTTGGATAAATCGCATCAACTCTTCCGCCGAAAGGCGCAGAAATTTTTGTCTTTTGAACCTGTTCGCGAAGAGTCTTTAACCTACTTTCTGCGGCTTCTTTATTGTTTTTTGCTCTTAGGTAATCAACTTCAGACCCTACGTTTTTTTTCCATAGTGACTGTTGCTTCTCATAAAGCGTTTTCGCCAAATCATACCCTGTTTGAGCTTCAGAAATTTGAGTAAGGAGTAGAGAGTTGTCTAATTCTAAAAGGACCTGACCTTTAGATACCACTTGACCCTCTTTTACCAAAATTCTTTTAACTACCCCAGCGGCTTCTGGGTATACGGTAGCGTTAAAATCGGCCTCTACATTTCCGTAAACCTCAAAGTAATGGTTAAACGGAGCAGTGGTAACTTCAACCGCAGATACAAAAGTAAAAGCTTTTGTAGTGTCTAGCTCTTGAAGCTTTTCATCAATGGCAGCAATTTTGTCGCCTAACTCTTTGTACTCTTTTTTAAGCTCTGCCTTTTCAGATTTTAGCTTGTCAATGCCTTGTTCTTCTTGACAAGAGAACAAAACAACGGCTAATGATAAGAATGCTATTTTTTTCATGATGTGATTTTATAAGTTGTAGTTACCCAAAACTCTTTCCATTTTTGACTTGGCTTGGAGGAGTGATAAGGCAGATCTTGTGTAATTAGTTAACGTTTCTAAATATTGGTTTTGAGCCTGAGTAAAGTCTAAACTTGAAGCGACTCCTTCCTTAAATTTCAATTGAGTTTTATCGAGAATTTTCTTTGAAAGCTCTAGGTTTCTCTCTTGGGTGTTGAAGGTGTTTAATTGGTATTCAAATTCTGTTTTAGCTTGTTGATATTGAAGTTTTAATCCGTCGGTTACCTGCTTTTGGGCAACTTCTAGTTTTTGGACATCAATTTTGGCTTGTTGAACTTTAGCAACCCTTTTCCAACTGGTAAAAAGGTCCCAACGCATGTTTACCCCCCAAACTGTTGTTGGATACCAGTTGTCTCCGTTATTCCAGAATTCTACATCATTTGACTGGTAGGTTTGACCGTAATTCAGGTATCCTGAAATTTTCGGTAAGTATTGCATTTGTTGGTTGTCAACTTGTAGGTCAGCTCCTTTTTTCTGGTTTTCTAAAGAACGGTAATCAATGTGGTTTGAAACTTCAAAAGTGTTCGACAAGATTGAGCTTCCTTCTGTGGTTGCAGAAACTAGCGTGCCTACTTCATCCGTCAAGATGATGGGCTTTTCTACATCCATTCCCATTTGCAGATTGAGTAGAATTCTACTAATTTTTGCATTGGCTTTAGTAAATAACAAGGAGTTATTGAGGTTTGAAACCAAAATTTCTAACTGGTCTACATCCTGTTCTTCCACAAAACCAGATCCGAAAAGCTCTTTTGTCTCGGTGAGGCTTTTGTTGAGTGACTCTATGTTTTCTTCTAAGATATTTTGAACCTTCTCATTGACTAAGACTGCGTAATAGGCCTGTGCTACGTTGTCTTTAATCTCAATAATTGACTTTTCATAATCTAGTTGGGCACCCTCCTTTAAAACCTTTGTGGCTACCAAGGCTACAATATAGGATCCGTCAAATATCAATTGATTTAAGGTAAGTCCGCCGGAAACATTGTAATCAGTACCAAACTGCGCTGCAATATACTCAGGTGCGTTGGGGTCTGGATTAGGCAATGAGTTATTGATGAAGTTGGGTATTATTTGAGTAGGAATATCTAAATAGTTATTGAAACCTGCATCTGCTGAAATTTGTGGTAACCCAATGGCGGCAGTTTCTGTAATGACCTTCTTAGACTTTTCTATCTCAAGCTTTTTATCTTGAACGTTATATGCGTTTTTTACCGCATACTCTTGTGCTTCCTTCAAAGAGAAACTTTCCGTTTCAACTTGTGCAAACACAGCTCCTCCTACTAAAAGAAGTAGAAGGGTGCTATTAATTTTTCTCATTTTGCAACGTTTTTTCTAAGTATTCAAGTCCTTTTTTAGAGGCAATACCCCTAATGTGATATATGGTATTTTGCAGTTCTACTTTGTGCCTATCAAAGCTATTGTCAGTAAAATATTTTCCGGAGGTAAGGGCAGAAATTCTGGCGTAGTATAGTTGAGCAATAATTTCAACATCAATATCGCTTCTATACAATCCTTCTTGAACCCCTCTTTCTAAATTTTGGACCGTCAACTTTGTAACCATTTCTTCCTTGTTACACTCAAGCCATTCATAGGTCTTTGGTGTAAACCTCTTCAGCTGATTTAAGAGGGAAGGAAGGGTGTCCTTCATTTTTTCAGATAAAATATTTTCTAGCTTAAACAACTCATCAATGGCGTTCTCTGACTCTAGAATGGTTTGGTGAACTCTTTCTGAAGTATTACAAAACATAGACTGAAACGCTTTGTTTATCAAGTCCGTTTTATTGCTGACATGTTTGTATAGAGTTTTCTTGGAAATGCCAAAATGCTTAGCAACTTCATCCATCGTCAGTCCCTTGATACCCACTTCTTGTACCAGGTCCATCGTTCCTTTTAGTATTTCTTCTTCTTGCTCTTTCATAATTCGGGCGCAAAAGTATATCAAAAAATATACACAGGAAACAAAAAATGTTTAAAATGTTTCCAATTAATGAATAATTAACATTTAATAGGGGGTTGAGAAATATTTTAAGGCTTCAATATGATGGATTTAAAGTGAAAAATTGCAATTTTGCGGATTCAATCCAAGAAAAGAGATAATGGCAACAATAAAAGAGGTTTTATCAAACACTCCTGTGGGATCAGAAGTTGAGGTAAGAGGATGGGTAAGAACTTTCAGAAGCCGAAGGTTTATCAGTTTGAATGATGGTTCTACCATTAATAACATTCAAGGAGTTGTTGATTTTGAAAGCTTTGATGAGGAATTGTTAAAAAAGGTAAACACCGGAGCGTGTATTTCTATATCTGGTGATTTAGTATCTAGTCAAGGGCAAGGTCAGAATGTAGAGATCATTGTAAAGAAAATTCAGGTTTTTGGGGAGGCCGATCCAGAAAAATATCCGCTACAGCCCAAAAAACACAGCCTTGAGTTTTTGCGCGAAATTGCCCACTTAAGAACAAGGACCGCTACTTTTAGCGCTGTTTTTAGAGTAAGGCATGCTGTGTCTTTTGCCATTCACAAGTATTTTAATGACAATGGCTATTTTTATATAAACACTCCTATTGTTACGGGGTCAGATGCAGAAGGGGCTGGAGAAATGTTTCGAGTGACCACCTTAGATCCAGAAAATCCACCGAAAGGTGACGACGGAAAAATTGATTTTTCTCAAGACTTCTTTGGCAAGGAAACCAACTTGACGGTTTCAGGACAATTAGAAGCTGAGTTAGCCGCGATGGCGTTGTCTAAGGTTTACACTTTTGGTCCTACGTTTAGAGCAGAAAACTCAAATACGTCTCGTCACTTGGCCGAATTTTGGATGGTTGAGCCAGAGGTTGCCTTTAATGACCTTCATGACAACATGGACTTGTCAGAAGACTTTTTAAAATACGTCATCAAATACGTTTTAGAAAACTGTGCAGATGACTTAGCCTTTTTAGATGATAGATTTTCTAAAGAAGAACAGGCAAAGCCTAAAGATCAACGCAGTGAGCAAGGGTTAATTGAAAAGTTAAAGTTTGTTACAGAAAACAACTTTGTGCGCCTTAGCTACACCGAAGCTATTGAGATTTTAAAAGACTCTAAGCCCAATAAGAAAAAGAAGTTTAAGTACTTAATTGAAGAATGGGGTGCAGATTTGCAGTCAGAACACGAAAGGTTTTTGGTTGAAAAGCACTTCAAATCTCCGGTTATTTTATTTGACTACCCTGCCAATATTAAGGCGTTTTATATGCGTCTTAACGAGGATCAAAAAACAGTTAGAGCCATGGATGTATTATTCCCAGGCATTGGTGAGATTGTTGGAGGTTCTCAACGTGAAGAAAGATATGATGTCTTGGCGAAAAAGATGGAAGAGTTCAATATTCCTGCTGATGAGATGTCATGGTACTTAGACACTCGTAGATTTGGAACTTGTGTTCACTCTGGGTTTGGCTTAGGACTTGAACGTCTGGTTCAGTTTGTAACCGGAATGGGGAATATTAGAGACGTTATTCCTTTCCCTAGAACACCAGGAAGAGCAGAGTTTTAATTTTTTCTTTAAGAATAGATATTTGGGCGAAGATTTTTCTTCGCCCTTTTTTATTTGAAGTAGGGAACAAGTGAACGGTCCTTCGATACACCACGCCGCCTTAGATTTAACCAAAGGGTTGTCCGCTGAGGCAGCGGCGTGGCACTCAGGAACCGCACTCCACCTCTTAAAATAAAGTGTCAGGGAGAGTCAAGAATCAGGAGGCAAGATTCAAAGAGCCGAGAGTCCAGAAACCAGACTTTTGTGGTGAGGGAACGGGGGATCATGGGAACGAGGGATCAAGGAGAGTCAAGATTATAAGAGTCAAGAATCAAGAGACATGACTAAAAGAGCCGAGAGTCCAGAAACCAGACTTTTGTGGTGATGTTTGAAATTGGTAGAGTATTTCTAACCCTAGAAAGCGAAGAGCAGAGAGCGTAGGGCAACAGCCAGCAGCCGAACCAAGGGAACAAGGGAACAAGGGATCATGGTTTAATCTAAGTTTTTTCTTTCTTATTCACTGAAAAGCTATGCCCTACGCCCTTTGCCCTAAGCTCATCATGATTTGCAGTGCGGTTCTCGAGCGTTGTCTCGAGTCTATCGAGAGGTAGCCCTGAGGTTGCCGAAGGGCGTATCGAGAGACCCTATGTCCTAAAACAAAAAATAATCCCAACGGCTTACGCCATTGAGATTTTGGTTGTGGAGCTGCGGGGAGTACTCAACCCTTTCGGGTTCTCGTGATCCCTGAGGCAGCCGACCGGTGCTCAACCAACTTCCCATCTTCACTGTCGTTCAATGGTCCTTTTTGTTTCTTAGTAGCTCTTGAGTAAACTCAAGCTACCAGAAACAAAAAATCCCAACCGCTTGCGCGATTGGGAAGTTGGTTGTGGAGATAGTCGGATTCGAACCGACGACCCCTTGCATGCCATGCAAGTGCTCTAGCCAACTGAGCTATACCCCCATAGGTGATGGCAAATATAAATGTTTTTTCATTTTTTTAGCTATGGTGATTGTAATTATTCTTTTCCTTTGTAGGCATGGGTGCGAAAATTTTAAAATGGGTTATTAGTTGGTTCGGAAGAATGTCTTTTAAAAGGCTTTATCGACTTTCTGATTTCCTCTATATCGTCGTGTTTAAATGGATAGGTTACCGAAAAAAGGTGGTGCTTAAAAACCTGTATACAGCTTTTCCGACTAAATCTCAGGCTGAGATTCACGATATCATGGCTACCTTTTATCACAACTTTATTGATATGACCCTTGAAAGTATTAAGGGTTTTACCATGCCTAAAGAAGAACTTTTAGAGCGCTACCGATTTATAGAAAATGACTTTTTAAAAGAGTTGAAGAAAAACCAACAATCGGTGATCGCCGTGGGAGGTCATTATACCAATTGGGAGTGGGGAGTTAGAATATCAGCTCAGCAGATTGGCGATAAAAAACTGGTGGGGATTTACAAACCGATTGAAGATAAAAAGGTAGAGGCCCTTACCAACAGTTACCGGGATGAATTCGGAATGAACTTGGTTTCAACCTATGAAACCCGAAAAGGCTTTGAGAAATTCGTCCCCTTAAACTCAATGTTTATGATGGTGGCTGACCAAAATGCTACCAATGTTGAAAAGAGTTATTGGACCACTTTTTTCAATAAACCAACCCTAACACTTCACGGTCCGGAGTATTACGCCAGAAAATACAATTTACCTATTGTGTTTCTAGATTTTCAACGGGTACAAAGAGGGTATTATACTGTGGAGGTTTCAAGTTTGGTAGAAGACGTAAGTGTCATGCCAGCGGGTGTGCCCACACAACTCTTTATGTCTAAATTAGAATCTGTGATTAGAAAAAAACCAGAAGATTGGCTCTGGACGCATCGCCGTTGGAAACACGATTTTTCAAAGTACCCAGAGGCTAAAGTAGTAGACGTTCCTGAAGAGTTTTTGCCTCGCTAAGAATTTCTAGACTCTAAAATATTGTTGGTGTCTTCAATGGCTTTTTTAAGCTTGTAATCACTCCACTTACCTCCGTAGTACTTGTTGAGATATTCGTCTAATTTACGAATGACAAAAACGTTATAGGCTCCTTTTATTTTTCCCAAACTAGATTCTGCAATGGTTCGCAGAGACATGCTAAATGATCCGTCAATATATTGAATGTAATGCCAGATTCCACTCGGCATGAAAAGCGTTTCACCGTGTTTTAAATCGGTTTGGTATCCTTTTGCAAGTTTTAGGGCAGGGTATTTCTCGTAATCAATTTCGTTGAGATCTGCGGCGCTATGTGTGGTAAAGGGTATTTTATATAAATACTTGGTTTGGCTTTGGTCAAATAAAGTAATCCTTTTTACCCCTCTAAATTGAGTAATAAACACATTGCTTAAGTCAATGTCGTAGTGTAAACGCACATCACTACCGGCGGCACCAAAGAACAAATAGGGGAAATCTCTTAGATAACCATCTGTAATATCTTGAAAGTCAAAATCGTTCAGCAAGTCAGGAACAATCTTAAAGAGGTTGAAGAGAAATATTCGTAAATCACTAGGTTTACCACTATCTACTAGGTCAAGGTACTCTTTAAAAGCAACTTCCTTGACGGGAGGCATTTCTATTCGGGTAGGCTCATTGTCAACCCACCGGCCGTGGAGTTTTACCGTTTCGTCACCTGCAATTTGTTTCAAGTAGTCATACGTCCATTTTTCATTGGCATTCCAGCCTTTTGAAAACGAGCGAATTACAACTGGCTTCCTTGGTTTTAAATAATTTTCTGTAAACTCTTCTTTGGTAATATCTTCTACAACCTCAATAGGGCTAAGCTGCATGACTTCTCAATTTTGAGTCATAAAAATACACCTAATCTTTCATTTTTGAAAGATTTATAGAGCAATGCATACATTTTTGGGTTCCGTAAAGAAATCAAGGGCCTCAAACCCACCTTCACGTCCTACGCCAGATTTCTTCATTCCCCCGAAAGGGGTTCTTAAATCACGTACCAACCAACAATTTACCCAAACAATACCCGAGTGGATCTGAGCTGCTACGCGATGAGCTTTTTTAAGGTTTGATGTCCAAATGGTGGCCGCCAGTCCGTATTCTGTTGAATTTGCCATAGTCAGCACTTCCTCTTCAGAATCAAACGGAGTTAAGGTAACCACCGGGCCAAAGATTTCTTCTTGATTGGTGCGACAAGTATATTCAAGTCCTTCAATTACGGTAGGTCTTACGTAATAACCATTTTTGTTTTCCCCATCAAGAATTACTTGTTCACCTCCGGTCAAAACGGTCCCGCCTTCTTCTTGGGCTAGTTTTACATAGCTCAACACTTTTTCCATGTGAGGTTTTGAAACCAAGGCCCCGATTTGGGTTTCTGGGCTTTCGGGTGCGCCAACCGTTAGCTGAGAAACTTTTTCTACAAAGGCGTTTTTGAATTTTTCATAAATGCTTCTTTCAATAAAAATTCTAGAGCCACAAAGACAAATTTGTCCTTGGTTGGCAAAAGAGCTTCGTACACTGGTGCGCAAGGCATCTTCAAAATCGCAGTCAGCAAAAATGATATTCGGGTTTTTCCCTCCTAGCTCAAGGCTTAACTTCTTGAACATGGGCGCTGCCGTTTTGGCAATGGTAGCTCCTGTAGCGGTTCCGCCAGTAAATGAAATGATGGGAATGTCTTGGTGCTCAGTGATAGCAGCTCCTACTTTTCCACCTAGTCCATGAACAATGTTTAATACGCCCTTTGGGAGGCCGGCTTCAATACACAATTCAGAAAGTAAGTAAGCGGTCATCGGAGTAATTTCACTGGGCTTTGCCACTACGGTATTTCCGCTGGCTAAGGCTGGGGCAATTTTCCAAGTAAATAAATACAAGGGTAGGTTCCACGGACTAATACACCCGGCAACACCAATGGGCTGTCGCAGGGTGTAATTAAATCCTGATTCACCCATACTGTGGGTTTCAGAGGCTTCGTGAAGAATGGCCGTGGCGTAAAAACTAAAATTGTCTCTAGCTCTAGGAATGTCTACTGCCGTAGCAAGCTTCAAGGGTTTACCATTGTCTTTGCTTTCGGCGGCGGCTAGCTTATCTAGATTTTTATTGATGTTATCAGAAATGGCCATCATGATTCTAGATCTTTCGGCAGCAGGGGTTTTGCTCCAGGTCTTAAACGCTTCTTTAGCCGCTGCTGTCGCCATGGCTACATCCTCGTGATCACTATCGGGTATTAAGCTGTAAACCTCTCCTTTAGAAGGTTCATAGTTGTCAATGTATTGTCCTTTGACAGGAGCAACCAACTCACCGTTTATGTAATTCTGAAGCTTAAACATTTTAATTTTTTGTTTTTAATTGAACGATTATCTTGTCGATTCTATTCAATTTAGTTTCCAATTTCTTAGCGCCTTCTACTGCATTGGCAGACTCTTTTCTAAAGGTAAAACTACTTTTACTAAAAGTCTCTAAAAGCTGATTCTTCTCAAGGGCTTCTAAAAGCTGCCCGGGGACCTCAACTTCTCTGGGTGCAGTATCTAAGGTAATAATAACCTCTACAGGATCACCAATAGACAGGCCAAGAGTGGCTCTAATGTCTTTTCTTAAAAGAAGGATGTGATAAGGTGTTTTCATCTTTACCAATGAACCACTATACGTAACTCCTTCACCAAAATCTGCATTGACCTTGGGTTTTCCAGATCCAAAAAACTCTTTTACGTCAAAGGGTATTTTAATAAAAGCAGCGTCGTGTCCGTTGTTGACGCCGATGATATTTTCTCGTACTTTCTTTGACGGAACATTCATGGTTTATAGACTTCCGGTTCTACCTCCATCTACAGGAATGTTAATTCCGTTGATATAGCTTGCTGCGGGAGATGCCAAAAACACAATGGCATTGGCAACTTCTTCTGGTTTGGCAAATCTTTTCATGGGAACTTCTGACGTCATGGCCGCAACCACTTCTTCTTCCGTTTTTCCAGTCTTCGCCATTTTATTAGAAATAATTCCCGTTAACCTTTCTGTAGAGGTTGCTCCTGGTAACACGTTATTCACAGTGATGTTAAAAGCTCCCAATTCATTGGCCATGGTTTTACTCCAATTGGCCACAGCCCCTCTTATGGTGTTTGATACACCCAGTCCTGTTAAAGGAATTTTTACAGAGGTAGAGATCACATTGATGATTCTACCGTGCTTTCTCTCTTTCATGCCCGGAATAACCAGAGATGCTATTTGGTGATTGTTGACCAAGTGCAGGTTAAAGGCCGATAAAAACTCTTCTACAGTGGCCTCTGCAATAGCTCCAGCTGGAGGTCCACCGGTATTGTTGACCAAAATATCAATAACCCCTTGCTGTGACAAATAATGTTCTAAAGTGGATTTTACCGTTTCGGGCTTGCTAAAGTCTGCCACTAAATATTGATGTACCTGTCCGTTAGGAGTAGGTAGACTGGCTACGGTATTTTTTAGTTTTTCCTCATTGCGAGCCATGCAAATAATGGTGGCTCCTAATGCTGCCATTTCCTCGGCGGCAGCCTTGCCTATTCCTTGGGTGCTACCGCATACCACGGCCGTTTGATTTTCTAAAGAAATGTTCATAGGGCGAAAGTAATGAAAACGCGGCTATGTCGTATAGCCAAAGAAATATTACCTTGCTAGAAATTTGAAAAATTCTAAATTATGGCTATTCAAGCTCCTTTTAATTTTTACAAGTGGTTAGAAGAAAATAGAGATAAATTAAAACCTCCTGTAGGTAATAAAAATCTTTACCCTATGGGTGAAGACTATATTGTAATGGTTGTCGCCGGACCCAATGCTAGAAAAGATTATCACTTCAATGAAACGGAAGAGTTTTTCTTTCAGCTAGAAGGTGATATTACGGTGAAAATTCAAGAAAATGGCGAACCCAAAGAAATGAATCTAGGCCCCGGCGATATGTTTTTATTGCCACCCAACACCCCGCACAACCCGGTTAGGCATGAAGGCAGTATAGGGCTTGTTATTGAAAGGATTAGAAAAGGCAAGGGAATGAAAGACGGTTTAATGTGGTTTTGTGATAACTGCAACCACAAATTGCACGAAACGTATTTTGAGCTTTCTAATATTGAAAATGATTTTTTACCCCGCTTCAAGGAGTTTTACAGCTCTGAAGAATTGAGAACTTGCGATTCTTGTGGTACCGTTATGCCTACTGACCCACGATTTGTTTAATTGTTAAATACACCCCATTGAGCTTTCCAGATATTTTCACCATAGATATTCATACACACATTCTACCCGAAAACATTCCCAACTTTAGAGAGCGTTGTGGTTACGGAGGATTTATTTCACTAGATCATCACAAGCCATGTTGTGCTAAGATGATGATGGACGATAAGTTTTTTAGAGAGGTTCAAGACAACTGTTGGGACCCGGCGGTAAGGGCTAAAGAATGCAATCATCAACAGGTAGATGTTCAGGTTTTAAGTACGGTACCCGTTATGTTTTCATATTGGGCTAAACCAGAGCATACGCTAGAAGTAGCGCAGTTTTTGAATGATCACATCGCAGATATTTGCCACAAATACCCAGACCGTTTTGTTGGGCTAGGCACGGTTCCAATGCAGGCTCCTGAGTTGGCTATTCAAGAGCTTAAACGATGTAAAGAAATCGGACTGAAAGGCATTGAGATTGGTAGTCATGTAAATGATTGGAACTTAGATGCGCCTGAGGTTTTTGCGGTTCTAGAAGCCTGTCAAGATTTAGATATGGCGGTTTTTGTTCATCCATGGGACATGATGGCGAAAGAAAAGATGAATAAGTATTGGCTTCCGTGGTTGGTGGGTATGCCGGCCGAAAGTTCTTTGGCGCTTTGTTCATTGATCTTTAGCGGAACCTTTGAAAAGCTTCCTAACCTTAGAGTTGCTATCGCTCACGGCGGAGGCTCGTTTCCGGCAACCCTTGGAAGAATTCAACACGGATTTGATGTTCGTCCTGACCTTTGTGCCATAGATACTAAAACCAAGCCTGTGGATTTTATGGGAAAGTTTTGGTTAGACAGTCTCGTTCACGATCCTAAAATGCTGGATTACATTACTGACCTTGTAGGTCCTAATAGGGTCGCCCTGGGAACAGATTACCCCTTCCCCCTAGGTGAGCTAGAACCCGGTAAACTAATTCACGAAATGAATTGGAGCGACGAAAAGAAGGAAATGCTTTTGAGTGGAGCCGCCCTTGAATGGCTCAATATGAAAAGAAGCGATTTTAACCTATAATTATTAAACCGCCACTTCAGAAATGATTTGGCGGTTTTTTCTTTAAATCACTTTGGCATGAATAGTGAAGAAAATAAAAAGAATGCAGTAGCCTTTTATGAAATGGCCTTCTGCGGAAATCCAAAGTAAGCGGTTGAAATGTATGTGGGCGATGAATACATACAGCACAACCCAGAGGTAGAAGACGGTGTGGAAGGGTTTGTGGCGTACTTTGACAGAATGCAAAGTGAATATCCCGATAAATCCATAGAGTTTGTCAGAGTGATTGCCGAAGGTGACCTCGTAGCCTTACACACTCTGCAGACGTGGCCAGAAAATGACCAATATGTAACCATGGACTTTTTTAGGTTTAATCAGCAGGGTAAAATATGTGAACATTGGGATGCTATTCAGCAAGTTCCCATGCAAATGAAACACAACAACGGGATGGTTTAAAATCTTGATAAATTTTTACAATGACATTCTGTTTTGAACCTCTTTCCTTTTGTTAGATCCACTATTAATGTTGTAACTTTGCAACCCCGTACCAAAGAAACTCAGGATAGGGGGATAATAACCTCAATAGTTCAAGCATGAGCGACAAGATAAAGCACGAGTGTGGTATTGCACTTGTTAGACTGAGAAAACCCTTAGACTACTACCTTGAAAAATATGGTACTGCCCTTTATGGGTTGAACAAGATGTACCTCCTCATGGAAAAACAGCACAATCGTGGACAAGACGGTGCGGGTTTAGCCAATATTAAGTTTGATGTTCCTCCAGGGCAACGTTACATTTCTAGACTTCGTAGCGTTGATCCAAAGCCCATTCAAGATATTTTTGAACATGTTCAAGGTCGCATTCAAAGAGGGATTGAAGATGATCCTTCTAAATTGAAAGACACGGCTTGGATGAAGGAAAACCTTCCTTTTGTAGGTGAGCTATACCTAGGGCATTTGCGCTATGGTACCTATGGAAAAAACAGCATTGAAGCATGTCACCCATTCTTGCGTCAGAACAACTGGATGACCCGTAACTTAATCGTTGCAGGAAACTTCAACATGACCAACGTAGATGAGTTGTTTCAACAACTAGTTGAATTGGGTCAGCACCCTAAAGAGAAAGCCGATACCGTTACCGTAATGGAGAAAATCGGACATTTCTTAGATGAAGAAAACGATAGACTGTACGCTCAATACAAAGAAGAAGGCTACTCTAAAGAAGAGATTTCTCACCTAATTGCAAAAAATCTTGACATAGAAGGCATCTTGAAAATCGCCTCTAAACGTTGGGACGGTGGTTATGCTATGGCGGGTCTTTTTGGACATGGTGATTCTTTTGTTTTACGCGATCCTTCAGGAATTAGACCTACTTACTATTACATGGATGATGAGGTAGTCGTGGTGACCTCAGAACGCCCAGTCATTCAAACTGGATTTAATGTTCCGTTTGAAGAAATTAAAGAACTAGACCCGGGTAAGGCAATTATCATTAAAAAAGATGGTGATGTTTCTTTCAAGCAAATTATAGAGCCTTTAGAAAGAAAAGCGTGTTCTTTTGAGCGAATCTATTTCTCTAGAGGAAATGATAAAGAAATCTACTCTGAAAGAATCAACTTGGGTAAGAAGCTTGTCCCACAAGTTTTGGAGTCCATTGGTCATGATTTAGAAAATGCCGTTTTCTCATTTATTCCCAATACGGCAGAGGTTAGTTTTTACGGTATGATTCAAGGGCTTGAAGAGCACCTAGATAAATGGAAGGAAGATGAGATTGCCAAAATGGGAAATAACCTTGACCCAGAAAGGCTGAAGAAAATTTTGGGGACTAAAGTTCGATCAGAAAAGATCGCATGGAAGGACGTAAAACTAAGGACCTTTATCACCGAAGATAGCAGCCGTGACGACTTGGTTTCTCATGTATACGACATTACTTACGGATCAGTAAAAGAAACTGACACCTTGGTTGTGGTAGACGATTCTATTGTTAGAGGAACTACCTTACGCCAAAGTATTTTAAGAATTCTGGATAGGTTAAACCCTAAAAAGATTGTGGTGGTTTCTTCTGCTCCGCAAATTAGATTCCCTGACTGTTACGGAATTGATATGGCTAGAATCAATGAATTTGTTGCTTTTCAAGCAGCAGAAGCTTTACTCAAAGAATCGGGCAGAGAATCGTTGATTCAAGAGGTTTATGAAAAATCTAAGAAGCAAATCAACAATCCTGACGACAAAGTGGTAAACTATGTCAAAGAATTGTTTGCGCCCTTTACTCCAGAAGAAGTGTCTAAAAAAGTGGCTGAGTTGTTAAAGCCTGCCACCGTAAAAGCTGAGGTAGAAATCGTATTTCAAACGGTTGAAAATCTGCACGAAGCTTGCCCTAAAAACTTGGGTGACTGGTACTTCACCGGAGATTATCCAACACCAGGCGGTAATCGAGTAGTAAATAAAGCCTTTGTTTACTACATGGAAGGCAGAAACGAAAGAGCATATTAATCATAAACAAACCCCTAGCAATAGGGGTTTCTTTTTTTATGGAATATAACAAACTAGGAAAATCGGGAATTCAGGTTTCTGAAGTAAGCTTCGGGTCTTGGATTACTTTCGGGAATCAGATTGAAGATTCTGTGAGTAAGCAATTAATGGTTAAAGCCTATGATGCAGGAGTTAACTTTTTTGACAATGCTGAAATATACGCCAACGGACAATCAGAATTGGTCATGGGTAAATACCTTAAAGACTTAGGTTGGGCCAGAGATACTTTCTTGGTAAGCAGCAAGGCCTATTTTGGCGCAGGGGGTAAGTTGCCTACGCAAAGGGGCCTACATAGAAAACACCTTGTGGAAGCCTGTAACGCTGCCTTAAAAAGACTTCAGGTAGAATATTTAGACCTGTACTTTTGCCACAGACCCGATAAAGAAACTCCCATAGAAGAAACCGTATGGACCATGCATCAATTGATTATGCAAGGTAAAATCCTTTATTGGGGAACCAGTGAGTGGAGTGCTCAAGAGATCATGGAGGCACACATGTTTGCAGCGCAAAACCACCTAATAGGTCCTACCATGGAGCAGCCGCAATACAACATGCTTCACCGTGACAAAGTAGAGGTTGAATACGCTCAAATTTATAAAACCGTCGGGCTGGGGACTACCATTTGGTCACCACTAGCCTCGGGAATTTTAACCGGTAAATACAAAGACGGTATCAAAGATGAGTTTAGGCTTAAACGAGAAGAATTGGCTTGGTTAAAAGACAAAACCGTGGTGGATGAAAACTTAAATAAAGTTAATAGGTTGGGTGAATTGGCTGCAGATTTAGGATTGACAACTGCCCGATTAGCGCTTGCGTGGACCTTGAAAAACGAAAATGTTTCAACAGCCATTTTAGGAGCTAGTAAGGTTTCTCAGTTAGAAGAAAACTTAAAATCAGTTGAAAATAAAAACCTATTGACCGATGAAGTGATGGATCGCATTGAAGAAATTCTTGACAACAAACCTAAGCATCCAGCTTTTTGATAATGGACAAAAAACTCGAGTTGCTGAAGAATAGGGTTTTTGAAATTTGCCGTGGAGATGCTTCAGGCCACGATTTCGCGCATATTGAAAGAGTAGTGACGAATGCCTTGACCCTTCAAAAAACCGAAGGGGGCTCTGCAGAGTGGGTAGAAGTCTTGGCATGGGTTCACGATATTGGCGATTATAAGCTCAACCCAGAGGTTGATCAAGAGACAGAAGTGTTTAAAGAATTGACTTTCGTCGGATACGAACCTTCTACGGCCAAAAAAATTGCCCAATGGGCTGTTCAAATCGGATTTAAAGGCGGCTTTAATGAAACCGAAAACCTTCCCACGGAAGTGGCCATAGTAAAAGATGCAGATCGCTTAGACGCCATAGGTGCCATTGGTATTGCCAGGGCATTTGCCTACGGGGGATCAAAAAGCAGAGCGATTTACACTCCAAATGAAGGTCCTAAGGAGTTTTTAAACGAAGAGGAGTATAAGGCTGCCAACGGAAGTTCTATTAATCATTTTTATGAAAAATTACTCCTCTTAAAGGACCACATGTTAACGGCTAAGGGAAAAGAGTTGGCTTTAGAACGACATGATTTTATGAAAGCCTACTTACATCAATTTTTTAGGGAGCTGAATCAAGACCCTCCCAAAAAATAAAAAAGGGAAAACACTTGTTTTCCCTTGCAAAAATAGAATGGTCCGTATAGGCCCTTGGGTTAATTAAGGCATTCTACTCTCTCATTAAAATGCCTTCTGATGATAGGTTAGCAATTAACTGTCTCAAAGGCTCCTCCCATTTTTTGGGCAAACTTTGTCGGCCGTTCACAGCCTTAATTAATGTGTCGTTAGGTAGTCCGATTGTTTTTTCAACGCCTCGAATAGACAATAACGTCTTGTGTTTTTTAAAAAAGGTAACTACATCACTCATAGCGGTGGAAATTTATATGTTGGTAGAACTAAAGTAGTTTTTTTTTCCAAAAATTCTAACCCTCATCCCTAAAAAATTGGATAAACCTACCGAAAAACGAAGAAAGCATACCAAAAACCGAAAAAGCGTTTGCCCTAAATGACTGTTTTTAACCGTTGAAAAATTGTGATTTTTGATATTGGTTCTAAACAATTTTTGTTGTTTATTCGTATTAACATCACGGTTATGAAAATTTATACTAAAACAGGAGATAAGGGTAAAACATCGCTATTAAGCGGGACTAGGGTTGATAAGTTCCAGCCCCGCATTGATGCTTATGGTACGATGGATGAGCTGAACTCTTGGGTGGGTATGGTAAGAGATCATATGGATGATGAAAAGAGAAAATCAGAATTGGTGTCAATACAATCACAGATTTTCTCTATGGGTTCACACATGGCAACAGAACCTGGGGAAACCAAGTTTCCGATGCCGGTTTTAGAAGACGCTTGGGTTTCTAATTTAGAAAGCGCTATGGATGAAATGAATGATGAGCTTCCGCCATTAAGGTCCTTCATTTTACCCGGCGGCCATCCAGCTGTGAGTCATTGTCATGTGGCAAGAACCGTTTGCCGTAGAGCAGAAAGAGCGGTTGCCTTTGTTGCGAGTACGGAAGAAGTAAATGAAATAATAAAGGTGTTTTTAAATAGATTGTCTGATTACTTTTTTGTTTTGTCAAGATGGGTTAGCGTTCAAGTAAATGCAGAAGAAATTCCATGGCAACCCAATAAAAAATCGTAAGAAATTCAAAAACACTTGTTTAGAAACATTAAAAAATTATTTTTGCAAAAAATTTAAACGCCGTTAACTATGTATTGGACGTTAGAATTAGCCTCATATTTGAGTGATGCTCCGTGGCCAGCCACAAAAGACGAGCTTATTGATTACGCTATTCGTACAGGAGCTCCTTTAGAAGTTGTTGAAAACCTTCAGTCTATTGAAGAGGACGATGGTGATACCTATGAGTCTATTGAGGAAATCTGGCCTGACTATCCGTCAGAAGAGGACTTCCTATGGAATGAAGATGAATATTGATTTAAGACATAATCGGTACTCCGCTTTCGCGGAAGCTGAACTGCTCTGACAGTTTGTCGAAAAATAAAGCCACGGTATGATTTTCGTACCGTGGCTTTTGTCTTTTATTGGGTTAAACCCCTTATATTTACGCCCCTTGTTGCATTTATTATAATCTGCTATGGTTTTAAGTTTACTTTCCAAAATATTCGGAAATAAGTCCGATCGCGATATTAAAGAGATTCAGCCTATTATTGACGCTATCAATTCTAAGAAAGAATCTATTAGCTCTCTATCTAATGATGAGTTGAGAGCAAAAACTCTCGAGTTTAAAGGCATACTTGCCGAAGGTCTAAAAGAAATTAATGATCAGATTTCTGCCTTAAAAGAGCAAGCTGAAAATGAACCCGACTTTGGTGTTAAAGACAGAATTTACAACGAAGTTGATGAGTTAGAAAAAGAGGCTTTTAAAAAGGCTGATGAGATTCTTAACGAAATACTACCTGAAGCTTACGCGGTGGTAAGAGAAACAGCTTTCCGTTTCACAAATCAAGAAGTTATTGAGGTAACAGCTAATGACTTTGACAAAGAAATTGCTCAGAAAAAACAAAATGTCACCATTTCTGGTGAGGTAGCTAAATGGAACTCATCATGGATGGCAGCCGGAAACCTCACGAGTTGGGAAATGGTTCACTACGACGTTCAGCTTATTGGGGGTGCCGTTCTTCACCAAGGTAAGATTGCTGAAATGGCAACTGGAGAAGGTAAAACATTGGTAGCAACGCTTCCTGTTTACCTAAATGCCCTTACGGGGAAAGGAGTTCACGTAGTAACGGTGAATGATTACCTGGCAAAGCGTGACTCTGAATGGATGGCTCCTATCTTCGAATTCCATGGTTTGTCTGTAGACTGTATTGATAATCATCAACCCAGTACTCCTGCACGTAGAGCGGCGTACAAAGCTGATATTACTTACGGAACCAACAACGAATTTGGTTTTGATTACCTAAGAGATAACATGGCTAGATCAGCCGAAGATCTAGTTCAGCAAGGTCATAACTACGCTATTGTCGATGAGGTCGATTCTGTTTTAATTGATGATGCTAGAACCCCATTGATTATTTCGGGTCCGACGCCAAACGGTGACAAGCAAGAGTTTGATCAATTAAAGCCTTACGTTGAAACGTTGTTCAACGGGCAAAAAAGTATTGTAGCTGATGAACTAAACAAAGCGAAAAAGTTCATAGCTGAGGGTAACACCAAAGATGGTGGCTTCCACTTGTTAAGAGCACACAGAGGACTTCCAAAAAACAAGCCTTTAATTAAGTTTCTCTCAGGTGAAGGAATGAAAACCCTTCTTCAAAAAACAGAAAACTTATATCTTCAAGAACAGGGTAAGGAAATGCATAAGATTGATGCAGAACTTCTCTTCACCATTGAAGAAAAGCACAATCAGGTAGACCTTACCGAAAAAGGTATTGATTTGCTTTCTAAGAATCAATCGGCTGATTTCTTTATCATGCCAGACATTGGGTCTGAAATGGTAGAGCTTGAAAAATCTGAATTACCAGAACAGGAAAAAGCAGAAAAGAAAGAGCAAATTTTAAGAGACTATACCATAAAATCTGAGCGAATCCACACCATGAGTCAGTTGCTAAAAGCGTATTCGCTTTTTGAAAAAGACACCGAATACGTGGTAATGGACAACAAGGTTAAGATTGTTGATGAGCAAACCGGACGTATCATGGACGGTAGACGTTATTCTGACGGATTACATCAAGCCATTGAAGCCAAAGAGAACGTAAAGATTGAAGCGGCTACGCAAACGTATGCTACGGTTACTTTGCAGAATTACTTTAGAATGTACAACAAACTGTCAGGAATGACAGGTACAGCCGAAACGGAAGCAGGAGAATTCTGGGAAATTTATGAATTAGACGTTGTAGTAATTCCAACCAACCGTCCGATTCAGAGAGATGATAGACAAGATTTGGTGTACAAAACCAAAAGAGAAAAATACAACGCGGTTATTGAAGAGGTTGTGAAACTAAGAGAAGCCGGAAGACCTGTTTTGGTGGGTACCACTTCGGTAGAGATTTCTGAACTTCTTTCTAGAGCGTTGAAAATTAGAAAAGTTCCACACCAGGTTTTAAATGCCAAGCTACACGGAAAAGAAGCTGATATTGTTGCAGAAGCTGGGGTTCCAGGAACCGTAACCATTGCTACCAACATGGCAGGTAGGGGTACAGACATTAAGTTGTCTAAAGAAGCTAAAGATGCCGGTGGACTTGCTATTATTGGTACAGAACGACATGATTCACGTCGTGTTGACCGTCAGTTACGTGGTCGCGCCGGACGTCAAGGAGATCCTGGTTCTTCTCAGTTCTTCGTTTCGTTAGAAGACAACTTAATGAGGTTGTTTGGTTCAGACAGAATTGCTGGACTAATGGACCGAATGGGACTTGAAGAGGGTGAAGTGATTCAGCACAGCATGGTTTCTAAATCCATTGAAAGAGCCCAGAAAAAAGTAGAGGAAAACAACTTTGGTACGCGTAAGCGTCTATTGGAATACGATGATGTAATGAACTCTCAACGTGAAGTAGTTTATAAAAGACGTCGTCATGCCCTTTACGGAGATAGAATACAACTAGATATAGCAAACCTATTCTATGACAATTGTGAGTCTTTAGTTAGTATCTACCATCCTGCAAAAGACTACGCAGGCTTTAGCATTGATGTGTTACGCGTGTTCAATATTCAAGTTCCGTTTGCAGAAGAAGATTTTGTAAAGTATCGTTCTGATGACATGACCAATGCTCTTTATGAGCATGTGTTGAAAGAGTATGCTAATAAGAATGAGCGAATAGCAACTACTGTGTACCCGCTTATTAAAAATGTGTACGAGAACAATGCGAATTCATACCAAAGAATTGCTATTCCGTTTACGGATGGAATCAAAGGAGTTCAGATTGCTACAGAATTAGAGTCTGCCTACCAAACAGAAGGAAAGCAGGTGGTAAAAGACTTTGAAAAGAATATCACCCTAAGCCTAATTGACGACGCTTGGAAAGATCACTTACGCGATATGGATGATTTGAAGCAAAGTGTTCAGGGTGCGGTACATGAGCAAAAAGATCCCTTGTTGATTTATAAGTTTGAGTCTTTTGAATTGTTTAAAGGAATGCTTGACAAGATGAATAAAGAGATTTCTTCTTTCTTGTTTAAGGGAAGCCTGCCGCAGACAGATCCAAATCAAGTGCAACAAGCTCCGGTTCAAAGAAGACAAGAAAAGCTTCAAATGAGCAAGCCAGATGCGTCGGGTACAAGTGGTTCTGGGGGACAAGAACCTCAATATCACGATCCTTCAGCCAACCGTCCAAGAAAACCGCAAACCGTTATAAAAACTGAGAAGAAAATTGGTCGAAACGACGTAGTTTCTATTCAAAATTTAGTGACGGGAGAAACCAAAAGTTTAAAGTATAAACAAGCCTTGCCATTGATTGATACAGGCCAATGGCAAATGATAAATAGCTAAATAAAAAAGCCGCTTCTTAGCGGCTTTTTTATTTTAGAAGTAAAAGGGTTTACTTTTTATTCTTTACATATTTCTCCAGCCAGGTGTCCATTTCCCAAAGCATGTGATTCAGTGATTCTGAAGCCTGGTATGAGTGACTTTCTTTGGGGAGCATCACCAATCGGCAAACACCACCAAGTCCTTTAATGGCGTTAAAAAGCCTTTCGCTTTGCATCGGGTAGGTACCTGAGTTATTATCGGCTTCTCCATGAATAAGTAAAAGAGGCGTTTTAATTTTGTCGGCATGCATAAAGGGCGACATATCATAATAAATTTCAGGAGCTTCCCAATAGGTTCTTTCTTCTGATTGAAATCCGAAGGGCGTAAGAGTTCTGTTGTAGGCTCCGCTTCTTGCAATTCCAGCCGCAAATAGGTTAGAGTGAGCTAATAGGTTTGCAGTCATAAACGCTCCGTAAGAATGTCCACCAATAGCCACACGGTTTTTATCGCCTACCCCCATCTCATCGAGAATATTGATAGCAGCTTCCGCATTAGCGACCAATTGAGGCATGAAATTGTCGTTGGGTTCTTGGTCTCCTTCGCCAATAATGGGCATAGAAATATCGTCAAATACTGCATATCCTCGGGTAACCCAATAAATGGGAGAATACCATCCTAATCGGATAAATTCATACGGAGAACCCTGAACTTGAGAAGCCGCTTCTTTTGACTTAAACTCATCGGGGTAAGCCCACATTAGCACCGGCAACTTTCCATCTTTATAAGGATCGTATCTGGCGGGTAAGTACAATTCACCTTGTAATTGAATGCCGTCTTCACGCTGGTATTTGACTACCTGCTTTTCAACTCCTTCTAGGGCTTTGTACGGATTATCAAACTCCGTTAAGGCCTTTCCAGAATCTTCAAATCCATCTAATATATAGTAGTTAGAAGGTTTTTCTTTTGACTGTCTGCTAATGATTAATTTTCCGCGATCAGGATCAAGTGCTCTAACCAAATATTCGTAATAAGGTGCTTTAGATTCCCAAACCTTTGTTCTCTTTTTGTCCGCTAAATCATAAGTAGCCAAAAACGGAATGTTTCCTTTTTCTGATGCTCCTTGTCCCGTTAAATAAAGAGAATTATTGGGTCCAATTTTTAATACAGAACGATTGTATTTATTGGTTTCAGTCATAAAACTCCCTGGATTGTTGTAAGCGTCTTCCCAGCTGTAATCAAAAATGGTTTTTTTAGACTTTACATCCTTAGGATTAAAACTTGAAGTAACCACCTGTCTGGTTTTATACCAATATTCAATGCAAATGGCTAATTCATCATGACCCCATAAAACTCCGCTGTAGCGGAGAGAAAAATCAAGAGAAGGCGTAGGCTCTTGGTTAAAAGGAGCCTTTATCCAAAACATTTTGTCTCTAACCTCTGCTTCAATACCCGCATCACCGCCGTCTTGTGCTTCTACCCAATACAAAGTGGCGGGTTGATCCGGACGCCAACTCACGCTTCTTCTACCCGTTCTTACCGATCCAAATGCAATAGGGATTTTTTCGGTAACCGGTATATCGGCGACATTGTAAACCTCTTTTCCGTTAGAATCGTAAACAACCATTTCTTGGGCAAATCGACCATAGGTAACGAGATATGAATAGGGTTTTTTGATGCGGTTGGTTAAAAGGTATTTTCCGTCAGGCGAAAAACTCATAGAAGACCAAACTCCGGGCTTTAAAATTTGTTTTTTCTCACCTGATTTTATGTCTACTTCGTAAACAGATGAGGTTGTGTAAAAAGTGAATAGCTCCTCGTCATATCTATTCTTCAACAAGTCTTGATAGGTTCTATTGGGAGCTTTTTCTCCAGTGGCTTCTTGAATTGTTGGACCTTCAGGAGCAAGAGGAGTTTCTGGTTTTTCTAAATTTTCTCTAAGGGTTAAGAGTAATTTATCTCCCGAAGGATTAAAAACCATAGAGTTGCCAATCACGTCATTGACAAAGTCATCAGATACTTTCTTTGCCACAGCACTATTGACTTCTAAAATCCATGCTTGAACCCCTTTTTGTGTCGTGTTAAAAAAGGCCAATTTTGATTGGTCAGGAGACCAAATAAAGCTGCTGAGTTTCGCGTTTTTTGGCAGGCCTTTTACCTGTTTTTTTTCTCCGGTTTCTATGTTTTCTACCTGAAGGGTTAATACATAACCTCTTCTAGAGGAACTAAAAGTGTTTGGACTAAACCTTAGTCCACCTATTCTCAACTCGGGTTGAGAAAGATCTTCAATAGTTAAATAAGGATATTGTTCTAAATAAACCATCATCTTGCCTTCACGGTCTATGGCAACACCAGGTGTTGGCGGTGCATTAAATAAATCATAAATTGGTTGTGGTGGGGTTTGGTAGAGAGTGTGCTTTTGTCCGTACATGTTTACTGTAAATAGGCTAATGATTAAAACCTGAAAAAATCGTTTCATGGCGAATGATTATTTTTAATAAAAGTAATGAAATGTTTAAGTTTTCTCTAATCCGTTCTACCTTTACAAAAAATCAGTGCTATGAAGAAGTATGACTTTGCCAAAATCTTTTTGATATTGACGGTGTTTGCCGTGTCAGTGTTAGTAGGATATTACATTACTACCCCTGCGCCTAAACTTCCTATATACAACCCTTCTGACATCAATCCAGACTTGGTGGATGACCAAGTTGAAAACGTAGGCAGAAATCATGTAATTTCTGATTTTTCATTAATCGATCAGAACGGAATAGAAAGAAATATTGATGATTTACGAGGCTCAATTTACGTAGCTGATTTCTTTTTTACCACATGTCCGAGTATCTGTATTGACATGTCAAAAAACATGGAGTTACTTCAAGATCAATTTAAGGATGATGAAGATATTTTGCTAGTAAGCCACACCGTCATGCCTGAGGTAGATTCTGTTGAGGTTATTAAAGAATATGCAGAAAGACACCATGCCAATGATCAAAGGTGGATTTTCTTAACCGGTGAAAAAAGTGAAATATACCGATTGGCTCGTAGGGATTATTTTGCGGTAGTAGATAAAGATGCAATGGCCGATGAGCATGACTTTATCCACACAGAAAATTTTGTTTTAGTAGATAGAAACGGAAGAATTCGAGGGTTTTACGATGGTACTGACGACCAAAGTGTTTTAAAGTTGATAAGTGATATCAGGATTTTACAAGAAGAAAAGTAACTCCTAAAAAAATGAAGGGCCGTCCTCCTCAGAACGGCCTCCTTCAAAAAGATCACATAAAAAAACTAAAACACAAAAATGAAAAAACTATAAAAAGCTCTCCTCTTTTCTCAAATATAAAGAATTCTAAAACTCATAAACAAGAGAAAAGTGAATATATTTTAAAATTCGCCCTCGATTATTTGTGTTTTTATAATTTCCGCACTGTTTTTTACAGAAATCTCCTTGCCGGTTTTTGATGATTTAAACGTTAAAAGGTCTCCTTTTAAAGTAGAAGTGTATTTGTCAATGGCATTAAAGCCGTTAGGTGTTAATTTGAATATAATCAAATCCCCTCCTTTAAAGTTTTGGTAAACCTCGTAGTAGTAGTTTTCTGATCGGACTGAAAATTTTAGATACCTACCGGATTTCATTTCTTTACCCGGCAACTTCTTTTCTGAAAATGCTTTTTCAATTTTTCGCGACCATTCTTCAGCCTCAGAAAATTTATTAAAATCTACATAAAATGATTCTCTAAGGATTAATTGCGACCAATTGTCTGGAAACAGATTTTGGTATTCATCCCAAAGGGTTTCCGAAAATGCATAATCGCGTTTTGTATTCCACGACAGTTTTATCAAATCATGCATTAGCATTTGATAAAACCGATTCACCTTTTTGAATTGTTTCTTGTTTTGGCAATAACATGTGTATGCCCTTGATACATATTCTTGCTCATAAGCAATAGAGCATTCCATATATAAGGCTAGTGAGTTTTGCGGATGCTCTTTAGCAAAAGTAGCGTAAGCCTCCATGGCTTTGTCCAACTCACCCATTTGATAATAAGTGGCAGCGATTTCTGCAATTGGGGCAACCCCCGTTTTATCCAAAAAACGAGCTTGTTCAAAAGCCTCTAAGGCGTTATTGTATTTTTTTTCTGTGGAGTATAATTGGCCCTTTAATAAATAAAACGGTGCTTTTTTGAAGCCTTTGTTTTCGGCAATATTCAAAAGCAAAATGGCTTTTTTTACCGAGTCAATCTCCCGAAAGGCAATGGCACCATAATAATAATCATATTCGTCTGGGGCAGTCATTTTTTCAAAAACCACAACCGCCTCGGCCCACTGCCCTTTTTCGCAAAGTGGTTTTAATTTTGATTGTCCATTTGCGGATAGCGTAAAAATTGCCGAAATTGAAAAAAGTACCAATAGGTTTTTCATAGTACAAAAGTAATGAAAGAGCTTAGGTTTGTACATTTATAGATATCTAAATTTATGCCATGAACACCTTGCGATTTGCCTTAATTCAATTAGATCTCATTTGGGAATCTGTAGAGGAAAACCTCAAGCAGGCTGAAAATAGTATAAAAGACATAAGGAAACCCTTTGATGTGGTCGTATTGCCAGAAATGTTTACTACGGGGTTTTCTATATCGAATCCCCAAACGTTTACAAATGATGCCGAAAAAACGGTATCGTGGATGAAAGGTATAGCTAAAGAATTATCGGTAGCCGTTTGTGGGAGCATAATTGTAGAAGATGGCGGCAAAATTTTTAACCGTTTGATTTTTGTTACAGAAGATAGCATTGAACATTACGATAAACGTCATTTATTTTCCCTTTCGGGGGAAGATGAAAAGTTCTCTCCCGGTACAAGTAGAAAAGTGGTTGAATTTAAAAAGTGGAGAATCAATCTTCAAGTATGCTACGATTTAAGGTTTCCTGTGTTTTCACGGAATATGAATGACTATGACGTAGTCTTGTACGTTGCCAATTGGCCTGACAAAAGAGTTTTTGCTTGGAATGCTTTGCTTAGTGCGCGGGCCATTGAAAACCAAAGTTATGTTGTTGGGGTTAACCGCGTTGGAAAGGATGGTTTTGGATATTACCATTCTGGTCACTCAAAAGTAGTTTCATTTACGGGTGAAACCATAAATGAGGTGCACCGTGATTTACCTGGAGCAATCGTTGTGGAAATTGAAAGAGAGCCTCTTGATAAATACCGTAAAAAACTACCTTTTTTAAACGATCGTGATTCTTTTACTGTGGATCCGTAACATTCCAACGAAGATCAATTTCCCAATTGGCTCTTAACTCAACCGGTGCAGAATGATAAATTATCGGTTCAGGCTGTAGCTTGTCAATAATATTTCCAGTGTCCCATTCCCCGTTTTTGTTTACATCAACAATGACCCTCATGATGTATTTACCAGGCTTTAGTTGAATAATCCTTTTGTCAAGGTATTGGTAAAAAGTATATCGGTATAAGGGCTCTTGGTCTAAATCAGTCAAAAACTCAAAAATTAAGGATTCGTCATAGGTTGAGTTTACCTGAATATTAAAGATAGAAAGGTCTTCTTCGGTCAAAACGTTAATGGGGTAAATCGTAGTGTCTTTAAGCGTGTCTCCCATTATAGTTACAAAGGCCTTAGGCAAAATTATTGCTTTATATGATTTTCCTAGCTCAAGCTTTTCGTCAAATAGTAATTTTTTATTTGCCTCAGAAAGGACAAAGTGCAATTGACTAGTGTCTGAAGATGATTTCCATAGAAATTTAGTTGAATCTAAAATGGTTAGAGGTTGAGTTGAGAGAAATCCTGTTTTTTCCGTTGGCGAAACCTTGTCTTTTTGAAGAGGAATAGACCTCCATTTAACTGATTTCTGATCTCTAACAAACACTTTGGAGGTGTCTAGGTGATTTACTCCTTCTGAGGACCATTGAACCAAAAAGTTTTTATTTCCGAATTCACCAATAGAATCTAACCAAAAATAGTTGGTGTCTGTTACCCATTGACTTTCGTAAGCTCTTCGCGGAACAAGTTGAGAGGTGTCATTTACATAGACATTAAATGTGTCAGGCTTGTTGGTAAAGTTGGCCACAAACAAGTTTCCGTTTTTTTGGCGGATATTTAAAAACTCAGCTTTATTGCTTTCTTGAAACAATTTGAATTTAATGTTACGATTCCCCGCAGAAATTAAAGAATCAGAAAATCCCGCCTTTTCATTGGCTGAAGATAAGATGTAATTGTTGTCCTTATCAATGAGGGCAAACGCTTGGTATTTATTGATTTTTACGTTCTCAATGTCAAACGCACCTTCTTTATCGGTGACACCATAATAAATTGGCAAATCGTTAAACAGAGAAGAATCACCTGACCCTTTAGGGTGGAAAATGGCTAAAACACCTTCCAAAGGTTTTTGGGTATAGGCATCTACTATTTTCCCCGAAAGGGAAAGAGAGTCAATGTAATCTCCAGTCGTAACTACGTATTTAAAATTTGACTGAATATTGCCTTCGGTAATGTCCTGGATGGCTTTACCAAAAGAAAAGGTGTAAGTGGTATTTTCTAGTAATGTGTCTTCAAAGGTTAGGTGAAGGGTGCGTCCCTTTATTTTGTACTCTGGCTTTTTCTTAAGCGGGGGTGAGATAATGACTTGTGAAGAAAAGTTCTTTACTGTGAAATATTCGTCAAATGTTATAAAAATTTCATTTTTCGTGAAATTTGTAGAATAATTAGGCGGGGACGTTACCAAAACTTCTGGAGAAGTTACATCGTCTTCACCTCCTGTGGGTGCCTTTTGCATGGCGCAACCTAAAACTGTAATAATTATTCCTAAATACTGAATTAATCTCATTTTCTACAAATTAGAAGGTGCAAAGAAAGGAATTTGCAACACTTGGAATACTAATATTGTAAGTTTTGTTAAAAAAGTTATGAATTTTAAATAAAAGTCACTTCATTAGAAGATATATTATAAAAACAACTAATTATGAAGAAGCTATTACACTACTATTCCCGTGTGGTGTTTCTTTTGGTCGGAAATATTGGGTACGCCCAATATTGTACTACTTCACTTTACAGCACGGGATGTAACTTTGGTGATGATTTAAATGATGTTACCATCGGAAATGTAATTCAAACCTCAACGGGATGTACGGGTGGATATGACATTGCTGATTACACGTCAGATACCATCAATGTTCAACAATCTTTGTTTTACTCAGTAAGTATTACATCAAATTACTCAAATCAATATTATAATTTGTATATTGATTTTAATGATGATGGTGATTGGACGGATGCTGGTGAAGAGGTTTGGTCAACTTCCACCGCAAGTGGAACTGCAGGAACAGTAACCTCAGGAACTTTTCAGATTCCCCTTTCAGCTCCACTTGGAAACCATAGGGTTAGGCTAAGAAGCACTTATAATGGTTCTCCTGCAGGACCTTGTAGCTTTGAAAACTACGGCGAGATTCATGATTACACCATGAATGTTGCTGCAGCTCCTGCATGTCCTCCTCCATCTTCTGTGATGGTTTCTTCTATTGGGTCTACTACAGCAACCGTTTCATGGACTGGTTCTTCAGCAGCCTACAATATTGAATATGACACTCTTGGATTTACCTTAGGAACAGGTATGACAGATACTGTAACTGCAGCCTCTGTTGCCTTGACAGGTTTAATGCCTAACACAACTTATACAGTTTATGTTGAGGGCGATTGTTCTGGAGCTGGAAATGGACTAAGTCCATTGTCGTTACCAGTGACTTTTACCACTTCTTGTGCAGCCTATTCAACTTTTCCTTTCACAGAAAATTTTGATGGGGCGTCTTGGATTCCAGATCCTAGTGGTTGGTCAAACGCGGCGGCCGTATTAGATCAGTGCTGGAGCGGAACACCAACTCCAGGTAATGGAAACTTTTGGGGGCCTAGAGCGGGTTCTTTGGCATTTGCCTCAGGTCCAGCAACAGGATTTGGAGGTTCAGGAAATTGTGTTTATACCCAACAAAATTGGGGTTACACAAATGATTCGGCCATTTTAACTTCTCCTGTTTTTGACTTTAGCTCATTAACTACACCTTACTTGACGTTTAAATACTTCATGTATGGTAAGCACGTTTCTGCCTTGTATGTTCAAGTAACTAATGATGCGGGTGCAACATGGACAACCATATCCTCGCTTTATGGTGAAAAACAATCCGATAAATCAGACCCATGGTTAGAAGCTACAGCATCTTTAACAGGCTATAACACTTCTGCGGTAAAAATCCGTTTTGTGGCAGTTACAACGGGTGCAGGGTTAACCGAAGGAAATATAGCAATCGATAACGTTGTTCTTGATGAGGCTCCTTCGTGCCCTCCTCCGTTTAATATGACAGCCACAGCTATTACAGATTCTACAATTACATTAAATTGGTCTGGATCAGCAGGATCTTATACTATTGAATATGGTCTTTGTGGTGCAAGTCAAGGAACTGGAACCACCATTACTAGCTCTACTAACTCTGCAACACTAAATGGTTTAATTGGAAATCAAAGTTATTCAATTTGGATTCAGTCAGATTGTACCGGTTCTTCTAATGGTTTCTCTACATGGGCTTACATGGGTTGTGAACAAACCGTTTGTAGTGCATTTGATCAAATTTCATCATATAGTGAAGATTTTGACCTTGGAACAAGCTTTGAAGATATTGATTGCTGGTCTTACTATGGATCTAATGGTAACGTTGAGTTAACTTATTACCAAATCGCATCTTGGGAGGTTTCGAATCCTTCTGCTCCAAACGTTGCGAGATTATACTATCAATCGGATACTTTGGCTATGGCGATTTCACCAAAATTTGCTGATTTAGATAACAACCTAGGTCAAGTTTCCTTTAAAATGATTCACAATAGCTGGACTGGAGATACTCTTGATCTTTATATTGTTTCATTATCAGATCCTTCAACTCCATGGAACTTTAATTACTTAGATACTGTGTCAATTCACACTACAAGTTATTCAGCTTTCACGCAGTTTTTAGATAATGTACCTGCTGGCGATAAGTATTTAGGTTTTGCACTTGTAAATCCACCTCTATCTTTTGTTTCCTTCATGTTTGATGATTTTCTCTATGAGGCTAAACCAAGTTGTACTCCTCCAACCACCCATACTGTTGTAGCCACATCCATTGATTCTATTGCATTGACTTGGTCAGGTGGATCAGGTACGACTTATAATGTTGAGTATAACGTTTGTGGTTCTGCCCAAGGAACAGGAACATCAGTTACAGGGTTAACATCAGCTTCTAATAACTTTACAGGTCTTTCTACCGGAACTAACTATAGTTTCTGGATTCAGAATGATTGTGGTGGAGGTATAGTTTCTCCATGGTATGGACCTTTCTGTGTGTCTACTGATGTTTGTTTGCCAACGGACCAATGTACTTATACAGTTATTTTAGAAGATAGCTGGGGAGACGGTTGGAATGGCGGACTTGTTTCTTTTGAACAAAACGGTGTTGTTCTTGCTACAGTAGGTAGCGGATTCACAACTGGAAATTGGGATACAGCCTATATAGATTTGTGTACTCTTCAGTCTACTGATGCGGTATTGTTTGATGCTGGCTTCTATTCTTATGAAATGGGAATTACGGTAATAGATCCGTTTGGAAACACCAAGTTAACCGTTGCTCCATCTGGATGGCCAGGTCCTGCAGCGGGTGCTATTTTAGGTAACTTTATGGCTGATTGTACTGTACCATCATGTCCAGATCCAACTAACATTACCTTCAGTGGAATTGATGGTTACAATGCAACGGCTGCTTGGAACATTTTTGGTTCAAGTCAAAGTCAATTTATAGTTGAATGGGGTGCGGTAGGATTTTTACCTGGACAGGGTACTGGAATCGGAATTGATTCAACCACTTCTTTAAACTATACCATTTCAACCGGTTTAATTCCAGTTACTTGTTATGACTTCTACGTAATGGCAGATTGTGCCACCAATGGAAACTCATCTTGGGCTGGGCCTTACAACTTCTGTACAGATGTTAGTTGTCCAGCGCCAACGAGCGTAACTTTAAACTCGGTATCTCAAACTACAGCTGAATTTGGTTGGACTTCAACCGGTGGAGATTGGAATATTATCATTGGACCTGCAGGTACTACTCCAGGTACAGGAACCGTTCAATCAAACATTACTTCCAATCCACATACCATTACTTCGCTAACTCCTGGAACCGTTTATGAATTCTGGGTTCGTGATAGTTGTGGGTTAGGTGATGTTTCTACTTGGACTGGACCCTTTACATTTGCTACTCTTTGTAATCCATTCCCATTAAATTACCAAGAAGATTTCAATACTTGGTCAGGAGGACCACTTCCATGTTGGTCAAATGATGGAACTGCAGCGTGGCAATCTGAATCTGGATATGCAAAAGCTGATTTTTGGAATAATAGTACAGGCGTTTATGAATTTAAATCCCCTGCAATTACTATTAGTGGTCAAGCTAGGTTAAGATTTAAGTGGTCATCTAATTTGAGTACCTTCTATAACGATAGATTTATTGTTATGTCAAGAGAAGTTGGTTCAGCAACTTGGGATACCTTAATGGATCTTGCGGGATCAAACTTGGCTTCAAACGATGGCGCAACCAATACATCTCCTGGAACTTTTGTGGAAGATACCTTTGCATTACCAGCTTCTTATGTGGGTAGTGATGCTCAGATTTTCTTTAAAGGAATTTCTAACTGGGGTCCAAACCTATATATAGATGATGTAACGGTTGAATTAGATCCAGCCTTTGTTACTTGTCCAGCGCCAGCTGCTTTAACTTCAACTAACATTACTACTACAGGTGCCGATTTGTCTTGGGCTGGTGGTTCAGGTACATTCTTAGTTGAATATGGTCCTGCTGGCTTCCCAGTAGGTTCAGGAACGATTGTGACTTCTGCAACAGCTTCAACTTCACTAAGCACATTGACGGCTGCTACAAGCTACACTGCTTATGTAAGAGAAATTTGTTCTCCTGGTGATACATCTGTTTATTCAGCTCCTCACAACTTCTCAACTGAAATCTGTGATGCAACCAATAAATGTGACTTTACGTTTATTTTATCAGATTCATTTGGTGATGGTTGGAACGGTGGCCTAATTGAAGTGAAGCAAAACGGTATTACTGTTGATATTGTTGGCTCCAGCTTCTCTTCTGGTTCATTCGATACCGTGTACGTGTCATTGTGTGATGGATTCTCTACAGATATTACCGTGAACAATCCAGGTTTCTATTTCTCAGAAATGGGGTATTCTATCCTTGATCCAAACGGAAACGTTGTTTCATCATATGCAGCTGGATCAGGATCAAGTAGTGTCGGATCAGTATTGTCTACTTTTAGTGCTTCTTGTACTGGATGTTCTGTTCCAACAGGAATTGCCGATACTTCAAGTACTTGTGCAGAGCTAATTGTAAACTGGAACTCGTCTTCTTCTGTGGCTTACCATATGATTGAGTACGGTCCTACTGGATTTACTCCAGGTTCTGGAACGGTTCAAGGAAGTGCTACTAAACCACTTGTGGTTAGTGGACTTACTGGCGGTGCTAATTACGATTACTATGTAATGGATACTTGTACTGCTGGATCAAGTAATTGGTCTTCTGCTCAGTCTATTACCATGCCAACAGGTCCTCTACCAACCATTTCTTATACAGTGAGTAATTCTAACGTATCAGGAACAGCTAGCACATTTGATTTCGATGCAAGTGCATCGGGTGGAATTGCTCATTGGGACTTTGGTACTGGAGACACTGCTATTGCTTCAGGTGCAGTACAATATGATTACACAGCAAACGGAAACTATACAGTTACTTTATCTGTAATTAACGGTTGTGGATCTACTGATTCAACCTTTACAGTTAATGTAACCGGAATCGGTATTGTTGAGCCTTCATTTGGTAAGAGCTTGTCAATTTATCCGAATCCTACTTTAGGTAATGTAAACATCGACTTTTCCGTTAACGGTGTAGATGATGTAACAATATCTATTGTAAATGCACTAGGTCAAACCATTAGCAAACAAAAACTAGGAAATGTAAGTGGTGAAGTTAACCACAATATCAACCTAAGTTCTAAGCCTAAAGGAGTTTACTTAGTTCAAATTGAATCAAACGAAGGACGTGTTATTAGAAGAATTACTCTTCAATAACCCTTTGTTTAGATAGTATAAATTGCGCCTTCAGGAAACTGAGGGCGCTTTTTTATTCTACATATGCCAGTGTCGCAATGGAAACGTTGATTCCACGTGTAATTAATGGAAGTGCTAAGGCCTCTAGGGTTGCACCCGTAGTTAAAGTGTCGTCAAGTAGTAGTATGTGGTAATATTTACCAATGGCCTCTTCATTCCACTTAAAAGCACTTTTAACATTTTCAAAACGATGAATGCGCTCTAGTTTGGTCTGGCTTTTATATTGATTAATTCTTTCACAAAGGTGGGGGGTCATTGTTAAACCAGATTCACAGCAAAGCCCTTTGGCAATTTCTTCTGACTGATTGTACTTTCGTTTTCTCCTCTTCTTTTTTGATATGGGTACTGGAACCACAACATCTGGTGGAATAAAGTTGGCGGTACTCTTCCATTTATTTATAAAGTCTTTTCCCAGGTGCTGGGCTAACCCTTTGTTTCCGCCATATTTTATTGACTTCATTATTTCCATGCCTAGACCGCCATCTCTATAGAGTAAATAAGAGTTTGCTTGGATCAACGGAATCCTTCCTTCAAATAATTTGTAAGACCTATTTTTTGTAAATTCAAGCTCTTCATTGGTGGGTAAATTGTGCCAACAAGAAATACATAAATGTTTTTCCTTTTGAAGTAAAAGGGTGCCACACCCCGCACATTCTCGAGGATAAATTACATCTATAAACGGTTGGATAACTTTTTGTAACATTGTGAAGTAATTAGAATATACATCAACCCTTACATTTACTAAAAATTACATTTTATGGCTGATCAATCACCAGAACAAAAAAAAGGAGGAAATTCTAAATTTATTTGGATTATCGCACTTCTTATTCTTTCCATTGGAGTACTTGGATTTTTCTTGAACACAAAAGGTGCTCAAATAGATGATCTTGAGCAAGTTAAAGCAGAGCTTGAGTTTGATTTAAAAAGTTTAGAAGAAGATTTAAACGACAGTAAATCTTCAAATGACTCTTTAAATATTGTTATTGAAAACGAACGTAAACATTTACACTCGATGCTAGACTCTGTAAAAGAGTTGCGCGACTCTGATTTATCAAAAATCAAAGAATACAAACGCCGAGTGTATTCTTATAAATTGAAGAACAAAAAACTATTGGCTCAAGTGGATTCATTAGAAGAAGCTAACCGTTTATTAGCAGAGCAAAAGGCTGCCGTAGAAATGGATTTAATGGCTGAACAAGAACGTTCAAGCAATCTTGAAGGGCAGAACATGGATCTTCAAAAAGAAGTTGCCATTGGCGCTGTATTGCAGTTGACAAAAATGGAAGGATTTGCATTAAAGGTTAAAAGCTCTGGTAAGGAAAGTGAAACTACAAGAGCCAGCAGAACGAATCGTTTAAAAGCGTGTTTTACCATTGGAAAAAACCTAATCTCAGAAAAAGGAGAAAAAGTAATTTATATGAGAATTACTACCCCTGAGAAAACGATTTTATCAGGTAAAAAAGACGCTGCCCAAACCAAAACGTTCTCGTTTAATGGTCAAGACCTACTTTACTCTAATTCACTTTCTGTTTATTATGAAGGAGAGCCTTTAGAATCTTGTATTTCTTACGACAAAGATTCAGAATTCGCCAAAGGAGATTACTTAATTGAATTGTATACAGAGGGATATAAAATAGGAGAAGCTAAGGTTGCTTTAGACTAATACCTCCTGTCAAGTTACTTTTTAACGGCTCGCTTTTTAGCGGGCCTTTTTATTTAAAAGAAGGCCTTAATTTGCATGGTGCCTGTGTGAACTACATTACTCGTTTCCGTTTTCCTTCCTTGATATTGAATGTTGAGTTGCAAGAATGAGCTCAGTAAAACTTGAACCTGCGATTGCCAAACGTAATTTATGCCCGGTTGAAGTCCTTCAAGTAAAGCGTACCCACTTGGACTATTTGCATTGCCCTGAAATTGGTTGTTTACTAAATCTGTACCGGCTTGTAGGTTCCATTTTCCTCCTCGATTCCAGTTAAATAGTATTCCTCCAGATTGGGCTTTTAACGAATGAGACGTTACTCTTTCGTCACTGTTTTTTAGCGTAGATTGTAGGGTGATTTTGATTTCAGGTCCTGGTTGATATACCAATTGCGGATTAAACCTCTGAGAGTTGACAACATAGTCTCGGTTGGGTAAAAGAACCGCCTGATTTGTCTTCTGGCCAAGGGTGTAATCAAGTCTTATCTCCCAACTAGAAAGAAATTGATAACGACTCCTCAATTGATGTTCAACATTATCTCCTGATTCAATACCATAACTCTGGTTGTTTATTTGCGTGTTTTTTAAATAGGTGTATTCGCCGCCCCAGTTTGGTGAACCTCTATTAATAAAGACGCTTCCGCGGATATTTTCTGCGGTGGTAACCAACGCTGAATCACGTATTTCGCGGAATGGATTTAAATCATTTTGAGAACTTGTAAATAGACTTTTTTCGGTTTTACTGTACTGGCCTTGAAAACTAAAAAGGCCTAATAATCGGTTTGAAGTTAGTCGCTTTGGAGACCATCTAATTAATTGTGAAAACTGAATGTCACTAGTTGATAGCAATTCGTTACCAAGTATATAAGTCCTTAAAAATGTGGCTTCATCTGGAAATTGCGCAATCTCAAATTCATCAAGTTCTTGAATTCCATTGTTGTTGTAATCTCTCCAAGTGTGCGTCCCCGTTCCGGCAGGTACCGGAATGTATCTATACTCCCGTATAGGTTCTGCACCCACACCTACTTGGTAAAGGGTGTTTACTTGTATACTTCTCTTCCAAAACTGATGGTTAAAGTTAATTCGTCCGGTGGTGGTCTGTTGGCTTCTATCGCTATTGTAGTAGTTTTCTAGCTCTCTGTATTGCCCTGTAAACTCCCAGTTACCGTACAATGGATTTCTGATTTTTGACTTAAGTCTATAAAATCTCGCAAAGGCTTGTTGTGCATAATCTGAAGACCTTGCAGTATCATCGTTTCGCAATCCTGCAGATATCTCAACCCAAGCTTTTGTGGAGTCTCCAAAACCAACAAAACCATGTCCCTCTAAAAACTGATAACTTCTTTGGGTTAGTCTTACCGTATCTGTAGATCGGCTATTGCGCTCTGCTTCCGATTGAAATCCAACATACAGGTTATAGGGTAAGTACCTAGTTAAACTGGACTTTTGCCTTGCAAATTGTGTTTTTTCAAGATTGTACTGGGATTGTAGATATGAACCTGAAAAATTGATTTTCCATTGTTGGTTGTTCCAGAGTGTCAGTAAATTATGCTTTGTCCCAGAAAACTGGTCTCCAAGGTTTAACCATTGAAAGGAATATTCACCGCGTTGATTAGCTTCTTTTATATAGCCTACTCGACCTTCCATGGCTTGTTGCCGCCCTGCTGCTTGAAAGGGAAGGTTCCAGTTTCTAGAAAACTCTACTTCCCTAAATCGCTCAACGGTAGAAAAGGAAGAATCAACGTGCTCTAAGGTAATTCCAGAATACCATCCCTTCTGGCTGTTTCCATATTGATAACCCAACTTCCCCGCAAGGCCTGTATGATTTTCATTATCAATTTCAGAAAAGGTGTTGGGATCATTTCTAGAAAATCCTCCGTGGTAGAAAATTTTGTTATTTTCATTTAAATTGGCTTCCCCTTCCAGGGCAATAATTTGTTTTAGGCTGGGTCTGGGTAGAATTTTTAGGGGAACATAATTACCCTGAGGCACGCCCGCTATGGGAGGTGTCCACTTAAAGACCCTACCGTTGGCATTGGCAGGATCAATTACATAATCTCCTTTATTGGCCCCGACAAACGCAAACTGAACGTTAAACAATTGAGCGTTAGAGGTAGGAGGGGCTAAGACAAAAACGGTATCAAAGCCCAATGAATCAACAATTTCATACAACAGTCTTCCGGGTTCGTAGTTGGCAGGACTCCATCCGGGAGCCACTGCATTTAATGGATCGTCGCCAGCATTAGACAGTATGCGCTTTTCAAAGTCACTTAATTCACCTGCCAAGGGTTGGTTTTTGTTGTCTTGCTCAGAATAAAATTGAATGTTGTTTTTGGTGCTTTTTGTTTTGTAATCTACCTCTGCATACCCAAACGTCCTCACAAAATTTTGTTCTGTGTATTGAAACTCTACAACAATTCTTCGGTCTTTTGTAATGGGACGTAGAGGAGTAAAGGTTAATTCTCCTGTGTTGTAATCAATGATGTAGTCTCTATCTTGCCCTCGGGTCATGAGCACCCCGTCAATGTAAACGCGTTCTGATCCGGAAAGAATAATGATGTATAATTCACTTTGATTTCCTCTTAGTCGATATGGTCCTTGATTTCCTTCTTGCCCTCTAAAAGTATTTCTTGCAAATTGTCCTCTGGCAAGAGCACCCACTCCTTTTACGGTTAAAGTATCCCCATTTCCCATGGCAAAGGGGGCTTCAATTAATGCCCCCGAAAGCTTTTTGTCAAAAGACAAGTAATTACTTTTTCTATTGTTCAATACAAAATCACCTGCAAGTATTTTTCCGAAATCGGGATTTTCAAGTTCAATAAAAACACGGTCAAACTCTCTTAGAGATTGTGTGGTCCCTTCGGGTTGAACGGGTAGGTTCTGGTCAGAAATACTGGCTCTTAAGAAGGTGTTCTTGCCAATTTCTCCAGACAATTGCAGGTTTAGTTGGCTTTGCAATACCGCGTCTTGGTTGTTGCCAATAGACAAGCTCCTCGAAATACTTCCGCTTCTCGTCAAGCCAGAAAAAGGTTCGTTGATGCTGTTTTCTACAGGAGCTAGATTCCTCCCCTGAAAAGGGTCATTAGATTGAATTTTTTCTTGAATAAGGTCTTGTGATAAATTTGAGTTTTTTTCAGATAAATTCCACGAAAGTGTTCTAAAAGAAACCGAGTAGCTACTATCGTACCTTTCTCTAAAGGCAATTTTTCCGGTGCCTAACAATAGAGAATATTCAGAGTAACCCAAGGTGTCATTCCCCGAAAGGATGAGAAGTGACGAGGGAATAATGGTGTTTTCTGAAAAAGACACAGTATCAACCCAAGTAGCTTTTTGCGCTGATGCCCATGTTGATAGGCAAAAGACAAAAAAGAGGAGGCCAAAAGGCCACTTGGTATGTGCTTGACGTTTTTTCAAAGAGTGTTTACAAGCTTGCTAAGGTATCAACAATTCAAAGTGATTAACTTTTTTTAAAAACCCAATACAGGTGATTTGATAAAATTAATTTTGATGAGTTATCGCATTCGAAAATAATAAAACGGATAACCAATCGTATCATAATAGTTAACAACCCTAAGTGATTATTGTTATTGTTGGTTTTAATACAAAAAATAAGAGTTATGAAATACAAATTGTATCTACTGCCCTTGTTGGGAGCTTTAGCTTTATCATCTTGTGTGACTTCAAAGGTTCACAAAGATCTTCAAGCCAAGTACAAAGCATGTCAGGATGAAGTAAATGCATTGAGAAATCAGAATCGTGAGATGGAAGAGTCTAATACGGAATTGACTTCTAAGTTTGACAAGGCATCAAAGAAGGTTGAGCAGCTATCTGCAGACACGGCCCAATTGGGAAATGATTTGCGAATGGCGAGAAAAAATTATGATGACCTAAACAAAAGCTATGAGTTTTTGCTGAAGAACAACAACACCCTGTTAGCGAATAACGCAAGAGAGAACAAGGCTTTGTTGGCGCAAATGGAGAGTCTACAAACTAAATTACAGGGCAAGGAAGATTCTTTGAGACTTGAACAAGAAAGATTATCTGATATTTCTTCTAAGCTTGCGGCGAGAGAAAAACGCGTAAACGAATTAGAGGGAATTATTCAAAGAAAAGACTCAGTGGTCGAGTATGTAAGAAGCAAGGTTTCTGACGCGCTTCTTGGTTTTCAAGGAAACGGTTTGACTGTAGAAATGAAGAACGGTCAGGTTTATGTTTCTATGGAAAACAGTCTACTCTTTGCTTCGGGTAGTTGGGATGTAGCTCCTAAAGGAAAATTGGCACTCGAAAAGTTAGCCGCCGTATTGGCAGACAATCCTGATATTAGAATTTTAGTAGAAGGCCATACCGATGATGACGCTTACCGGGGTAGAGGACAAGTAAGTGACAACTGGGACCTTTCAGTAATGAGGGCGACTAGTGTTGTAAAAATCATTACCAGCAATTCTGGAATTGACGCTAAGAGAATAACTGCGGCGGGCCGTGGAGAGTTTGTTCCGTTGGCTTCGAATGAAACCTCAGAAGGAAAAGCTACAAACAGAAGGACTGAAATCATTTTGACTCCAGACCTTACTGAGTTAGCCGATTTGATTGAGTCGATAAAATAATTAACCAAAGACCTCTGAAACGAGGTCTTCAATTTTTCCTACTAAATGCACCTGGATGGCGTACCGTCCGGGTGTTATTTTGTTGTATTTAGAGATGTAGATTTCTTCAAATCCAAGTTTCTCTGCCTCTAGAATTCTTTGTTCTATACGGTTTACAGCTCTAATTTCTCCAGCCAAACCTACTTCTCCTGCAAAACAGGCCTTGTCGTTTACGGTGATGTCTTCATTTGAAGATAAAATAGCCGATACTACCGCTAAATCTATCGCCGGATCATCGACTTTAATTCCACCTGTAATATTTAAAAACACGTCTTTAGACCCGAGTCTAAATCCGCACCTTTTTTCTAGAACCGCCAGTAACATATTTAACCTTCTGGCGTCAAAACCAGTACATGACCTTTGTGGTGTACCGTAAACTGCCGTGCTCACCAAGGCCTGAATTTCAATCAGCATTGGACGCATACCTTCTAACATGGCTGCTACAGAAATACCGCTTAATGCCTCGTCTTTTTTTGAAAGTAGAATCTCAGATGGGTTTAACACTTCACGCAATCCCTTGGAGTTCATTTCGTAAATACCCAATTCTGCTGTAGAGCCAAAACGGTTTTTATGGGCTCTTAAAAGCCTGTAAATATGATGCTGGTCTCCTTCAAATTGCAAAACTACATCTACCATGTGCTCTAAGACTTTAGGTCCCGCTAATTGACCGTCTTTATTGATGTGACCAATTAAGATCACCGGGGTTGATGTTCTTTTTGCAAAGGTCAAGAGCTCTGCAGCACATTCTCTAATTTGACTTATAGAACCTGGCATGGCCTCTATGGAATCGGTGTGCAAGGTTTGAATAGAGTCAATGATAACTACTTCTGGAGTTAACTCATTGATGTGCTTGAAAATCTTTTGGGTATGGGTTTCTGTTAAAACGTAGTTTTGCGGATTTTTATCAGAAAGCCTGTCGGCTCTCATTTTAATTTGCTTATCGCTTTCTTCGCCAGATACATAGAGAACCTTGTTTTTTATTCTCTGAGAAAGCTGAAGCATTAAGGTTGACTTGCCGATTCCGGGTTCTCCACCCAGTAATACCAAAGACCCTGGGACAAGTCCACCGCCAAGTACTCTGTCAAGTTCCCCGTCATGAGTGATTAACCTTTCTTCTTCTTTAAAGCTCACCTCTTCAAGTAGTACGGGTTTAGAGGTGTCTCTAACCGGCGCCTTCCAGGTATCGCGAGGTGCTTTTTTTTGAACAATTTCTTCAATAATGGTATTCCATTCACCACATTTATTGCATTGGCCCATCCACTTTCCGTGTTGAGAGCCACAGCTTTGGCAAATGTAAACGGACTGCGATTTAGCCATTCTTTTTTATTTTTTCAATCAAGTTGGAAGTTGAGAATCCTTCAACAAAGGGGATTAGCTCTAAACGCCCACCGTTTTCAATAACTACATCTGCACCAATGACCTCTTCTGGAGAATAATCAGCGCCTTTTACCATAACATCTGGTAAAAGGGTTTTGATTAGGTGGATGGGAGTTTCTTCGTCAAAGGGAATTACTGCATCAACCACGTGAAGTGAAGCCATTACTAAAGCTCGGCTATCTAGGGGGGCAATGGGTCTTGAAGGACCTTTTATTTTTTGAATGGAAGAATCAGAATTTATTCCAACAATTAGAATGTCACCACAAGCCTTTGCCTTGGCAAGATAGTCTACGTGCCCCTTGTGCAAAAGGTCAAAGCATCCATTGGTGAAAACCACTTTTTTGTTTAACATCTCCCAGATTTTTCTCTTTTTTAATAGAGGCTCTAGGGTAGTTATTTTGGCTTCTATGTTATTGAGGGGTTTCATTTAATTTTCCTTTTTTTCTTCTTTCAAAGTAAAGGAAAATAAAGGCAATTATTCCGGTGCCAAACAACATTAATGTTTGTCCGGAGTGAACAATGGTAGCGAAAGAAAATCCGGTGTCTCTATCTAGTCCCAAAACCATGAGCGCAATGGTAACCAAGTAGTGGTAAGCGCCAATTCCTCCAGGCACGGGAATAACAATCCCTAGAGACGCTGCAAGCATGATAAAGAGTCCGTCTTGAATGGTTAGGTGAGCTGTTTTATCCATGGAGAAAAACACCACATAAACCATCATAAAATACATTATCCAGATAAAAAGTGTGTGAGCAATAAATGCTGTTTTACTCTTCATCTTTCTAAAGGTTATAAAACCTTCTTTCATTCCTAAAAGGAAATTTCTAACCGGAGCAAACTTAGGATGGTTGATGATTCTTTTTCTAAAGGCAAAAAAGACCGCAACAATGAGAAATCCGCCTCCTAAAAAGATGTACTTAATGTAGTTTGACGATTCAGCCGCAGCCGCTTCTTGATTAGTGAATGCAATGCTGAACAAGTCAAAAAAGTTGTCAAAGTGAAGAATCAAGGTGAATCCCATGAGTACTATCAACAACATAAAATCTACCACTCTTTCTAGCAGAACCGTACCAAATAGTTTATCAATAGGGATGTCTTCTACTTGGTTGAGTGACGTACATCGAGCCAACTCTCCCGCCCTTGGAACGGCTAGGTTTACGATGTATAAGACAGAGACAGAATGAATGCTATTCCATAATTTGGGTTTGTAACCCATGGGTTCAAGAAGGTAATTCCATCTAATGCCTCTAGAGATAATTGCCAAGTAGCCCATGGCCATAGAAATCAACACATAGGTGTAATCGGCCTTCATTAGGTCCGTCCACAGTTGATGCGGATCAGTGTTTTTAAAGGCTAAAAACAGAAATCCAACAGCAATGGCAATAAAAACCAGATACTTTAGTGTAGTTTTAATCTTCTTGTTCAATTAATCTAAAGTATTGGTTACCTCGTTCGGGAAAATGATGGTAGGTTTAAAGGACTTTGCTTCTTCAAAATCTAAGATTCCGTAAGAAATGATGATGATAACATCGTCTTTTTGAACCTTTCTGGCGGCGGGTCCGTTTAGGGTAATTTCTCCAGATCCTGCTTTTCCTTTTATCACATAGGTTTCTAGTCTTTCACCGTTGTTGATGTTGACAATAGCCACCTTTTCCCCTTCAATCAAATTAGAAGCGTCCATCAATTTTTCGTCAATGGTAATGCTTCCAATGTAGTTTAAGTCAGCTCCTGTGACTCTAACTCTGTGAATTTTACTCTTTACGACCTCGATTTTCATGCGGCAAAAGTAATCAAATCAAAGATAAATTGTCTATCAATCTTACATCATCAACCACAACTGCTAAAAATACGCGCGGTTGAGTTGTTTCTGCCCAGTTCACTATGGGTGACAGAGCGTTTTCATCTACTATTTCTAAATATTCCACATCAAAACCCTCTCGTGCGTTTATGGTCTCAATGCTTTTTTGTTTTAAGTCAACAACCGACTGGGCGCCTTTGTTTTCTTTTATGAAGTTCATTTGGCGGTAGAGTATGGCAGCTTCTTTTCGCCTTTCGGCGGATAGCCTTACGTTTCTAGAACTCATCGCAAGCCCGGAAACTTCCCTTTCTGTGGGTACGGTAATGATTTCTATAGCATGCTGCTTTAACGCTACCATTTTTTTTATTATGGCCACTTGTTGATAATCTTTTTCGCCAAAAAAGGCCTTGTGTGGATTGGCGAGGTTAAAAAACCTGTCAACAATTGTGCATACACCTTGAAAGTGATTGGGCCTGTGTTCGCCCTCTAGGGTGTTTTCTAGAAATCCTAAGTCAAAGTAATCTGATGAAACGTTTTGGTCATACACCTCTTCAACCGTAGGGGCGAAGACAAAATCGCAATCAACACCTTCTAGGAGTGAAAAGTCACTTTCTTCGGTTCTAGGATATTTTTCTAGATCTAAGGGGTTGTTGAACTGTGTAGGATTGACAAAAATGGAACAAATAACAACGTCACATAAATTTTTGGCACAATTTATCAGCGATAAATGTCCATTATGCAACGCTCCCATTGTGGGGACAAACCCAACTACAAGCCCTTTAGAACGTGCCTCTTGGGTGAATTCTTGAAGCTCCTCTTTTCGTCTACCTATTCTCATCTATTGATTTTGAGACTTCAAAGCTACTTCAAAGCTTGAAGATTGCCTAAAAAAACTGTAAATTTGCAAACTTGAATATATGATAAGGACATTTTGATGGAAAAGAAGAAGATACTCTTTGTTTCGCAAGAAATAACGCCATATTTACCGGAGAACGAAATATCTAGAGCGGCTTTAGAGCTGCCTAAAAAGATGAATGAAATGGGTCATGAAGTGAGAATCTTCATGCCGAGGTTCGGAGTTATCAACGAAAGAAGACATCAACTTCATGAAGTTATTCGCCTTAGCGGGATGAATATTGTTGTGAATGACATGGATCAGCCTTTAATTATTAAAGTAGCTTCTGTGCCATCGGCAAGAATGCAGGTGTATTTCATTGACAATGACGAGTATTTCAAAAGAAAGTCTATCGTTACCGATAAAGAGCACAATTTACATCCTGACAACGACGAAAGAATGTTGTTCTTCTGTAAGGGAGTAATGGAAACGGTAAAAAAATTAGGTTGGAAACCAGACATCATACACCTACACGGTTGGATGACAAGTGTTTTTCCTATCTATCTTAAAAAGTTCCAAGCAGATGACGCCTTGTTTAATGAGGCCAAAGTTGTGTTTTCTGCCCACTCAAAAGGATTTGAAGGAAAATTAGGTGAAAACCTGGTTAAGGCAATGCGTTTTGATGGAGTGGAAGAGTCCGATTTAGAATTTTTTGACAATCCAACTTTTGAAAATCTTCAAAAGGGGGCAGCTAAGTTTTCTGACGGAATGGTTAAGGCAAATGAGGATGTACACGAAGACGTAATTAATTTCGTTAACTCTTTACAGATTCCTGTTTTTGATGGCACTAATTTATTAGAAGAGCCTAAGAGCATAGATGGCTTTTATCACACAGTAGCTGTGGAAGAGTCTATTGCATAAAGAAAAATTATATGACATTAAATAGATCAATTACGGTCTTAGGGAAAGCCATTCTTGTAATGGCTTCCTTTGTTTTTATAGGTTGCGAGAAAGATTTAGGCGAAGTAGGGTTAGATCAGGTTAAGAACGAGATTGTTGTCTTAGGACCATCTATTGAAGTGCCCATAAAGACCTACTCTAAACAAATCAACCCGTTGGGGATTTCAAACCCTAGTCAATTGTTGGTTGGTGGTTATGATGATCCTGTTTTTGGTAGAGCTGACGCCAAGTTTGTCGCACAGTTTAAGCTTTCAAAACTAAGTCCAGATTTTGGTGACGATCCTGTTGCCGATTCTGTCTTTCTACTTTTACCTCTTTCAACTGACGGATATGGAGACACCTCTCAAACGGTTGATTTAGTGGTTAAAGAAATTGAAAAAGGGTTTGTTGACCAGGAAGTATATTACACCAACAGTGATTTTCAAGCGCAACGTGAAATTGGAAGACAAACCGTTTTGCCACGCAGAGGTGAGTTTGTTAGATTAGGAAAAGATTCAGTTTATTCAGCCATTAAGATAGCATTAGATCCAGCCTTTTTTGATGAAAAAATTCTAAAGCCTTCTCGTCTGGGAAGCCAATACTTTACCAGTAATGAGAATTTTAAGCAGCACTTTAAAGGAATTGAAGTTTCTGCAGAGAACGCTAAAGCGATTCAACTATTAAATCCAAAGTCAGGAGACTTTGCGATTAGAATGTTCTTTAGAGAGAGCCCTTTAGATACGACTTCGATACCCTACGACTTTTTAATAAACTACTCAGAAACACCTACCCTAGAAACGTTTTATTTAAACCTGTTTACTCAAGACTATTCTATGGCTGCTTTCGATTTGATGAATCAAGACACGGTAAACGGTGAGCCAGTAGTCTTCACTCAAACCATGTCTGGTGTAAATACTGTTTTTGAAATCCCCGATCTTTCTGGCTACGATTCTATTTTGGTTAACAAAGCTGAATTAACCGTCCACCTAAGGGAGGGAGATGTTTTCCCTTACATACCGCCATCGTTACTTTACCTTAGAGAACTAGATTCGGATAGTTTAGTGGGCGCTGCTTATCCTGCAGATTATGGTTCAGATATTTACTCCCCCAATGTAGATAATGTCGGCGGATTTGTGGAAAAAGAACAAATTAGAGTATTTTCGTACAAATTTAAGTTGACCAACCATATCAATGAGCTTATTCACAAGGATAGAGAGAACAACCCTATTCTTATTTTGCCAAATGCTCAAAGAGCATCAGCTAATAGAGCCATTATGTATGGGGGGAACGCCTCGGCGAGAAAGATGTCATTAAAACTATATTATACAATACTCCCTTCTAACTAATTGCCATATGTGTGGAATTGTAGGATACTTAGGACCCAAACAAGCTTTTCCAGTTTTAATCAACGGATTGAAAAGATTGGAATACCGCGGATACGATAGCGCCGGGGTAGCACTTTACAACCAAGGAGAAATTTCTCTTTATAAGAAGAAAGGAAAGGTTTCTAACCTAGAAGCCATTACAGATGTTTCTAATGTAGACGGAAATTTAGGGATTGCTCATACTCGTTGGGCGACCCATGGTGAACCTTCAGACAGAAATTCACACCCTCATTTGAGTAAATCTGGAGAGTTGGTGTTGGTTCACAACGGAATTATTGAAAACTATGCTTCCTTAAAAGAAGCTCTATTACAAAGAGGTTACACCTTTAAGTCAGATACTGATACTGAAGTATTGGTAAACCTAATTGAAGATATTAAGAACAACGAAAATCTTCCCTTGGCAAAGGCGGTAAGATTAGCTCTTAACCAAGTTATTGGTGCTTATGCCATCGTTGTTTTTGCAAAAGACAATCCAACGCAGCTAGTAGTTGCTAGAAAAGGTAGCCCGCTTGTAGTGGGTATAGGTAATGAAGAATATTATATTGCTTCAGATGCAACTCCGTTTTTAGAATTCACAAAAAAAGCCGTTTACCTTGAAGACGATGAGATGGCTACCATAGACCTTGAAAAAGGACTTAAGGTTCGCTCAATCACCAATAACAAAGAAGTAGATCCATTTATTCATCAGCTACAAATGGACCTTGAGTCTATTGAAAAAGGTGGGTACGAACACTTTATGTTAAAGGAGATTTACGAACAACCCAAAGCGATTGAAGATACTTTTAGGGGTAGACTTTTGCCAGACCAGGGAATTATTAGAATGTCCGGTTTAGTTGATTTTCAAGAGAAATTCGTGAACGCGGAAAGAATATTAATCATCGGTTGTGGTACTTCTTGGCATGCTGGAATGGTAGGCGAATACTTGTTTGAAGATTTAGCCCGTGTTCCTGTAGAAGTTGAATACGCTTCTGAATTCAGATATAGAAATCCGATAATTACTGAAAAAGATGTGGTTATTGCCATTTCTCAGTCTGGAGAAACTGCTGATACTTTAGCAGCCATTAAACTAGCAAAATCTAAGGGTGCTACCATCTTTGGTGTTTGTAATGTGGTTGGTTCATCTATTGCTAGGGAAACGCATGCTGGCGCTTACACTCACGCAGGACCAGAAATTGGAGTTGCTTCCACAAAAGCATTTACTGCTCAAGTAACCGTCCTTTCTCTTCTAGCTATTGAACTTGGTAAATTAAAAGGCAATTTGCCAGAAAGAAGATATAGAGAATTGATTGTTGAGTTGAGTGGTATTCCTGCAAAAATTGAGGAAATGCTAAAATCAGATTCAAAGTTGATAGACATTTCTAAAATTTATAAGGACGCACCTAACTTCTTGTATTTAGGGAGAGGGTATAACTTCCCAGTAGCTCTAGAAGGCGCTTTAAAACTTAAAGAAATCAGTTATATCCACGCAGAAGGTTACCCGGCTGCAGAGATGAAACATGGCCCGATTGCTTTAATTGATGAAAACATGCCAGTGGTGGTAATTGCGCCAAAAAACGGACAATACGAAAAGGTTGTTTCTAATATTGAAGAAGTAAAAGCCCGCGCAGGAAAAATTATTGCCATTGTTAATGAAGGAGAAGAAGCCTTAGGTTCTATCGCCGATCACGTGGTCGAAGTTCCTTTCAGTTCAGAGGTTTTCTCACCCCTTTTAACTACCATTCCACTACAGCTACTTAGTTATCATATCGCTGTAATGAGAGGTTGTAATGTTGACCAGCCGAGAAACTTAGCAAAATCTGTAACCGTCGAATAATTTCTGGTGGGTGAGAGGGTTGTTCAAACTCCCCTCTCCCTCTAATACTTTGTATTTCCGAAGACCTTTCTTATCCCTCGAAATACTACCATCTTTGTTCCTATCAATTTGAATTTTGTCATTTATGATAGGAATTCTGAAGTGAATTTCAATGTGATGTTCCTTTGTTGAATCATCATAATCTTTCACGATGATTTCGTGGATGTACTCACTGAGTACCTTCTTCTTATCCTTCAGTTCGGTTAGGTTTCGTATTTCTTCCCATCGGTTAAAGTGAACATCCAACCAATCAATCCATTGTTCATCACTTCTGAGTTGTTTGATTTTGAGTTCCTCAACTTTAATCTGAGATTCTATTGATGTCTCCTTTTCAGTTATAGAATCCGAAAGAACTTGGTAGTTCTTCTTGGGGATTTCATTGATGTAGAACTTCTTATCTAACTCCAACCTTCTTTCATTCAAACCATTTAACTCCTTTTGAAGTCGTTTAATTCTATTGTTGATACTTCTGATGGAATAGGTGTTTTGATTTCCTATAAGTTCCTTTTTCGTCTTCTCTCTGATTGTTTTGGAATCCTTCATCACATCAATGAATAGATTCCATATATACTCATCTAACAGTTCCACCTGAAGAGATTTCTTGATTGGACAATCATTGGTACTTCTCTTTTTATACGACCTCTCTCTATGACCACAAGTATAAAGAGGGTGTTTCCTGTGTTTCTTAACACCTAATACGGTCATCATCTTTCTGTCGGGACACTTCAGTATGTTCTTCAACAAACCAAAAAGGTGTTAGAGGATATCCTACAATCGACTAAGACAGTTAGTAGAGTTGTATCTACCATTGGTGTTCAGAGAATGGATGAAATATCCTTAAAATCAATGTTGAAGAAGTTGGTATCTCCCTTT
>CBFICS010000015.1:0-53775 GCA_965661055.1 uncultured Schleiferiaceae bacterium | reverse complement strand
GTAAACGATACATTCAACATCAGTGCGTCATTCCTTTATTTGTTATCGGGCTTGCACATTGCGCACTTGGCAGGAGGTTTTATTTGGCTAATCGTCCTTCTTGCTCAAAGTTTTTCAGGCAGAATTTCGAAAGAAAATGTGCTTCCATTGGAGCTTGGGTCCATCTATTGGCACTTTCTTGATATCCTTTGGATATACCTCTATGTGTTTTTACTATTTATTCGTTAAAATTGCAGCGACTTAAAAATCAGGTCTTTATAATCATTCTAAATAATGTCAGGACACGTTAGTCAAACAGCTGCTTCAACACACAGCGACCATGGTGCAGATCCATGGGGAGGAGGAACATCACCATACAAGATTAGTTATGGAAAAATGATGATGTGGTTCTTCCTGGTATCGGATGCATTCACATTCTCAGGGCTTCTAACCGCATATGGGTTTATGCGCCACAAGTACGAAGATATCTGGCCAACGGCAGGAGATGTGTTTACACACTTTCCATTTTACGATGGCCACATTGAATTGGCGTACGTTGCGCTTATGACCTTCATTCTTATTGCATCTTCTGTAACTATGGTATTAGCCGTAGAAGCTGGGCACCGAATGAAGAAGAAAAGCGTTCAGTTTTGGATGGTTCTAACCATAGTAGGAGGAGCAATATTTGTTGGCTCTCAAGCTTGGGAGTGGTATCATTTCATTCATGGAACACCTCACGGAGCCTATCTTCTTGAAGATGGCGTGACTGTTATGAGACACAAAGTAGACCCTCAAACGCATGTGGTTTCTGAAGATGTTTTCCTAGTTCCTGTAACCAGAGAAGGAGAATTAAACGAGTTTAGCGGATTTAGAGAAGTTACAGGCAACGAAGCTGCGGTAATGAAATCTAGCGCAACTCATATTCACGGAGCAAACCTGAAACACAATGAGTATGGAATTCCGCTATTTGCAGACTTCTTTTTCGTTATAACAGGATTTCACGGGTTTCACGTGTTCTCAGGAGTTTGCATCAACTTCATCATATTCTTGATGGTTGTCGAAGGAAAATTTGAGAAAACAGGTCATTACGAAATGGTGGAGAAGGTCGGGTTGTACTGGCACTTTGTAGACCTTGTTTGGGTATTCGTATTTACATTCTTCTATTTAGTTTAATTTTTGAAAATATAGTTCATCATGAGTGATGCAGCACACAATACAGGTACAGGTTGGATTTGGAAAATCTTTTGGTTGTTGTTAGTGATTACAACCGTTGAAGTTGTCTTAGGTATTATTCAACCAGATTTCCTTTTGGTTCCATTTGCAGGAACCCGCCTATTAAATCACATCTTTATTATTTTGACCTTAGTAAAAGCGTTTTACATTGTTTGGTCATTTATGCACGTTAAAGATGAAAAGAAGAGTTTGAGAATTACATTGTTGTTACCAACCGTTATTTTAATTCCTTACTTAACGGCAATTTTATTAATTGAAGGAAACTACATTAATAGTATTTTATACTAGAGTATGAAAAATTCAATAAAATGGGTAGTACTGATTTCTATATTAGTACTACCCTTTTTAGTTTACTTTGTCTTCGTTTACAACTCTAACGAGACCTTTTTTGTAACCCTTGACTACGTGGGACCAAAGTCGGTGGTTGAGACAGAAAACGGATATGACACCTCTTATTATCAAATTCCCAATTGGTCTTTTACTGATCAAGACGGACAGACCCTGACCCATCAAGACATGAGAGGAAAGATCTACGTAAGCTCTTTTTTCTTTTGTAGCTGTCCGAGTATTTGTCCGGCCATGAATTTTCACCTCAAGTCGGTTTATGATCGCTTCAAGGGTAATGAAAATTTCTATCTTTTATCTCATACGGTTGACCCCGAAAGAGATTCCGTAGAAATCATGAAGAGTTATGCCGTAGATAAAGGATATGACTTTCCTCAATGGCGCTTCCTTACGGGGGAAAGAGATTCTATTTATTCGGTAGCCGGCGATTATTTCCTCAATGCCATGGAAGATCAGCTAGCCCCTGGTGGATTTCTTCATTCGGAGTCTGTGGTTCTTGTGGATTGGAATGGTAACATTCGATCAAGAATTGACGACACGGGAAACATTAAGGCCTTATATAATGTTTTAGAACCTGTGGAGCTAAATGAATTAAAAGAAGACATTAAAGTTCTAATTGCTGAACAGTTTAAAGCAGAAGCTCGGCAGAAAAAAGTCCTTTTAGATCAAAAGAAAAAAAAAGATGAGTAACAAAGACAAAATTTACGTTCCAGTAATCATTACATTATCTGTGGTTGTCCCCATTGCGGTAGCTGCCTTGATGTTGATGCCTGATAGTTATAAGTTAGAACTCGGATTTACAGAGCGAGGCACTCTTCCGTTTTTCCATGCTATTCTGAATGGGTCAACCGCGGTTTTATTGTTAACCGGTTTCTTTTTAATTAAGGGGAAAAGTGTGAAATGGCATAAAATATCCATGCTATCTGCCTTTGTGCTTTCGGCCATTTTCTTGGTTTCATACGTCATTGCCAAGATTAGCACTCCTTCGGTTCACTACCCTGAAGATGCACCCCTTAGATATGTTTACTATTTCATTTTAATCACTCATATCCTTTTGTCAGTGTCTGTGCTTCCGTTGGCCATGTTTGCTATTTATAGAGGAATAACGGGAGAAATTAGCCGTCACAAAAAGATTGTAAAGTTTGCTTTCCCGATTTGGTTGTACGTAGCCGTTACAGGTGTACTTGTATATGTATTTATGTCTCCGCATTATGTGTAGTATGAAACGATTGTTAGTTATTACTGTCCTTTTCCTATCTCCGCTGATTTCTTCAGCTCAATGTGCTATGTGTAAGGCTATTGCTGAAAGTAATAATCAAGGAGGGGGTGCTGTGGCAGAAGGGTTGAATGATGGGATTATCTTCCTTATGTTCATCCCTTATATCTTAATAGGATTGGTGGCTTACGGTTTTTATCGCCAAAGAAAAGTTAAGGCGTAAGCTATTTAAACAATACTACTTATATTTGTTAGGCTACTTGACACAATGAATCACAATGATTAAGAAATTCATAGCCTTACTATTTTCCTTTCTCACCTTTACCTCTTTCTCTCAAGTTTCTGATAAAGTATGGACTTTGCAAGAATGTGTTGAAAGAGCTATCTCTGAGAATATATCTGTAAAACAAGCCCAAAACCAATTGGTGGGTTCACAGAATGAGAAAGATGCAGCCATTGCAAACCTAACTCCAAACTTGAACTTTTCAAGTGGGTATTTTTGGAACTTTGGGCTTAGTATCGATCCTATTACCAACCTTAGACAATCAGGAAATCGTCAAACGGCAAGTTTCACCCTTTCTAGTTCATGGGTGCTTTTTGACGGTCTTCAAAACATCAATCAGGTTTCAAAGACAAGGTTAGATTACGCGGCTGCAACCTATCAATTAGAGGATGCTAAAAACAGTGTTGCTTTGAGCGTTGTAAGTTCGTACTTGCAAGTGTTATTAGACAAAGAAATTGCTTCTATCTCTCAAGAGCAAGTAGTGGTTAGTACTGAGTTTTTAGACCGTACCCAAAAACTATATGAGGCTGGTAGCGTACCTAAAGGCGAGTATCTTCAGGCCCAAGCTCAAGTGGCCTCTGATGAGCAGGCACTGGTTACGGCTGAGAATAATCTTCAAATAAGTAAACTAGCACTGGCTCAATTGCTGATGCTACCAAACGCAGATGGATTTGAGGTAACTTCTCCAGAAGAAGGAATAGAGGTTGACAATACCATTTTGTCTCAGACTCCTGAAAAGATTTATGAGAAGGCATTGACTACACAGCCTGGGGCCTTATCTGCAGAAATGCAAAGACAGAGTGCTGAAAAATCTGTTGACTTGGCTCAAGGTAGATATTATCCAACGCTGTCGTTAAGTGGGCAAATCAACTCAAACTTCGCCAATGATTTGCGAAGAGCCACCGGCTTTATTGATACCTTGATTCCTATTGGGGCTACTCAAAACACCAATGAGTTGGTGTTGCCGTTTCAGTCTACAAGGGTGGGTACCGGATATGAAGATTATCCTGTATTCGATCAGTTTCAGAACAACATCAACTACTTTGTAGGATTGAATTTATCAATTCCTATTTTCAATAGACTACAGACAAGAAATTCAGTTAGGTCAGCGCAAATTCAATATGAAAATGCCAACTTGAACTATCTTCAAGTGAAGAATGATTTGTACAGAACCATTCAAAGGGCTCATGCAGATGCTCAGGCGTCTTTTAAGAACTTTTTTGCCGCTAAAAGAGCCGTAGAGGCTAACTCAGAAAACTTTGATTATGCAACCCAAAGAAAAAGCGTTGGGTCTATCAATCAATATGATTACCAGTTAGCAAGAACTAACCTTTTGCAGGCTGAGTCAAAGAGGTTGCAATCAAAATATGACTACTTCTTTAAATTAAAGACCTTAGAGTTTTACCTCAATAACCAAATGTCTTTTTAAAAGACTTGAACCAATCAAATAGTGCAACTATGAAACGCAAGTACATCATTTTAATAATAGTAATTGTTGTTATTGTCGGCTTGCTTTTGCTATTAAAAAAGAAAGGATTTTTAGGGTCTCAAAATCGTGGGGTTCAAGTTGAAACAGAAATAGTAGAAAAACACACGGTTATACAAACGGTCACTGCAAGTGGTAAGATTCAACCAGAAATGGAGGTGAAAATCTCTCCAGAGGTGAGTGGTGAAATTATTAGTCTTCCTATCATTGAAGGTCAAAAGGTTTCAGAAGGGGATTTGTTGATTAAGATCAATCCGGATATTTACGAGGCGGCGGTCAATAGGACCATGGCAGCAGTAAACAGTGCCAAAGCTTCTAAAGCAACGGCAGAAGCCCAGTTTATTGAAGCTGAAAACATATTCAAAAGAAATGAAAAATTGCATGCCCAAAATGTGATTTCTGATGCAGATTACGACGCTTCTAAACGTCAGTATGAGGTGTCAAGACTCAGTGTTGAATCTGCAAAATATCAGCTGGCAAGTGCATTAGCCTCTTATAAAGAATCGCAAGACAATTTGCGCAGAACTACCATTTATTCGCCTTTAGATGGTACCGTATCCACCTTGAGTGTAGAAAGTGGAGAAAGGGTAGTAGGTACGGCCCAAATGCAAGGGACAGAAATTCTGAGATTAGCCAACCTCGACAATATGGAAGTGGTGGTAGAGGTTTCTGAAAATGATATTGTTCGCGTTCATAAAAACGATACCGCCGTGGTAGAAATTGATGCCTACCTCGGCGAGGAATTTGTCGGGCTGGTAACAGAAATTGCAAACTCTGCCAATACGCAAGGAACGTCAGCTGACCAGATAACTAACTTTGAAGTGAAAATTCGCGTTTTAAAGAGTTCTTATAGTCATTTGGTAAGCGAAAAGAATAAGTATCCATTGCGCCCTGGAATGACCGCGACGGTCGATATAAAAACCCAAAGAGAAAAGAATGTAATTGCCATTCCACTTCCGGCGGTAACTACCAGAACCGATACAAGTTCTACCGCAAAGAGCTATAGAATGAAATCTAGGGCTAAAACCCCAGAAAGTGATAAGTCTTTTGAAGTGGTATTTGTCGTTTCAGAAAACAAGGGCAAGGCTGAATTACGCGTGGTTGAAACAGGTATTCAAGACTCAAAAAATATTGTTATTACCAAGGGGCTAAAAGAGGGAGAGGAAGTGGTTATTGGCCCTTACACAACGGTGTCTAAGGAGTTGAAAAATCAAAGTCCTATCTCTGTGTCTAGGTCTTCTGCCCAGTCGGATAAATAGTAGTTATGCACAAAGGGCTCCATATTTCCTCTTCTACAAAAAACTGTTCTATTGCCTTTTCGGAAGGAGATCAATGTGTTTTATGTATAGAAGAGTCTAGCGATCAATACGTCCATTCTGAAAAATTACACGTGTTTATTGAACGTGGTTTAGACGAATTAAAGTGGCAGGTATCTGACCTTTCATACCTTTCGGTGGATGTGGGTCCAGGATCTTATACGGGGTTAAGGATTGGCGTTTCCGCCGCAAAAGGTCTTGCTTTTCCAAACGGCACGCCCATTGTCTCACTTACCTCATTGGAAATATTAGCTCAAGGTTGTCTTCAAACCAATCCCTCCGACGAAAGTCGAGAAATTATTGCCATGATTGATGCAAGACGCATGGAGGTTTATCAACAGAGGTTTTCTGTAGATGGAATTCAAAAGTCAGAAATTGAGGCTTTGATATTGGATGAAACCGTTTTTTCTGAGGAGCGCGATCAGCTTACTCTGGTAAGTGATTGTTTCGAAAAAGTACATTCTGTTTTTGGTGAAACCGTGACCTATGCGCGTGATGTTGAATTTCCTTCGGGGAAATATATGGTTCAAGGGGCCTTTGAAAAATTTACTTCAAAAGAATTTGTTGATACTGCCTATTTTGAACCTTACTACCTAAAAGACTTTGTGGCCGGAAAGCCTAAAAAGCTTCTGTAATAGTCACTTTTGAGATAGAGCCTCCTGCTTTAAAACAGTTTTTTTCATGCTCATAAACCATTCCGCAGGCTTGTAAATGAGCGTAAATCGTGGTGCTACCTACAAATTTGAATCCTCTTTTTTTAAGGTCTTTTGATATGGAATCGCTCAATGAATCGGTGGCGCAGTATTCAGCCGGTGATGCAGGCACTTTAACCACGGGAGAATAATCAACCCATTGCCAAAAATAATCGCAAAGAGATCCAAATTCTCGTTGCAAATCTGGAATGAGGGCCGCGTTGCGAATGGCGGCATTTATTTTGGCTTTGTTTCTAATAATGCTTGGGTTAGAGAGAAGTTCTTCGATTTTTTCACCGTTATAAGAAGCAATGACCTTGTGGTCAAAGTTGTCAAAGGCCAAGCGAAAGTTTTCTCTTTTTCTTAAAATGGTAATCCAACTCAGCCCTGCTTGAAAGGTCTCTAGCAAGAAAAATTCAAACATGGCTTTGTCATCTACAACCGGAACTCCCCACTCATGATCGTGGTAAGATTGATAGAGGCTGTCTGTACCGCACCATTTACACCGGGTCATTTTTTGATTTTTTTGGAACAATCTTTTCTAAAGCCTCTTTCATTGGCTTCATCTTTTCTAAAAAGTCAGCCTTTACGTTTTCGCCGATGGCTTCAGCATCCGGAAGCTTTTGCTTGAAGGGATCTACCTGTCGGCCATTCTTCCAAAACCTGTAACATACATGAGGACCTGTAGCCAAGCCAGTGCTGCCAACATACCCTATGGTTTGTCCTTGTTTAACCCGAGTTCCAGGTTTCATACCACTAGCAATTTTAGACATGTGGAGGTATTGTGTGCTATAAACAGAGTTGTGGCGAACCTTAACATAGTTTCCGTTACCAGAAGTGTATCCTGCTCTTTCTACTACCCCGTCAGCTGTAGACATGATAGGCGTACCCCTTGGGGCGGCGTAATCAGTTCCCAGGTGGGCCTTCCATCTTTTTTGCACTGGGTGGAATCTTCTTGGCAAGAAGCGTGAACTAATTCTAGAATATGACAAAGGAGCTTTTAAGAAAGCTTTTCGCAAAGAGTTTCCCTTATCGTCGTAGTATTCCGGCCAATTTTTGGTGGTATCAATATATTCAAAAGCGTAATTGTCACCGCTAAAGTGGTTGAAATTTGCAGCAATAATTCTTCCTGTACCGGCATAAACCGTATCGTCAATGTAAATCTCTTCGTAGATAACTTGAAAGTAATCGCCTTTTTGAATTCTAAAAAAGTCAATGGTCCAAGCGTAAATCTCACTGAGTTTTACCGCAATTACTGGGCTTAAATCCTGGTTCTGGAGGGTCAGGTATAAGGACCCTTCAATAATACCAGAGGCTTCATTGATTTTTTTGGTAATGGCCTTTTGACCTGCATAAACCGAGTCGTTTTCACCCAAGTCAAAAACCACATAATCAGTTAATGACTTTTCATACACAAGGTGGTTGAGAGTTTTTACACTGTCATTTACCGATAATAGTGCAGTATATGGTTTACCGGCTTGTAAATACCTCACGTCAAAAATCCCTTTTGACTTTTCTACCAATCGGTTTATTGTGGGATAATCCACTCCGTAGTCAAGCAATATTTCACTAAAACTTTGATTGGCTTGAACCTCAGATTTTTCTACTGTAAGACTGTCTACATTTATTCCGTAAACGTACACAGTAGACTCCACAGTAGGAATCACTTCACTCTCTTGGTAATCACTTACCGTTTCATTGTCTGGAAATAGATAAACAAATCCTGTTACTACCGCTAAAGCAGTAAAAAGGGTTGTTATTGCGGCAATTATCAGCTTTCTTTTCTTCTTTTTCATTTACCCTCTCTCAGTTCTTTTAGCACGGATTCAACCCATGATTTTCCCCATTCCTCTTTTTCAGTAGCTGTCCATAGGTCTGGATAGAAAATTCGTTTTTGAAATCTTGGTGGAAGGTATTTTTGCCAGTTGGTACCTCCGGTAGCCGCGATGTCTTCAGGACGTCTAGCAAGGTAGGCAACTGCGGTTTTGTAGTGTTGAAGTGGCCAGTAAACGTTTACATTAAGATCTAAAAGTTTAAGCTGGTTTTTCAGTTCTTCATTGTTCTGATCTTCTTCAGACAAACCCTTGTACATATTCCACATATTGGTTGTCTCATAACGGTTGGCCCATCGAAGAATTTTGTCGGTATATTTTTTTTCGAATTGCTTTAGGGTAAGCGTTTTTTCACCTGTTTCAGCAATGGTTGCACCGTTTTTCCAATAGATGTGTTTATACATTTCTTCTACAGTACTGTTTTCATCGTACTTGTCACGATGCTCTTGGTCTACTAGGTGCTTAAAGTTGGTTGAGCAAACTTCAATGAGTCTGTACTGAACCGATTGAAAACCTGAAGCTGGAATCAAAGCCAATCTAAAATCTAAAAATTGACTTCTGTCCATTCCTTTTTCCATTACCCCAAAAGAGTGGGTAAGGGCTTCAAAATATCTATTGATTCGCTTTAGTTTTCCGATAAACAAATCAGTAGTCAAATTATCTGTAGTTGCAATTTGCTTGATTTCGTGCAAAGTCAACTTGAAATACAATTCAGTTATTTGGTGATACATGATGAAAATTTCTTCATCAGGAATTGGGGTTCTTGGTGTTTGTAAACTCAACAAAGTGTCAAGGTGGACATAATCCCAATAGGTAATATAATCGGCGAAAAGTAGTCCGTCAAGAAAGGCTAAAAGGTCTTGACCCGATGCGTCGTATTTTTTTGAAAGGGCAGAAATCCTGTCCTTAATTTCATTTGTAATTTCCATACTGATAACTTGTGGTTGCTAATGTAAAACAATAACCCAAATTATGCATTAGAAATGCCACTTGAGACATGTTTCTAACACACTATTTGGGTCATTTACAAATGAAGTAGAGTGTTGTGGTATTTTATTTCTTGGCCAATGGGTGCTTTAGGTTTCGGGCATCTGTTAAATCAACTTTTATTGAACCTACAGAAAGCTCACTTTCAATTCTAACCGGAATTCTATTTTTGTCATTAGAAACCCATAAGATCATACCTTCTTTATCTTTGAATACTCTGCCGTCTTGTACGCTGGGTCTAAAAGCAAGACAGCTAATATCGCCTATGTCTGAGTCAATGGTTTCTTCACCTAAGTATTCAAATTGCATGGGATAGACTTCATGATCTAAGAAAACTGGGAAGGTGAAAACATCTCCTGTTGTCCATTTCTCTACTTGAACACTTCTCGCTAAGTAAAACATCGAGAAAATATCTTGAATTCCCGCAGGAAGCACATAGGTAGAGTCAATATTATTCAGCTTATCTACTGCGATGCTTTCTTCTGGAGTGAATTCAATATTTCTTTTGATTTCAAAACCTCCTTCTTTTACGTCTCTCACGAATTTTCTAGGAGACCAAAGGGTAGGGTCAAGGTAAGTTTCGTATTGATCTCTTACGGAGAAGAACAAATCAGTCATTCCCGTGGTTCTACCGGTGCCTACCATGTGATAAACAGTATGTCCGTTGTGATTCTTTGCCCCCTTAACTTCTAAGGTGGCTCTACCTGCATTCACAAATCCGTAGTGAATTCGGTATTTTAGAATTTCTCCCGTCTTAAAGGCTTCTTCTTTTTGAAGATTTACTGCGGGAATATGATTTTTTATTTGAGTCGTTTCTGAAAAGAAAAGACTGCTTGAAAAAATAGCGGCAAGAAGTAATACAATCTTTTTCATATCAAATGGTTTACCTAGGTAAAAGCAAATGATGTGCCAACAATTACAATCCGACTATTTCAAACTTTGGATATCCCTTCTCACCAAGGTCGTTATAGAACCCAACAAACCTTAGCTTATAGTAATTGCCTGATTTTTCTTTTAGAATGAAGTATTGTGTATCGTCTACGACATACGTTCCCGAATCAAACTCAAAGGTTTTCCATCTATAACCGATGGCATTTTGATCATTTGACAATTCGGTATTTAAAGCATCAGACTTATTGATTTCATCAAATGTTTTGTTTCCTGAATAATGCCCGGCTTCTATTTGTTGATGGTTGATGAGGGCTCCTCTAACCAAGTAGGGAATGGTATCGCCTTCTGCAGTGAGGTCGAAATCGGTATATTGTGAAAAGAACAAATGCCAGTTATTTGATATGGGCTCTGCATTTACTTTCGTAAAAAAGTCGAGTTCATAAGGCATTTGCCTAAAGTCTGCATTTTTGGTTACAGATACTATGGTGTCAAAACTATTGTCTAATTCTGCTATTCTAATTGAGGTAAAGGTTGCGTTGCTTTCCACCCCCATTACTTTTACAAAACCATTAGACTTACCTTTTTTGTCTACGCCTTTGTCAAGGATAAATACCTTTTGCGTGGAGGTGCCGTCTTCATTAAAGAGGTTGTACAGTGCTGTTTTGGTTTCGTTTCCGGTAGGGTAATCGTACTTCCAAGGGTTTATGCCAGAAGTGTCTGAAACGGTTTCGAAGGGAACCGCTCCCATTTCTTTTGCAAAAAGAAAGTTGCTGCTGTTTAAGAATATAGCATGTGATTGTGGATCACCGGTAAAGTTAAGGTCCCACAATTCGTGGCCTACCGTCATAACAAACTGCCCACTTAGTACATTAAAATAAATACTGTTTTCATACTGTGAGCCAAGGCCAGCGGTAAGTGCTGTTTTAGAAGCGGGAGCAACAGGCTTTTCTTCTTTTTCACAGGCAAAAAGAAACAGAGAAGCAAAAAGTATGAAGTATATATTTTTCATTTTACAAATTTAGTTTACAGCTAACAAAGAAGGTTCTTCCCCAAGAAATAGGACGAGATCCTCCTCCTGAATGCGCTCCAACTGTGTTGGCTGAGGTTTGTAAATTTTGGACGTTAAATAAGTTTTTGCCCCCTGCAGTAATAGAAATTCTGTTTTTCCAAATTTTTTGCGTGGCAGAAATGTCTAGCAAGTTATATCCAGGAACATTGGTTTGAGCTAGGTCACCCTTGTCATCTAACGCATACCCTGGCGTGTTGCCTGTGTATTTGTAGGTAATGTTAAAGTTGAACTTTTTAGAAGACCTCCAGTAGTCAAAACCGGCAACCACCTCTGGGGTAAATAAATAAGGATCTGTTTCTGGGTGATCTTTATAGTTTTGATTGGTAAATCCTAAATGACTATAACCAAGCTTAAATTGGTAATCAGGATGGATGTTGTAATTCACTACTAATTTTGCCCCAAAGGTTTCCATTTGGTCAATATTTCTGTAAGCAAATTGCGTCCCTTGTACTTGAATAAGGGCTATGTTTTCGTGAATGAAATTGTAGAATAAGGTAGGTTCAACTTTTAGTGAGTGAACTCCTTTTTTGTCGCTCCATAAATACTGAAAACTCAAATTTGTATTATGACTTTTTTCGGGCGACAAGTCTTCATTGCCAAGGATGTTGTGATTTGCATCTACAAACTCCATATAGAGTTCTTTTAATGAAGGGGCTCTAAAACCCATTGCGTATGATCCTCTGAAGGACCAATGGTCGCCTAATTGATATTTCGCAAAAAGGCTTGGAACTATGGGGCTGTTAAAAACACTGTTGTAAGCCCATCTTACCACTGGTTGTAGGGTTAGGTTTTTGTGTTTTATGGAAGCCGAAGTGAATACGGCATAATCTCCCATGGTACGCGTTCCACGGCTAATTCGCCCTCCTTCACCGGTTTCGTAATTAAGGTCTAAGCCCGATTGTAAAACCACTTTTTCAGAGAGCTTAAAAGGGTAGGTAGCTCTAACGTTATATCCCATAAACAATGTAGTGTCATGGTCTGCAGGATTTGGAGTGATGGCTTGTTCTAGGCTAACTAAGTTTCTGTTATAGGTGATTTTACTCCTCCAAAAAAGGTTGTGAGTAAAACTTATGTTGAAGGCCCTGTTTCCTTTAAGCGGCCTAGAATAGGCGATCTTAGACATCAATCTACGCGTGGTAAACCAAGTGTCAAGCGCGTAATCAGAGAACGACCCTAATCTATTACCCTTGTCTTTGATGACCTCATGAAGTCCCTGAGTAGAGAGGTCAATTTTTGATTTCCCCCAATTAAAATCATATCCAAAGCTTCCTAAGATTTGCTCTTTTTGATTCCATTGTTGGTTTCGAGTATCGTTGTTTGGATCCCAGCCTCCGAAAAAGTTTCTCCCTACATTAACTCTAAAGGCTTGTTTTTTAAGTCCTACGTTTAGGTTTGCGTCTAAATTGGTATATCCTACCGATTCATATAAGGCTTTGGCTGAACCACTTACCGTATTGTTAACCGGCTTTTTAGTGATCAAGTTTATGGTTCCGGCAATGGCGCTAGAACCGTATGCCACAGAAAGTGGACCTTCAATGATTTCTATTTTTTCAATGTTGTCAAGGTTAAGTTGAGAAAGGTCAATGTTTCCATCTTGACGTCCAACAATTGGAATACCATCGATGAGGATTTTTACATTTTCGCCGCCCAGTCCTTGAATATCTATGGTAGACCCCAACGCATTATCTTGCCCAATTCTAATATTGAGTTGATCGTTGAGAAGTTGATTCAAAGTGATGGCACCTCTATGGGTGATTTGTTCTTGGTTTATAACTTTTACCTTATAAACTGAATTTTTTTCTGAAACAGGATCAATTTGCCCTGTAAGTACTACTTCGTTGATTCCAAAGTTTCCCGGTTTTAAAAGGATCTTTTTAGTCTGCCCTGGGGCGATAGAATCTTTCTTGGCTGAATAGCCGATAAAAGAACAATTGAAGTAGGTTTTAGTGGTTAAGTCGACAGAAAGTACACCGTCTTGGTTTGTGGTTTTTACCGATTTACTGCCATTGTCATGTGTGAATATGACATGAGCAAACTCGATGGGGTTTTGTGTAATAGAATCATACACAGAAATGATAGAGGTCTGCCCCAGAAGGACAGACCCTATCGAAATAAAAAAACAAGTAAGGAAACCCTTCATTGAATTATTTCTTGATAATTCTTAATGTAGTTGCTTTGTTTTCAGCAATTAGGTTTATTAGGTAAACTCCGCTAGGAGCGTTTGTCAATGAAATAAATCCACCGTTGTCAATAGTACCTGCATTAACCAAGCGACCGTTCATACCGATAATTTGGAAATCTGCTGTATTAACATCTCCTAGATCTACTGTGATGCCGTTTGAAGTTGGGTTTGGATATGCTTTCGCTGAAATGCTTTCAACTTCTGAAATAGAAACAGAAGAAGACTTAGTTACGGCAAAAACAAATTTTCCAGAACCGTAAGATCTAAACCCGATTTTGAATACGTCGCCGTTGTTGTTTTGAACAAAGAAACAAGTAGAGTCATCTAAAACATATGAGAAGGTGTTCATGTCAAAGACCTTCCAGTCGTAACCAATAATGTTTTTCTCAGAACCAAAGGTTGTCCAAGTTGCGGTAGCCGTATCAACCATGTTTACTTCTTCCGCCATGGCGTTTGCGTTGGTAACTACTCCGGTAACCGGATAGTAAGTACTCGGAGCCACTTCGTCCATGTACTTGGTGAAAAGCATGTCCCAGTCTGTTTTTACTGGCTCTCTATCCACGAAAGTACCGGTAGTCATGTTGTAATAAACAAAATTCTTAGTGCTGTAAGTGCTCTTTAAGAAAGAGGCTACCACCTCATTGCTCCCGTCAAGGTCAGCATATTTAAACTTAAAGTCACCCCCTGCAATCATTTCTTGAATCATGATTTTCTTGTAGGTATCATTCGGCATTTTGATCACAAAAATTCTGCTGCCGTAAACACTGTGAGTTGTGCTGTTGTATGATCCCCAACCGTAATCTGGGTGAGATGTTCCCAAGTTAGCAAAAGCACCCGCTTCCCAAGAAGTAGGATCGTTGTATACTTGAGTCATTCCAGTAGTGTCAAGAGTAGCCCATGAAGTGGTGTCTTGCGCCGCTAGGAATAAATCCATGGTTCCTGCAGAATGTCCTGCAGAGTTGATTAGTATGCTTGCGCTTACTGCATTGGTGGTAAAGGCAAGATGCCAGTTGTCTCTAGGTTCTGACTTTACTACGCCGTTTTCTAATGAGTAGAATACGTCTGTGTTGTTTGCTGCAGTTACATCCGCACTGTCTAACCTTGTTTGAGCAGTTGCTATTGTAGTAATTGCCAAAGCAAATAGCGTAATTGTTTTTTTCATCGTTTAGAGGTATTTATTCTCTTTTTGGAGGTATAATTTAGAATGATTATAAATAACGCAGCAAATATAGTAATGATGCCGAATTGAGCAAAAGATTTTTGACCTTTAGATCGTATTTTTTTCAAATTGTATTGATTTTCGTTTAGAGGTATTTTGCAAAACAAGACATTAATATTTGGGATTTTAAACTGGGGCTTAGGTCATGCGGCGCGTTCGTTACCCATTGTTAATGAGTTGATTAATTGTGGTTTTCGGGTTGTAGTTTGCTCTGATGGCGAGCCTTTAGAATGGATGCGAAATGAGCTTTCTGGCGTTATTTTTGAAGAGCTGCCGACTTACAAAGTTTCGTATACTTCTAGCGTTATTCCATGGTATTTATCTTCCTTGCCAGGCATTGCGAAAACGATTGCGGTAGAAAACCGACTTTTAGAGGTATTGGTGGAAAGGTATTCTGCAGATTTTGTGATTTCTGATAATCGTTTGGGATTTTATTCTCAAAAAGTTCCCTCCTTTTACATTACTCATCAACTTTCTATTCAGGTGCCAAGGTTTTCACATTGGGCATCTAAAATTCATGCAAAGTATATCAATAAGTACACGGAGGTATGGATTCCGGATTTACCGTCAATTCATTTGGCAGGACAGTTAACGGAAAACCCAAAAGTCAAAATAGAACGCAAGTATATAGGTCCGCTTTCTCGGTATAGTAACCTTGAAAAAGTAAACTCTGAACTGGTTTTGGGGATTCTTTCTGGTCCTGCAGAAGCACGACTAAAACTGTTGGACTTTTTGCTCAAGCAAAATATTGAAAACCTATGTATTGTTGGTGCACCTGAGGAAAGAGTGGATGTTGACCATCAGATCTATGGAATACTTTCTAAAGACGAGATGGGACCCTTGCTAGGGAAGGCAAAGGTGATAATATCAAGATGTGGGTATTCTACCCTAATGGATTTGATGTTTTTAAAAGTACCGGCCTTATTGCGTCCCACACCTGGGCAATTTGAACAGGAGTACTTAGCAGAAGCCTTGAAAGACAGACCCCACTGGGTGATACAATCTGAGAGTGATTTTGACTACAAAAGTGCAGACTTGCAATTGAAAAAGTATGTTGAACCCACAGAGGTGAAAGTAGACCTAAGAGACTTTCTTTCCTTTCTTAACCGTGAATGAAAAGGTTGATCCCATTCCTTCTTTTGATCTTACGTGAATGGTTTGGTTGTGGTTTTCAATGATGTGCTTAACAATAGAAAGACCCAGTCCAGAACCTCCGGCATCACGCGTTCTACTTTTGTCTACGCGATAGAACCTTTCAAAAATTCTTGATATATCTTTTTCGGGAATTCCCCATCCGTCATCAGTGACTTCAATAAGAAGGTTGTTTTCTGCGTCAAAAAATCGGACTTCTACCGTCCCTTTTTCTCTGCCGTACTTAATGGCATTGGCCACCAAGTTGATAAGCACTTGTTCAATTTTATTGCGGTCGCCTTGAACCCAAATATTCTTAGAAGGCGGGGGCGGAAGGTGAAGCTTGGTATGTTTGGGTTTTGCTTTGTGGTCAAGAATTTCAAAGACATCTTTTACCAGAGCAACAATGTCAAAGTTTGACCATTTAATGTCCATTTTACCTTGTTCAAGCATGTTAATAGTGTCCATGTCTTGAATGAGATTAATCATTCTTTCAACACTTTTATTGGCTCTAGTAAGGTATTTAACGTTGATTTCTGGATCGTCAATTCCACCGTCTAATAAAGTAAGTAGGTAACCTTGAATATTAAAAATGGGAGTTTTTAATTCGTGACTCACATTGCCAATAAATTCTCGGCGGTAGTTTTCGCGTTCTTTGAGTTGTTCAATTTCTGAGTCTCTTTCTTGGGCCCATTCCTTTACTTCTTTTTCAACTTCGGTAAGGTCAGTTGATCTTGCAAGATTTTCCTCGTCTACTTCATTGCCTAACTTCAGTTCGTGAATGGTTTTGAAGAGGACCTTGATTTTTTGGTATACAAACTTACTAATGGTAAATCGGAAAATAAAGAATGAGGCAATCCCGATACAAATTGATCCGTAGAGGTTAAACATTACAGAAATGTCAATTCCTCCCACGTAAGTGGCAAGATAAAATATTCCAAAAACAAGAAAGGTAACCGCAGCGGCTACCCCTAGTGAAAGTCTTGTAGTTTGATCAAACTGCATTGTTATACTTCAAATTTATACCCAACGCCTTTAATGGTTTTGATTTTGTCATCGCCAATTTTTTCTCTGAGCTTTCTTATGTGAACATCAATGGTACGTCCGCCAACAATTACATCAGTACCCCAAATTTTGTCCATGATTTCTTCTCTAGGAAAAACTTTTCCTGGACGAGAACAAAGTAGGCTGAGCAATTCAAATTCTTTTCTTGGCAGATCAATGGGTTTCCCGTGGCTTTCTACTTGGTATCTTTCGGGATCGATGACTAGGTCTCCAAACTCTTGAATGTTAGAAGAAGATTCAACTTCTGCAGAACCCCTTCTCAGCAACGCCTTAAGTCTTGAGGTAAGAACTTTGGGTTTGATGGGTTTGGTAATATAGTCGTCGGCCCCTGCCTCAAATCCTGCTACTTGGCTATAGTCTTCACCTCTTGCGGTTAAAAAGGCAATCATTACGCCCGTTAATTCCGGAAGTGACCTAAGCACATCACATGTTTCAATGCCGTCCATTCCGGGCATCATAACATCCAGTAATATTAAATGAGGCTTTTCTCTTTTCGCAATTTCTATCGCGTCTTTTCCGTTGTTGGCGGTTTTCACTCTGTAACCTTCTTTCTTAAGGTTGTAGCTAACGAATTCTAAAATGTCTTTTTCATCGTCAACGAGTAAAATGGTATAGTCGCTTTCTGTCATGAGTATTTGCTTATAAATGCTTTTGCACTGCAAAAGTAAAGATATAAAAAAACCAGGGCCTCTGTTTACACAAAGTTAACACAAGAAAAACGTGGAGGTAATAATGGATTTAACTCACTGAAAATCAATAAAAAACGAATTTATTTAAACTTCAACCTCTCCTAACATTGGCTTAACTTTGGGCGCGTTACTTTGCCCCCGAAAACAAACGATAACAAGTTTAACAATTATGAAAATTAAGAATTTATTAGCCTTAGCGCTTATTTCTGGAGTAGCCTTTACTTCTTGTAAAGAAGATTCAACTCCAACAGCCCCTACTGCAACAAGAAACACTTCTTTCGACACTAAAGAATTGGTTGACGAAGATGGAAATGTAGTTGAAACTATTGTAACTATTGATGATTTCGGTAAAGGAACCGGAACTACTACGCTTACTGCTGACAAGACTTGGGTTCTTGACGGGATGGTATTTGTAAACTCTGGTCAAACTTTAACCATTGAGCCAGGTACAGTTATTAAAGGAAAATCTGGACAAGGAGAAAATGCTTCTGCATTGATCGTTGCTAGAGGAGGAAAGATTATGGCAAACGGTACTGCTGCTAAGCCAATTATCATGACTGCAGAGTCTGACCAAACAAGAAGAGACTTAAACGGAGACCTTGAAAACACAGGTAACCTTCCTGCAAATGTTTCAGGATTATGGGGTGGTCTTATTGTTTTAGGAACAGCAGACATTACTTCATCAACTGAAGAAAGAGCTATTGAAGGTATTCCAACTTCAGAAACTAGAGGTCTTTACGGTGGTACTAACGATGCTGATAACTCAGGAACTATTACTTATGTATCTATTCGTCACGGTGGAACTGACATCGGCGCGGGTAACGAGATCAACGGTTTCACTTTAGGAGCTGTTGGTTCTGGTACCACTATTGAAAACATCGAGATTATTTCTAACGCAGATGACGGTATTGAATTCTTCGGTGGAAACGCACGTGTAAAGAACCTAGTAGTTTCTTACGCTGGTGATGACGCTATTGACTACGATGAAGGTTTCAAAGGATATATTCAATTTGCGGTTGTATTTGAACCAAACGATAGAGGTGGTGAGCACGACGGTGGTCCATCTGATTGTGAGGACTGTATGCCTTATGCAACTCCAGTTATTGGAAACGTTACTTCAATCGGTGCAGGTGGTGGCCGTGCAATTACATTCCGTGACAACGCAGGTGGTCAGTACCACAACTCAATTTTTGTAAACTATGCTAAAGCTATTGACATCGAAGACTTAAACTCTGGTGAAGATTCAAGAGCACGTTTAGAAGCTGGTGATCTAAAATGGATGAACAACATTCACTGGAACATGGCCGGAAACGACGCAACTAAACAAGTAATAACTGGTGGAGACATCAAAGATGTTGATTTATTATCTCACGCTAACGTTTCAGGAAACGTAGTAGTTGATCCAGTATTAGTAAATGGCGTTGCAACAGGTGCTGATGCAGCAACTGGAACTTGGCCTTCAGGTTTAGACGCTTGGTTTGACCAAGTAAACTACAAAGGAGCATTTAATCCTTCAGGATCTTCTTGGATTGCTGGATGGACATTAACTTCAGAAGCAGGATTACTTTAATCTAGATACAGTTTTTTATCGCTGGGAGCACTTTTTTATTAAAGTGCTCCCTTTTTCACAAACAAGACGACATGGAAAAGAGAATCGTTATTACCCTTTTAGCCTTCCTATCACTAACAACACTTTGGGCACAAAAAGGAACCATTAGAGGAACAGTCTACGACAAAGAAAGCGGTGAAACCTTAATTGGTGCAGCGGTTAAAGTTTTAGAAGTTCCCAATACCGTAGGGGCAACCGACTTAGACGGTGCTTACTCAATTTCGCTAGAACCGGGTACTTACACGTTAGAAACTACTTACATCTCTTACAAGACCATCAGAACTACTGAGGTAATTGTAAAGGCCAATGAAGTAACGGTAGTTTCCGTTTTCCTACCCACAAAAACAGAAGAGCTAGGTGAAGTAGTTCTTGAAGCTAAAGCATCGAGAAACACAGAATCTGCCGTTATGGTAATGCAAAAGAATGCAGTGGCCGTAATGGATGGTATCTCTTCGCAACAAATTAGAAAAATGGGTGACTCTGATGCTGCAGGTGCTATTAAGCGCGTTACTGGAGTTTCAGTAGAAGGAGGTAAATACGTAACCGTTCGTGGGTTAGGTGACCGATACTCTAAAACCCTTTTAAACGGCGCTGAGATTCCTTCTCTAGATCCTGAAAAGAACGCCGTACAATTAGACCTTTTTCCTACCAACTTGATTGATAACATGTTGGTTTATAAAACATTTACAGCAGATAAGCCTGCTGACTTTACCGGTGGTTTAATCAACCTTACCACTAAAGACTTTCCTGAGAAATTCACGGTACAAGCCTCTGCTCAAATTGGCTTTAACGACCAATCTACCATGAACCAAAACTTCTTGACCTACAGGGGAGGAAGTAGAGATTGGTTAGCGATGGATGATGGAACTCGTTCGGCTCCAGCCAATGCAGAACAATTACCTCAAGATATTAGCGGTTTCCTTCAAAATTCTGATAGAAACAGAGAAATTGTAAAGGGTTTTAACCCCGAAATGAACACGGTTCAAGCTCCGTCACCGCTTAACCAAAGCTATAGCTTTAGCGTAGGTAACCAAACTACTTTGTTTGGTAAGAAGTTTGGATTTTTAGCGGCGGGATCTTACCGTTATACCTCTTCAGGATATGACAATGGGTTTGTGGGTCGTTACACGGCTACCAGTGCGGATAATTTCCAGATTCAGCGTCAGCTAGGTGATAAAAACTTTAACGAGTCTGTGCTTTGGGGTCTTATGTTTAACGGTAACCTAAGGTTGAATTCAAACAACAAAATTGGATTTACCTTCATGAGAAACCAGTCTGGAGATAAAACGGCAAGAGCTTTAAGTGGGCAGTGGGACGAATATTCTACCATTCCTAACAATGACTATTTCTACTCACAGACTCTGAACTGGGTTGAGCGTTCTATATCAACTTTTCAAGTAAAAGGTGACCACAACTTTGCTAGCTTGAACCACTCAAAATTAGATTGGATCTCTAGTTATACTTCATCTTCTCAAGATCAGCCTGACTTGCGCTTTTTCGCCTATGACAGAGTAGATGATACTACTTACCAAATCTCTTCACAGGCTTACCAAGACCCTACTAGATTCTTTAGAAACATGGATGAGGTAAACTGGGATAACCGCGTAAACTTTGAAACTCCATTTATTCTTTGGAATGACGAAACGGCTAAGTTGAAAGTAGGGGGTAGCTTCACCACTAAAACGAGAAACTTCCAAGAATTACAGTACGATTACATTGACTACAACAATAGTTTTAATGGTTCTATTGAAGATTTTGTTGATTTTAACAACGTAATCTCTAGCTTTCAAGATTCTGGATATTACATGACTAGCAATAGACAGTTGAGTAATACGTACGAAGGGATTCAGAATGTAATTGGTGCTTACGCAACTACAGATCTTCCACTGACTAAAAAGTTAAAGGCAACAGTAGGTGCTCGTTTTGAGTCAACAAATATTACGGTTAACAGTATGAACCCTAATGATGCTGAAGGTAAAATTGCCAAATACGACATATTACCTGGGGTGAACTTTACTTATGCATTGACTGAGAAAATGAATTTGCGCTTTGGGTATAGCCGCACATTGGCAAGACCTACCTTTAGAGAGTTAGCGCCGTTTTCATCGTACTTGTTTGCGGGTGACTTCACTTACGTGGGAAATCCGAACCTAGATAGAACCCTGATTGACAACTTTGACTTTAGATGGGAATGGTACCCAGCTCAAGGTGATTTCTTAGCGGTGAGCTCTTTTTACAAGAAGTTCCACAACCCTATTGAAAGACAAATTCAACCGAAGGCTGCCAACACAGAAATTACTTTTGTGAATGTACCTGAGGCTAATGTTTACGGATTTGAGTTTGAAGCTAGAAAGCTATTAGGTTTCATTTCTAATGAGAAGCATGAGTTTAAAGCGGGAGTAAATGCAACGTATATTCACGCTAGAACTACAGTAGATGAGGAAGAGTACCAAGCGAGATTGGTAACCAACCCGAACGCTTCTAGAACAAGACCTATGTACGGTCAATCACCTTATATCTTAAATGCTTATTTGTCTTATCAACACAATCCTTCTAGGTTTAATGCAAACCTTTCGTTCAACCAGTTTGGAGAAAGATTGATGTTTGTGTCAAGAGGAGCTGTGCCTGATGTTTATGAGCAGCCAAGACCTACCATTGACCTAACCCTAGAAAAAGCCATCGGTGAGCACTTTACCATTGGTGTTAAGGCTAGAAACTTGTTAAACCCTGACAATGTGTTGTCTCATGAGTTTAACGGCGAAAGCTATGACTTCTCAAGGTTTACCACCGGAAGGGTTTACTCTATCAAGATAAAGTACTTACTATAAGTCAATATATACTTCCTAAAAAGCCATCCGGAAACGGGTGGCTTTTTTTTGTTAAAATCATTTACCTTCGCCTTATGGTAAGAGATCCGTTTACTCATAAAAACGTAAAAGCCCTTTATTATGCCAGTGGCTTCTTGCGCTATTGGTTACCTGCTTTTAGGGGGTGGAAGTCCTTCTTTAAGGCCTATGACCGACTCTCATTCCCCGAAAGGGAAGAAGTTGACCGTAGAGTTCTTTATTACCATAAAAAACAGAATTCATTTGATCTTGGTCCCAATGCCGAAACCATAGGTGAAATGAAAATGCCTAACCGAAGCAAGGTTTACTTTATTGATCTGTATGAGTATTTACGGTTTTTTAGAAAGAATCTATCCTTGCATTTTTTACCGGGAGATATTATTGAGGTGCCCCCGGTGCCAACCTTTGTAAAAAGCCGTCCGGTGGGAGAGGGCAATGAAAATTCAATTCTCTTGAATTTTAACAAGGTGAGACATTTTACTTTTGTAAATGACAGGGTGAAATTTGAAAACAAAAAAGACCTTCTGGTTTGTAGAAATAACCTGTACCAAGCCAATAGAATTGCCTTTTTTAAAAAGCATTTTGACAATCCGCTGTGTGACTTAGGGCAAGTTAACACAGGGACAGATCACGATGAGTGGGTAAAGCCTAAAATGTCTATTTCTGACCATTTTCAGTATAAATTTATTTTGTGTTTAGAGGGTAACGACGTGGCCAGTAATTTAAAGTGGGTTATGTCTTCCGGATCGTTGGCGGTGATGCCAAAGCCTAAATATGAAACATGGTTTATGGAAGGTACATTGATTCCTGATCACCATTACGTTTGTGTAAAAGACGACTACTCTGACCTCAATGAAAAATTGAATTTCTACATTGAAAATCCTGAAAAGGCAAAAGAAATAGTCAGAAATGCCCAAGAGTATGTCAGAAGATTCAGAAACCAAAAGATTGAAGACATCTGTTCAGTAAAGGTTCTTCACCAATACTTCTCTCTCTCGGGTCAACTTTCTGGGTCAAATAAAAACGGATAATTGTCTTAGGTTTTAAAAAAGGGTTTTCTTTGCCACAAACTTAGGGAATGGAAAAACCACATTTACTTTTAGACTTAGGGCAAGTCCTTTTATCGCTTTCTGAGAAGAATTGTATAGAGGCTTTTACAGAAATTTCAGCAAAACCCTCACTGTTGGAGCAACAGCCTCTTTTTGATGCGCTAGAGCGCGGAGAGTATACTGCTGAAGAATTTAGAGAAGAAGTACAAGTGCACCTGTGGAGAGAGGTTTTTCCGAAAGAAATTGACAAGGCATGGAATGCTTTGGTCTTACCCCTAGATTTAGACGTTTTAAAGATGCTTAAAAAACTAAAAAAGCGCTTTAGCCTTTCATTGGTTTCTAACATAAACGTGATTCATCACGCGTATATCAAGCAAATGCTCGGTCCCTTTTACTACCCTCAGTTTATATCTCAGTTTGACCATTTGTTTTTGTCGTACCAAATGGGCATGCGAAAGCCAGAAGCCGATTTTTATCAAAAGGTCATTGACACCCTAAAATCACCGGTTGAAACCATGACGTTTGTTGATGACAAACCAGAAAACCTAGCGGCGGCAAAAGAGTTTGGGATTGACGGAATACAATTTTCTCTAGAGGAAAAGACTATTCGCGATCTTGACAAAGTTCTATCAAAACTCCGTTCGTAGATTTTGGGTGTAAAAACATTACCCATTTATTGTCAGCCCCCTTTTTAGGTTCTTCGTTAAGCAGAATAAATCCTTCTGAGGCCATTCGTTTGGCTTCGGCTTTAATGTCCTTAACGGCAAAGGCAATGTGGTGAATGCCTTCTCCTTTTTTCTCAATAAACTTAGCGATAGGACTGTTTGGATGGGTAGCTTCTAACAACTCAATTTTATTGGGTCCTGCTTCAAAAAAACTTGTGGTTACGCCTTCTGATTCTACCGTTTCGCTCTTGTAGGCTGGTTTGCCAAATAGCTTTTCAAAAAGTGCATTAGACTCTTCAATGTTTTTTACGGCAATACCGATGTGCTCAATTTTTTCCATCTTATACAAAACTTTGCATTTGACATAGTTTGTGGTAAAGTCCACCTTGGTTTAACAGGCCTTCATGGTGACCTCTTTCAACAATTTTACCGTCTTCAAGGACTAAAATTTCATCAGCGTGCTGAATGGTGCTTAGCCTGTGGGCGATGATTAGGCTGGTTCTGTTGGCCATCAGTTTATTCAAGGCGTCTTGAACTAGTTTTTCAGACTCTGTGTCTAAGGCTGAGGTCGCCTCGTCTAGAATCATAATCGGTGGATCAGATAGAACGGCCCTAGCAATGCTCACTCTTTGTTTCTGTCCGCCACTTAATTTATTTCCTCCTTCACCAATATTGGTGTGAATTCCGTTTTCTAATTTCTCAATAAACTCCCATGCATTGGCCACTTTAGCCGCATTGATGACCTCTTCTTCGGTAGCGTTAGGCACCCCGAGTTTTATGTTGTTGTAAATAGAATCGTTAAACAAAATAGACTCTTGGTTTACTACCCCCATTTGGTTTCTAAGGTCGTGGATTTTAACTTCTTTAAGGTCTATCCCATCAATGATAATCTGACCCGACTGTATGTCGTAAAACCTTGGCAATAGGTTAGAAATGGTTGTTTTTCCAGATCCCGACGGACCTACCAACGCAATGGTTTTTCCTTTTTCAAGGGAGAAAGAAACATCAGAAAGCACATTGGGTAAATGAGCGTCGTAGGTGAAGTTTACATTTTTAAACTCAATAGAGTGGTTAAACTGTTCTATGGTATGTGGGTTTTCAACTTCTACAATGGTGTTTTCTGCATCAATAACTTCAAAGATTCTCTGTCCGCTAGCATTACCCTTTTGAATGTTATAGAAAGCTTGGGTTATGGCTTTAAAGGCGGGAATGATTTGGTAAAAAAGTCCGACGTAACCAATCAACGCACCACCGGTTAATTCACCGTCTACCAAAATTAATTTACCACCGTACCAAACCACCCCCAGCATTACACTGGCGCCCAGAACTTCTGAAATAGGAGAACTTAAATCTTTCTTGTGAAAAACCCTTATCATAATTCTACGGTAAAGGTTACTGTTGTCTTCAAACCTCTTTTGGGTATCGCCTTCTGCATTAAACGCCTTGATGACTCTAAGTCCGCCAAGGGTTTCTTCTATCATAGACAATACGGTACCCAATTGAGACTGGGCCTTGTCAGAAGATCTCTTTAAACTCTTGCCAATGGTTGAGATGATAAATCCGGAGATGGGCAAAACTAAAAACACAAACCAGGTTAACTGCGGACTTAAATACACTAAGGCTACCAGGGTGCCAATGATTAGCAGAGGTTCTCTAACTACACTTTCAAGCGAAGAAAGGATGGAGTGTTCAACTTCTGTTACATCGGTACTCATTCTGGCCATGATGTCGCCTTTGCGCTTTTCACTGAAATAAGAAACAGGAAGGTTTAAACACTTTTGGTGGATGGCTTTTCTTACATCGTGAATAATTCCACTTCTTAGCGGGGCTAAAAAGTACATAGCCATGTACCTAAATATGTTTTTTAATAAGAACATGGCTGCTGCCGCTATACAGATGTAATACAAGGTATTCAACTCTCCGTATTTCTCTAGAAGAAGGGTCAACTGATAGTTAAAGTACGCCTCAATATTGCTGGATGATCCGTCTGCAAACGACAGGTGAAGTTCAACCTTTTCATAAACCCTTTTTTCTTGATCAAAAATGATGTTTAGAACAGGGATTATAAAAGCAATAGAAACCAGTGAAAATATAGTGTAGAATACGTTTGAAATCATATTCCCAACGGCATAACCTGAGTAAGGTTTGACGAAGGACAAAAGTCTATAAAAGTACTTCATGTAGTAACCGTGTTTAATCTCTTTATTTGAGAAGGGGCAAAGGTAACCAAAAACCACGGATGGCTTTTAAAGTTTGTACAAACCATGAGAATTTAGGAACAAACTACCGGTGTGAATTGTTGTATGACAAAAATTTACTTAAGCTATATGGGATTTTATCAATTGAGAAGAGAGATGCTAGTCGAAAAACCGCTAGATGAAGTGTGGGACTTTATTTCTTCTCCTGCCAATTTAAAGAGAATTACCCCCGATTTTATGGGGTTTGATATTGTATCTCAAAACCTACCCGAGAAAATGTACAAGGGGATGATAATAGAGTATAGAGTAAAACCCCTTTTGAACATCCCCACCCGATGGGTAACTGAAATTACCCAAATTGAAGAAAAGAAGTTCTTTATTGACGAACAACGCGTTGGGCCTTACAAGCTTTGGCATCACCAACACTTTGTTGAGCCCCGTGGTGAAAACACGCAAATGATAGACATTGTAAGTTATTCACCTCCGTTGGGACTATTGGGAAATATAGCCAATCAGGTAATGATCAAGCAAAAGCTAAAAGGCATTTTTGACTATAGGACCCAGGCCCTTGAAGAATGGGTTCGCGAAAAGGACCTTAAGAAAGTTTGACCTCCTGCGATTTTCGGTATTGTTTTACAAAGTAAAAGACAATGGCTGCGGCCACACCTAGGGCGGGTAACAAATACAGTAAATCTGGAGCCTGAGATTCTGCCGATTCAATATACGCCTCGGGCTCTACATCAAAAAAGTACATTTGGACCAATAGAGAACCATTGTTTATCAGGTGAAGAACGATGGGAATCCAGAGGGTTTTTGTCCATTCTTTTAAATATCCAAAAAGAGTACCCAAGGCAAATAGACCTAAAAAGTGAGTGGGCTGGCCGTGTAAGATTCCAAAAATAACTCCCGTGAAAACGGCCGCAAAATGAATGTTATTTCTCATTCTCAGCAAAAGACTTTGCAGAATTCCTCTGAACATTAATTCTTCACCCACGGCAGGAATGATGGCCATGACCGTTATGGTAAAGGCAAAGCCTTGCAGAGAATTCATCTCTGTCATTAAAAGAATGTTTTTATTGGTGTTCTGGTCGTTAAGTGCATCGCTAAAATACCCCATGAAAGGAAGCATTTCATTCAGGTAAATCAAGGCTTCTACAATGGGCAGTGCTGCAAAGAGCAAAACAATGGCCAGTGCGAAGTTAAGTGCTTTGGGCAGGCGTGTAAGTCCAAGGTATTCTTCCGGTTGACTGCTTAGCGCCTGTGCCATAACTAAAGACGGCAAGACAAAAAATCCGATAGCAGATATTAGTTGAAAGAGTTTTAATCCATCTGACTGGTTAGGAATAGGGTCAGGAGATGAAAAATTGATCAATTCCTCAGTAGAAAGTCCGTAAAAACTTTCTACGATGTACGAGGCAAAGCTGGTGAAAATTCCTGCGAAAAGCAGCGTGAGTAAGAAAAACATCCACAAGTGATAACCGGCAGATCGAGCTCTAAAAAAGTGTATGAAAGAGTTCATGAATTGTTTGTAATTTTGCAGCAGAAATTATTGCTTTGGTAAAAATAGGAAATATTGAGGTGGGAGAGTTCCCTTTGTTGTTAGCTCCGATGGAGGATGTTAGTGATCCGCCATTTAGAGCATTGTGCAAAGAGAACGGTGCCGATGTAATGTACACAGAATTCATCTCTTCTGAAGGTTTGATTAGAGATGCGGCGAAGAGTGTTCAAAAGCTAGATATTTTTGAATATGAGCGTCCGATTGGTATTCAGATTTTTGGAAGCGAGATTACTTCTATGCGCGAGGCCGCAGAGATTGCAGAAGGAGCCAATCCAGATATTGTTGATATTAACTACGGTTGTCCGGTCAAAGCTGTGGCTTGTAAAGGCGCTGGGGCGGGAATTTTACAAGACATTCCGAAGATGGTAGAAATGACCTCAGAGATTGTGAAAGCGTGTAATAAACCCGTTACGGTAAAGACCCGATTGGGTTGGGATGAAAATTCTAAACACATCGTTGAGGTTGCAGAGCGATTACAAGATGTGGGCATTAAGGCCTTGTCTATTCACGGTCGCACCCGAAAGCAAATGTATAAGGGAGAGGCCGATTGGACCTTGATCAGAGAGGTGAAAGAAAATCCTAGAATTCACATTCCTATTTTTGGGAATGGCGATGTTGATTCTCCGGAAAAGGCCTTGCATATGAAAAACACTTATGGGGTAGACGGCATCATGATTGGTAGAGCGTCTATTGGTTACCCATGGATTTTCAACGAGATAAAACACTTCTTTGAAACGGGAGAAAAGCTAGATCCACCTACCATCATGCAGAGGGTTCACGCGGCCCGAAGACATTTTGAAATGGCCATTGAGTGGAAGGGTGAAATCAAGGGGATTCACGAAACCCGAAGACATTACTCTAACTATTTTAAAGGCATTCCGAATTTTAAGGAGAGACGAATTGGCTTAGTAACGGCAAATACGGCGGTTGAGGTAATGGCCTTGTTAGACGATATTGAGCAGAATTTTCAAGGAGTAGAGCCCATCGCTCTTTAATTTTCCCTAAAGATTTTTTGTATTTACTTTTCTGATGGCAACCCATGAGATGAAAAGTCCTATGGCCATAACGGTAGCTGTTACCTGCAAAACATCTGTAAGGTAAAGGTCTACCGGATAAGCTTCTACCACATATCCTTGTCCTAGAATGATTATGCCTATTTCCTTTTGAATCCAATAGATCGCGATTCCGATAATCAGTCCGATAAGGAGGCCCATGCCTGTGATAAGCGCACCTTCTAAAAAGAAGATACGCTTTAAGAACGGGGTGTCTGCCCCAAAGCTTCTCAGTGTTTTTAGGTCTTCGCGCTTTTCTAAGATCAGCATGGTAAGTGAGCCTAGAATACTAAAGCTGGCGATGGCCATGATAAATGAAAGGACAAAGTAGGTGATGAGGCCTTCGCTTTTCATGACCTTAAACAACACCTCTTGTTGTTCGTCTCTATTTTTCACCGTAAAATTTTCTCCCATGACCTTAGAAATCTGTTGTTGAACCAATTCAACCTCGGCATCATCGGTCAATTTTATTTCAAGAGAGCTAAGTCCTGAGGGTTGATTGAGCAACCTTCTCACATAAGAAAGCCTTGAAATAACATACTTGTCGTTGTATTCTGGTTGGACAGAAAAGGTGCCTACCGGAAAGAAATACGATTCTGAAAAAGCATTTAGCGGATCAGAACTGTTTCTGTTGGGCACATAGGCGACAATTCTATTTTCACTTATGGGGCTGTTTAGAGAAAGATAATAGGCAACTCCTGTGCCCACAATGGCTACATGGTCATTTCCCGCAAAGGAGAACATTCTGCCGAGGGTAATGGCAGAATCTAGGTTGGAAACGTGTGTAAAATTGGTGTCAATTCCCTTTATGACGGCTATGTACTCATTTTCGAAGTATTGAAGAAGGACCTTTTCTTCTAGTATTTTAGAAATGGTTTGAATCCCTTTGATGTCTTGAAGTTCATTCCAGTGGACAGAGTTTTCATCAAACGATTTGCCTTTGATGATTTCTACTTTAATATCTGGATCAAAGTCTGAGTAGAAAGATCTGATAAGGCCTTCCATCCCGTTAAAGGCAGAAAGGACCACTATCATGGCAGCCGTACCTACGGCCACGCCAAAAATGGAAATGCCCGTAATAAGGTTGACCGCATTGGTCTTTTTTTTCGAGAAAAGGTATCTAAGGGCTATGAAAAACTGTACGTTCACTTAATCGGATTTTCACCTTCACCTCTAAGAAGACGGGTGATGTTTTCTTCATAATCAAGAGAATCATCGTCGTAGAAGTGCAATTCTGGCACCTTTCTCACTTGATTTTTTACTCTTTGAGCTAATTCATTTCTAACAAAAGCGGTGTTGCTTTTGATGAATTCTAGTACACTTTCTTTGTTTTCTGTGGGAAAGAATGAAACGTAGATTTTTGCCAAGCCAAGATCAGGGGTAATTCTCACCTTAGTAACAGAAAGAATAACTCCTCTTAAGTGTTCTCTGCCAATGGTTCCTAGTATTTCTGCTAGGTCTTTTTGAAGTTGTTTGGCTATTTTTTGTTGTCTAGTCGATTCCATGGGGCAAAGATAGGATTTTTAAGGATAGGGGGAATGGGGGAACAAGAGAGTCAAGAAACAAGATTTTAAGAGCCCAGAGTCCAGAAACCAGACTTTTGAGATGAGGGATCATGGGATCAGGGGAACGAGGGATCAAGGAGAGTCAGGAGTCAAGATTATAAGAGTCAAGAATCAAGAGTCAAGACTTTTGTGATGACGCCTAAAATTGGTAGTGTATTCAAGGTCCTAGAAAACGAAGGGCGAAGGGCAAAGAGCGTAGAGAAAGAGCCAACAGCCAAAACCTGATCCTTTTACTTGCTACACGTACCAACTCGTTTGATAAAACAAAACCTACAATGTAACTCATTCTGATTTGCAGTGCGGTTCTCGAGCGGTGTCTCGAGTGGTTCTTGAGTTTATCGAAGGATTTATCGAGAGGTTGCCCTGAGGTTTCCGAAGGGCGTATCGAGAGACCCTGCGCCCTTAGCCCTAGGCGCATAAGGTTTAGGCTTCACATCATGCACCAGTCACTTGATAGAAAGCCGTTAGACTTTGAGTACTATGGATTTATGTGAGCCGTCACAATTGGGAAGTCTTTTAGAAAGTCCACAGATACAATCTCTAATTCCTTTACCATCAAGAATTCTATCGTAATACTTATTGATTCTATCGACCTTGGTTTGTGATTGTTTAGCGCCATTAAAGTGAAGTAAGTATCCCTTTTGTCTGCCTGCGGTCAAATTGTTAAAGGCATTTTTAAAATTTTCATCCATCGCGAAGGCTTCCAATAGCTCCTCTGGAAAATCCATGTCCTCCGGACGATCATATTTTACTTGCAGCCCTTGTTCCTCAATTTCAATGGCTTCAAAAATATAGGCTTTGATGGTCGCGGTAGCGTTTTTTATTTCTTCAACGGATGTGAATTTTAGTATTCGTCCTGACTGTGTGTTTTTGCCGGGCATTTGAAGTATTTTCTCCGTGTCTTTTAGAAGGGAGCCCTTCACGAATGACATTCCGCAATATTCCTTAAATCCGTGAATGATAATAATGTTTTTTCCCTTAGAAGTATAACAAGGGTGCATCCATTTATATTCCTCTTGAAGTTGGCATTCAAGGGCAATTTCTCTTATGGCATAATATTCTTCACCCCATTGTTTTGCATTTTGGTAAAACTCTTCCGCTTGTGGATTCATAGAATTTTATTTTAAGGGTTAAAGATAGGGAAATGAGGGAACGTGGGATCAGGGGAACGAGCAGAGTCAAGATTATAAGAGACAAGAATCAAGATTAAAAGAGTCCAGAGCCCAGAGTCCAGACTTTTGAGATGAGGGATCACGGGATTGTGGAACAGCCTAATTACTATTTTTCCTAGTCATGAGTTACAAATACCCAATCCCAAGTTTCAAATTCCTATTCCCTAAAACAAAAAAAACCACATCAGAAGATGTGGTTTTTTTGTTGTTGTGGTCCCACCTGGGCTCGAACCAGGGACCACCTGATTATGAGTCAGGTGCTCTAACCAACTGAGCTATAGGACCTTCAAAGACGGTGGTTAGCCCGCCGATGAGTTTCCCCCGAAAGGGGTCGCAAATCTACAAGAAAAATTCAATTCACAACAATTTTTTTAACGCATAATGTGGGGCTCTAGAGTAAAAAGGTCTAAGCGTTGTTTAATTTTGACTTGAAAGGGTCCCTGAGTGTATAAAGGGTTGATTTATAAAGGTTGTTAGAGACCTATATTATGTAACTGTTTCTATAGGATATCTTCTTCCTTACCCGAGTGTTAACCCCCTCGGTAAATCCTAACACGGGGTTAAAGACCCTAACCTTTTTTTAAAACAGTAGTAAAAGTCGCATTGCGTTTAGACAACTTGACCTCGGCATCTTTGCGGTGAACCTAATAAAAAGGAAATCACTATGAAAAAATCACTACTTGCCGGATGTGCGTTGTTGACATCAAGCGCATTGTTTTCTCAAACAAACTTTGATCCTAGGATCAATATTTCTGACTGGAACTCTACAGAGGTTCTCGTTCCTGAATCTCCGATGATTACTCAGTATTTATTTATTGGTGGGTACCATAAAGTTCAAACAGCAGCTACTTATGGCAATGCTTCTGGCGAAGCGCTAGCGAAGCAATGGCACGACTTTATCGGATTTACTCCAGACAATAACTCTGCAGATTTAGGTTGGGTTTCTGTAAACCACGAGATGGTAGTGCAGAATGACTCTATTGGTGATGGGGGTGGTATGACGGTTTTTAAAGTGCGTCGCGATCCTGCAACCGATTCATTGATTATTGTAACTCAAACTCTTTCTGACGGACGTACGGGTGAATATTTTGCTGTTGATTTTGCAAATACTGTGGGTGAGACGGGAATGAACTGTGGAGGTATTTGTTCTCCTGATGGTAGAATCTGGACAGCTGAAGAGTGGATGCGCTATAGCAATAAAGATCTTGCCGATAGAGATACGGCAATGTTTACTATTGGTACAGGAACTTCTACTCAGCCTGTTTCTAACGGTTTCCCGGGATTTGACGGAGAGACCATGGAAAAGTATCAGAACTACAACTATATGGTAGAAATCGACCCTGTAGAAGCTAAGGCGATTAGAAAGCAGTACAACTGGGGACGTCAACCTTTTGAAGGAGGTTGTGTGATGCCTGATAACAAAACGGTTTATCAAGGAGCGGATAATACGCCAGGTTTTTTCACCAAGTTTGTGGCAGATACACCAGGAGATTTCACAACGGGATCTACTTATGTATTTAAACACGATGCTACCCCAAGCCATTGGGTAGAAATTGACAATACTGACTTTACCAAAATGTTGAATTTCCAGTCTGAAGCGGCAATGGTTAAGGCGACTATGTTTAACCGTTTAGAATGGGTAACCGAAGCTAACGGGAAGGTTTACTTTACCGAAACGGGTCGCGATAATCCAGCTTCTCGTTGGAGAAACGTTGCTTCTAACTTCAATGCACCTTACGCTCCTCACCACACGGCTAGAGCAGCGGCTCAAAGTGCTGAGTTTGGAAAAGCTCTTACGCCTGATTCAACTGAATACTGGGATTATTACGGTAGAGTTTTACAATACGATCCTGCTACGGAAGAGGTGACAGTATATCTTGAAGGAGGACCTTATTTCTCTGTTGATCCAGACGTGAATACTTACCCTGGAAACCACTTAAGTAATCCTGACGGAATCGCAACTTTTGAAGTTAATGGAAAAACTTACCTAATCATTCAAGAAGACCTTAACGGATCATCAAAAGGAAGAACTCCTGCTGGAATCTCTAACAGAGCTTGTGAAATTTACCTTCTTGACTTGAGCATTTCAAGTCCGACGTTAAACGACCTAGTAAGAATTGCTGTTGGACCTGCAGGATCAGAAGTTACTGGTGCTCGCCCAACACCTGACGGAAAAACCATCCTGTTCAACGTGCAGCACCCTAATACGTCAAACCCATTCCCGTTCAACAACTCGGTTACTGTAGCCTTAACCGGTTGGGATCAAGCAACCATTGGTTTAGCAGAAGCACAATGGCAAGGCGGAGATGACTTTAAAATGTACCCAAATCCTGCCACTCGTGTAATTTACTTTGATGAAGTGCAAGATCTAGCGATTTATGACAACACGGGTAGAAGAATTAAGGTATTGCGCGGCGTGCGTGAGGTTAATATTTCTAGCATGACTCCTGGCGTATACTATGTTCAAAATGAAAAAGGTCAACCTCAAAAATTGATCGTTCAATAAGAATCTGTCTCGTTTCATTTTTAATCTGTTTTCCCCGGGGTTTAGGCCTCGGGGATTTCTTGATTTATCACTATGAGAAAATATACTACTGCTATTTTAATCGCCCTTCTGGGGATGATTTTCTTTCAAGGAGCGCTAAAGCAAACCCCTTCTGCCGAAATATGGAAGGACTATCAAAACAAATGTCAGGACTTTAAAAAGGAAGTTGAGGTCTTTTCTAGAATGCTTTCAGTCTATTCTCCCCAAGACATCAAAAGCCTAAAAACTCAATGGGCTAAGGTTAGGTTTAGTTATAAGGAGATAGAAGGGATTATGTCTTACATGCACCCTCAAGATGCTAACGATTACTTAAACGGGGCCCCGCTTGTAAAGATTGAAAGAAATGCGCCTAGACTTGTGCTCATTGACCCTAAAGGATTACAAACCTTAGAAGAGGTGGTGTACGCAGATGAATTAGACGTCAAGGCGGCAAAAGAATTATCGCACATGCTTAGCGTAAAGCTTGGTGAAATCATCGACTACCAATCGGGATTGGTTTTTTACGACCATCAGGTTTTTGAGTCTATGCGATTTGAAGTGATTCGTATTGTCTCTTTGGGTATTACGGGTTTTGACACCCCGGGGTCTTCTTTAGCCATTGAAGAGTCTGCAAAATCTTGGAGTATTTTATCGCAACAAATGAAGAGCTATACCTCCATGTTGCCCAAATCCTTAAAAGAAGAATACACTGAGATTTTTAAAGGCGGCGAAGATTACCTGGCAAACAATCCGTCTTTTGAGGCTTTTGATAGAGCTCACTTTATCAGAAATTTTGCCAATCCGGCCTACGGATACATACTAAGAGTGCAGAAGGAGCTAGGCATTGAAATGCCAGGTGAGGTTTATGAAAGTCCGCTGAGTATAAATTACCAATCTGCTGATATTTTCTCTAACGAATTTTTTGATGATAGAGCCTTCTTGGCCATGCATTCTTCTGGAAAAAAAGGCGATCAAATAGCGCTGGGCAAAAGATTGTTTTATGAGGTAAGACTTTCTAAAAACCTCGACAAATCATGCGCTACGTGCCACAATCCAGAAAAAGGGTTTTCTGACGGACACTCTACCAGTAAAGGAACAAACGGTCCGTTGTTGAGAAACTCACCCACCTTGTTAAACGCTGGGCTTGCCCGTTCTTTCTTTTACGACTTAAGAGCCGACAATATTGACCAGCAAGCAGAACACGTGATTTTCAATGAAGAAGAGTTTGGCAATAACTACCATTCAATTTTTTCAAGGCTTTCTAGCGATTCTTCTTACGTTGCTGACTTTCAATTGGCCTTTCCAGATTTTAAAGGAGAAATCAATAGAAACACCTTGAGTCTAGCCATGTCTCAATATGTACTTTCTCTAAAGACATTTGACTCTCCGGTTGATCTTTATTTAACCAAGAAAATAGATTCTCTTCCCCAAGAGGTTTACGCCGGATTTAACTTGTTTATGGGTAAAGCTACTTGTGGCACTTGCCATTTTGCTCCAACCTTTTCAGGGCTAGTTCCCCCGTTTTTTGAGGAAAATGAATCGGAGGTTTTAGGGGTTTTAAAGAATCCTAAAACCATAGAACTGGACGATGACTTAGGTCGATCAGCCAGTAAGAGGTTAACGTATGAAACGGAGGTTTACGACCGTAGTTTTAAGACCGTAACCGTTAGAAACATTTCAAAGACGGCGCCTTATTTTCACCACGGACAATACAACACCTTAGAAGAAGTCGTAGAGTTTTACAATGTTGGTGGCGGAATTGGCTTTGGGCTAGAGGTGCCCAACCAAACCCTTCCTCCCGATTCATTAAATCTTTCGGAAGTTGAAAAAAGACAATTGATAGCCTTTCTAAAAGCGATTTAATTAATTGTTGACCTCTTCTACTTTGTAGGCAAAATATTTGGTGTCTCCTCGCCAGGGGAGCACCATTAATTTTTCTTTGTAAAAGATTTTTACTCGCTTTCCGTTTTCAATGGCAGACTCAAGGTCCTCTAAAACCCCTTGGTCTGATCCGTGAACAGTAAAGTCCCACTGGGTGGGTAAAACCCCCTCCGCAGAACTGGTAAGTCCGCCAATATTCAGTTGACCTTCATAGGTTTTTACAATAAACCCCTTGCTAGAAATTTTTACCGGCACGCCGACTCTAAATCCATCGCTAAAATTGAACATATAAATAAATGCGATGACCAGTAGGCCTAAGCCGATAACGATCAGAAGTACCTTTCTCATAGTCTTTTTCAATTCTTCCATAGGTTTATTATTTGGTAATTCTAAGGTAGGTAATAAATAGGTTCGGTTACCAACTCAAAGTTTTATAGATGTGTTTTTTTAATTTTCCCTTCTCTTGAAGCTCAACCAAATCGTCAAGGTCTTCTTGGGCTCTAACCGCTCCTCCCATTTTGTAGACCCCCAAAACAGCTAAAATTCCGAAATAATAATTGTCGTCAGTTGACCTTTCGGGATCTTCAAAGTAAGATTTAATAAATCCTGCAATATACACGTCGTATAAGTCCGGATTGCTTTGGGTAGAAAGAGAGACAAAAGGATAGATGGTAATGGTTACATAGGGTACGCCAGATGCCCAGTTGTTCAGGTAATTCCCAACCTCTACGCGTTTAACGGGGTCGCTTCCCACGGCAGTGGAAAGAAGAAAGTCAATGCATTCAGAAATCAAAGGTTCTGCATCGCGGTAATCTTGCGGTACGCCAAAATGGTAATTCGCAGGAATTTCTTGTGCTTGTGCAGTAAAAAGGCCGAAAAACATTAAAAAAGAAATAACTTTACACTTCATAATTGGGCATTTTTTCGTCCTATTGTGGTAAAATTATAAAAAACATATTACACCCTAATACCATGTTGAGAGATAGATTAAAAGCGGAAACCCGTGTGGACCACGAAGAAACTGAAAAATCAGTAGGGTCTGACAGAATTATGTCTGGCACCTTGACTCGTGATCAGTACGAAGATATTCTACTAAAGCAATACATGATTCATGCCGATTTAGAACAAAAGCTTCAGCGCATAAAAGATTTAACAGAGTGGTCTGAGTTAGAATTTGAATTGAGAAAGAAGATTAGCTTATTGAACTTTGACCTTCAGTTATTGGGTGTAAATCCCAAAGAAAACCACAGCGTTACCTTTGATTTTTCACCCAGTAATTTAGCTCAGGGCATTGGTTGCCTTTACGTTTTAGAAGGATCTACTTTGGGTGGAGCCGTTATTAAACGCAAACTGGAATCTATTCCAGAAATTGCAGATACTAAGGCGCTACAATTTTACGGTGCCTATGGCGAGAACCTCGGAATGATGTGGAAGAAGTTTATCGCCTGTTTAGACCAATTAGACGCTCAGCCTGAGATTCACGATGAGGTGGTTGAATCTGCAAGACAAACATTCAAAGTGGTAAAAGAGGCCTTCGCCTTAAATTTAACAGCCTAAATGAATTGGGAATCTAAACGAATACAACCGTTAGATTTTTTTGAACTACTGCAGTGGGGAGAGTCTCAATATGCTCATTTGTCTGGGTATCACAGCAATGGGCATGAAGACGCCTATGGCAAATATCAATGGATTTGTGCTTTTGGAAATCGAGAGCCCTTTGTTTTTGACGAGGGTGAATCATGGCAAAAAATGGATGCCCTTAGCCAAGACAATTGGCTTTTTGGTGTGCTTTCTTACGATCTAAAAAATCACATTGAAGACCTGACTTCAGTGCCCAGAAATTATTTAGATTGGCCCAAAATGCAATGGTTTGAGCCCGAATTTGTCGTTACGCATCAACGCAATGGTGAATATTGGGTCCACTTTCGTGGGAAGGAGCCCGAGGTGAAAACCCGCGAATTCTCTATGGTTTCTTGGAGTCCGTTTCAGCTTACTCCGTTGTGGAGCCAAGGTGATTACATTGAAAAGGCCAACATACTATTACGCCACATACAGCGAGGAGATATTTACGAAGTTAATTTATGTCAGCCCTTTGAAGCAGAAGGGGTTCAGTTGAATGGGCTTTCGGTTTTTAAGAAACTCAACGACAAGGCCCAGTCGTCTTTTGCTTCTTACTTTTCGTCTAACGGAAAGGTGGTTATAGGTGCAAGTCCGGAGAGGTATTTAGCCAAAAGGGGTGAGAAGTTGATCAGTCAGCCCATAAAAGGAACCGCCAAGCGGTATAGTGATGTAACCTTAGATTCTCAGAGCGCCAGTGATTTGTTGGCCTCAGAAAAAGAGCGCGCAGAGAATGTGATGATTGTAGACATGGTTCGCAACGACCTGTCTATTACAGCCAAAAAATCATCGGTAGAAGTAGAAGAACTCTACGGAATTTATTCTTTTAATACGGTTCATCAAATGATTTCAACCATCACTTCAAAGGTGAAAAGTGGAGTGAGTTGGTCTGAGATTATTCAGTCAACGTTTCCTATGGGATCTATGACCGGGGCACCCAAAGTGAGTGCCATGAAGTGTATTGATGAAGTAGAGACCACCCAAAGAGGCTGGTATTCTGGATCGGTTGGTTATATAGAGCCTTCCGGTGATTTTGATTTAAACGTGGTAATCCGCTCACTTTTGTATGATGAAGATTCTCAGAAGGTTCAAGCACATGTTGGATCTGCTTTGACTATTTTAGCCAATGCAGAAGATGAATACCATGAGTGTTTACTAAAGGTAGATGCTTTACAAAAAACATTGGGTGATCAATGATTGCATTGCGAGAGAAAATAAATGAAAAGGTAGTGGCTTTGGTAAGTGGCGGGCTAGACTCTATGGTGTTGGCCACATTGCTGCATGATCAAAAAGTAGACTTTTCCATTCTCCACATCAATTATCAAAAAAGAGGAGAAGCCTCTGATGGTGACCAAGCCCTGGTTGAAGAGTGGTCGCGAAAGCACAAAATTCTGTGCAAGTCTTTGCGAGTTTCCTATCCCGGAAACGGCAATTTTCAAGAATGGGCCCGAGAAGTTCGGTACGAAGAGGCTTGGATCCTGGCTTCAGAAATAGGCGCTACCCAATTGGTTACCGCCCATCATTTTGGTGATTTAACCGAAACCTTTTTCATCAATTTGCTTAGAGGAACCGGTTTAGACGGGCTCACTCCCTTTTCAGATTCAGGTTCTGTTTTGCGTCCGTTGATTGCCTATTCAAAATCAGAGTTAAAAGCCTTTGCTGAGAAGCGTAATGTGCCCTGGCGCGATGATGCTTCAAATTTTGAGAATGACTTTACCCGGAACAAAGTGAGAAACACCCTGCTTCCGTTGATTGAAGAAATTGATCCTCGTTTTACCAAAAGCTTTTCGCAGACCCAAAGCCGACTCACAGAAATAAATGCCTTTGCCCAGAAGCAGGCCGAAAAGCTGTTGAGTGAGTTGCTACAAATCTCCCCCGAAAGGGAGACCATGCCGATTTTTGATTTAATGGAAAGTCCGTTTTTAGTGCAAGTGTTAGCAGACCAATGGGGGGTGCCAAGAAATGTTATTGAAAAAAGGCTTCACGCCGCAGAGCGGTCATCAGAAATCTATGAAGATTATCAATACACCACTGCCAACGGTTGGTTGATAAAAAGCGTGAATCATAAAAAAGCCAAAAACATTGCCGAGGATGAGGGTGAAATTGAATACTTGTCTAAGCGATTATCCTTTCAAAAAGACGATGTAGCGACAGTAGATCTGACCGATAAATCTACCGCAGTATTTGATTTTGAAAAGCTGACTTTTCCGCTGGTCATAAGGCCTGTTAGGTCGGGAGACTTTTTCTATCCCAAGGGATTTGGAAAGAAGAAAAAGGTCAGTGATTTTTTGACAGATATTAAGATGCCACGCGAACTGCGCAACGATGTTTTGGTTTTAGAAAGTGACAAAAGGATTATTTGGGTAGTCGGACATAGGCAAGACCAATACTTTTCACTTGGTAATCAGACGAAAATGGGCTACATTGCTCGCGTTTTTTAAAAACACAAACAAATGAAAAAATTACTAGCACTGTCATTGATGCTTTGGTCATTTATGGCTTCGGCGCAGTTTCACAATCCTGTATCATGGACCTTTGATGTAGAACACAACGGTGACGAAGCGGTTTTGCAAATAAAAGCAACCATTGATGAAGGGTGGCATTTGTACTCTCAGACCATTCCAGAAGACGGTCCTATTCCTACCAGTTTCACCTTTGCTCCTTCAGAGAGTTTTGAGTTGGTGGGCCCTGTTGAAGAAGGCGAACCTCATGTAGAGTTTGATCCTAACTTTGATATGGAGTTGAGGTATTTTGGTGATGAGGCGGTGTTTACTCAAAAAATTAAAATTTTATCTCAAAGTGATTTCACCCTTAAAGGGGAGCTTGAATTCATGGTGTGTAATGACGAAATGTGTCTGCCACCAGAGTATGTAGATATGTCTTTTGATGTAAAGGGGAGCATGGATGCTGCTGCGGCCGCAAAAACCGCGATGGCTGGAGAAAAACCTGCGTCCAACAAATCAAATACATCTAATGAATCTCTGTGGGGAATATTTGCCTTAGGATTTGGCGGTGGACTTGTGGCTCTTTTAATGCCCTGTATTTTCCCGATGATTCCGTTAACCGTAAGCTTCTTTACCAAGCAGAGTAAAACAAAGTCAGAAGGCATCAGAAAGGCGATTATTTACGGAGTAAGTATTATTGCTATTTACGTTGCCTTGGGTATGATTGTAACGTTAGCTACTGGAGATTCTTCAGCTTTAAATTCGTTATCTACCAATCCTTGGTTTAACCTATTGTTCTTTGCCCTGTTTGTAGTTTTTGCCATATCCTTTTTCGGAGCTTTTGAGATTACCTTGCCAAGCTCTTGGGTAAATAAAGCTGATGAAGCTTCTAATAAAGGCGGATTGGCCGGGATTTTCTTCATGGCATTTACCCTTTCATTGGTTTCGTTTAGCTGTACCGGTCCTATTATTGGTTCGTTATTGGTTGATGCGGCGACAAAGGGATCTTACTTAGGACCTGCCATTGGGATGTTTGGTTTTGCCCTTGCTTTGGCCATTCCGTTTGCTCTTTTTGCTGCCTTCCCGGGATGGATGAACTCACTACCTAAATCAGGTGGCTGGTTAAACACGGTAAAAGTTACCCTTGGATTTTTAGAATTAGGCTTCGCGATGAAGTTCCTGTCTACTGCTGACTTGGTATGGCAAGCAGGATGGTTGCCAAGAGAATTGTTCTTAGCCATTTGGGTAGGGCTTGCTTTTGTAACCGCTCTATACTTATTCGGAACCTATAAAATGCCTCATGATTCTCCGGTTGACAAGATTGGCGTCTCAAGAATGCTTATCGGACTGGTATTTGTGATTTTCGGATTTTACCTATTGCCGGGTATTTGGGGTGCGCCGGTAAAGCTAGTTTCAGGTTTTCCACCGCCAGAATTTTACGCTGAATCTCCAGGAGGATTTGGTGGCGGTCATTCAGCTTCTGCAACTACCGCAGACTTAGGAGACCACGTTGGAGGCTCTCATTGTCCTAACGGTTTGAATTGTTTTAACGATTACGAATCTGGACTTGCCTATGCCAAAGAGGTTAACAAGCCCATCATGATTGATTTTACGGGGTGGGGTTGTGTAAACTGTAGAAAGATGGAAGAAAACGTTTGGACTGACCCAGAAGTAATGAAAAGGTTAGCCAATGATGTAGTTTTGGTTTCTCTTTATGTAGATGAAAGAAAAGAATTACCAGCCTCTGAACAAGGCGTATCTCCCGTTACCGGGAAGAAGATAAAAACGGTTGGTAATAAGTGGAGCGAGTTTCAAGCGGTAAATTTTGGCGCGAACTCTCAACCATATTATGTAATTTTAGGTCACGATAATTTAGAGCCTCTTATTGAGTCTGCAGCATATGATCCTAGCATAGACAAATTTGTTGATTGGTTAGATCGCGGGGTTGAGGCTTTTAAGTCAAAATAGATGAACAACAACGATTTTATATATGACCATCTAAAAGAAGCCAGTGATGTACTGGCTTCTTTTATTTCAAATCCTGAGAACATTTCAAAAATTTCTGAGGCTGGAGAAGTAATGGTTAAGGCCCTTAAGGCAGACGGAAAGCTATTCTCTTGCGGTAACGGAGGGTCAATGTGTGACGCCATGCACTTTGCCGAAGAGCTTACCGGTAAGTTTAGGGAAGACAGAAAGTCCATTGCCGCCACCGCTATTTCTGATGTAGGCTACATGAGTTGTGTTGGCAACGATTACGGATACGACCACGTTTTTTCAAGATATCTAGAGGGATGGGCCAAATCTGGTGATGTACTGTTGGCCATTAGCACCTCCGGAAACAGTAAAAACGTACTTAAAGCGGCAGAGGTTGCCAAGCAGCTTGGTGTAAAGGTAGTTTCCCTTACGGGGAAAGATGGAGGAAAACTTTCTGAGTTGTCAGATGTTGAGATAAGAGTCCCACACAGTGGTTATGCCGATAGAATTCAAGAAATTCACATAAAGGTAATCCACACCCTCATAGATTATATAGAAAGAAATTTGTTGTGAACCATTTAGAAAAGAGATTCAGACTTCGCAAAAAAGAAACCATAGTAGGTTATATGCGCAAGTTTAATGAAGGCTCTTTTTTCTTTTCCAAGGATAAATTTTGGTGGTCAGGCCGAAAGATTGACTACCAGCAAGTTGATGAATGGACTGGCTTTTACGACAAGAATCGCAACGCCATTTTTGAGTTAGACCTCGTTAAATTCAAGATGGACTCCTCTTCTAAAGAAGTTTTAGAGGGCGCCGTATTGTGGAATGTGAAATCAGAAAAGTTTGTCATTTGCGACTTGGTCAGCAAGAACTACTTTCCCTTTTTACTCGACGAGAACATAGAGTTATTCAGTCCTGACCAACTAGAAGTCTTTTCCTTTTTGTTTATCAATCCAGACTTGATGAAAGTCTTCGGAATAGAAGAGTAAACAAACGATAACAATCATTTACTTGACGATTATTTGACGCTAGGCGTCCTACCTTTAAAACATGTTAGTAAAGGTATTAGGAAGCGCAGTGATGGGCATAGATGCCTACATTGTAACCATAGAAGTAAATGTAGATGTGGGAATACGGTACCACCTGGTAGGATTGCCTGATAATGCCGTAAAAGAAAGCAAAGAAAGAATTTACGCAGGGTTAAAAAACCAAGGTTGGAAGTGGCCCGGTAAGATGATTACCATTAATATGGCTCCGGCCGATATTAGAAAAGAGGGTTCAGCGTATGATCTTCCCATTGCCTTGGGCTTGTTGGCCGCGTCTCAACAGGCCGTTTTTCCTTTTTTAAGTGACATTATGGCTATGGGTGAGCTTTCGTTAGACGGAAGTCTAAAGCCCGTTAAAGGAGCCCTGTCTATGACCATTGAAGCGAAGAATGCCGGAGTAAAGAAAGTGATTCTGCCCATGGCAAATGCCCTTGAAGCTTCTATTGTAGAAGAGGTAGAAGTCTATGGTTTTACCGAAATAAATGAGGTGGTATCTTTTCTTCAAGGCAATCCGGTTCCTGCTTTACAATTTAATCGCGATAAGATATTTGACCCAGAAGAGGTTCTAGACTCTTTTGACTTTGCAGATGTTAAAGGGCAAGAGAATATTAAACGCGCTCTTGAAATAGCCGCTGCCGGAGGGCACAATGTAATTTTGATTGGTCCACCGGGCGCCGGAAAAACCATGTTGGCCAAGCGAATGCCCAGTATTTTGCCCAGGCTGACTTTAGATGAGGCGTTAGAGACGACCAAAGTACATTCGGTATCTGGAATGTTGTCAGAAAAGCAAAGTTTAATTTCACAACGCCCCTTCAGGTCTCCTCACCACAGTATTTCTGATGTAGCGCTGGTAGGTGGGGGATCAAATCCGCAACCCGGAGAAATCAGTTTAGCCCATAACGGGGTTTTGTTTTTAGATGAGTTACCAGAGTTTAAGCGCGGTGTATTGGAAGTTCTAAGACAGCCCATTGAAGAAGGTGAAGTGACCATAAGTCGAGCCAAGTCAACGGTTAAATATCCGTCAAACTTTGTGTTAGTTGCCAGTATGAATCCATGTCCGTGTGGTTATCACAACCACCCCGAAAGAGAATGTGTTTGCGATGGAGGAATGGTGCATAGGTATCTCAATAAGATTAGCGGACCGTTGTTAGATAGAATGGACCTTCACGTTGAAGTGACTCCTGTTAGCTTTGAAGAAATTCACTCTAAGAGAAAAGGTGAGAAGAGTGTAGAGATTAGAAAAAGGGTAGAAAGGGCAAGGCAGATACAATTGAAAAGGTTTTCTCATGGAATTGCGGTTCAGCATGCCAACGCAGAAATGACCACCCGACAAATTCGGCAGTATTGTGCGCTTTCTACCAGTTCTGCAGAATTGTTGAGAAACGCAATGGATTCTTTAGACCTAAGTGCCAGGGCATATGACAGAATACTCAAGGTAGCTAGGACCATAGCTGATCTTGAGGAGTCTGAAAATATTCAAACGCCTCATATAGCCGAAGCCATTCAATATAGAAGTTTAGATAAAGAAGGGTGGATGAATAAATAAAGTTTATTTCCAGGTTCTGTCTTTCGGGTCTGGTGGATTTTTGGTCCATTGAAGCGGTCCGTCGCAAAGCAACTCAATAACTACGCTGTTTTCATCTCCAAAATAAGAAAGCATTTTTGATCGCCACTCTCTAAACATCTGTACATCGTATTGTTTACAGTCAAAGGTTAACAGGCCAATACTCGTTTTATTAATGATGATGATGGTGGGTTCTCCGTATTCGTATTTGCGCATTTCTCTACCCGGTCTAACCTGTTGGTCTTCAATAAACTCCTTTAGCCAATCTTTCATGGCGTAGTTTAGATCTGTTTCGGTTTCATAGCCAAAAAAGGCTAAGTAGTATTCATACCTAGAATTGTATCCTAAGTTGTTCTCTTTTTTCTCTTTTGCTTCAATGACAAACTCATCAAAAAAATCTGGATAGGTGTCATAAATAGCACCAATATCTCTTTTTGCAATATTTAATACAGATTTTTCATAGGCCGAATCAAGGTCAGAAGAAAAGGCCTTGATTTTCATTTTTAATTCTGACTGACTTTGAGAAAGTGCGGAAATTCCTATAAACACTGACAAAATGGTAAGAAGGCTTTTCATGTGACGGATGAGTATTATTAATCTTGTGCTAAGGTAGCGAATGAAAAAAAGTTACCCAAAGCCTTTGATGAGGAAAAAAATTCAAAAAGGTTTGGTCTATGTTAATATTTTATTAAATTTGGAGTGAGTAGAGTTTTCATTGTTTCATGACTTTGTCCGAAAGGGCAACGGAACCCTTCCAGGAGTGGAAGGGTTTTTTTATGTCAGAAAAATTCTAATTGCTCTTTATCCGTATCTTTATTAAAAAATAAGAGCAACGCTTGAAAAAGTTTTTACTACTAACCACCATTCTTTTTTCTTCTTGTTTTTCTTACTCACAAGTAGATACCTTATTGCTGTCGCCTGACGCCATTTTTGAGCCGGGAGATTCGGTAATGATTGATGATTGGTTGTACTTAGCCAAATATGCAGACGAGATAGACTCTACCATCAGCTATGCCCATGCAGCCTTTTTTATTGCCAAGCAAATTGAGAATGGAAGGGGACAGATAAACTCATTAAAGGTCTTGGCTCCTTCTTATATGAAAATTGGTGAAAACACCCGGGGCTTGAGAAAGTACCTTATTCTGGCCAATTTAGAGAATCGCACGCATCGCTGGAATGATTTGTACACCACCTTTAACAACATTGCCGACTACTTTAGTTCTATAGGACAGTGGTCTAATGCCTTGACCTACCGTCAAAGAGCTTATGATTTAGCCATAACCCATAAATTGGCCATTGACTTTATTCCGCTACTGAGAAACTTGGCATCTCTTTCAAAGGAAGCGGATCAGTTTTCAGAGGCCTTGGCGTATTGGTCGACCATTGATAGCATTTCTGAAGGATTAAATGACCTTCATTTAAAGTTTGAATCCTCACACCAAAAAGTAAGTATTTACTATGACAAGAAAGACGTGGTGAACGCCTTGAGTGAGATTGAGAAAATAAATGACTTGGTCAAGAAATATCCTGTGGAGGCGAATAACTTCTTCCCAGAGTACTGGACCTTGTTGCCCATTTTGTACATAGAATTAAAATTACCCAAGAAGGCTCTGTATTGGATCGCGACAAATGAAAAGTACCAAGACTCTATTTCCTTTAGTAAAGAAACCCTAAATGCCTTTAAGTTAATCCGAGGAATCGCATTATTACAAAGTAAAAAGTCTGAAGAGGCCAAGTTGATTTTTGAAGATCTATACGATCACAAGGTTGAATTCTCTGAAGGAGAAAATTGGAGCTCGGTATTGTTTGATGCTTTGCTGCTTGGTGATATCATGGAAAGTGATAGGCGAGTAGATAAAGAACAGCTCAGAATTCTTGATAAAATGCAACGGAGTAAAGAGAAAATGGGGTACCGCTTTCCGTTGACTCCCGTTTGTGTTTACTTAGAAGAGAACGATTACGTCAAGGCTTATAATGGATTTAGGTCTTTTATGACTTATGCCGATAGTATTCATGCTGAGCACACCCTAATTAGTGTTTCTGACACAGGGGCTCTTCCATCCGTCCCATATATTTGGGTAATCAATCAAATTTCAATTATTAAGGAAGCATTGTTTAGCACCCTGTTAACGGAAGCCGAACATAGTCTACTGACGGAAGAGAACCAAAGAATTGTAACTAGCCTAAAATCGCTTTGGGAAACCTACCTCGAAGCCAAGGAGAACAGAGAAAGGGCAGCCTCTAGACTTCAACAGCTGCAAGCCGAGAATCAGAGGTTAGCCGAAAGAGAGCGCGAGTTATTAGAGCACAATAGAATAAAAGAGTTAGAACTTTTAGAAGAAGTCAATAAATCACAAACCTTAAAAATTGAGAAAGACAAGGCCGTTAGACATAGGTTGATTGTTTTTCTAGTGTCTGTTATCATGTTAGGGGGACTAATTTTCTACTCCTGGCGTTCGGTGAAGAAAAAAAATATTTTGCTGAGTGAAAGCCGTGAGATTATTAGAAGGGAAAAAGATAAGTCAGACAAGTTATTGTTGAATATTTTACCTCATTCAACCGCTGAAGAACTGAAGATAAATGGGGTAGCAACCTCTAGGTTCTACAAAGAGGTATCTATTTTGTTTACTGATTTTTCTGGTTTCACCAAATTAGCCGAAGGGTTAAAAGCCGAAGAATTGGTAGAACAACTCAATGAGTATTTTAAGGCCTTTGACGAAATAGTGGCCAACCTTGGGCTTGAGAAGATAAAGACTATTGGTGATTCTTATATGTGTGCTGGAGGGTTGCCCTCTCAAAGTGATGACCATGCTGAGAAAATTCTTCAGGCAGCCTTTATTATTTCTGAAAAGACAGATGAAATTAATGATTACAAGCGCAAAAATGGTTTGTCGCCTTGGCCTTTGAGAATTGGTATTCACACTGGTCCGGTAGTGGCTGGTGTAATTGGTACCAAAAAGTTTGCCTATGACATTTGGGGCGATTCCGTGAATGTTGCCGCAAGAATGGAGCAAACCTCCGTGCCTGGAAAAATAAATATTTCAGAGTCGACCAAGCAAAAGTTGAAAGGAGAGTATACGTTTGAAGAGCGGGGTGAGATTGAAGCAAAAAACAAAGGAAAGATAAAGATGTACTTCGTTTCAAAAGAGTAGCCACATTTGTCGAATACTCATTTCTGGTTTTTTAAGAGAGAAAAAAAAGTAACTTGTATTACAGTATTGTATTTATTCTCTCAATACCTTTGTAAAGTGAAACCATTCTTCTCCATATTCATTATTGTTGTGTTTAGCTGGCTTCAGCTTGCTAACTCTATGTTATTGGTGAATTACAGTATTCAGAAGTCTTATTACACTAATGTATTATGTGTAAACCAAGACAAGCCAGAACTAAAGTGTAACGGAAAATGTCACCTGAGTAAGCAGTTAGCACAAGAAGGCAATAAGGGGTCTGAACCCAAAGCTCCTGCCGCAGAATCTTTCCGTGAATCTACATTAATCACACTTCAAGAAGAATTGACTTTTGCCGTTTTCAAGACAGATTCAAGTCCCAATTTAATGATGGACTACTCTGATGAATTATCTAATGGGTATTTCACTTCAAAGTTAGATCCTCCGCGTTTGTCGTAGCACTTTATCTATCCAAGACTAAGACTACCATTTATTTAATTACGACAAAACACTACAATGAAAAATTCAATTTTTGCTTCATTGGCAGCTGGGCTGCTTATGATATTATCTTCATGTGATAAAAACGAAGATCCCATTATAAACACACCTACTGATCCTTTAGCTGAGTGGACCTTGATTACCACTGTTTCAGCGGATGATCCAGATTATTCTGTAAAAGTTTATGCAGATGGAGATTTAATGGTGGGTTACAATAGAGTACAGGCAAAAGTTTACAAAAACAACCAAGTGGTTAATGATGCTGACGTGTACTTTGAGCCTATAATGACTATGCCTACCATGTCACATTCATGTCCGGTAGAACAACCTATGTACAATGCCACCACCAAGGCTTACGCCGGAGCCATAACCTTTATTATGCCTACGGGCGCTATGGGTACTTGGGACCTTGAAGTTCACATTGAGCACGATACAGTGCATACGCATGCAGCCTCAGAAATTGTGGTACTTCAACCGGTTGAGTCAAAGCTGATCAATTTTGTAGACACTACTACAAGTACCGCCTATTTCTTAGCTTTAATAGAGCCTTCTGCCCCTAGGGTGGGTATTAATGATTTTGAAGTAGCCTTGTACAAAAGAGAATCTATGATGGATTTTCCTGCTGTAACAGGTTTTAGTATGGCGATTGAGCCAGAAATGCCTACCATGGGCCATGGCTCTCCGAACAACGTTGATCCATTAGATATGGGTGACGGTCACTACATGGGCAAAGTTAATTTTACCATGACTGGATTGTGGTGGGTTAACATTGATGTTATGGACGATCAGTCAAATCAAATTTTAGACGGAAAGTACTTTGTTATAGACTTTCAATAAGTCTAAGACTCTAAATAAAATGTAATGAAACATTACCTATGGATTGCTGCCCTTTTTGGGGCGGCAATTTCTGCATGGAGTCAATCGCAAGACAGTCTGAAGAACGAAGTACTCAATGAAGTGGTAGTTTTTGATGCCGCAAATAATCCTGTTACCCAACAGTCAACCGTTGAAGAAGTACTCTCAGTTTACAAAGGCGTAACCCTAATTAATAGAGGTCAATACGGAAAAGATTTGGTTTATAGAGGTCTTTCTGCAGATCGCTTAAACGTCACACTTGATGGCATGCGCGTATTTGGTGCTTGCACCGATAGAATGGACCCCATTACCTCGTACGTTGAAACGGGGAATTTAGCGTCTATTGAATCAAACCATGGTGGGGGTGGAGGTACCAACGGAATTAATTTGCAGTTGGTAAAACCCCAGTCTAATCAACTCTTTAAAGCTAGGGCAAGTACCTACGCGAACCTTGGGGTCAACGGGTATGGATATTCTCTTAATGCCTCTGGTTCTTATCAAAATCATCAATTTTTAGTTCAGTTTAGTCAGAGAAAGCACGACAATTACTCTATGCCTAATGGTGAGAAGTTGGCTTTTACGGGCTATTCAAAAACCAACGGAAGGCTTTACTATGCTATTTCATTAAAAGATTGGAAACTTTCGTTTGATGGGGTTGCTGATTTGGCAACCGATATTGGTTATGCCGGATTGCCTATGGACGTTTCAAAGGCCGAGGCAGCCATGGCAAGCGTAGGACTTGAACGAAGCTTTGAAAAAGGAACTTGGTTAAAGTTTAAAGGGTATGCCAATTCTGTTTTTCACGTAATGGATGATTCTAACCGAGAAGTATTGGTCCATATGGATATGCCCGGCTGGTCTACCACTTACGGTGGATTTGTTGAAGGGGGTAAACAGGTCAATAGCTGGAAAATTAGTGTAAAGGCCGAAGGATTTAGAAATTACCGTCGAGCAGAAATGACCATGTATCAAGACTTTTACAGTCCTATGTTTATGTTGACCTGGCCTGATACCAAATGGACCTCAGGAGTTCTATCTACCCGTTTTGTGAGAGAATCAGATCGATTCACACATTCTTTCGGTGGACTTATTAGCTACCAAGATATGATGATTACCGATAGCTTTGGCGCTGATCAATGGGCTGTTTTTGGATTTGAAGATTTAGGACGTTCTGATGTTAATTTTTCAGGTGACTATTCTTTTGATTACTACAGAGAAAAATCGAAATACAATTTTTCAGCACAATACAGTTCTAGAGCCCCGGGAGTTTCAGAGAGATATGGGTTTTACTTGTACAACGCAAATGACGGGTACGACTATTTGGGAAATCCGGATTTAAAAACTGAGTCCATTTTGCAATTTAGCGCCCAACATTCTATCAATCTTTCAGGATGGAGCATTACAAGCCAGGTGTTTGCAAACCTTTACAATGAATACATTTTTGGACAGTTTACAAATTATTCAGGAATGACCCTTGGGGCCAAAGGAGTAAGACAATATCAAAACATCGGAACCGCCCAACAAGTAGGTGTGAATTCAATCGTGGTCAAAGAGTTTTCTTCAGGGATCACTTTAAAAAACACTCTTGATTACCAATGGTCAACCCTTGAAGATGGGAGTCCTATACCTTTGACATTGCCTTTGAGGAATCAATTATCCGTTTCATATTCTTACTTAGATTACACGGTTTCTGTAAGGCAAATGCTCGCTGGGAAAAAGGGTAGGGTTAATTCAGAATTGGCTGAGTTTCGCACGGATGGGTATCAAACTACCGATGTGGTTTTTTTGGCAAACTTTGAATATTCAAAAATCACCCTGGAGGCCTCTTTAGGGGTTGCTAACATGTTTAACATGGCCTATGTAGATGCAATGGACTGGCGTCCGTTAATTCACCCTGGAAGAAACTACTTTATTCAGCTAACTTTTGGACTATAACTCTTTGAAAAAACATCCTATGTTTTCTGACTGGTCAATGGACTCTTCAAGAATTGCCTTTAAAACCCTAGCTCTGTTATGGTTTTCAAGTTGACAAAGGTCATAAGGGTACTGTTCAGCTAACTGTTCAACCTTTGGCATAAGTCGACAGAGTCTTTTGAGTCCACTTTTTAGGTGAACATTTTTTATGGAAACGCCCAGTGAGTCTTGTGCAATAGACTGCAGGGCGTTTTTCATTTCAATGTTGGCGTAGTGAAACCTTCCAAAATTGGAAATTCCCTTTGCCGGAAGAAGATTTGTGCTCTGTGGGGTGAAATCATTTTCTTCTGTAAAAACAAAGGCCATGGCAACTCCTTCTAGAAGGCTGTTTGAAGCCAACCTGTTAGCGCCATGAAACCCTGTAGAGGCACATTCTCCCATAGCAAAAAGGCCTTTGATACTGGTTTTACCACCTGCAGTAGCCTCAATGCCACCGATGTAAAAATGGGTTGCCGGACAAACGGGTAAATATCCTTCAGAAATTGGATGTCCTGCGTCTTCTGCAAGTTTTGTTATGGTCGGAAACTTTTCTTCGAAGTGGTTTATGCTAGAGATATCTAATTTAACGTAAGGTAGAGAGTGACCTCTAATTTGTTTTTGAATTGCTCGAGCCACAATATCTCTAGGGGCCAAGTCTTTCATGGGGTGTTCATTTTCCATAAAAGCTTCACTATGCTCGTTTCTCAGTATGGCGCCTTCGCCTCTAACGGCTTCAGAAACCAGAAATCCTTTGCCTATTGCGCGGTAGAAAAACGTAGGGTGATATTGAATAAACGGAAGGTCCCTCATTTTTGCCTTCGCCTCTAGTCCTAATGAAATGGCATCACCGGTTGAGTTGTCCGGATTAGAAGTGTGTTTAAATAGCGCTCCCATTCCGCCTCCGGCTAGAACCACATTGTTCGTGTCAATGGGGTACTCACCTTCCCCCGAAAGGGTTATTATTCCAGAAATTTGATGGTTTTCAATCCGCAATTGCTTGGCAAAGAGATGAGGTTGCAGTTGAATGTTTTTAAATTTTACCACCTCTTTGTAAAGGCCTTCCATGATAGACCTGCCGGTAAAGTCTTTTGTGTGTAGAATTCTCGGGATGCTGTGCCCACCTTCTAGTCCTACTTCTAGGTGTCCGTTTTCAAAATCAAATCCTATTGCACATGACTGCAAGAACTTTAAGACCTCTGGACTTTTTGCAATTAAGGTGCTAGCCACAGACTGATCACCACGGTAGGCGCCTGCTTTTAGCGTGTCTTGAATGTGATTTTCTATTCCCCCAGGGGTGTCTGGAAGGGTTAAAGCGATTCCGCCTTGTGCATAATAGGTGTTGGCCTTGGTAGGGCCTCCCTTAGAAAGCACCACAATAGAAAGCTTTGGATTTTTTCTTGCCAAAAGAATGGCGGTTGAAAGTCCAGAAATTCCTGCTCCAACAATTACTACGTCATATTTGTATGCGGGGTTCAAAGCGCCATCATTCTCTCAAGCGGACGTCTTGCGTCTTCAAGAATTTCATCATCAAGAAACACTTCTGGAGACTCGTCTAACAGCGCTTTGTAAATTTTTTCAAGGGTGTTAAGCTTCATAAATCCACATTCTGAACAAGAACAAGTATTGTCTTCATCTATAGGAACTGGAATGAGTTCTTTGTTAGGTACCCTCTTTTTTAAATCGTGAAGGATTCCTGCTTCCGTACCCACAATAAAGCTCTTGCAATCTGTCCCTTCAATGTACTTTATCATTTTGCTGGTAGACCCAATAAAGTCTGCGATTTTCAAAACATCGCTTCCGCTTTCTGGGTGTGCCACCACTTTACTATTGGGGTGTTCAAGCTTTAGGTTGACCAATTTTTCTAGAGAAAAAGCCTCATGAACTATACAAACCCCATCCCACAGGTCCATTTTACGTCCTGTTTTAGCCATTAAATAAGCACCCAAATTTTTATCTGGGGCAAACAAAAGAGGCTTGTCAAGAGGAATGTTTGCTAAGATTTTCTCAGCATTTGAGCTGGTACAGATGTAGTCGCTCAAAGCCTTAACGTCAGCACTGGCATTAATATAAGTAAGGACCAAGTGGTCTGGATTGGCCTCTTTGAACTCTTTTAGCTTGTCTGCCGGACAAGACATTTCTAAAGAACAACCGGCATCTAAATCTGGAACTAAGACCTTTTTTGAAGGATTTAAAACTTTGGCCGTTTCTGCCATGAAGTACACCCCTGCAAATAGAATAATGTCTGCTTTGGTTTCCATGGCCTTTCTAGAAAGCTCTAAACTGTCGCCAACAAAATCTGAGATTTCTTGAATTTCGGGTCGCTGATAATAGTGGCCTAAAATAATGGCATTCTTGTCTTTTCTCAGCTGGTTGATTTTCTCAATTAATTCTTTTTGTTCCATGATGAATGATGCTTTGACAATACAAATATCGCAAGGATTTTTGTGAGTTTTCAACTGATTGTGGTGCAAAAGTAAACACAATAAAATACCTTTAGGTATTTTATTTGAATTATCTTAGAAAACTCAACTCGTAAGTGCTATTAAATGTTTTATAAAACCACAGAATATTCCTTAAGACTTTTGTTTTTTTTAGATAGTGCTCCTGGTGAGAGTATTCATTTTACGTTAGATCATTGTTCAGAAACGCTGAATATTCCCAGGCGTTTTTTAGGGAAGTTAATCAGTGAGTTGGTCAAAGAGAATTGGGTGAAAAGTTTAAAAGGGCCCGGAGGCGGGATTTGCCTTCACCCGAAAAGTCAGGATAGGCCCTTGAGTGAGTTAATTCAATTTTTAGAAGGTGAAGACCGGTTTACGCGTTGCGCCATTGGATTAAAGAAATGCTCAGATAAAACACCCTGTCCTTTGCACGATGAACTAAAGGCTTCAAGAGAGGCTTTGAAAGGATTATTTGTCAACCACAC
>CBFICS010000014.1:0-65283 GCA_965661055.1 uncultured Schleiferiaceae bacterium | reverse complement strand
AGAACAAAACATTACGCAAGGTGAGGTGGCAGAAAAAGCCGGTATTAGCCGGTCTACACTAAGTTTGTTAGAAAAGGGTGAGACCTTTACCATTGCAACATTAATCCAAGTTTTACGGGTACTAAACCGTTTAGATGTTTTTTCTGTGTTTACCACTGAAGAGAAAATTAGTCCATTGGCCTTAGCCAAAGCAGAAAAATACAAGAGAAAAAGAGCAAGGTCAGAAGGTGGGTCTACAAATTCAGAAGAATCGTCATGGTAAATACAGCCATGGTAAAGATCTGGGGGCAAACAGTGGGTGCGGTTTATTGGAATGAAGACACGCAATTGGGGTATTTTGAATACGCTCCAGAGTTTATAAAAAAGGGATACGAATTGGCGCCACTAAAAATGCCGATAAAAAGTCCGCAGAAAGTTTTTTCATTTCCAGAAAACAGAAAGAGTGATCAAGATTTGTCGACCTTTAATGGATTGCCTGGGTTATTGGCTGATTCACTGCCAGATAGTTACGGAAACGCCTTAATAGATGTTTGGTTGGCAAGAAACGGGCGACCTCCAGGCAGTATGAATCCCGTTGAGAAACTTTGTTTTATTGGAACGAGAGGTATGGGAGCTTTAGATTTTGAACCTGTTCAAACTCCTTCCGCTAACCAATCTTTTGAAGTAGAGGTAAAGAATTTGGTGCAAGTAGCTTCAAACATTCTAAACCAAAGAGAAGAATTTTCCACTCATTTATCCCACGAAAGTGACCAAGGCGTCGTTGATATTTTAAAAATTGGAACATCGGCTGGAGGTGCAAGACCCAAAGCCGTCATAGCATTTAATGAGAGAACTGGAGAAGTACGATCGGGTCAAGCTAAAGTGCCCAAGGGGTTTTCTCAATGGTTAATCAAATTAGATGGAGTAAGTGATGTTCAGTTGGGGTCCACCAAAGGCTACGGAAGAGTAGAGATGGCATATTATGACATGGCGTGTGCTGCTGGAATACATATGATGGAATCTAGGCTTTACGTCGAAAACGGTAGAGCCCATTTCATGACGAAGCGATTTGATAGAGGTCCCAAAGGAGAGCGCTATCACACGCAAACTTTCTGTGCTTTGGTCCACTTTGATTTTAACAGAGCAAGGAGCTATAGTTATGAGCAACTTTTTCAAACTATGAGAGAACTAAGGTTGCCATATCCTGAAGCCGAAGAGTTGTACCGCAGGATGGTGTTTAACGTTTTAGCAAGAAACTGCGACGACCACACGAAAAACACAAGTTTTATTTATTCACCAGAAAATGGGTGGAGGCTTTCTCCTGCCTATGATATTTGCCATGCCTATAGGCCAGATAGTGTATGGGCTAGTCAGCATGCATTGAGTATAAATGGCAAAAGAGATCAAATCACCTTGCAGGACTTGCTAAAGGTGGCCAAAACGATGAACATAAAAAAGGCCAAAGGAATTATTCAAGAGGTTCAAAAAGCCATATCAAAGTTTGATCAATGGGCTGCAAAAAGAGGAGTTGAAAATGTGCTTATTGAAAGAATAAAAGGTACGTTTCCAGAGATTTAGGCTTGCTTCCAATGGTTAGTAGATTGGCAGATTACTCAAATAAAAAAGCCGATACATTTGTATCGGCTTTTCTTGTAGCGAGGACGGGAGTTGAACCCGTGACCTCAGGGTTATGAATCCTGCGCTCTAACCAACTGAGCTACCTCGCCATTTCCTGTTTGGGGTGGCAAATATAAATCAAAATCCGTTTTTTCAAACCGATTTGAAATAAATATTTTAAAAGGATTTAAATTTTCTAAAATTCCACATTATCATGGTTGAAAAATGTAGTATATCCTTTAAATCTAAAAGTGTTTCAGTTCAGTTTTTTATATATATTGCGACCTTTCAATAGTATATTACCATGTCTGATAAAATTAAATACGAATTAGAATTTCCGGTTAAGGCTTCACCTAAAATGCTTTTTCCATTTTTGTCCACTCCTAGCGGTCTAAGTGACTGGTTTTGTGATGATGTAAACAGTAGAGGAGAGAAGTTTACCTTCTTTTGGGGTGATTCGGAAGAGTCAGCAAAATTAATTTCTAAGAAAGCTGAAAAGCACATTCGTTTTATTTGGGATGCAGATGCAGAAGAAGGACTAAAAACCTTTTTTGAATTTAGAATAGTCGTTGATGACTTAACCAATGACGTAAGCTTAATCGTAACTGACTTCGCCGAAGAAGATGAATTAGAAGAATCTAAGTTGTTATGGAATAGTCAGGTTAACGAACTTTTACACACCATTGGGTCGTAATAATGAAAAAACCGAATAGTTTTTTTGTCTTAACGGTTTTATTTTGGGCGGTTATTGGAAGTGTGCTTGCCACATTTACTAGATCAGAAATTCAATTGGCGTTTAACAAGGTTCATTTTCCCCTGGGAAACACCTTGGTTCCATACCTGACTCACTTAGGTGATGGGGCTATCTTTGCCTTTGGAATAATTTTTTTGTGGATTCGCTTTAGGGATTTTTTCGCTATTTTATTTACAGCCCTATATACCTTAATATCCACTGCTTTTTTAAAGCAAATTGTATTTTCTGGTGCTCCTAGACCTGCTAAGTATTTTCCTGAAGGTAGCCTAGAATTTGTTGATGGGGTAAAGATGCACATGATAAATTCATTTCCTTCAGGTCACACCACAGCGGCCTTTGCCTTTTACGGGATTTTGGCCCTATTGGTTTCAAAAAAACACGAATGGTTGAGAATTCCACTTTTCATAATTGCCATTGCGGTTGGTTATAGTAGAGTGTATTTGAATCAGCATTTTCTAATTGATGTTTGGGCCGGTATGGCTCTTGGGTTGGTTATTTCTTATTTAGGAGCCCTGACCGCTGAACAGATCAAAACAAAGTGGATAGACAATAAACTTTAGGAACCTTTGAGATTTAGTCTAAATGGGTAATTTCTTTAAAACTAGCGCTTGGTACTTTGCTATTTTAGCAGCCATTTTTTTCTTTCCTTTTTTAGGGGGTGTACATCTTTTTGATTGGGATGAAATTAATTTTGCTGAGATAGCAAGAGAAATGCTGGTTACAGGGAACTACCTAGAGCCTCATATAGACTATGAGGTTTTTACTGAAAAGCCACCTTTGTTCTTTTGGTTACAGGCCTTATCTATGAATTTATTTGGGGTAGGTGAGTATGCCGCAAGGTTTCCAAATGCCTTGTTTGGGGTCTTATCTCTAGTTCTTGTTTACCTTATCGGAGCAAGAATACACAATGCGCGTTTTGGCTTTTTCTGGGCCTTGTTTTACTTCGGGTCTATTTTGCCTCACCTATATTTTAAATCGGGGATTATTGATCCAGTTTTCAACTTTTTTATCTTTTTAGGAATTTACGGACTCATACTACATTCTTGGAAAAAGAATGGTTCTGAGGGCGTTTCTCTTTCAAAATCGGCTACCTATTATTTAATTTTAGCAGGAGTATCTACAGGACTAGCTATCCTAACTAAAGGGCCTGCAGCATTTTTAATTACGGGGTTAGTGCTCGGGGTGATTTTCTCGGTAAAGAGGTTTAGGTTTTTCATTTCACCCATTAACTTCATTATCTATACTGCAATAACTATTGGCGTTACTGGTATTTGGTATGGAATAGACTTTTTGGTAAACGGTCCTAAGTTTTTTATAGAATTCACGATTAGACAATGGGAACTTTTTAGTACTCCAGATGCAGGTCATGGTGGATTTCCTGGATATCATTTTGTGGTTTTGCTGTTGGGATGTTTTCCTGCCAGTGTATTTGCCATAAAAGCCTTGGTGAGCAAAGAAAAGGATCCCGGCAAGAGAGAAATGAAATTGTGGATGACGACCTTGTTTTGGGTAGTGTTAATCTTGTTCACTATTGTGAAAAGCAAGATTATTCACTATTCGTCATTGGCCTATTTTCCGTTGACATATTTAGCCGCATCAACGGCTATTGCATGGATAAAAGGGAAAGTAGAGTGGAAGGGGTGGATGACTTTTCTTTTGATATTTACGGGCGGCATAGCATTTTTAATTACTACAGTTCTTCCTTTTATTGGCAGAGATATTAATGTTTTAAAGCCTTTGATGCAAAACGATCCTTTTGCGGCTCAAAATCTAGAGGCAATTGTTGTTTGGACGGGTTGGGAGTCTCTTGTAAGTCTTTTTTTATTGGTAGGATTCATCATGTTTTTTTACCTAAAAAAATCAGCACCAAACCGCTCTATTAAGTGGCTTCTCTTTGCCAATGCACTTTGGGTTCAGTTCACACTCTTTGGGTTTATTGGAAAGATTGAGGGCTATTCTCAACGTGCAAATATTGAATTTTGGGAAGGACTAGTAGGGCAAGACGTTTACGTAACCACTTATGGATATAAGAGTTATGCACCTCTTTGGTATGCTAAGGTAATGCCTCATGAAAATGAAAATTATCCCAACAAAGAATGGCTTTACTCTGGAGACATTGATAAGCCTGTTTACATGTCTTGTAAAGTAAATCAAGCCAAAGAGGTTAAAGAAACCATGCCTCAATTTGAAGAGCTATATCACAAAAACGGATTCTACTTCTTTAAGAGGATGCCCGAGTAATTACTTTCCGGGCTTTGAAACCAAGTAGGTTGGTTTTATCAATCCCCACTTTGCCAATCTGTATTGAACCGATACCTTTAAAACTCCCAATCCGTAAATGGAACTTCTTTTTAGGTTAATAGAAGAAGCTTCTTCAAAGTATTTTGTTGGGCAGGTTATTTCTGCTATTTCAAATCCCTTGTAAAAGATTTGCCCTAACATTTGATTGTCAAATACAAAATCGTCCGAATTGATATTGTAGTTGATGGTTTCTAATACCTCTCTAGAAAAGGCTCTATAACCCGTGTGGTATTCAGATAGTTTTTGCTTTAAAAGAATATTTTGGGTTAGGGTCAAAATACGGTTAGCCACATATTTATACCAAGGCATTCCTCCGCGCAAAGCGCCCATACCTAAAATTCTAGATCCTAAAACAGTAGGGTAAAGGCCGTTGGCAATTAAATATGCCATACTCTCAATTAATTGAGGGGTATACTGATAGTCAGGGTGAAGCATGATAATAATGTCACCACCAATTTCTAACGCTTTGTTGTAACAACTTTTTTGATTGCCCCCGTAACCCTTGTTGGTGTCGTGAACAATAATATGATTTACCCCTAGGTCTTTGGCCACTTTAACCGTGTTGTCAGAACTTTTGTCGTCGGTTAAAACCACTTCATCAACAATGTCAAACGGAATTTCGGCGTAGGTTCTTTCTAATGTTTTCTCAGCATTGTAAGCAGGTAAAACAACAACAACTTTTTTTCCTTTAATCATAGGTAAACCATATTTGGTGCGAAAATAACCAAAAATATCCCTTCATAGAAATGCTTTTTTTTTATAGTTTTAAACGATAGATAAAACCAAATTATGCGTAAAATAATACCGATCACAGTTTTTTGTCTTTTTTTGTCGGTAACTACTTGGTCTCAAGTCATTTCCGGAGTTGTTATTGATAAAACAGATAATTCTACTGTTTTGGGAGCGAACATTGTAGAGAAGGGTACAAAAAACGGAACCTCCACAGACTTAGATGGAAAATTCACCATTACATTGACCAAAGGACTACCTGCTGTGTTAGAGGTTTCTTTTATCGGGTTAGAAACTCAAGAGGTAAAAGTGGATAAGGCAACCAACAGTCTTAAGGTTTACTTGGCAAAAGATTCAGAAATTCTATCAGAAGTAAGTGTAGTTGAACAACGTCTTAGCGAAAAGCAAAGAAATTCAGCACTAACCGTAGAGGCACTAGATATTTTAGCCATTAAAGAAACGCCGGCTCCTTCCTTTTACGAAGGGTTAGGAAACTTAAAAGGGGTAGATCTCACCTCAGCTTCCATAGGATTTAAAGTAATAAATACCCGTGGATTTAATTCAACTTCACCGGTAAGGTCGCTCCAAATAATTGATGGAGTTGATAATCAGGCACCAGGATTAAACTTTAGTTTGGGGAATTTCTTGGGGGCTTCAGAATTAGACATAAAAAGTGTAGACATTATTGCAGGAGCGAGTTCTGCTTTTTATGGTCCCGGGGCTTTTAACGGGGTAATTTCGATGAATACCAAAAGTCCGTTTATTTTTCAAGGTTTGTCTACAAGCATAAAAGGAGGAGACCGAAATTTGTTTGAAGGAGCCATACGCTGGGCTGATTCGTATAAAATCGGTAAGGTTGATTATGACAATTTTGCTTACAAAATTAATGTCTATTATTTACGCGCTGACGATTGGGTAGCAGACAATTATCGACCCATTTATGAGTCTACTGACTCTGAAAATAATCCAGGTAGGTTTGATGCCATTAACATTTATGGTGATGAAGACCTAGCGGGTGGTAATGACTATAGAGACATTAGTTCTTCTGTAGATCGAGGCACCTCGGGTCTTGGAAAGTTTTATCGTTCAGGGTTTAATGAAATTGACTTAGTTGACTATGGCACTAAAAACCTTAAGACCAACCTAGGATTGTATTACAAGTTTTCACCTGAGTTAGAATTGAGCTATAATTTTAATTATGGTACAGGTACTACGGTATACCAAGGTGAAAATCGCTTTAGTCTAAAGGGTATTCAGTTCTTTCAAAACATTATTGAACTAAAAAAGGAGAACAAGTTCTTTATTAGAGCGTACGCAACCAACGAAGATGCGGGTGAGTCTTATGATGCTGTATTGACGGCTTTTAAAATGAATGAAGCCATTGGCTCTAATACCACTTGGAACAATCAGTATAAAAATGCTTGGAACAGTGCCAGTTTCGGATTTAGGTACGGAGACTCTACTTTGGCTCTCACAGGTACTCCGGCAGATTTCCCCGGCATGTCTATTGAAGATTGGTATAATGGACCTTACCAAGACAGTTTAAAAAAGTACAATTACAAGCTTAAAGAATGGCATCAAAATGTGTTAGATGCAGTTAATAGCATTTCATTTGACACGCCTGAACCAGGTACTCCAGAATATGAAGCTTTGAAGAAAAGCGTTACTTCAAAAACCTTTGCAGAGGGTGGATCTAAGTTTTATGATAAATCAGCCTTGTACCACATTATGGGAGAATATCAATTTCACCCTAGTTGGGGAGATATTAGAATAGGAGGGAACTTTAGACAATATCGTCCTAATTCAAGAGGAAATATTTTTGATGAACTTGTACTTACCAGTCGATTAGAAAACGGAGTATTTGTAACAGATACCACGATTAGAACCATAATAAATTCAGAATATGGATTTTATTCGGGAATAGATAAAAAGTTTAAAGGAGAGACCTTTAAGCTTTCTGCAACCTTACGTGTAGATAAAAACCAAAACTTCGATTTTAATGTATCACCAGCAGCATCGTTGGTATATAATATCAACGAAAAGAATACCTTGAGATTTAGCCTTTCTTCTGCTATTAGAAATCCAACCTTACAAGATCAATATTTGAGGTATGATGTGGGTAGAGCGATTTTAAAAGGCAACCTTACAGGATATGACTCATTGGTGAGCATTGAATCTTTTAATGTCTACAGAGAAGACTTGAACAGAGACAACCTAGAATATTTTGATGTTGACCCTATAAAACCTGAAAGGGTTATTACCGTAGAAGGTGGATATAGAACAACCTTGTTTAAAAAGGTCTACATGGATGCAAATTACTACCACAATTGGTACACAGATTTTATCGGGTACCAATTTGGATTAGAGTTGTTTTTCCCCAACAATAACCCAGCAACCCCTCCACAATACCTTCAGGCCTTTAGGGTCTCTGCAAACTCAAAAACACAAGTTACCTCGCAAGGGTTTAACATAGGTATTAATTATTATCTGACTGATGAATTTAGTATCAATGGAAACTATTCTTGGAATAAACTATTTATTGACGGCGAAAAAGATCCTATCGTACCCGCCTTTAATACTCCAGAACACAAGTTTAATATCGGATTTTCAGGTAGAGGATACAATCCTTTTAAAAAGGAAGGACATGCCTTTGGATTTAACGCAGTGTATAAATGGGTTCAAGGATTCATCTTTGAAGGTTCACCTCAGTTTACTGGATTCATTGAAGATTATGGGCTTTTAGATGCTCAGGTAAGCTATTCTATAAAAAAGTATTACACTACATTAAAAGTGGGTTCTTCTAATATATTGAATAATCAAGTTTACCAAGTTTACGGTGGACCCACCGTTGGAAGATTGTCTTATGTTTCATTATTATTTGAGTTACAGTAAATAAATCAAACTATTTTTAGTATTTTTCAAGACGTATTAATCTAAACTAGTCTTATGAAAAGAATATTACTTTCTATTGGCGTTCTATTCGGTCTTACGGCTACTGCACAACAAATGAGATACCACGACGAGGTTTTCTCTTCAGTTACAGTAACTAACGATATTGAATATGGAGTCAATATCGATTTTTTGACTTCTGATTTTAGTGACCAGACCCAAGTTGGTGCTGACATTACTGAAATTAAAACAGCCTTAGCCATGGGTCAGCCTATACCGGCTAAGTTCTATGATCCTGCTGATCAAAACTCTGATGTAAAGGTCACAAGCTTGAAAATGGACTTTTACGAACCAACTGGCGACACTTTAACCAGCAGACCGTTGATAGTTTACATACACACAGGAAACTTTTTACCTCCACCCTTGAATGGTGGTCCTACTGGAACTAAAACGGATTCGGTTGGAATTGTACAATGTTCAAGCTGGGCAAAAAGAGGTTTCACAGCGGCGAGATTATCTTACCGTTTAGGATGGAACCCTATCGCACCAACTTCATTAGAACGAAAGGGTACATTGTTAAATGCAGTATACCGTGCTATTCATGATGTAAAGCAAATGATTCGTGTAATAAAGGCTAATGCATCTACCTATGGGGTAAATCCTTCGCAAATTATTCTTTATGGTCAAGGATCTGGTGGATATGTTTCTTTAGCATACAATTCAATGGATAAATTTTCAGAATTAGAAATTCCTAAGTTTATCAATCCTCTAACCAGTCAAAGTTTTGTTGATACAAACACGGTTGGAAACTTGGAAGGGTTTAACGGTTTATTAAACCTTTATGCTCCAAATGGACAAAACTCTGATATTGCATTTGTAGTAAATACGGGTGGAGCTTTAGCTGATACATCATGGTTAGAAGCTGGAGATAGACCCATCGTTTCTTTTCAATGTGTAAGAGATCCTTTTGCTCCTTTTGACGAAGGAACAGTAATCGTTCCAACTACCAATGAAGATGTTGTGGATGTACAAGGAGCTAATGTATTTATTGATAGAGCCAATAACTTTGGGAATAACACTTACAACAGTTACACTTTTGTAGATTCCTATACCATGACTGCTCAAGCCAGATATGGTCAAACGTTAGCTTACATTTATCCAGCACCTAATAATAATATTACCATCAGATCAAACTCTGAAGGACTCTATCCTGTAATTAAGCCAATAGGAGCTTCCATTTTCCAAAACCAAAGTTCGCCTTGGGAATGGTGGGATCCAAACTCTCCGACTGCTCAAGCAGTGGTAAGCCCTGGACCTCCACCAGTAACAGCTCATCAGGCTTCTTTAGTGTCTAATCCAAATATGTCTCCTTCCCAAGGAAGAACCTATTTAGATACCATTAACGGTTATATGATTCCTAGAATAATGGTTTCTTTAATGCTTCCTGGTTATGATCAAATTAGCGTAAAAGAGATTGATGTTTTAGAAGGAAAAATCACTATGTATCCTAACCCTGCAAATGGAATATTAAATATTTCTTGGGAAGATGCAAAAACTCAAAATGGATTACGTGTTGAAATGATCGACATCACTGGAAAAACCGTTTATTCTACAGACGGATTTATGGGTGGAGACTTGAGAATAAATGTAGAACATCTTTCTCCTGGAGCTTACTTTGTAAGGCTTTCTGGAAATGAGGGTGTATATACAAACAAGGTTATTGTTCAATAATCTAAGTAATTAATAAAAAAGAAAGGCTGCCAATTTTGGCAGCTTTTTTTTTGCCATTACCTTTGACAAAATTTTATATAATGCTGGTAAGCTTTTCAGGTGATTTAATAGGGTCGACAGACTTTGCCATAGGAATAGAAAATAGGTCTTTTAAGTTCGGAGATGGTCTCTTTGAAACGATGAAATTCAGTAGAGGCAAGCTACATTTTTGGGAAGATCATTACTTCAGATTAATGAGCAGCATGCGCATTTTGAGAATGGAAATCCCTATGGAGTTTTCACCTGAGTATTTTTTAGATCAAATCAATGAATTCATTTCTGCTAATCACCTTGACGGACAAGCGGTTAGATTGAGATGGACTGTTTTTAGAAAGGATGGCGGCCTTTACGTTCCCAAGTCAAATAACATTGAGTGGGTTTTAGAAGGAAGCCAGGTTGAAAACGATTTGTTTGTTTTGAATGAAACCGGCCTTCAAATTGAACTTTATAAAGAGCATTACAAACCAAAGGGACTTTTGGCAAACATCAAATCTACGAGTAGCCAATTTTACAATGTAGCTGGAGTGTATATTTCAGAGAACAAATGGGATGAGGCTGTTATTATCAATGATGACAAGCACGTAGTAGAAAGCCTTTATGGAAACCTTCTTATGGTAAAAGACGGTGTGTTAATTACTCCCTCGTTATCAACGGGTTGTATTAAAGGGGTTATGAGAAAGAATATCCTCGAAATCGCAAAAATCATGGAAATTCCCGTAGAAGAAAAAAACTTCTCGCCGTTTGACTTGCAAAGGGCTGATGAAGTGTTCATTACCAATGCGATTAAGGGAATTCAGTGGGTTTCTGGGTATAGAAAAAAGGTTTATCAAAAAGATTTATCAGAGAAGTTTTTAGAAAAACTAAATCTAAGAGTTAATTTAGGATAGGGTCTGACGGAGAATTTGCCCAAATTTTATAATTGTTATCTAGCTTCTGAATGCAAGATTTCCAGAGATACTCATCATCTGCAAATGGATTTACAGAATTGGGTTCAAAGATAATCCATGACTTCTCTTCTAATTCATCTTCTAACTGTTGAACACCCCATCCACTGTATCCTAAGTAAAATCTTATTTCTTTAGGAGTGATTTGTTGAGATTTCACCAATTCAATGACCATTTCAATATCTCCACCCCAATAGAAATCACCGGATATATGAAGACTTCCTGGTAATTTTTCTGGACAAGTATGAATATAGTAAATGTGATTGGGTTCAACAGGTCCGCCTGAGTATACAGGATACTGGTCTGAAGGAAAATATAACAACAAGTCTGATAGACTGTGATTCAAGGGTTTGTTTAATACAAATCCAACGGCACCGTCATGGCTATAACTACAAATCAAGATAACCGACCTTTCAAAAGAGGAGTCCCCCAATAAGGGTTCGGCTACTAAAAATTGACCTTTTATTATTTTGATTTTTTTATCCATAACTACTAACAAGTTAGCAGAATTAAAAGTTAAAACAAAAATCTTAACTATTTTTATTTACCACATAGCACAATAAATTTGTTGACTACCTTTACAAAAATTATTGTCATGAACCGAGATTTAAAGGATGATAGAAAAGAATATTGTCTAGGTGAGCTAGAGATAGATACCATGCCTCAAGATCCCATGCAAATGTTTTCTACTTGGTACGAAGAGTATTCAAAACTAGATAGGCCTGATAAAACGGCTTTTGAAATAATCACACAAGGACTTGACGGTTATCCACAAGGTAGGGTAGTGCTCTTGAAAGAAATTAAAAATCAAAAATTTGTTTTCTACACCAACTACCACAGTGCCAAGGGACGTGAAATTGAGAAAAATCCAAAAGTAAGCATGTTGTTTTTTTGGCCCGAACTAGAAAGGCAGATTAGAATAAAAGGAATTACAGAAAAAGTGTCTGCTGCTGAAAGTGATGAATACTTTTATTCAAGACCTGTTGAAAGTCAAATAGGAGCCATGGTGTCCCCTCAGAGCCAGGTGATTGAAAATAGGGAAGAGTTGCTTTTGAGGCTAAGTGAACTTTCTCAGGATAAACCCAAACGACCTGAACATTGGGGAGGATTTAAAATCACACCCATAGAGTTTGAGTTTTGGCAAGGAAGACCTAGTCGCCTTCACGATAGAATAAGATATAGAAAAGGCGAAGAAAACACTTTTGTAAAAGAACGTTTAGCCCCATAAAAAAACCCCGCAATTGCGGGGTTTTAATTTTGTTCTAAGGGGTGTTCTTAGTTTAACTTTCCAGTTAGTTCAGCACCTGCTTTGAATTTTGCTACATTTTTTGCAGCAATTTTGATAGTAGCCCCAGTTTGTGGGTTTCTACCTTCTCTAGCAGCTCTTTTAGATACAGAGAAAGATCCGAATCCTACTAGAGAAACACGTCCACCTTTCTTAAGTGCACCTGATACGTTATCAGTAAAAGAGTCTAGTGCTTTTTTGGCTTGTGCTTTAGAAATTCCTGCTTCAGCAGCCATTGCATCAATAAGTTCAGCTTTGTTCATTGCGATGTTTTTTTTTAGTTAAACAAATATTTTTTTCACATTGCCCTACAAATATAGTCGTAATGCTGACTCACGCAAGGATTGAAGAGAAAAAAGCCTATAATTGTTGAAAATTACAGCAAATTGTTAATAAGCTAGGCTTGATTTTTAAAAAAACTCTACATCCCAATAATATCAAGGCTTTACATCCAAGTTTTCGGTGTGTTTAAATCCGTTGACAAATTCGGCACTTTTCATGCGACGTTTTCCCGGCCATTGAAGTGCTTCAATCCATAGAATCCCTTCAGGGTGTTGGATGCCCATTCTTTTATTTTCAACAAACAATTGATGATCACGAGTAACTCTTTTCCCGAACTCTGGATGGGCTTCGAAAACCTTTAAAGGCTGTGGCTTACCATCAATAATTAAATCAAAGAAAGAACCCGGGTACGGTGATATGCCTCTAATTTTATTGTTTAATCCCCTTAAATCTTGTGTTGGGCTTAATCGTGTGTCTTCTTTGAAAATCTTAGGCGCTGGCTTGTATTCTTTTTCTAAATCTTGTGGAATGAGATTTAGGTTTCCGCTTTCTATTGATTTTATAGTCTTTAACACTAGGCTTGGACCCATTTCCATCATTTTGTCATGAAGCTCACCAGCATTCATGGTAGGGGTGATGTCAATTTCTTCTTGGTAAATAATAGCACCTGTATCAATTTCTAGGTCTAACATAAAAGTTGATATTCCCGTTTTGGTCTCCCCATTTATAATGGCCCAATTGATAGGTGCAGCTCCTCTGTAGTTAGGAAGTAGGCTGGTATGAAGATTAAAGGTTCCGAGTCTAGGAAGCGACCAAATAGATTCAGGTAGCATTCTAAAAGCAACCACAACTTGTATATCAGGATTCAGTTTTTTTAACGCCTCAAAAAATTTGGGATCCTTCATTTTTTCAGGCTGAAGAACGGGAATGTTATGCTGTAAAGCACATTGCTTTACCGGTGGCATGCTGACCTTCTGTCCTCTACCTGCTTTTTTATCGGGTTGCGTTACTACCGCAATAACTTCATGCTCTGAGTTAATTAAGGCCTCTAGGGTGGGTACCGAAAACTCTGGAGTACCCATAAAAACAATTTTCATAGCAGTATTATTTCAAGACAAAGGTACCATCCTCTAAAAACAAAACCGACTCTTCGCCTAATCTTTCTCTTAACCAATCAAAAATTAATTTTTCAGATTTGTTAAGGGCTTTGCTAAGCTGAAGAGGCTGAATGGGATTTTTTAGCAATTCATACGCTTTTTTTTCATCATCAGGAGTAAGCGGTGAAAACACCCCTCTACAAACATCACATTTACCGCAGGGTTTACCTTTTTCTATTTCAAGGTAATTTATCAGTGCTTCTTGTCTGCAGGTAGTTTGATTCTCAACATAGCGTATAATTCCTTGAAGCCCTTGTTCTTTTCTGTCCATTTGTATGGCAAACTCTTTTTCAGAAAGCGGTAGATGTTTTTCTTTCGGTCTATCGGTTAAAAATTCAATGATGGTGCCGTCTTCTTTGGGTATGTAGTCTATATATCTTTCTTTAGATAGAGAAACTAATTTTTGATACAAATCATCTCTAGATATTCCTAGTTTTTTTGCGATGACTCTATCATTAATTTTAACAAAATCGGTAGTAATACCCCCGTAACTTCGCAAAAGGATTTTAATGATGGCATCCTTTTCGGGAGATAGATCTTCTAAATCATAAAGTTTTGAGGTTTCTGCAATAATTCTTATAGCAGAGTAGGGGCGTCCGGCTTCATTGTAGGCTATCAGACCTTGCTGGTCAAGAAACTTAAGTGCCATATAGGTTTTGGCAAGTGGAAGGTTGTGTTTCTTCACAAAGAACCCTTCGTCAAACTTAAAATGAGAAAACTGTCCTGTACCGTAGGCCACCTTACAATAGGCGCAAAGTGTTTTATATAAATTTCTAATAAACTCTAAAGAAGGCATCTCTCCGTGTATCTTGGTTTTTAGATAACGAGTGTCTTCTGGCCCCAACAACACAATGCAGAAGCTTGTCGCACCATCTCTACCGGCCCTGCCAGATTCTTGAATGTAGCTTTCTGGGTTTTCAGGTAATTCAGGATGTAGGACCAACCTAACATCTCCTTTATCTATACCCATACCAAAAGCGGTGGTCGCCACCATGACACGCACAGATCCCTTTGACCACTTCATTTGTTTTTGAGCTCGAACTTCTGGTTTGAGTCCGGCGTGATAAAAATCACTGGGAATTCCCTTGAGGTTTAAAAACTCTGACCATTCTCTGGTCTTTTTTCTAGAACGAGAGTAAACAATAGCAGGACCTTTTACAGATTCTAACCATTGGATAAGCTTTTTGTGTTTGTTTTCTGTCTGAACGACTCCAAAAACTAAGTTTTCACGCGTGAATTTTCCGCGGTGTACTTCAACTTTTTCAAGACCTATTTTGTCAATTATATCTTGAACGACCTGGGGTTTAGCCGTGGCAGTTAAAGCCATGAAGGGAACATTCGTAAGCTTTTCTTTAAGCTCAGAGATCTTTAAATAAGCTGGCCTGAAATCATATCCCCATTGACTCACACAGTGAGCTTCATCAATGGCAACCAGGTTTATGTCCATTTGAAGTAATCTATGTAAAAACAACTCCGACGAAAGTCGTTCTGGGGAAGCATAAATAAACTTATAGGCTCCGACTACTGCATTTTCAAGGGCAATATCAATTTCTCTTTTACTCATTGAGCTAGTAATGGCAATGGCTTTTATCCCTTGATGATTTAACCTTTCTACTTGGTCATTCATCAGTGAAATCAAAGGAGAAATTACCAAACAAACCCCAGGCTTAACAAGTGCAGGAACTTGAAAGCAAAGGCTTTTTCCACCACCAGTCGGTAATAGGGCTACTACGTCTTTTGAATCTAATGAATCTTTGACAATACCATCTTGCAGTGGTCTAAAAGAATCAAACCTCCAGTATTTCTTTAAAACCTCAAGTGCTTTATCCATTGAAAAAATGCTCTTCAATAAAGGTAATTCTTTCTTCAACAGAAACCAATGGTAGGGTAGTTAGAGAATAGTTAAACTGCAAATAGGCTTTTTTCATGTGCTCATGAATTTCTACGCTTTCTTCAAAGGATTCTATTCTTTGGTTATCGGTGGCGTAAATTTCTTTCCACGGCGGACAAATAATCACCTCAGGGTAGCCTCTAAATTCTTCACACCACTTTATCCAATGAGGTGAAACCGTTTTTTTAGCCCAATAGATATAAGCAATGCTATCGGGTAGACCGCGATCAAAAAAGCAGATTTTGTTAGGATCGGCCTCTTTAAAATCAACAATTCGCCTTGTGAGTACTTCGTCCGTAAAGGCTTCTAAATTTTGCCAAGGAACAATGTCTGAGCCCTTGCTCTGTGATTCCATGATAACTAAACGAGCCACTTCTGGATAAATCAAATAGCCCCTTTTAGACAATTCATTCACCAAGGTTGTTTTTCCAGTTCCTGGCGCACCAGTTATGATGATGTGTTTTGGGCTAGGCAAGTCCACGAGCTTTTAATTCTAGGTACTTGTTTACCGTGTTTACAATAAGATCTTGTGGTTTGGTGTAAATGGTCATTATTCCCGCGGCTTGAACTTTGTTGATGAGCAGTTGCTTTTCAAAGGCCAATTGATTTGCGGTATGTCTTAAAAACACTTCACCTATATCATTTGCCTTCTCATGACCGTAGGCTGATAATTCAGTATTTTCAAAGAAAATAGGAATAAGCATATGCTTTTTGTTGATGCTCCTCCACAGCGGGAGCACTCTTTCTAAGGCAAACTCAGTTTCTATATTGGTAAATAAAAACAATATAGATCGGTTTTTTAAAGATCGGTTAATAAAGGTATAAAGCCCTTCAAAGTTTGCTTCTTCCAAGCGTTCTTCTTCTGCGTACAGAGCCTCTAATATTCTTTTTAACTGGGTAGATTTATTGTCAGCCCCAATGCTGGTTTCAATTTTATGGGCAAAGGTTATGAGGCCCGCTTTGTCCTTTTTTACCAAATTTAAGTTGGCTAAAACAAGACCCGTGTTAATGGCGTGGTCTAATAATGTTAAACCATTAAATGGCAGCCTCATATTCCGACTTTTGTCGATAAGAGTATAAATGGGTTGCGCTCTTTCGTCTTGAAATTGATTCACCATTATCTGGTTCACGCGACTGGTGGCTTTCCAATTTATTGAACGGTATTCATCTCCTCTATGAAAGTTTCTTATTTGTTCAAACTCATAAGAATGACCGACCCTTCTGTGCTTTTTTATCCCTAAAGTTTGTGGACTTAAAGCCTTGGCTTCAAGTTCAAACTTTTTCATTGTGGTCACTGATGGATAGACCTTTACTTGTTTGTCATTGTTGAATAAAAACCTCCTTTTAAAAAGTTTAAAAGGTCCGTCTAAATAGATTCGGGTTTTACCAAATTGAAAGTTCCCTCTTTGCTTAGGTGTAAATACGTTGGTAACAGATTTTTCTTCATGGGGCAATAGCCTAAGATCTATAGCTTCACCTCTAATCTGTAATTGATAGGGGAGGTCATCCGTAAGCTGAATGGTATGTGGGGTTGTAAAATTGTGGTTAAATAAATATTGAATAGTGTTTTCGCCATTTAGGTCCCAACGATCTTCAGTAATTCTTTCTACCTCAATAAACTTACCCATTCCAAAAAGGACAAATACTTCATAGATAAGTACGGCAATAAAAATAAGTAACAACCATAGGCCTGCAATAAAGAGAAAGTCCCACAAAATGGAAACAATAAAGTAGTCAACTAAAAATATGTTGTAAAGTAAAAACCGCTTACCTATGAATAAATCTCTCACTATCTAGGAATTTCTACCGTATTAATAATCGATTGAATCACTTCATTTGGTGAATAACCTTCCATTTCCTTTTCGGGAGATAAAACTACACGGTGGTTAAGAGCAGGAATAGCCATATACACAATGTCGTCAGGCGTAACGAATCCTCTTCCGTTTAAGGCGGCGAATGCCTTTGAAGCTTTTAAAATAGCAAGAGAAGCCCTTGGAGAGGCTCCTAAATATAAATCAGGATGATTTCTGGTTTTGTGGACAATTAGCGCAATGTAATCTATAAGCGAATCGTCAATTTTTACCGTTTCAATTTCATTTTGCAATGAAATAATCTCTTTCCCCGAAAGGACTGCATTTATTGTTTCCGTCAGATTTTGTTTAAAATCAGACTTAAAGCGATGTAAGATTTCTTTTTCTTCATCTAAATCTGGATAATCTAAAATGACCCTAAAGAGGAAGCGGTCCATTTGTGCTTCCGGTAGCCTATAGGTTCCTTCTTGCTCTAATGGGTTTTGTGTAGCTAGCACAAAAAAGGGCTGCGACATAGGGTAGGTAGTACCATCTATTGAGACCTGGTATTCTTCCATTAATTCAAAAAGGGCACTTTGCGTTTTGGCAGGAGCTCTGTTTATTTCATCAATTAAGATAATGTTTGAGAATACAGGTCCTTCTTTAAACTCACACTTTGAATTTTGTATGTTGAAAATATTGGTTCCCACCACATCAGAAGGCATTAAATCTGGGGTAAACTGAATTCTTGAAAATCCTAGATCAAGACCTTTGGCAATCATTTTCGCGGTAAGCGTTTTAGCAATACCTGGAACCCCTTCAATTAAGGAATGTCCACCTGCCAAAATCCCCACCAACAACGCGTCAATTAACAAGTCTTGGCCAACAACAACTTTCGAAATTTCGTTTTTTAATAGATCAGCCTTGGCCTTGATTCCTTGCCATTTAGGGTCTACAAACTCTTTGATCACCTCCTTTTCATCGACCGGGTTTTCTATGCCTGAGTCATTTTTTTCCACTTCTGTGGAAGGTGTAGAGGGAGTTGCATCGTGATTTTCGTCTTTTCTTGGTTCCTCATTCTGAGGGTTATTAGTAAGCTCGCTCATTATTTTATTTTATTTAAAAGGCCGTTAATCAAGTTGTAGATCATCCTAATTTCATAGGGCTCTAATGACTTGTCTTTAATCAGCTTGGCTTTATAATTATTGATAATTCTAACACTTTCTTTTGCTTCTGGGTACTTCACTAAAAACCCAGTTCCTTTAAGGGTTTCATCAAGGTCAACAGTTCTAAAGTGATTTCTCAGTGTAGTTTCCCATTGGTAATACATTTCATCAGCTAGTGAAAATAGGTCTGCCTCATTTTTACGCAAAATGCCAATCGCTTTAGCAAATTCTAATGAAGTGTTTGGGTTGGGACGCAAAACTGGAATTTCAGCCTGTTCTCTCTTAAATTTAAAAAGGAAATATATGACCACCGAACCAATCAAAATATACCAAGCCCACTTAAAAGAGGGGATACTAAGAATAAAGAACAGTGGACTTTTATCTAATTTACTATTTCTAAAATCTGGTTGGCCGTAAGTAAAGTGAAGGCCCTTGTCATATAATACTACCTCTAATTTATCTCCCAGCACCCATTGATTATACTTCCAAACCTCAGGTCTTGTCATATGAAAATTGGTAAAAGAAATAGGGAGGGAGTTTATCCTTATTTTTCCATTTCCGTAGTTAACAGAAAAATCAACCACCTTACCTTCTTCAACAAAAGAATTGAAGGTTACCTCAGGAAAATAATCCTTTAATAAATAACTATCATAATATTTCAATCCAGATCTCAAGCTTAGGGTGTCTTGTCTGACCTGGTAATAGAGAGATACAGAATGCGTTGGCTGAGAGGTGGTTACTTGAATAATTGAAAGTGAATCACTTTTCTCAATACCCCATAAATTTTTAAATTTATTGGTTAATTCTTTATACTCATCGGTATACCACTTAATGGAATCATTTAAAATGCCTTCAGATTCATCTGAGTATTGATCAACAGGCGCCTCATCAAAATCATCATTTGTCAATTCATCTTCTAGATATTCAATTATAGAATCATATTTTTTTAATTCAGCTTCTATCTTTTGAATACTGTCAATTCCATATGCTAGGTTTTTCATTAATTGAAAGGGAATGTCGTCATTAATAAGTAACAATTCATTTCCGTTTTCAACCCATTCAAGCGTTTTTTCTACTTCCTTTTGATTTAAGGCGAACCTTTCGCCAATGAATACGAGCTTTTGATTTTTTGCGGTTGAATCGATATATGAAAGGTAATTTTCCTCAACAATAGTAGCCTTAATTTTATCTTCAAAGATTTTATCAATTATTTCATGACCGTAGGGCTCATTGTTTAGATACCTATGGGCATACTGCCAATTGTAGGTATCTGCCTTTAGTAGGAAGTAAATTATCAGTAAGATAATAACCCCTGTTCCCAGAACAATGAAAAATATGTTTTTTCCCTTATTCATTTATTGACTTATTTTTTACTCGGTTAATAAAAAATAATGCAGCTTTTACATCGTCTTCTTCTGGGATGGTAAGGCCATACCAAGTATTTTGAAAGATGGTTATTAACTGAAAAAAAGATAAATGAAATTCTTGTTTTTTGACTTCAGTTAAATAGTGAAAATCTGTTTTTTGAATTTTCCAAACAATAAATTTATGGTCGTTTAAATACTGAAGTGTGCCTAGATAGTGAAGCCTTATGAGTAATTTATAGTCTTTATCTAACTCTGCTTTTGCTATAAGATGACTTAAATCTCTCATGTCAAGATTTTCTTCAGCGTCTCTTAGGCTCAAGGCTTTAATTCTTGATTTTTTAGTATTCTGGGTGTTTAATGATTTTTTTTTGATGGATATTACAACAAAGTAAGCAACCAATCCTACTAAAAACAGAATAGCTAAAACCGCAATAATATTAGTAATGAGTTCTGTAAACAAAGGAGGTTGAATATTTCTTTTTTCAGCCTTTGATTCTTCAAGATTAGCCTCGTAATAGTCTTTGCCTTCTACCGATTCTTTGTACTCCTCATCCGTAATCCATGGCTCACTATCAGACGATTGTCCTTGGGCAATCCACGTGATGAAAATAAGAGTTAATAGGATAAACTTTTTCATATACTAAACTCTTCTATTTTCTCATTTAATTGGTTTGCCTCCACAATTTCTAGCATAGATTCTCCTCCTTGAATTACAGAATAGGTTGAGAATACTAAAGTCAGTAAATAGAGAAAAACAAAAGACGCCAAAACCATAAAGGCAGAAACAAAATGAGCTATTTCACCTTCTAAACCAATAAAATTATTAACCATGCCTAGAATTAAGAACAATATGGGACTTTCTAATAATAAGAAGAATACTAGGCAGAATAAAGAGGACAACAACAAGGTTAGAAAAAAGTAAATAGGTCTATGAATAATCAATTTAAAGGTTTTTAAAATCCCTTTAACAATACCATATCGACTTGAAAACCAAACCGACAAGGTAATCATTGGAAAGAGTATTAGCGACCAAACGAAAAACATTTCACTGTAAAGGCCTAGAAAGAAAACAGGAACCAATAAAAAGTATGTGCTTAAATAACTTGGTTTCTTTTCTCCACTTTTAAAAGGAAAGTCAGCTTTTAAATTACTGATAACAAGGTTTATGAAAAATCCGATGAGAGGCAAAAATATAAAAGCCAGTAGGGGATATTCAACATAATTAAATAAGGTAGAAAAATCAGAAAACCTTTCTACGCTTTTTTGAAGTAGTTCTACTGAGGAGGCTAGTGGGTGAATTCCACCAATGCTGTAAAACTGGAAAGAGTCTAGTAAGTTTCTTGAAAAGTATAAACCTAGAAATGAAAAAATAATGGCTGCAATCGATGAATAGAGCAAGTACTTTGAAAACTTACTTTGAATAAACTGGATGCTATAAAAGATAAGGCTTCCTACTTTTTGAATAAGACTATTGGGTAGTGAAACTTCAGAATATGCCCATTGATAGTCTTCATTCTCTTTTTTAATTTCTTCCATCCCGAACTCCTTAGCTCTTTTATAGGGAAGGTAGACGTAAACCAGACCTACAATCCCAAAACCTAATATAACCGTTACAATTCGCAAGGAAATCGGAAGGTTGTCATAGCGGGTATAAAAACTCTCAATAATAGCGGCGAGTAAAACGGCCGGTGAGATTCCTAACATGAGCCTAATTCCTTTTTTAAAGGCTACACGAAGGCTTAACGACCTTGAAAGTGTATTAGGAAATAGAAGGCCTTTTGCTATGACAAGTCCTGCGCCGCCAGAAAAAATTATGGCAGGAACTTCTATTGACCCATGTTGCCAAATGGTTAAAAAGCTTAGCCAGAACATTCCTTTGGTGTAAAAATAATATTGAAAAGTGCCTAGCATTACGCCATTAGAAATGAGAATGGAACTAGTGCCAATTCCCGCCAAAATACCAAGAACAAAACTAAAAAAGCACACCTGAATATTGTTGTAGAAAATCATAAAGAACATCTCTATACTATTCATGCTTTTGTAAACATTCATAGGATCTCCTTTTTCAATATTTTCTTCCGTCATGTTTACATAATTGCTTCCTAAAATGCTTTCAGTAAATCCAGGTTCCATTTGGGTTGAAACAACGCCCGCTATTACCGCAATTAAAAAAATTAACAGGGATAGTCCCATTTCTTTCCTACAGTAATAAATTAGTAAGGGTAATTCCTTGTTCCAAAAATTCAAAAAGTCCCCTTTTCGTTTTTTGCTCTTAGAGAAAACGGTTTTATAAAGTGATACGCTTAAACTGTTTAGGTATACCTTAACAAACCTTCTTTTATAAAAAGACTGAGAATAGGAGAGGTCATCAACAATTTTACTGAAATCCTTAGATAACCCCGTTGTATTTTTTCTATGAGAATTTAACCTGCCTTCTATTTCTTGCCACCTCTTGGCATTTTTAGAAATAAAATCAGATTCTTTCATAAACTCAAACTTGTTTTGGTTAGGGAGATTTGGAATGGGAAAGTAATAAAATATTTAGATTTTTTAACCAATTAATCATTATTGTAAATGAATCGATTCCTTTATTTTAAACTCTTTTTAGAAGTGAAAACTCACACGCAGTTTAATTGCTTAACCCTTAATTTGTTAAAACATTAACTTTGAAATTGTGATTAATTTCAAAAAAAAGAAAAATCAAATTGTAAATTGCCTTCATGAATAAAGTCAGTATACTTACCCCACAGAATGTAGTTATAGAAATGATTTTGGCTTCGCAAAGCTCTAGAGTTTTTGCATTTATTATTGATCAATCTGCACTGATTATTTTTATTTTTCTTTTAACCTGGGCTATTAAATTGACTGGTTTTAATGTGGAATACATTTACTATTTAATCATCATTCCTATTGTTTTTCTATACTCACTTCTTTTAGAGACTCTTAATCAGGGCAGAACAGTTGGCAAGATGATGATGGGTATCAAAGTAAGAAGAACTGATGGTTCAGAAATAGGAATTACAGAAGCATCAGCGAGATGGCTTTTTAGAATTCCAGACCTTTACCTTACCGGAGGTACTCTTGCCTTTATCCTTACAGGAAGTACTGAAAAGTCGCAGCGTTTAGGAGATAGGGTAGCGGGGACCATCGTGGTAGAAAACAAAAAGTCTTTTCAATCCATAAAAAAGGTTCTCAATAACAAAGTGTTTTCTGACTATGAGGTTAAATATCCAATGGTGACTAGACTTTCTGAAGAAGATGTTGTTTGGATAAAGCAAACGGTTTCAAGAGCTACTCAATTCAACAATGCGGTGCATAGAGAAGCTATTAATAAACTTTCTAAAAAAATTGCTACCCTTTTAGAAATAAAAAAGTTACCCAAAGACCCCATGAAGTTTCTAAAAACCATTATCAAAGACTACGTAGTTTCTACGCGCTAAGCGATTAGTAAGTAAGGCCTAACCTTCGGTAGACAAACCCCATAAGCCATGCTGGCCCAATAAGCAAGAAGACTAAATCTTTTAAAAAGCTTGGCTTTTTACCTTCAACTTTATGACCATAAAATTGGCCTATCCAGGCTATGACAAATAAAAACAAAGCACTCTGCCATACAGTAAAGGGTAGGTTGTTTAAGAAGGTAACCAAAACAAGGCATACCATACTAAATAAGAGAAGTCCTATTGAAATCTTCGGACTTAAAATAACATAGAAGATAAAGGCCATGAAAACCAAAAGGGTGCCTAAATGGTTGTAAGGGAGAAATGTTTCTGGTAAAACTGAGGCTATGAATGGAAAGGTAATTTCTGAGGCCAAAGCGATAATAGAGAAGTAGATAGTAGGCACACAGAGCCAATGAATTAGCTTATTGGTTTTGTTTTGATGACTTTCACCGTATTCATCAAACCATTGATCTATGCTTTTCATATTTTTGCGGGTATTATTGAGACAGTAATTTCTAAAATAATCGGAACAAAATCAACTATGGAAGAAAAGTGGCAAAAACTAAAGGAACAATTAGAGGCGGGGAATAAGTGGCCAGCGATTTACATGTTTAAGTTTATTGTTCCTTCTAACAATGAAAAGATAGCACAGGTTGAAAGTCTCTTTAATACTGATACAGCTGAAGTAACGATGAGGACTTCAAAAAAAGGAAACTTTGTTTCAGTTACGGCAAAAGAACTAATGCTTAATCCTGACAAAGTAATTGAGCGATATAAAGAGGCTGGAGGTATTGAAGGTTTAATTTCACTATAAGACATAAAAAAAGCGGCCCCAAGGCCGCTTTTTTATTATTTCATTTCTTTCTTGATAGACTTGGGTAGTCCGTCTTTATGAACTAAAACAGAAATAGTTTTATATCTCAAATACGCCTCAGAAACATAGATGTACCCAGGATTGTATGGATTGTCAATTTCTCCCCAGCTGTTTTTTACTTTGTAGTAAACTGTCCCGTTTTGATCTTTTACACGTCCTGTAATATGCATACCATGATCGTCTTGAGTCTCGTAGTTGTCATAAGCCTCCTGACGCATTTCTTGAGTAATTTCCATTTGGTTAACAGGAGATTCAAAAGTAGCTTTTCTTTGCTCCTCATTCATTTCTGACCACTTAGTTTCAGGAACAATAGCTAAACCGTTTCTAACGCTAAATCCTTTCTCAGAGACATCAGTAGCCCAAGAAAGTGTAAAACCATTGTCAAGGGCGTGGTTTACAGCTTCAATCATTTCGTCTAACTCAACGTTAAATGACTTGCCCCAAGCCCAGTTGTCTGGAACTTGAATTTCTACCATTGTGTTAAAAGGGTAGTGGGTAAAGCTTGTTAACTGTACATAGTCGTCTGCATTGATTTCCATGTAATCATCTGCAAAGGTTCTTGGAGTGTACTTCTTGTTGTTGTATTCAAACTCTTCTGGGTAAGCTCCAAAATAAGCGTCTAGGGTTGCTGTAAAAGCATTTTTCCAAGCAGTAGTAATCTTACCGTTTTTGTTTTTGATGACCGCATCTAACATTCCTTTTAGTACCCCCTCAACTTCTCCGTGGTTGTTAATATCGGTACCGTAGCTAAGTCCTTCATATACTTGTTGAGGAACGGCTCCGTACTTTTTAATAACATACATTACATCTGGAAGAGCACCTCCTTGGGCAAAGTTTAAGTTACCGTGAAGTCTTACATATTTTTCACCCTTATCAAGGTATACTTGGCGTACAGTAAACATCTCAGAAATATTAATAGAATCTTTACCCATTCTCATCATTTCTGATTCAATAAAACCGGTTGAAGCGTAAGACCAACAAGTACCTGACCTTCCTTGATTCTTTACAGAAGTTGCTTCTAAATCAACAATTGTTTCAAATTGGTAGCCTTTAGTACTTAATTCAGAACCGTTGTTTTCTACTTTTTTAATTAAATCAATTTGTGCAGACATTGTACCTGCCACTAAGCATCCCGCGAAAGCGGTGATCCATTTATTTTTCATCTGTATTCTTTTTTATTGGCCCAAATCTAAAAAAACGAACTGGGCTGAAGTATTTATTTACAAATCGTCTTTTGACGGATAATAGAGTTAGGCAAAGCTTTTAGATACCACGGCGTTCTTAGGACCGTTTGAATAATCGTAAAATCCTTCACCCGACTTTACGCCAAGTTTTCCGGCCATAACCATGTTAACCAATAGCGGACATGGAGCGTATTTTGGGTTTCCAAATCCTTCATGAAGGACTTTTAGAATACTCAAGCAAACGTCAAGTCCAATAAAGTCAGCTAATTGAAGAGGGCCCATTGGATGTGCCATTCCTAGTTTCATAATGGTATCTATTTCACTAACTCCAGCAACTCCTTCGTGTAGAGAAATAATAGCCTCATTAATCATAGGCATTAAGATACGGTTGGCAACAAATCCTGGGTAATCGTTACATTCTACAGGCGTTTTACCCAGCTTGGTAGAAAGGTCTACAATAGTGTTACAAACTTCATCGCTTGTAGAATACCCACGAATAATCTCTATGAGTTTCATTACCGGAACCGGATTCATAAAGTGCATACCGATTACCTTATCAGGTCGGCTAGTTTCTGCAGCTATCTGAGTAATGGATATAGAAGATGTGTTAGTTGCCAAAATACAATTGGCAGGAGTAAGTTCGTCTAAATCTCTAAAAATTTGAGCTTTAATTTTCCAGTTTTCGGTGGCAGCTTCAACCACAAGGTCAGCCGAAGAAACGGCACTTTTCATTTCTGTAAAGGTCGAAATTCTTTGTAGAGTTGCCGTTTTTTCTTCTTCAGAAATAATTTCTTTAGCTACTTGTCTATCAAGGTTTTTAGCAATAGTACTTAATCCTCTTTCTAAAGATTTTTCTGATAAGTCAAATAGATTGACTTCATATCCTTTTTGGGCAAATACGTGTGCAATTCCGTTTCCCATGGTGCCTGCACCAATCACAGTAACATTTTTCATATCAATTTATTTTCCGCGTCCTTGAAGGACAATTAAAACAGTATAAAACAAAATTTTTACATCGTTTAAGATGCTCATATTTTCAATGTAGATGATGTCGTATTTTAACCTACTAACCATCTCATTTACGTTTTCAGCATAACCAAATTTAACCATTCCCCATGAAGTAATTCCTGGCTTTACCTTTTGTACATGCTTATAATAAGGCGCTTTTTTAAGAATTTGTTCAATGTAGTATTCTCTTTCGGGTCTTGGGCCAACAATACTCATATCTCCGATAAGAACATTGTAAAATTGAGGTAACTCATCTAGCCTGTACTTTCTCATTACAGAACCCCACGGTGTGATTCTAGAGTCGTTCTCTTTGCTGAGCTGTGGACCGTTTTTCTCAGCGTCTTTAACCATAGACCTGAACTTGTAAATGGTAAAGTGTTTGCCATGTAATCCGACTCTTTTTTGAGAAAAGAAAATAGGGCCGTCAGAGCTAAACTTAACCATTAAGGCCGTAAACAATAGGATAGGGGAGATCAAAATGAGAATGATCAAGCTTAAAAAAATGTCTAAGAACCTTTTTGTAAAAACCTGCCAAGAAGGCATGAGTTCATGCTTTATCTCAATTAAAGGAGCTCCTAATGACTCTAACCGAACTTGGCCAGAGATAATATCGTATATATCAGGAATCATTTTCACCCTAACCTTAGTGTTTTCAAGTAGGTTAATGATTTCTTCTAACTTTTCGTGTTCTCTGGTTTCTATGGCAATGATAACCTCCTCAATTTGGTGATCTTCAATGATTTTTTCTAAATCTTCATAAACACCGAGAAGTGGCAAGTCTTTTTCTACCAAAAAATCTATTTTTTGATAGACGCTTACAAATCCGACAATTTGATTTCCTGTAGATCTTTTTTGAAGGTTTAGTTCAGTGAAAAGTTCGACGGCATTTTCATTAGAACCAATTAACAAAGTATTGAAAACCAATTTCTTACTTTGTATCTTCTTCATGGTTTGGGTGGAAAGAAAAAACCTGAAAATAGCGGTAAATAAAAAGGTTGCCCCCAGGTAAACGCCAAAACTTTGATAATAATCTTTGTACGAAATAACCCAATCATCAAGAATTAAGACAAAGAAAATAATCACAGCTCCGAAAAGCGAACTGTTTAAGGTTTGAAATATTTCTTTTAACCTAGACCTTCTAAAAATGTCTTTGTAAATTCCCGTAATTCCATAAAGTCCTAACCAAAACAATACGATGAGAAGAAGCCCTTTGCTATACGTAGGATCAGAGATCAAGTCAACCATAGAGGTTAAAGACTGGCCTTGAATTTCTACTTTTCTAAAGATAAAAAGCAAGGTATAAGAAAGTGCAGCTGCTATTGAGTCAGCAACTACGTATTTTGAAACTTGAATAGCACTTACCTTCATTAATAAATGAGTTTCATATTATCAATGAAGACGGTTCTTTCTTCAGAATATGGATTGATGGCTCCAACAAAAATTTTGAAACTGCTAGCATTAGGGTATGCACTAACTTCAGTAACTAAGTTGATATACATTTTCTTCCATTCTGTAGTAGGGTAGACAGTAACCACTGGGGTTTGGATAACTTGTGAAGGAAGGTCAACATACAGACCTACGGTAAAATTGATGTTTGTTTTGTAATGAATTTCTAGAATCACATTGGCTCCAAACTTAGGAAGATCATATTCAGAAATTGTAGCTACTTCACCAATGTTTAAAGGACCTACGACCATTTTCCCAGAGTAATCTTGCTCTTCACCGGCTATGTTTGGTTGGAAAACCTCACCCGGCACATTGGTTTTTAAAATAACGGTATCACTTAATCCTGACGGCTCTAAGTTCAATCCTGTTGATTCAAAGTCTTCAAGAATCTTTATGGTAGCACTGGGTTTATACTCAACCTTTGCAAGTCCAGAACCATTGCTATTTAACTCATAAGACTCTCCGGGTTGAAAGTTAAAAGTTTCTTGGTAAGGAGCAAACTCGTCATACCAATACCTAAAACTTGCTTGACCGTTTAGGTTTACACCAGGATAAAAATCAATTTTTGCATTTCCCTCAGTAATTATGGGGATTTTCGTCGGCACTTCATAGGCTCCTACCAAATCGCCATTTACATAAAGCCATCCCGTTGTAAAGTCTTGAGAAGCAGTTCCTTGTGTGCTGTAGTTTGTGTTGGCTTCAAACTCTGGGAGATATAAGTATACAGGGATTTTTGCTTCTTCGTTGCATCCCAATAATAGTATCCCCGAAAGGGCAATTAGAAACCAATTTTTCATTTTTTTAAACTATGCGATTAATACTTGAATTAATTTTCTCTTGCACCTGTTGCGCTACAGACAAAGCGTTCATTCCGTCTTCTAACGAAACTAAAGTTTTTTCATTGTTTGCAATAGATGCGTTTAAAGAAGCCAATTCATCCGCAATGGCATTGTTAGGATTCACTTCTGGTTGATCAAAATAAATTTGTTTTTTACTTCCGTCAGGCAAATCTAAAACCATTGAATAATCGTTCTCAGGAGCGTCGACTGTTTTCATTTTCACCACTTCAGACTTTTTCTCTAAAAAGTCAATGGTAATGTAAGCATCTCTTTGAAAAAGCCTTGTTTTACGCATGTTTTTCATAGAAATTCTTGAGGCGGTTAAGTTCGCCACACAGCCGTTGTCAAATTCAATTCTTGCGTTGGCAATGTCTGCTGTTTCACTGACAACCGCTACTCCAGAAGCATTGATCTTCTTAACATTAGAGGGAACCAAGCTCAAAATAATGTCAATGTCGTGAATCATTAAATCCATGACAACAGAAACATCCGTGCCTCTAGGATTGAACTCTGCCAAGCGGTGAGTTTCAATAAACATTGGATTAGAAATGTGATTTTTTACGGCTGTAAACGCAGGATTAAATCTTTCTACGTGACCCACTTGTGCTTTAACCCCCGCTTCTTCGGCTAATTTTATGAGGTTCTTAGCTTCTTCAACGGTATTGGTGATGGGCTTTTCAATAAAAATATGACGAGTCTTTTTTAGAGCTTTTACTGCGCATTCATAATGAGAAAGGGTAGGGGTTACAATATCAACCACATCACAAGCCTCAATAAGATCTTCTATACTTTCGTACGACGTTGTGTTAAATTCTTGAGCAACTATTTTGCTGTTTTCAGGATTCGGATCAAAAAATCCTACAAACTCATAAGCATCGCTTAATTGTAAAATACATTTGATGTGAATTTTCCCTAAATGGCCGGCACCTAAAACGCCTATTTTTAATGGCATAGTTTCAAATTTTCACAAATGTAAAAGAAATTGGTAGCTATCAAGTGTATTTTTTACTGACTTTTGAAGGGAGTTTTGTTAATTTCACCGCGCCAAATAGCATATGAAAGATACATTACGCCATCAAGGGTTGAGAAATCAACTAGTTAACCTTTTAAAAGACAAAGGGATTACTGATGAAAAGGTTTTAAATGCCATTTCAAGGGTTCCTCGTCACATTTTTTTAGATTCAAGTTTTGAACAACACGCCTATCAAGACAAGGCCTTTCCTATAGCTGCTGGGCAAACCATTAGCCAACCCTATACTGTAGCGTTTCAAAGTCAAGCCCTAGAGATTCAAGGAGGCGAAAAGGTGTTAGAAATAGGAACGGGCTCAGGTTACCAAGCTTCGGTACTCTGTGAAATGGGGGTAAAGGTATATTCTATTGAAAGGCAAAAGGAGCTATTTAATTTTTCTAATGGTATATTAAAAAAATTAGGATACTCATTAGTCCAAAAATTTGGTGATGGTTACCAAGGCTTGCCCACTTTTGCGCCCTTTGATAGAATTATTGTAACCGCAGGGGCACCAGAAATTCCTAAAAAACTACTTTCACAGCTAAAGGTAGGTGGAATTATGATTATTCCTGTTGGAGTTGAAGATCAAGAAATGATTCGCGTTATCAGGGTTTCAGAAAGTAAATTTTCAAAAAAGAACATGGGGGCTTTTAAGTTTGTACCCATGCTAGAAAATAAGAATTCTGCAAGTTAATACCTGCCAGCTTTTGCTCTAGAAATTTCTCGTTTAGCGTCTTTTTCTTTCAATGAGTATCTTTTGTCATGGGTTTTCTTACCCTTGGCAACTGCAATATTCAATTTAGCAAAACCATTTTCACTGATAAATAACTTTGTAGGAACCAATGTAACTCCTTGGTCCTTAAGCATTTTTTCAATTTTTGCTATTTCTCTTTTATGTAAAAGAAGCTTTCTTTCTCTAATGGGGTCGTGATTGTTTATGTTTCCATGATCATATTCTGCAATGTGCATAGATTTCACAAAAACTTCACCCTTGTTAAGGTAACAATAAGATTCTTGAAGACTCACCTTACTTTGTCTGATAGACTTTATCTCAGTACCTACCAATTGTAAGCCTGCCGTAAAAGTTTCTATCCATTCATAATCAAAAGATGCTCTTTTGTTTTTTATTTCTACCGTCTTCATGGGTCAAAGATAGAAAATGGACTCACTCAGTAAACCATCTTCTGTAATTTACCATTGGTATTTTGTAATTTCGCGCAAATTTCAAATTTCATGTATAAGTCTATTGTAAGACCTTTGCTCTTTAAGGTTGATCCAGAATCTATTCACCACACAACTTTTAACACACTAAAATCTGTTTGTAAAATTCCTGGTGTACCCGCGTTGTTAAGGAGTATGTATGACTTTCAACACCCATCTTTAGAAAGAGAAGTGTTTGGTTTGAAATTTAAAAATCCCGTAGGACTTGCTGCTGGATTTGACAAAGATGCTAGGTTGTACAATGAATTGGGAAATTTAGGATTTGGTTTTATTGAAATCGGCACCCTAACCCCAAAGGGCCAACCGGGCAACGACAAGCCAAGGTTGTTTAGGCTTCCAGAAGACGGCGGATTGATTAACCGTATGGGATTCAACAACAATGGGGTTGAAGATGCCGTAAAAAGGCTTAAAGGAAGAAATCCAAATTTGATTATTGGTGGAAACATTGGTAAAAACAAGATAACACCCAATGAAAAAGCATTAGAGGACTATTCAATGGCCTTTGATGCTCTATACGATTCTGTAGATTACTTTGTAGTTAACGTTTCATCACCTAACACTCCAAACCTTAGAGCTTTACAAGACAAAGAGCCTTTGACCCATCTCTTGTCAGAACTGCAAGTAAAAAACCAAGAAAGAGGAGGTAAGCCCCTGTTGTTAAAAATTGCTCCAGACCTTACGCACTCTCAATTAGATGATATTTTACAAATAGCTGAAGACACAAAGCTTAGTGGGTTAATAGCCACAAATACCACCATTTCTAGAGAAGGGTTGAAGACCCCAAAGAAAACCATTGAAGCCATAGGTGCAGGTGGTGTAAGTGGAAAACCAGTTACTACTCGCAGTACAGAAGTTATTGAGTATTTGGTAAAAAACTCTAACGATAAACTACCCATTATTGGCGTAGGTGGTATATTTACGGCTGACGATGTTAAAGCAAAGCTTGATGTTGGCGCCAAACTTGTCCAGGTTTATACTGGTTTTATTTACGAAGGACCTGGCATGATCAAGAAAATCAATAAAAACCTAGTGAAATAAGTGAGTTTCAATAATCGTGATCTTCCTAACCTGAAAATAATTGAATGTCCGCGTGATGCCATGCAAGGACTTCATGATTTTATTCCTACGGAAAGAAAAATTGACTACATAAACTCCCTATTAAGGGTGGGGTATGATACCCTAGACGTTGGGTCTTTTGTGTCCCCCAAAGTAATTCCGCAGTTATCTGATACTGCAGAGTATTTAGATAAAATAAACTACTCTTCAAGCTCCACCAAGCTATTGACCATAGTGGCCAATAAAAGGGGCGCTTTGTTGGCAGAAAAATTTGATCAGATTGATTATTTAGGATTTCCTTTTTCAATTTCTGAAACCTTTCAAAAGAGAAATACCAACAAGACCATTGCAGAAAGTTTTGAGTTGGTAAATGCCATTCAAGAGATTTGCCAGCGATCAAACAAAGAGCTGGTGATTTATATTTCTATGGGTTTTGGTAACCCTTACGGGGAAGATTGGAATGTTGAAATTGTTGAGTATTGGGTAAAGAAAATGGCAGAAATCGGAATTAAAATCATTTCACTTTCTGATACCATCGGGACTTCAAATCCAGAAACCATCACCTATTTGTTTTCAAAACTAATTCCGGCCTACCCAAATGTTGAATTAGGCGCTCACTTACATACCCATTCACATAATTGGAAAGAAAAAATTGAGGCTGCATACACGAATGGATGTCGCAGAATTGATACTGCGATTAAAGGTTTTGGTGGATGTCCTTTAGCCAAGGACGACCTGGTTGGCAATATGCCCACAGAAAATCTGTTAACCTATTGTGCAGAGAAGAAAATTGATACCGGATTAAATGCTTTAGCATTTGAAACTGCCTACAACGAAGCCATCAAAACTTTTCCACTGTAAGTTACTATGAAGCCTCTTTTTAACATTCGTCCTAATGAAAAGAATTGGACCAAAGAGGTTGACTACAAACTGTTTCAATTGGGTAAAGCTTACGGAAAGTGGGGCAGAACCCGCGAAATAGCTATTCGATGGGCATCCATTCAAAACACATTAGATTTTAGAATAAAAAATCCGCATACCCTTTTATTTAATGGTGGACATGGTTTTTTGGCTACTTATGATCAAAGTCCAAATGATTATGCAGATGAATCTAGAATTTTAGATTTTTTAAATTTTAGAGATCCGTACAGCGCTGTTTATAGAGATTTTCCTGGAAAAATTCAATGGATTGATACAGGAATTGAAGCGGACTTGCACCAGAGGGTAGATTTTTGGATTCATCAAGAGAATAGAGTACTAGATAGAAGTATTGCCAAGAAAACGAAAAACTTCTTTTTTGAACCTAGCATGACCTCAAACGAAATTCTTAAAGGTCTTGATTACGGCTCAAACTTGATTTCTAATTTACAAGCTAAGGGTTGTAATACAGTAATTCTTGGTGGGCTTGGTAAAGGTGCTGATTTTTCTAACTTGGTTTTTTACTGTGCACAAAGTCAAGTTTCTTTTAATAAACTGACCTTTCTTTCTCGAGAGGAGATTGCAAAAGTGAAGAGAGCCATACAAAAGCATCCTTTGTCAAGAGATGTATTTACTCAAATAAATTATTTTGCAGGATTTGAATTGGTCGTCTTATTGGGAGCATTGCTTCAAGCGGCAGACTTTGGTATGACCATTATACTAGAAGGTCGCACGGCAGCTACAGCCCTTTATATAGCCCGTCATTGGTATGATGTTATAGACCAGAAGGTTTTTGTTGTTGAAACGCCATCAGATCCTTTAGAGCAATTTTTGTTAAATCAAATAAACACATCAACATTAGGGATGGGAGTTTCAGAAGCATTTCCGGGGTTGTCTGGCCCTCAAGCATTGCACACCCTGCAAACCCTATCAAGGTTATTCAAATAAAAAAAGTCACCCAAAAGGATGACTTTTCATTGATTTATATCTTTGGTAGGTTTAGGCTTTTACTTCTCTTAAAGAAACTGCTCTAATTGCTCCTAACATTAAAACTCCGTAAAATAAATTACCGGCAATTTGAGATCCGAAAAAGGGTAAACCCATTGCGTAAGAGCTCATTAATCCACCTATGTTTTGAGGGTAAGTTGGATTTCCTAACCATGATCCGAAATTAGTAATCAAGAAGAAAGCAACCGCTCCTAATACTGAAGCCTTAATCATTGAACCCGTATTTTGGTTTTTCAACATGGCTTTACCAATGAAAACATTGATAACAAATCCTAAGTAAACAAGGCCCATTCCACTGTAAAATAATGAAAATCCGTCATTATAGTTTGAGTACAATGTGTTCATTAACACAATGTCAGATATAAAAAGTGCAGCCAAAGGAATTACAAATGATAAAACTCTATCCTTTACCATTGCACCTCCTAAAAGGGCAACTGCACCAATAGCGGTGAAGTTAGGGTAGTGAGGTATTAATCTAGTTAATGAAGCTAATAAAATTACTGTAGCTACTAGGAAAAGAGATTTTTTATCTTGATTCATCTGTGTTAATTTTCTACAAAAATAGGGTGAATATTATAGATTCGCAATGTTTATAAGTTGTACCACTCATGTGCCTGTCTTTCAATTTCTTCTTGATGATCAGGGTGGGCAATTTTTATCATTTCTCTGATTCTTTGTTTAACAGATTTGCCATATAGATCAGCAACCCCAAACTCTGTTACCACGTAATGAACATGCGCTCTCGTTGTTACAACCCCAGCGCCAGGCTTTAAGGTAGGTACTATTTTAGAAACGTTTTTTTTAGTAATTGAAGGGAGGGCAATTATTGGTTTTCCGCCTTCCGACAATGAAGCACCTCTGATAAAGTCCATTTGCCCGCCAACACCACTGTAAAACTTAGTTCCAATAGAATCGGCACATACTTGTCCGGTAAGATCTACTTCAATGGCCGAGTTAATACTTACCATTTTCGGATTCTTTTTAATTACCGAAACGTCATTTACGTATGCAATGTCTAACATAGCGACTTGCGGATTGTCATCAATAAAATCGTATAATTTTCTAGTTCCAAAAGCAAAGCCAGAAACTACTTTACCATGGTGACGTTTTTTTAAGGAGTTATTTATTACCCCAGCTTCTACCAAGGGGACAACACCATCAGAAAACATTTCAGTATGCACCCCAAGGTTTTTGTGGTTAAAAAGCTTTGATAGAACGGCATTAGGAATTGTCCCAATACCCATCTGAAGACATGAACCATCCTCTATCATTCCTGCGATGTGATCTCCGATTTTGTCTTCATCAGCCGTAGGATCTGGAAGGGGATGCTCATGAATCGGTTCATTGCTTTCTACAAAAGCATCAAATTTTGAAATATGAATTAAGCCATCTCCATGTGATCTGGGCATATTAGGATTAACTTGGGCAATTACATATTTAGCTGATTCTTGAGCTGCAAGGGTTGCATCAACACTAATCCCCAATGAACAAAAACCATGTTTGTCGGGTGGGCTAACCTGAATAAGGGCAACATCTAGGGGTATTCTACCCCCTCTGAATAGTTCTGGAATTTCACTTAAAAAGCAAGGGACAAAATTGGCTCTTCCATCCCAAGTTGCCTTTCTAACATTCCCGCCAATAAACAAAGAATATATCTCGAAAATGCCTTGGTATTTGGGTTCAGCATAATCGGCCTTATTTTCGGTATGTAATTGGTAAATATTCACATTTTTCAACTCTTCAGATCGTCTAACCATTGCGTCAATTAGCATCTGAGGAGAAGCCGCAGCTGTGTGAATAAAAACACTGTGACCGCTCTTAATAACCTTTACCGCTTCATCTGCACTTACTGGAGAATACATAACTTCTAATATTTATAAAATTCTTTTGAAAATGAAAATTAGGAAGAATATTAGAATGAGAACAAGGACAAAAGTCATACTTCCCTTATAATGTATTTTATGAAGGGGTAAATCTTTTCTATAAGACCAAACAAGGTAGCCCAAGAAAAGGAAGAAAAATATCCCTGCAAAAATCCAATGCCCGGTAGTAATGTTTTCCATTATATTCGTGTTTTAATCAAATGTACAACCAATCTCATTAAATGACATGAAAAAGCAAATAAACCACGTAGCTATTTTTCACGATACTTTTGGAATAGGAAACGCAGAAAGCCCCGTTGCACAACTGTCTCATGACGATTATATGTTGAGATATAAACTGATGAGAGAAGAAAATGAAGAGTATTTAGAGGCCGCTGAAAGGGGTGATATGGTTGAAATTGCGGATGCTTTAGGCGATATGATGTACATTCTCTCTGGCACCATTTTAAAACATGGTTTGCAAGATGTAATTGAAGAGGTCTTTGAAGAAATTCAAAGAAGTAACATGTCTAAACTAGGTGAAGACGGTAAACCTATTTACAGAGAAGATGGAAAAGTGTTGAAAGGGCCTAATTACTTTAAGCCAAACATTGCCAAAATTCTAAAAGAAAAGGGTGTTATTGACTAGTAACCCCCGCCATTCATTTGATTGAAGAAATTAATGGCCTCCATTTTTTCTTCAGAACTATTGGCGTAGTCTATGGCATTTTTTGCACTTTCATAAGCCTCTTGATAACGGCCCTTATTGAGCTCTAGGTAGGCTTTTCTTATGTAGAGAGAGGTCGTTGGCTTCTCTTTTAATCCCCATTCTATCCAATCCATTACTTCACTTGAATAGTAGTTGTAATTTAAGGCAAGGGCTTTATCTGTTTCACTGCAAACCATTTCACTGATAGGATGCTCCTTTAAAAAGGTTTCTGTTATTTTTTTATACGATGACCATCGCTTTTTTGTCGCTAGAAAGTCTTGCCAAAGTTCTAATGTTAGGTATTCGGCTTTAATACTGTCGTTAGAAAGGGGGACAATAATATCAGATTCCAATACCGGAATACTTGAAGAATCTAAACCTCCCGCGAAAGCGGATGCATTAAAAGCAAGTGCACGTTCTGCAAAAAGGTCAAACGGAAAAGTATCTTTTTCTGTGGTTAAAAGCTCTGGAAAGTCACGAATGGTCTGAAATAACGCAGAATTCCTATCTAACCCAAAGTCAATAAAATAGTCCCAGTATACAGTGTCTTTTAAGTCCTCATCTTTAATTTTTAACTCCATTGCCGGAACTAAATAATTAAGCGCCTTATAGTTTCTGTTGTAATACTCAAAATAGATTAATGAAATAAGGTCTTTGTTAGAAACTTGCTCAGATTCAAACTGTTTTTGAAATTGAGGGATATTACTAAAGTTGTTTTGAGCTGTCTGGTATAAAGACTTAAAATCTTCTGATGGGAAACCTTCTACACGATGATAAATGATGTTGTTTTTCAGAAAAATTAGGGTAGGGGTGCTGATAATGTTAAAATGCCTACTCCAAATAGCTAAGTTTTTGATCTCTAAGTTGATCAGCAATGGAACCCCTTTGGTGTCAAAGTCTTTTTGGAAATCATCAAAATAATCTGATTTACTAAGAGCATAAGATTCTGGATTAGAATTGTCGTTAAAAAAAATAAAAACCCAAGACTCATTACTTTCTGCAATTTGATCAAACTTAACCCAATCAGTAGAATCGCGCATGGGTATAAGTAATGATTGTCCCAATGCACTTAGGGAGTTAAAAGCAATTAAGAGAATTATCAATTTTTTCATGGCAACAAATCGTTTCTAGAATTTGGCTTTTCTTCAAATCTAGGCTTAAATCCTTTAAGTCTTTGCTCACCGATTGGAATTTTATCTAACGGATAAATTATGCTGTGAGGTTTAACCATAAAGTTAATGGTTTGGACCTTTTTTTCACTGAGTTTAATAAGCATGTTGCTACAGTCTGCTCTATACCCACCTATGTATTCGCCTTGTTTAGAATCGTAAATGTAGTACATGGTTTGTCCGTTACCTGAAACGTACAAGGTCCTCAATTCATTATTCTTAAACGTACCGAACATATTTCTTCCCTTTACTTGGTCGTAGTGAACAGAATCAACATCGTTAAGCATAAAGGCGTTTCCAATCATGTGTAACGAGTCAAGTTCTTGATTTTTAGTAGTTATGAACATCTCATCTGAAGTCAATTGTGTCTTGTAGTTCCATAAAATAGGATCCTTGTAAAAGGTAAAACTAGAGTCAATATCAGAATAGTAAAGAGAGTCGCATTTACCAGAAAAATCACTTTTATACATTAAAACATGATGAGAAATTTTTAGTTCTCTACCTTTTTTTATTTCATCAATTTGAATGGTGTCTCCATAGATATGAAGAGTGTCTTTCTTTAGTACTTGAGAATAAATAGGGGAGCCAGTGATAAATGCATGTTCAGGCTTTTGGGTATAAATACCAAGCTGTCCGGTGATAAAGAAGTGTTGAACCGTATCTTCAATAAACACATTGCCAAAGAGTTCACCCAACCCAGTATTTCTTTCGTAGTATATAGAATCACCTCTTAAAAAGCTCCTTCCGTCTCTAATAAAAGCATTTTGGGTAAAATTAGCGACATCATTGGTCATGTTGAAAGATCCTCGCTCGCAGTAAATGAAGCTTGAATCACCCTTTAGGGTCGTAGGACCTCTAAAGTAGGCTGTTTTTGACGGGCTACTATATAGCAGAGTGTCGGCTTCGATTTTGTAATCAGGATGGTCAATTCTTACGCTGTCTTTGAAGCTAAATTGTTTGTAACCCGTCTGGTAGTAGCCCCTTTTAGAGGTTAACTTAGTTTCTCCGTTTAAAATTTCACCGAAATATGGAAAGGAAATTTGGTTAGTTTCTCGGTTAAAAATAAGTTCTTTCGTTTTCAAGGTCATATTGCCATCGGTAAAAGTAACATCTCCGGTTACATCAATAATTCTCGTAGGACCGTTATACACAAGTTTATCACCTGTTAATCGAATGCTATCGCCCTGGTTCATTCTAACATTGTTGTAGGCAATGTAAATGTTCTCTTTGCTGTAAAAATGAGCTGAATCACTGATTAATACGGCACCTTTGTGTTTCAAGGTTGCATTCCCGATTAATCGGAAGTATCCGGTAGACTTAGAGAAATAGGAAGATTCTGCCGTATAGTTTACGAACTTCGACTCTCCTTTTTGTCCCTTTAGAAACAATGGAGACCATAAAAAAAGGCCCAAGATTACCAAGGTAATCTTAGACCTGTACTTTATATTATTGAAATTCAGTATCAACGAATAATGGTTTGCCTACGATCTGGACCAATTGAAACCAGTTTAATCGGCACATTTAATTTTTGTTCTAAATATGTAATGTAATCGGCAAAAGCTTTTGGAAATTGTGATTCATCAGTCATTTCTGTTAAATCTTCCTCCCAACCTGGTAGGGTTTCGTAGATGGGCTCTATGTTTTCTTCTTTTACATCAAACGGCAAGTGTTCAATTCTTTCACCGTTGTAATTATAGGCTACAGCTACTTTTATTTCTTTTAAACCAGAAAGCACATCAGCTTTCATCATGATAAGCTGCGTAACTCCGTTTACCTGAATGGCATATTTTAAAGCCGGTAAATCAACCCAACCACATCTTCTAGCTCTACCCGTGGTAGCTCCAAATTCATTTCCATTTCGTTGAAGAGTTTCACCTACTTCGTCAAACAACTCAGTAGGGAAGGGGCCACTTCCCACACGAGTGGTATAAGCCTTAAAAATTCCAAACACTTCTTTGATTCGGTTTGGAGCAATACCAAGACCCGTACAAGCTCCCGCACAGGTAGTGTTAGATGATGTTACAAAAGGGTACGTTCCAAAATCTATGTCTAAAAGAGTTCCTTGAGCACCTTCTGCCAAAATGGTTTTACCCTTTGAAAGACTTTGGTGCAGGTACTCTTCAGAATCAATAAAAGGAATGGTTTTTAAGAACCCAATGGCTTCAAACCATTCCTTCTCCATTTCTGTAATATCAAAAGAATAATTGTGAAGATTGATTAATTCTGTGTGTTTTTGAACTAAGTTGTCATACCTAGATTTAAAATCTGCCATTTCGGTATCACCCACACGTAAACCGTTTCTTCCGGTTTTATCCATGTAAGTTGGACCAATACCCTTTAGAGTAGAGCCAATTTTCTTTTTGCCTTTTGCAGACTCAGAAGCGGCATCTAAAATTCTATGAGAGGGTAGAATTAAATGAGCTTTTCTAGAAATACACAGCCTGTCTAGGATGGTTTTATCAATTTCTAAAAGAGCAACGATTTCTTTTTTAAAGATGATGGGGTCAATAACAACTCCATTACCCACCACGTTCATTACTCCTTCATGGAAGATTCCTGAGGGAATAGTGTGTAATACGTGTTTAATACCGTCAAATTCAAGTGTGTGACCAGCGTTTGGTCCTCCTTGAAATCTAGCGATAATATCGTATTTCTTGGTGAATACATCAACGATTTTTCCTTTTCCTTCGTCTCCCCATTGAAGACCTAATAGTACATCTACAGCCATGAATGACAGATGGTGATTATGGTTAATTTTTTTCTGAATTGTCTTTTTTAGAATCCTCTGGATTTTTTTGAGCATAGAAATATAAAGAGTGACCGGTTACGGTAATTCCAAATACTTCTTCAATGGTGTTTTTTATCGTTTGAATTCTAGGATCACAAAACTCAATTACTTCATCAGTGTCAGTTACAATAATATGGTCATGCTGTTTGTTGAAGTATGACTTTTCGTAATGACTTTGATTTTGTCCAAACTGGTGCTTTCTCACCAGTTTACACTGCATTAAGAGGTCTATTGTATTGTATAAGGTGGCTCTACTTACCCTATAATTTTTATTTTTCATAGATATGTACAAAGACTCAATATCAAAATGGTCCTGCACTTGGTATATTTCTTTGAGTATGGCATATCGCTCGGGAGTTTTTCTTTGCCCGTTTTTCTCAAGAAACTCTGTAAATACTTCTTTGACCTGCTCGTAAGCGTCTTGTACTTTCATAGGATTTTCACCAAAGGCACAAAATTAATAAAATCAATCATTAATTAGACCTCAATTCATATGTTTTACGTTATTTAGTCAACAACTTAATTAACACGTGGTATTAATGATCCCAAATAGGCTTAAATTTATTCTGTTATTATCGGTTTTACTTTTCACTACTTCCCACGTAAGTGGCCAATCTAGAAAGGCAAGGAAGTTATTTAGAGATGCACAAGAGCTGGTTAGGCAAGGAAATTATCCGGAAGTGAAAAGAAAACTTAATAAAGCCCTACAAGAATCTCCAGAATACATTGACGCCTATGTTTTTTTGGGTGATTTATTTCTTTTGGAAGAAGATTTTGAAAATAGTGGCGCACAATACAGAGAAGCTTTAAAACATGGTGGAGGGGAGTTTATTTATTACAAATTAGGTATAAATGATTTTAACTTGGGTGATTATGAAGGAGCAAGATCCTCCTTTGAAAAGTACAAAAACTACGACAGGGCCTCTCCAGGATTAATTACCGAAGTAAATAGATACTTAGCCAATTGCGATTTTGCCGTAGTGGCAATTCAGAATCCGGTTCCATTTAACCCTGTGGCATTGCCTTTTAACACAGAGGCTATGGAATATTTTCCGAGTATTTCTGGCGATGGCAAAACACTTGTTTATACCTCCAGAAATCCTGAAGGTAAAAAAAGAGATGAAGACTTTTATACAAGTGTGAAAACAGATTCCGGATGGACGGTTGGTAGACGACTTGAAGGTAGGTTAAATAGTAATTTAAACGAAGGGGCACAAAGCCTTTCGGCAGATGGTAATTTCTTGTTTTTTGCTGGCTGTGAAAGGTTTGACGGATATGGATCGTGTGACATTTACTTTAGTTATAAGCTAGGCTCTGGGGAATGGTCAGAACCCAGGAATTTAGGTGATAGCATTAACTCAAGAGCTTGGGAGTCACAACCTTCTATTTCACCAGATGGTCTAACTCTTTATTTTACTAGGGGGAAAAGTGGTCGTTCAAAAAACACCAACATAATGGTTTCTACTTTTTCTCCTAAAGGGTATTGGACCAAAGCCAAAACACTTTCAGACAGTATTAATAATCAGTATATTCAAGAATCCCCCTTTATTCATTTTGACAATCAATCGTTGTATTTTGTTTCTGACGGACATCCAGGGATGGGGGGTAAGGATATTTATGTTTCCAGAAAAAGACCTGACGGAAGTTGGAGTACACCCAAAAACCTGGGTTACCCCATAAACACTTATCGCGACGAATTTTCATTAGTTATTGGCCCCGATGGTAAAACCGGTTTTTACGCATCAGATATTTCGCCAGAAAGTGGTAAGATTAAGTATTACGATCTCTACACATTTACTCTAGAAGGTGATAATAGAGCCATTCCTATTGCCTGGATTGAAGGAATAGTAAAAGATAAAGAGACTGGCAAACCCATCTCAACTGAAATAGAGATTTTTAATTTGAGCAATAATAAGCAGCAAAAAACTTTACGCTCAGCAAAAAATGGATATTATTCTATTGCGCTTCCTGCAAATTCTGACTACAGTTTAGATATTAATCAAAAAGGCTATCTAATCTACTCTAAGAACTTTTCATTGGCCACTTCAAAAGAAATTGACCCTCAAAAAATGGATGTGCTTTTAGAGAAAATAAAGGTTGACGAACAATTCATTCTGGCGAACATTCTTTTCGCAACGAATAAATACAACCTATTAGAACCCTCTAAAAACGAACTCAATGAACTCGTTAGGTTTTTAAATGAAAATCCGACAATAAAAATTGAAATTCAGGGACATACGGATAATGTAGGTTCACCGGCAAGTAATTTAACCTTGTCAAATTCTAGAGCTAAAAGTGTACTGGAATTTTTAGTTGAGGAAGGTATAGATAATAAACGCTTAACCTCTAAGGGCTATGGCGAAACCATGCCCATATCATCAAACGATTCTGATGAGGGAAGAAGGCTAAACAGACGAACTGAAATTAAGATATTAGATTTTTGATATCCCTAAATTTGGGTATTGCAATACGTTAAGGTTTTTCTTACATTTGTGAGAAACCGGTTAGTCCTATGAAAAAGCTTATTGTCATCTTGTTTTTAGGTGTCATTGCTACCTCTTGCTTGTCAGATTTAGATTTTGACAAGGTGAATAAGGTAACTCTTAATTCCGAGTGGGTTGTTCCCTTGGTAAAAACACACCTCCGCCTATCTGATTTAGTGGAAGAAGATAGTGTGGTCACTGTTGATAGTGACAACCTAATCAGGATTATTTACGAAAAGGATTCAATCTTTGGGTACGGCATTAGTGATTTTGCCCAAATTCCTGCACAGGCCCCTACGGTGCAAATGGTAAAAGTAGGAGATCCACCTTTAAGTCTCTCAACATCATTAAACACAATCGCGGGTGCATCATTAAAATCTGCATCGTTTAGTTCTGGAGGTATTCAATGGACTGTAACCAATCCATCAACAGGAAATGTTGACATTTTATTTGACTTAGGGAATGGAACTTTTGGAAATGGCAATCCCACTACATTTAATTTAAATGGGGTAGGAACGAGTACTACCGGATATATTGATTTGTCAGGAACAAGCATTGACTTTACCATTGGTCCTAATCCTTATAACAACCTTGATTTAACCTTTGAAGTTCTTTCTTCTTCTACAGCTCCTGCTGGAACAGATATTGAAATTTCAATTGAGTTTATTAATTTGGTTCCAAATGATGTTGTTGGATATTTAGGTAACAGAGATCATGGTATTCCTTCTTCTAGTTTTCAAGTAGACCTAGGTGGAATTGAAAAGTTTGTTTCAGGCTTATACCTTGAAAATCCGATTATTAAGTTAAACGTTGCTTCAAACATAGGCCTACCACTTCAATTAGATCTAGACATTGATGGAATATCAAAAGACGGGACCATTGAAGCATTAAGCTTAGTTCCTCAGACTATTCAAGGACCAACGGTTCCTGGAACCTGGGATACTACACAGGTGTTGATTGATAAAAACTCGAGCAATATCGTCGATTTTATTTCAAATCTTCCAAGCAACTTATTGTTTGATGGCATAGTTGTTTCAAATCCAAACGGAAATACTGGTATTGATAATTTTATTCTTGCAGATGGGGCCGTTTCTGTAGATTTAAAAATGGAACTTCCTTTAGAGCTCAGAGCAGACAACATGATGTTCGAGCAAGAAATTCCAGATATTAATTGGGGTAGCCTAAGGGATCAAGATAATCCCATTGAAAAACTAGACCTATACTTTGCCGTTGATAATGGGTTTCCGTTAGAAACTGACCTAGAATTAGTGCTGTTAAATGCCATTGGAAACCCAATAGACACATTTTCTATTCCTAACCTAATGATGCCTGCAGCAGTTAATGCCAATGGAAGAGTTACTGCTCCTGCAAGAACCAATGCGATTTTATCATTGGATACTGACCAACTCAATAAGTTATTGCTTTCTGAGTCATTATTAATTAGAACTCACCTAAATACCACCAACAATGGTCAAACGGTAGTGAAAATTTACAATGATTACTCTATGGAAGTTGCCATTGCTGTTAGAACAAAACTTAACCTAGAGCTTACACAATGAGAATAAAGTATTCATTTTTTATCATAGTTTTGGTTGCGTTTTTTTTGAGCAACCGCGACGCAATGGGGCAAAGGTCTTTAGGGTTGTACACTTTTGACCACCTACCTCAGAATCAAATTTTGAATCCAGGAAAACCAACACCTTACAGATGGTATTTAGGAATTCCGGCCCTTTCTAATATTGATGTTACAGTTCAGTCTACCGCGTTTTCTGTTTATGATATTTTTGGAAAAGACGTTGATTTAAATGAAGCTCTTCCGAGAATTATTGGTAATCTAAACGACAAGGATAGGGTTTACTTAACGGAAAACATTGAGTTTTTTAATCTAGGCTTTAAAACCGGAAAGTACTTTTGGTCGCTGGGGGCATACCAGTCAGGAACCAACAACTATCAAATTCCATCAACCTTATTAAGGTTGGCCTATTATGGCAATGCATCGGATGATTTTTTTCAAAAGGAAGTTGCGGTAGAAGATATGAATCAATTTATGGTGGGTTATAATACTTACCATTTAGGGGTGCAGAGATCTTTCTTAAATGATAAGTTGACCGTAGGGGTTAGAGGTAAATATTATGTAGGTATTTACAACCTTCAAACCACTCGTTTTAATATGAGTATTTACAGTGATGTAGATCAAATTAAATTCACCAATGACATATTAATACAAACCGGTGGGGCAAGGCAATTTGTAAAAGGAGATGATATTAACACCACTGATTTAATCAACAATTACACTTTTGGTCCCAACAATGGTCTTGGCTTTGACATAGGAGCAAATTATCAGATCAAAGATAATTGGAGTGTTTCTGCGGCCGTAAATGATATTGGTTCTATAAAATGGAATGAAGAGCTTTTAAACTATTCATCAGAAGGTGAATTTGTTTGGGATGGTTATAATTACGACATCAATGATGGTGATAATGCAAATTTTGATTACATAACAGATTCTCTAGCAGAGGCTTTTGATTTTAAAGAATCTGAAGGCACTTCTTATACCACCAGAATGCCGATGACCATATCTGCTTCAACAGAGTACATGATTACACCAAAACACGGATTTGGTGCAGTGTATAGAGGTACAGCAATTCCCAACGGTGAATATTACAATGACTACAGCTTGGTTTACATCGGGCGATGGGCTAGGTGGATTCATTTCAACGTCAGCTATAACATGTTGAATGATACCCAAGGTAATGTAGGTGCAGGACTTTCATTAAGAGCGGGTGCAGTACAATTTTCAGTAATGTCTGACAATGTATTAGCCTTTACCGATCCAGCTAAAGCTCGTTCTTCTAGTGTGTTGTTTGGATTTAACCTTAGTTTCTGGGACTTTTCTAAAGGACATTACAAAAGAACAGAAGAGCCAGAAGCCCCTCAGGCAATCCCTGAAAGTGAAGAAAAAACTGAAAATGTAGAAAAGGTTGAAGAACCTGAAAATGATAAAAAAACCAATTAATTAATAAACCTAAAAACATAGATATGAAAATGTCAAAATTATTTGCAATTCCTTTAATTGCTAGTGCTTTCGCTCTTGCTTCTTGTGAGGATATTGAAAACATTTGTGGAATTGATGAAGATGACTTTGCGGTTGGCGAAAGTTATGTAGAGGCTACCGGTGCTTTTGTAGGCATCGTTAACAGTTTAGATGTTGCGCTTAGAGATTCTGTTTTAAATGCAACGGGTATGAATTTTATTGATGGAGCTAACTGTACTCTTACCTCAGATTCATTATTCATTGACTTTGGCAACTTGTCAGGTAACTCAAGAAAAGGTAGAATTGTAGCAGGATACACAGGTGACTACTTAACACAAGGAGGTCAAGTAGAAATTATTCTTGATAATTATTCTGTAGATGAAACAGATATTACAGGAGAAATGTCAATTGAAAACCTTGGTGGAACCTCTGGTGCTTACACCTTAGAATTGGCATGTACAAACCTTGGGGTAGGAAGTGATTTGACATTCTCGTCTACAATGAACCTAACATGGACAGCTGGTTATTCTACTACCTATGACTTAACCGATGATTCTTATACACTTTCTGGAACTTCATCAGCTTCAAGTACTACAAATAACTTACAGTTTACTTCATCGATTGCACCAGCATTTGTTTATGATAGAACTTGTTCTTACGGAATAACTGAAGGGGAAGCATCCTTAACTTTGACAGGAGATAGTATTTCTACAGCCAACATGGGAATTGATTTCTTAAGTGCTGATGGATGTAATAACATTTTCCAACTTTCTGCTGATTGTGATGGTAACTCCGTAACTGTTACCAAACCTTTTGATGGATTTTAGTATTAGTATATTAAGGAATATAAAAAAGGGAGCAAATCGCTCCCTTTTTTTATTACCAATTATACTTGTTTTTCCATAAGTGAAGTAGCCATTTTTTTAAGGACTGCTCTCTATTGTTTTCCCCAAAGGAAAAAAAATTCTTCCCTTTGATTTCTGAAGGCAAAAACTCTTGCTCCACAAAGTTATTCGGATAATCGTGAGAGTATTTATATCCATCACCGTATCCAAGCTCTTTCATTAGCTTGGTAGGGCTGTTTCTCATTGCTAGTGGTATTGACAGGTCACCACTGTTTTTCACCTCCTCCATGGCTTTGTTAATAGCCATGTAACTTGCATTGCTCTTTGCTGAACTAGCTAGGTAAATAACACATTGACTTAACACAATTCTGCCTTCAGGCATTCCAATTTTCTGAATGGCATCAAAGGTATTATTGGCAAGGATTAAAGCCGTAGGATTGGCGTTGCCAATGTCTTCAGATGCAAGAATAATCAATCTTCGTGCAATAAACTTTGGGTCTTCACCACCTTCAATCATTCTGGCTAGGTAGTAAACCGCTGCATTGGGGTCGCTTCCGCGGATAGATTTAATAAAGGCAGAGATAATGTCATAGTGCATTTCACCGTCTTTGTCATAGTTCAAAGGGTTGTTCTGTAGTGAAGATTGGACCTTTTGATTGGTAATGACAATTTTGTCACTTGACTCTGAGCTAATTACAACTTCAAGGGTATTAAGAAGCTTTCTGGCGTCACCACCAGAAAATTTCAATAGAGATTCCCATTCAGAGACTTCTACCTTTAACTCCTTTAAGAGCTCATCTTTTTCTAGCGCTTGATATACTATAGATTTTAAGTTCTCTAATGATAATGGTTTTAATGTATATACTTGAGACCTTGACAATAGCGCTGGAATTACTTCAAAACTTGGATTTTCTGTTGTAGCACCAATTAGGGTAATAATTCCCTTTTCAACAGCACCCAACAAACTGTCTTGTTGTGATTTGCTAAAACGGTGAATTTCATCAATAAATAAAACAGGTTTTATCCCAGAAAACAAACTAGACTTTTTAGCCTTTTCTAAAACCTCTCTAATGTCTTTAACACCGCTATTGATAGCACTTAACTGAAACACGTTAGCCTTTGCTGTTTGAGCTAATATTTGTGCTAAAGTGGTTTTTCCAACTCCGGGGGGACCCCAAAATACAATACTCGGTAAAATACCACCCTCAATTATTCTTCGTAAATACCCATTCGCCCCCAGTAATTCTTCTTGACCTATATATTCATCAAGCGTCTTAGGACGCATTCTTTCAGCTAATGGAATGGAGGAATTTTTCACGAGAAATAAATAGGTTAAACCAATCTAAAATTTAAACGTTACTTTCGAAGTAATGACAAAAGAAGTAACAAATCTAAAAGTATATTTCATTATCCCAATAATTATTATTGGAGTAATTTCATTTGCCTACCTGCTTCAGTTTTTGTTTTATCCTAATGCCTTTCATTTGGGATTAAATCCAGGAAAAATAAGTGGGTTGTGGGGAATCTTATTTATGCCCTTTCTGCACGGAGATATAGCTCATTTACTGGGTAACATTTCCTCTCTCTTGGTCCTCCTTATTGCTTTGAGATACTTTTACCCAAAAGTGTTCGGGGTAATTCTTCTAATATCTTGGTTTGGCACCGGTATTTTAACCTGGTTTATTGCCGATAGTGGATATCATATAGGAGCCAGTGGAATTGTTTACGCCTTGGCCTTCTTCTTGTTTTTCAGCGGAATCATAAATATCAATAAGTATTTACTGAGTTTAAGTTTATTAGTGGGATTTTTATACGGCGGACTCATTTGGGGTGTTTTGCCCATTGAAGAAGGAATCAGTTGGGAAGGTCATTTAAGCGGTGCCTTAATGGGATTTTTAATGGCATTACTTTTTATGGGACAAAAATTACCAGAACGATTTGATGAACCCAATCCATTTGAAAACGAAGATCCAGAAGAAGTTGATCCTATTATTGGGGATCAATGGAAAGGGGAGAGTACAACAGAAGAAAGTCCTAGAATAACTTATACCTTGATAAAAAAAGAAAATAAAAATGAATAAAGTAGCTCTTGTTGTTGGGTCTAGTGGCTTGGTAGGTGGTGAATTGGTTAACCTATTAATTGAAGATTCCCACTATTCAAAAGTTATTTGTCCCGTGAGACGTCCTTCATCCCACGAAAGTGAAAAAACAGAGGTTATTTCGGGAAATGTTATGGAACCTAGTTCTTTTGGTTTAGGGTCAGTTGACGAAGTGTTTATTTGTATTGGCACCACTAGAAGTAAAACTCCTGACAAAGGCGAATATAGAGACATTGACTATGGAATTCCCGTAGATTGGGCTAAGTGGTCTGCGGAAAATAAAGTTCAAAAGTATGTGGTGGTTTCTGCCATGGGAGCCAATGAAAAAAGCAGCATTTTTTACAATAAACTGAAAGGTGAAATGGAAAATGAGGTTTTTAAAATTTTACCCGATAATTCATTTTCTGTCCGACCTAGTTTGCTGTTAGGAGATCGAAAGGAAAAAAGAGTAGGAGAGGGATTAGCAATTTCATTGTATAAAACCCTAGGATTTTTAATTCCTAAAAAATACAAGGGAATAACCGCGAAATCGGTGGCCAAAGCAATGATATACATTTGCAACAATCCTGTAAACAAGAGAGTTTTTGAATCTACTGAACTTCAAAAATTTGCAAATTTAGATTAGAACTTTTCAAAGACACCGAGTCCAAAAAGTGCAAAGTCATATTTAACAGGGTCTTTTGGATCCATAAGGCGCAAGGCTTTGTCTAACTCTATCACGGCTTTTTGATCATTCGCCTTTCTGTGTAAGAGATTAAGTTTTCTTGCAACTCTTCCAGAATGAACATCTAATGGACAAGATAAAATAGAGGTAGGAATCGTTTTCCACACCCCAAAATCTACAGGACCTGTCCTAACCATCCATCGCAAAAACATATTGATTCTTTTAGCCGTAGAGCCCTTTTCAGGATTTGCTAAATGTTTTGTGGTACGTCCTGAGTAATCACCTAAAAACTCACTTCTAAAGTTCATGATCCCACTTATCATATTCTGAGCAGATGAATCAGAAGGCTTAAAATACACCTCTAGAGAATCTGATTTTCGATAAAGCTTTTGAAGCTGTAAAAGAAAGAATTCAAGGTCCTCAAAGTCAAAAGTTCTATGAACAAAGGTTTTGAATAAACTTAAATCTGATATAGTAAAATTTTGAATGAAGTCAGATGGCGCATTGTCCATTAATTCAATTAGTTGAGTACATTTTTTGATGATGGATTTTCTGTTTCCCCAAGCAAGGGTAGCCGTGAGAAATGCAGAAATTTCAATGTCTTTTAATTGTTGAAATCTAGCGGGAATTTGAATGGGATCAGAGTCAAAAAAGGCAGAGTTTTGGTATTGTGCTGCCTTTTCATTTAAGAAGTCTCTTAGTTCAGCTTTATCCATTGATAAAATTACCGTCTTTCATTGTTAACTGAATATCAGCCAAGTTTGCTAGCTCTCTATTGTGAGTAACAAGAACAAATGATTGATTAAAATCGCTATTCATTTTCAAGAACATTTCATTTAGAATCTGAGCGTTTTTTGAATCTAAATTTCCGGTAGGTTCATCTGCAAAGACAACCGCAGGATCATTAATCATGGCCCTTGCAATAGCAATTCGTTGCTGTTCACCCCCCGACAATTCTGAGGGTTTATGGTTTTTTCTTTCAAAAACCCCCATAGAATTCATTAAAAATTTAGCTTTTTCTTCAACGTCCTTTTGATTTTTTTTGGCAATAAATCCCGGTATACAAATATTTTCAAGAGCCGTAAATTCTGGGAGTAGGTGATGGAATTGAAATACAAATCCAATTTTTTCATTTCTCAGTTTAGAAATCTCCTTTTCAGATAAATCGCTGAGTTCTATTCCGTCAATTTCTAATTTTCCAGAATCGGGTTTATCTAAAGTTCCCAATATTTGCAACAAGGTAGTTTTACCAGCGCCAGACGCTCCCATTATAGAGACCACCTTGTTTTCTGGTAATGCAAAATCAACGGACTTTAATACTTGTAATTTCCCGTAACTCTTTACAATATTTTCGGCGTAGACAATGTTTTTCGTACTCAATTTGCTTTGTTTTAGCGGATTTCAAAAATAAGGTTTACGCTCTTTAAACAGTTCAATTTTTGTGTTAAAATATATTTTCATAGTAATCTAGAATATAAATTATCGAAAAAAATGATTTGCTTAACCACGGAAATCATATTAACACATTGTTTTTCAGCTCAGTAAACAAAGTTCTCTTGCTTTAAAATGCAGCTAAAAAAAGAATATTCCAAAATCAGAGAATATATATTGGTTTTTATTTCCTCAATTGTACTCAGGTTTCTATTTTTGCGATACAAAACACGACAACGATATGAATTTACATGAATTCCAAGGAAAGGAAATATTAGCCGGATATGGTGTTCGCGTTCAACGCGGTCTTGTGGCAACTACTCCAGAAGAAGCGGTAGAAGCTGCAAAAAAAATGACAGAAGAAACCGGAACTAGCTGGTGGGTTATAAAAGCTCAAGTTCACGCAGGTGGTCGTGGTAAAGGTGGTGGTGTTAAGCTTGCCAAATCATTAGATGATGTAAAATCTATTTCTAATGACATTATTGGTATGAACTTAGTGACTCCTCAAACCTCTGCCGAAGGTAAAAAGGTACACCAAGTATTGATTGCAGAAGATGTTTACTATCCAGGTGAAAGTGAAACTTCTGAGTTTTATATGTCTGTATTATTAAACCGTCAATCAGGTAGAAACATGATTATGTATTCTACAGAAGGAGGAATGGACATTGAGGAAGTAGCTGATAAAACTCCTCATTTAATTTTTACAGAAGAAATTGATCCTAAAGTAGGATTAATGCCTTTTCAAGCTAGAAAGATTGCATTTAACCTAGGTCTTTCAGGCGTTGCTTTTAAAGAAATGGTAAAATTTGTTACCTCACTTTACGCAGCCTATGACGGTATTGATGCTTCTCTATTCGAAATTAATCCTGTATTAAAAACATCTGATGATAAAATAATGGCAGTTGATGCTAAAGTTGCATTAGATGACAACGGATTGTTCAGACATAAAGAAATTGCAGAACTTAGAGATACAAGAGAAGAAGACGCTACTGAAGTAGAAGCGGGTGAAGTAGGTCTTAACTTCGTGAAACTTGATGGTAATGTAGGTTGTATGGTTAACGGAGCAGGTCTTGCAATGGCAACCATGGATATTATCAAAATGGCCGGTGGAAATCCAGCTAACTTCCTAGACGTAGGTGGTACTGCTGATGCTGCTAGAGTTGAAACAGCATTTAGAATTATTTTAAGAGATTCTAATGTAAAGGCAATTTTGGTAAATATTTTTGGAGGAATTGTAAGATGTGACAGAGTAGCCCAAGGTATTGTAGATGCTTACAACAACATTGGAGAGATTAATGTGCCGATTATTGTAAGACTTCAAGGTACTAATGCTGAAGAAGCTAAGAAGATTATTGACGATTCAGGACTTAAAGTTTACAGCGCTATTCAATTAAAAGAGGCAGCAGGTCTTGTAAAAGAACTTGTTTAAGCATTTGAATAACAGATCATTAAAGGGAGGCTAGGTCTCCCTTTTTTTATGTTAACATTTTTTTAAGACATTTTTTTGGATTTGACCAAACCATTTTACCAAATGGTGCGTTAAATAATTGAGCAGCACACCTAGCTGCTCTTGATTGGTTAGGTTAGTTTGGTTGGTAAGCCCCCGTTTTTCGGGGGCTTCTTTATTTCTAGGAAAAAAAATGTTAAAATATATGGGTTGCACGAAACGTAAAAATCATGCAACACATGTGAAAGCCTCGACACCAATTACGCCGCATCTTTGTAAAAGAAACTATGACCTACTTCTATGGTCATCTTTTCATAGGTTAATAGGTTAGGTTAGTTTGGTTTACCCCCGCAAGAAGTTGCGGGGTTTTTTTATTTTCTAATATTTAATGGGAATTCTAAATGAAGTTCGAGGAGTGAACTACATCCATAGATGATCTTTTAACCAAAGTTGTAGGTCTTGAAAGTTTTCCGGAGATACACCGTGGCCTACAGGGTAAGTTTTAAAAGTAATGTCATTTCCTTCAGAATCAATTTTAACAACACTGTCTGAAGCCCATTGAAGAGGAATTACATTGTCAACAATTCCGTGAGAAGCAAAGATTGAAAAAGGTTTATTCCGCTTGGTAATAGAAGAGAGGTCTTCTAAAAAGTAACCACTCATGGCAACTACAGAGTTTATTAATTCTGGATAAGAAAAAGCCAAAGAGTAGCTGAGTATTGCACCTTGAGAAAATCCCAAAGCCAAAACTTCATTTGCCTTTAACTTAGCTTTCCAGAATTCAATATTTTCTTTAATGATTTTTAGGGCTTTTTTCCCCTCATTTAAATCGTTCCACTTTCCTTGTTCTTCAGAAAAGTTAATAGAATACCATGCGTTTCCTCCCATAGGTAAATCTAAGGGAGCCTCAAGAGAAACGATGTGGCATTTTGTGTTGATGTGGTTTGCAAAAGAAAATAAATCTTCCTTATTACTACCGTAACCATGAAGCAGAACAATTAGTTTGTCTGAAGATGAGTCTTGAGGTTCCTTATAGAGATAATCTAAGTTCTGCATATTCCTATACTAAAATAAGTATCTTACCGATAACGCTGCAGAGCCACCGAATCCATTACCATCATATCCATTCATGATAAAGAAGGTAGGGCGGTAATCGATAGATAATTGTAAAGGAATTTGAAAGGTGTATTCAACTCCAATTTGTCCTCCAATTCCTAGGAAAAATCCATGGTCATGGTATTCAGTATAGGTTGTTCCTCTCCAATTGTAGTAGCTAGTTTTATAATCCCAAGAGCCAACTTCTACTCCTGGTCCTACATACCAGCTAAATCTGTCCTGAATAGGCATAACCCATTGATATACCCCATTCAAATTAAAACCTTGATAATATTCATGATTAGAGAAACCTAGGTCAAACTCTAATCGATTGGTTGACCCCAATCCTAATTGGTACGAGATTTCAGCCCCAGAACCATGCACGCCGCCACCAAGTCTTAATCCAATAGCGTTTTTTGACATTACTTGGGAATTTGCAGAAAAAATAAATCCAGCAAAAGCAATTACTAAAAGAAGTTTGTTTTTCATAAAAGTTAATTTTGTTTTTCAAATATAGGATTCATTATTGATTCTATTCAGTTGATCTAGTAATTGTTCTATTACTCTTTTGTAATTTTTTCAAATTAGATCATTTAATTTGAAATTCATTTCTAACATTATGAAACACCTTTTACTCTTAGGAATTTTATTATTAACCCTTTCGGGGAAGGCTCAACTTGACTTTAGCTTTTCAAAAAATGAAACCCTAGAGCTTGTTCAAGTTCACCAGGCATACAAAAGATTAGATGAAAAGTATAAAAATGCCAAATGGCTAACCATAGGCACTTCTGATGCTGGTTTGCCAATACATTGCTTTATCATTGATAATAACCCAATTGAATCAATTGAGGACATTACTAAAAATGTAATTCTAATAAACAATGGTATTCATCCAGGAGAAAGTTGTGGTGTTGATGCCTCAATACTTTTTGCAGAACAGTGTTTGTTGCAGAATCCTGATTTTTTAGATTCAATTTGTATTGCCATTATTCCCATGTATAATATTGGTGGTTCCTTGAATAGAAGGGAGAAAACAAGAGCCAACCAAAACGGTCCGATGGGGCAAGGATTCAGAGGCAATGCCAAGCACCTTGATTTAAATCGCGACTTTTTAAAAGCAGATTCTAAAAACTCTTTTGCCTTTTATAAACTATTTCATCGACTTAATCCGCTGATATTTATTGACACGCATTCAACCAACGGAGCGGATTATCTATATCAACAGACTTTAATTGTCTCTCCACCTGAAAAAATCGGAAAGGCATGGTCAGATTATATTCATCAAGAAGTAAATCCTCAAATTTTTAATTTCCTAGATAGCTCTGGAATTCCTTCTACATTTTATGTAAACGTACATGGTCACTCACCCGACAATGGATTTAGTGTTTTTGAAGAAACTCCTATCTATAGCTCTGGTTATGCCAGTTTGTTTCCTTGTTTAAGTGTGGTTTCAGAAACGCATATGCTAAAGTCATACGCAGATAGAGTGAAATCGACCTTTGTTACTCTAGAGGCTTATTCAAGTCTCATGGCTGCCAAAGGACATATTCTGAAAAAGAAATGGCATCAATCTAATGAAGATCAATTTTCATTGGGATATTTTACATTGAACTACCAAATAGATTCATCAAAAACTGAAAACCTGCTTTTTAAAGGCTATGAAATGGAGGAGAGGCCCAGTAAAATTTATTCAGGAAATAGAAGGTCGTTTAATAGAGATAAACCTTTTTCAAAGGATATTGAATATTTTGGCCACCTAGTACCTACGGATTCAGTAAAAATTCCTGAATACTTCTATCTATCTATTGCTCAAGACGAAGCTTTGCGAAGAATTTTGGCTCAAAATATTATGGGAGACACCGTGGAATTGCCGAAAACTCAGGTGTATTCTCATTATGTTTCTAACATAGAATATTCACAAAAAGCCTATGAAGGTCATTTAGTAGCCAAAAAAATAGATTCTAAGCCAATAGAGTGGACAGGGGGTTACTACTTACCAGTGGTAAAAATAAAGGTTACTTCAGAAAATTACAGGTACTTATTAAATGTACTTTCACCCATGGGCCCAGGTAGTTTTTATAAATGGAACTTCTTTGACTCGTATTTTCAACAGAAAGAATGGTTCAGCGACTATTTGTATGAAGACATTGTAGAGGAATTGATAAAGAGTAATGAAAACTATCAGAAAGTGGAAATTACTAACCCAAATGAAGCCTATGGGGTCCTTTACGAGTTTTATAAAAACGATTCACAACTTTTTGAAAAAGACGCATTTACGCCTCCCGTGTTTTTTAGTTTTTAGGAAAATATTCTTCAAAGGATTGATCGTCGTAGTAGTGTACAATTTTTATGAGTTGTCTGCTTACCGTTGATTTTTTAGTCGGTGTATTGTTTGATACAGCAGAGTAGGGGACCGTCTCTTTTTCTGGAATATTAATCTTTACCACGTCCTTATTAGAGCTTTTGAGAATAGGCCCTTCCTCGTTTATTAACCAAGACAGACTAATTTGAGGAAATTCTGTGGAAATCTTCTGCACCACAGAAAGAGAAGGTTTATTCCTTCCAGATTGAATATGGCTAATAATCGCTCTTGATACACCAATTTTATCGGCAAATTCAGAAGAGGATAACCCCAAAACATTAATTAACTCTTGTAAATCCATATACTTTACACTTGTAAAAAACTCTATAGTGAATCTTTACACAAAAGTATACTATTTTTTACAGAGAGAAGACTGGTCTAGAAATAATCTGAGAGTATTCTAAACTAAACATGTAAAAGTAACTTTAATCAAAGACTGTAACTAGTTGGTTTTAAGTGTGTAAATTCATTAATCGCACTTAATACTATGTATTCCTAATATAGTTTTAAGACCTATGAATAAATGGTTATTTTTGACGCTAGAATAATACTATCAAATGATATTCCCTCTAGAATTCACATATTACCTCCCCACAAAAACCATAAACCAGGCTTTCAAGGGATTGGCTGAAAAATTGTCTATGACCCAACAAGTGATAGGCCATAGCCAGCTTAATCAACCTCTAACAACCTATAGTTGGGGAGACGGAGAGGTTGTAATTGCTCTATGGACACAAATGCATGGCAATGAATCAACCGGAACATTTAGTGCTTTAGATCTTTTGCAGTACCTCGTTGAGTTACCAGAACCTAAGCGAAATGAGATTAAACAAAAGGTTTCATTGCATTTACTACCTAATCTAAATCCTGATGGATCAGACCGATTTACTAGACCATCACATTCTGGGATAGATTTAAATAGAGACTCTGTTTCTCTTTCTACCCCAGAAATGAAAGCGTTTTGGACATGGATAAAGGATGTAAATCCTTCTTTAGCCCTTAACATGCACGATCAAAGATCCCGCTTTAAAGCAGGAGATAAGGTGGCTACTTTAAGTTTCTTAGCTCCTTCTCCTGATGAAAATAGGTCCATAAATAGCGCAAGGCGATTAAGTATGTCTATTATTGGAAGTCTATATACTGAAATCGTTGCAAAACATAACCTTGGTGTAGGTAAGTATACAGATGAGTTTTATCCCTTAGCTACGGGTGATAATTTAATATCTAGAAACATTCCAACAATCCTTTTTGAAGCTGGTGCAGACGCTCTTAACGAAAGCAGTAGGGAGGTAGCAAGGTCTGTTCAAACGGAATGTTTAATTTCTATTCTTGAGAATGTACAATTGTTATTAAAAGAACCTTTAGAGGAGAACGTAGAAAGGTATGATGATATCCCTGTTAATGAGGACTGTATGTGTGATTACTTACTAAAGAATATAAACATACCCAATAGTAATATATTTACAGATGTAGCCATAGATATCCATCGTTTTTTAGATGACCAAAACCACTTTAAACAATGTTTAATTATTCGTGAAATTGGGAATTTAGAAAAGTTAACACCTGTATACGATTCCAGGAAAGAATTATTAGAAAATTTTACAAAAGTAAATGTCAATGAAGTTGCAGAAATGTAAATTAAAAAGGTGCGCTGCTACACGCACCTGTAATTGTCAATCTTCTTTTTTTGATGAAAGAATAACAATGTCGTTGGCTACAATCTCTGTGATGTATTTTTTCTCACCTTTAGATTCATAAACTCTATTAGAGATTTTTCCTTCAAGTCCAATATAAATTCCCTTGTTTAGGTAATTTTCAATAAAACTGGCTGTAGTACCCCAGGCAACCACATTATGCCACTCTGTTTGAGTGACTTTTTCTCCTTTTTGATTTTTATAAGACTCATTAGTTGCAATGCTAAAGCTTGCTCTTTTTCGGTCTTTGTCAAACAATTTTACTTCAGGATCTTTTCCTAAATGGCCGATGAGTTGAACTCGGTTTTTCATAGTTATCATTTTTTTCTTAAATTATATAAGGGTTAAACATTTTTTCAAAGTTGTTTAATCTCAAATGAATAAGGCGTCAAGTAAACACGTCCTATCGTTTGTAAACCTTTTTATTAACCAATTCAATTACCCAATGAAAAAGAATTGTCTTTACTGTAAAGCAGATATTGTCGGCCGGGCTGACAAGAAATTCTGCGACTCCGGCTGCAGATCTGCCTACAACAATCAGATTAACGGAGCTAAAAACAACTTTATGAGAAGTATTGATATCCGCTTGAAGCGGAATAGAAGAATTCTTCTCAATTATTTAAAAGAAGGAATTAGGTCAATATCAACTTTAGAGTTGATAGACAACGGATATGACTTCAAGTACAACACGCACACTACGCTGAATGAATCAAAAGTTCAATATTGGTGCTATGATGTGGGATTTAAAGAAAATGAATCCAGTGAAACGGTTCTAGACCTTTTGTCAACGAAAAGGTCTATAGAGTCGGATGCTTCATTCGGTTAAAGATCTCAAAGGCCTTTTGAATATCCTTGGGCTCAACGATAACAGTAAACTCATTAGTGGTAGAAATTACTTCCACCACGTTAATCCCTGACTGTGCTAATCGTTTAAAAAACATAAAATACAACCCAAGGGTATTCACATTGGTCTGTGGTAGCTTTAAAGTTATAGAAGACAAGTCTAACTTAGATTGAATTAGCGTTTCGTCTTTAAAAATCTTGAAAATTTCAGCATTCAGATTTTTAGATACTACTAAGTTTGATTCTTCAACCCCTCTTGAAAAAGTATAAAAGGCATTGGTGTGGCTTTCTATTTCTTTTAAAAACTTAGCTTGACACTGAACTAAGGTCCTGCTGTTGCGATAGGTATGATCAGATAAATCTGAACGAACAATTAAATCACCAACGTTTTTTAAATATTCGCTAATACGCTGGGGCTGTCTTGAAACAGGTGGAGGTGAAATTCTTCTCAAGGCCATTACAATAGCAGACTCTTTTATGGGTCTCCCGGTATCTTGCTCTAATCTTGGCTGAAACTTCCTGGCTAGTGCACTTGTGTTTATTAGTCCCTCTTGTAAATATTCGTCCGTAAAGGGCTCTTCTAACAAGTATTCACTAATTCTTTCACCTATGCTTTTCATGATTCAAATTTAACAAATAGCTTGGTTTGTTGTTAAAATATTCAATCTCGGTTACTATTTGGTATTTGCCGTTAAATTATTACAAGATGGTAATGATGTAGATGATGGATGACAATAAGATTAGGATAGGAGCTAAAACAAATAGCACCATCCACCTTACTAAGCCTGTAAAATCTCTTTTTAGTCCTGTGAGTTGGGTTAGTTTTTCAAATATTGAAAATCGCTTTTCTTCAACATTAATGGGATGAAAACTAAGTTTTTCTATTTCTCCTTCTAACTTTTTCGGGAGTTCTTCTGGGGAACTGAAGGGAATGGGATTTGAAAATTCAACGCGCACTTTGGGTCTTTTGTAAACGGGATGGTCCCACGAAACCCTTACGGCATAAACCTTTGGATTTTCTGAAGATTCAGAAACTACTCGAATGATGCCCTTTTTTATAGGGCGCAACTTGGGATCTAATTGATTGTCTGCTTCTGGAAAAAACAAGATGTCTTCATGTTGATGAAAAAGTTCTTTTAAGGTTGAAAATGACCTTTTGCCGAACAATCTCATTCTTCTAAATCCATCTCTTATTCTAAAAACGGGTCTCATTCTAAAAAAGTAAAAAACGGTTTTTAAAGGACCTTTGAAAACATCTCCTCGAGTTAAACTAAACGGTATTTTATCTAATTGTGAAATGATCACCAACGGATCTAACAAGGTATTCTGATGGGTAGAAGCGAAAATTGAGCTCTTGTCGCTCTTGGTGGGCCTATTGATAACTTGAATATCTCGGCAATAAACCCTTATTGACCAAGATACGTAAGACCTTAATAGCAACAATAATAGTGAAGGTCTTCTCATGATTGGGTGGAAAATTTTCTATAAATCATTGCGACAACAAATCCTGTAATAATATGCCATATTCCCCACCAGGCAGAAATAATTACCATTTCTGGGTTGTGATTGAAAAAACTAATGGCCAACACCAATCCTAGCCCAGAATTCTGAATTCCTGTTTCAATAGAAACGGTTTGTGCGCTTTTTTTGTCAAGAAACAACCGTCCAAAAGCAAGTCCGCTGATAATCGCTAGGGTGTTTAATCCAAAAACTAACCAAAAAACATCCTTTATTACGTCGATAAAAATGTCCCAGTTCGGAATGAATGATATCACAATAAAGGCTAATAAGATTAAAATACTTATCGTTTTAAAGGGTTTCTTGATTTTTTCCACTGTCGTGGGAAGGTAATGGTTTAAAAGAATTCCCAAAATCAAGGGTAACACCATTATTTTTAAGACGGTTAGAAAAACAGGAAAAAATTCAGCGTGAATGCTAACAGTCTCTCCTTCCCCCGAAAGGGGTAAGCCACTTAGAAAATTGAAAATTAAAGGGGTGGTTATGGGTGAAATTAAGGTTACCACCAAGGTTAATGATACACTTAGCTCTATATTTGATTTTGCGAGATAACTAAAAAAGTTACTTATGTTTCCACCAGGGCATGAGGCCACGAGTAGTAGACCCAGCCCTAAGTATATAGATGGTTGGGCAAACCAAACAAACAAAATGGCCACCAAAGGCAAGACCATAAACTGTGAGGTTAACCCTGTCAATAGGGCTTTAGGCTGGAGAAAAACAGACAGTAGATCTTTCTTTTTAACCGCTAATGCCACGCTAAACATGATAATGGCTAAAGCTATTTCAAGAAGACCTACTTGGGCAGGAGAAAAATCAATAATTTTGTCGGAGAGGTTTTTCATAGGACCAAAAGTTTTTCAATTTAATCAATAATCTTTACCTTTTTGAAAGTAGCAATAATAGGAGGAGGGGCTGCCGGATATTTTACGGCAATAAACTGCTTAGAATTAAACCATAAGCACCAAGTTACCATTTTTGAAAAAAGTTCAAATCCGCTTCAAAAGGTGAAAATTTCTGGGGGTGGAAGGTGTAATGTTTCCCACGCATGCTTCATTCCTAATGAATTGGTGAAATTCTACCCAAGAGGAAAGAGAGAGTTGTTAGGTCCGTTTACTAGATTTATGACGGGAGACACCATGGAGTGGTTTGAAAACCATGGAGTTCCTTTGAAAATTGAAGATGATAACAGGATTTTTCCACAATCAAATTCTAGTCAAACTATTATCGATCTCTTTACAAATAAAGCGCGTGATTTAGGGGTGAAAACCAAACTGAATACAGCGATTATCCATATTTCAAAAACTGAAAAAGGATTTATTGTTACGGATAAAAACAAGAAGACCTACACCTTTGACTCTGTTGTGTTTGCTCCGGGTAGTTCTAAAGTAGCGCTTGATTTGGCCCATAAAATGGGGCTAGAAATAACTGAAACGGTCCCTTCATTATTTACTTTTAGGACGCCAAACTCTATATTCAATGAGCTCTCTGGGGTAACCCTTGACAAAGTTTCTGTAAAAATTGAAGGATTGCCAGGAAGCCAGAGTGGGCCGTTGTTGTTTACTCATAGGGGACTTAGCGGTCCTGCGATATTAAAGACTTCTGCCTACAAGGCCTCAGAGCTTTCAGAAAAGAAATATGAATTCTCTATATACATTGATTTTTTACCAAAACATTCTCTAGAGGAGGTATTAGAAGAGATTGAAACCACAAAAAAGAAGTTAAAAGGACTTGAAGTAGATCTTCCTAAAAGGTTAATAGCAAAAATCATAGAGTATTGTGGATTCAGTACAGACTCCTTTGCCAATAGTTTGTCTGCAAAAAGTCAGAAAGAGTTAGCCCTGGCGTTTAAATCATTGAAAATTAAAGTAAATGGCAAGGATACCTTTAAGGAGGAGTTTGTAACGGCGGGGGGAATTGATCTAAAGGAAATTGACTTTAAATCTTTTGAGGCAAAAAAAATCCCCAACTTCTTTATAGCCGGGGAGATTTTAAATATTGATGCCGTTACCGGCGGATTTAATTTTCAAGCTGCATGGACAGGGGCTTTTCATATTGCCACTGCATTGAGTTTAAGAGAGTAGACGTTGTCTTAAAAGGAACTCTAGTTGCTCATTAGCTCTTTCAAGCTTAAACATCAGTTCTTTGTTTTCTCTTCGCAAGCTGAACACTTCGAAGGCATTTCTAATAGCAATTCTAACTTCATCCTCATTCCATGGTTTTGATAGGTAGTAGTATACCTTACCTTGGTTAATGGCGTTAATTACTGCGTTGATATCAGAGTATCCCGTCAACAATATTCTAAGGGGTTCTGGGTGCTTTTCTAGTACTTCAAGTAAGAATTCAATTCCAGACATTTCTGGCATCCTTTGGTCGGTAACAATTACTTCAATGTCCTTAGACTGAAGAATTTCTAACCCTTCCTTTCCAGAAATTGCCGTTGAAATTTCAAAATCCCTCCTAAAATTTGCCTTAAATGATAATAGGTTATTTTCCTCATCATCTACATAAAGGACTTTTATTTTATGATTTTCCATGCTAATTTAATTAGGGTTGATTCTTCGTGCCCAAATTAAAAATTTATACATTGGCTTTACCAGACCAATTAATGAATTAACCAACATTTTGAACTCGATGGGGCAATTTAATGTTTTTCCACCCAACATTAGCCAACAACTTGAAGAAGTTTTTGAACCAATAATTCTATCTCATCCCTTACAGGAAGAGCATCAAAAATTCTTCGAGGACAATCATTACACGATTACAGATTTATTTCCAAGACAAGAAATTGAATTCAAAAAAATTCAGTCTCTAAAAGGGGAATCTTTAGAAATTACGGAAGATTCTTCAAACTGGATTGTATATCCTTGGAAGAAAACGGTAGTTAGAATTCTTTCAGAAAAGGAGTTTGTTTCCGTAAGAACTTCAAGAAATAATTTTAAAATAACCCCCTCAGAACAAGATGTGTTAAAAAGTAAGACGGTTGGAGTCGTGGGATTGTCGGTAGGGCAGAGCGTTGCTATAACCATTGCTATGGAACGTGGCGCAGGAACTTTGAAACTGGCTGATTTTGATGAATTAGATTTGTCTAATCTCAACAGGCTACGAAGTTCATTAGTCAATATAGGACTGAAAAAGAGTGTTGTTATTGCTCGTGAAATCGCAGAAATTGATCCTTATATTAAAGTTCAGCTGTATTCTGATGGAATTACCGAACAGAACGTTTCTGATTTTTTCACAGGAGATTCTCCCTTAGATCTTGTTATTGATGAATGTGATAGCATTGATATCAAATTCTTGGTTAGAGAATATGCTAAAAAACACAAAATAGCCTTATTAATGGATACCTCTGACAGAGGTATGCTCGACGTTGAGAGGTACGATTTAAAAGGCGACTATCCTTTCTTTCATGGTCTTGCACATCAATTAGATTACAATGCAGTGAAAGGGCTGAATCAACAACAAAAAATGGGACTTATTCTATCTGTCATGGAGGGAAATAAGGCCTCGACAAGAATGAAGTACAGTCTTTTAGAAATGAAGAGAACCATTTCTTCATGGCCACAGTTAGCTTCTAGTATCATGCTTGGGGCAGGAATTACAGCAAACTTTTCACGAAAAATATTATTGAACCAGTCAGTTGATAAAGGTCGTCACATCTTTGCAGAAGAGAAAAAAATAGCAGAAAACAGAAATTTATTAACCCCAGCCTTTATTAAAGGAGAGGGTTTTTTAGGAAATAAAAATTTCATTGAAGTTTTTGAAAAGGGTTCGATAGAATATCAATTCATTGAGGGTCTGCTGTCTAAGGATTCATCTCATAAAATCTATTTAGGAAACCCTCTATTTGAAAAAACTAATCAACATCCCGCTTGGGATAAAGCAGTTGAATTTAATGAGGTAATTTCATTATTAAATTTATCTTTACAACACAATGAAATAGACGCTCAAGTTAGTTTGCAGCTATCTTTTGCGCTAGACCCAGAAGTTAGGCAACTAATTGTGGAGAATGGTCATCCATTCTGGAAACTAATCTCTCCCAATTTATCTGAACCTGTAACAGCGATGTTGCGGGTTAACTTAGGAAATGATAAAAGTTATTACTCAACTGGAGCTTCTATTAGAAGCTATTTAAAAGAAAATCATCCAGACTTTGAAGTTCATTGGGAAGGTATGGTTTTAAATATGCTTTTGGGGAAATATGATATGATCCCACTAAAATCTAAAAACACAGATCAATAATGGTTGTTTTAAGAGCGTTTCGTGCAACAGAAGACCCAGATACATGTCATCGATTTATTGATGGGCATGAAAGGGTGTTGTCAAGTATTGGAATTAAAAAAGTAACATCAGCCAAAGAAGACTGGATGTACAATCCCGCTGCTTTTGTTATTGTAGTTGAAGACCCAGAGACCAAAGAAATACATGGTGGTGCACGTTTACACGCACATGGTGGTACTCAAAAACTACCCATTGAAGAGGCTACTGCCTATATGGACTCTAAAGTATCCGACCTAATAGAAGAATATGCAAAGGGTGGGACCGGAGAAATCTGCGGCTTGTGGAACTCAAGAAAAATTGCAGGACTCGGTTTTGGTAGTTTGTACTTAAACAGAGCTACTTTGGCCATTGCTGAGCAAGTAGGGATTAGTTCCTTGTTTTCTTTATGTGCCCCTTATACCATGAAACCCGCATATTCTTTTGGATATGAAAGGGAAGAGAGTGTAGGGGAGAACGGTCAATTTTATTATCCAAAACTGGATCTTATTGCTACAGTTATGGTTTTAAAAGACTGTATTAATATGCCATTGGCAGATCCATTACAAAGAAATCGCATTTTCAATTTGAGAGAAGATTTGAACCAACTATACATAGAAAACGAAGCTCATAAAGAAGTAGAAGTTTCTTATAACCTAAAAATAAACAACATTTCCCCAGATGAGTTTAAAATATAGATTCGGAGCAGTAATACTTGTGTTTTCACTCGTTTTTCTTCCGAAGTATATATTGGGGAAAAATGATCAGACACTCAGTCTTAAGTATCAATCATATTCAATGGAAGTACCTCTTTCAGAATTCATCGATGATACGTCAAAAGTACTTTCTAAAAGCAACAACTTAAACTTTGGGCTTACAGAAAACACTCATTGGATTGAAGTTGAAATTTCTAACAAGGTTAATTTAAATGGTCTTTTTCTTCAAATACCTTTTCCGTTAATTGATGACGTTCTTCTAATTGGTGAAAACAATGGAAAAACGACTGAAATTGCACATCAGGGCCAACAATTTAAGTTTAGCGATAGAGAAATCAAGACCAAA
>CBFICS010000013.1:0-70042 GCA_965661055.1 uncultured Schleiferiaceae bacterium | reverse complement strand
ATGGCGCTGAGGTTTGGGGTAACGTTTCCTGGACTCCACAACCTTCTGATATTAGAGCAAACCCTTATGCTACAGTTTTTCGAGTTTCTGATGGGTTAGTAAGCTTTGATAGATTGGTTTACCTAAAAGTAAATCAATCTACCGTAGGTATTAATGAAAATGTAGGTTTTAAAAATAGAGTTAAGCTATACCCAAATCCTAGTTCAGAATACTCTTCAGTAGAAGTTAATCTAAATTCAAACGAAGAAATTATTATTGAACTTTATGACATTCAAGGTAGAAAGCTCAATGTTATCTATTCCGGAAATTTAATCGAAGGTACCAATGTTATTGAGTTTGGTTTGACTAAATATTCCTCAGGTCAATATTTTGTGAGAGTAATTTCAGAATCTGGTGAAACAACTCTACCATTAACCATTAAGTAGATAAAAAAATTACAAACACTGATGCCTCTTAGGTAATGTATAAGTTATCTACGAGGCATTTTTGTTTTTGCTTCATTCCAAAATACATCCATATCGGCCAAGGTCATTTCACTCAAGGGTTTACCCATTTCATTGGCTTTGCCTTCTAGATACTGAAAGCGGTGAATAAACTTTTTGTTGGTTCTTTCTAAAGCAGTTTCAGGATCAATATCAATAAATCTAGAGTAGTTAATTAATGAAAACAATACATCACCAAACTCAGATTCCATGGCCTCTTGATCAAGTGAATCAGAAGCTTCCTTAAATTCTTGTAACTCTTCTTGTACTTTTTCCCACACTTGCTCTGGCTTTTCCCAATCAAAGCCAACACCTTTCGCCTTGTCTTGAATTCTGGTTGCCTTTACAAGGGCCGGTAAAGACTTGGGCACTCCTTCTAAAACTGATTTTTTTCCTTCTTTCAATTTTAGTTTTTCCCAGTTTTGTTTCACTTCTTCTTCATCTGCCACTTTTACATCGCCATAAATATGAGGATGTCTATCAATCAACTTCTTGCATATAGAGTTTAAAACATCGGCAATGTCAAAATCATTGGTTTCTGATCCAATTTTGGCATAAAAAACCATGTGAAGCATAAGGTCACCAATTTCTTTTTTTATTTCTTCAGTGTCCTTTTCTAAAATAGCATCCGCAAGCTCATAGGTCTCTTCAATGGTTAAGTGTCTAAGACTCTCCATGGTTTGCTTTCTGTCCCAAGGGCAACCTTCTCTCAACTCATCCATGATGTCTAAAAGTCTACCAAATGCTTCTAACTTCTCGCTGCGTGAATTCATTGCTTAAAATTTATAAAACAAAGCTAGTTATTACCAATCGCTATAAAACAATTTTAGTAAACTAAATGATAGATTATTTGTTGAAAAGTAAAATAAGAGACCTTTAGGGTTGAAAACACAATCTATCTATATGAGTTTTTACGATTTATCAATAAATAAACCCAATGGCAGCTCTATTGCCATGCAAAACTACAAAGGCAAATGGGTTCTAATCATCAACACGGCAACCCAATGCGGACTAACCCCTCAGTTTGATGGTTTAGAGAAAATACATCAAGAGTATCATGAAAAAGGAGTAGAGTTGTTAGGATGCCCTTGTAATCAATTTTTAAATCAAGAACCAGAAACCAATGAAACGGTAGAGGAGGCTTGTAGAGTTAATCATGGTGTAACTTTTACTCTCACAGAAAAGATTGAGGTAAACGGTAAAAATACGCACCCACTTTTCGCTTATCTGAAAAAGAAAAAAGGTGGATTTTTCACTTCAAGGATTAAATGGAATTTCACCAAATTTCTGATCAACCCTGACGGAAAGGTTGTCAAAAGATATGGTCCTACGGTAAAGCCAGAAGCTATAGAACGTGATTTAAAAAAGTGGGTTACTCCATAAAAACCGAGACGTCGTCCAAGGGCTTTCTCTTTAAATTAGGAACCATAGCATCTTCTTGTGGATAGCCAACGGGAATGAGTAGATAAGGTTTTTCATTGGCTGGCCTTTTCAGTATTTTCGATAAAAATCCCATGGGGCTAGGGGTGTGGGTCAATGAAACCAATCCCGCATGATGAATAGCTTGTAATAAAAATCCGCAAGCTATACCCACAGACTCATTTACATAGTAATTCTTTGTTCGGCCATCAGGGGTTTCATTGTATACTTTTCTAAACACCACAATTAACCAAGGCGCTTGGGTTAAAAAAGGCTTGTTCCAGTCCGTTCCGAGGGGCTCAAGGTCTTTTTTCCATTCCTTTGAAGCTTTGTTGTGGTAGAAATCATATTCTTCCTCTTCAGCACTTTTTCTAATTTTTTCTTTGATGGAAGAATTTGATACGGCCACAAAGGTCCATGGTTGCTTGTGGGCACCTGATGGAGCAGAAGAGGCAATTTTCAGTAAATTTTCAATGAGGCTTTTAGAAACGGGTTTATCAGAAATATCACGAACACTCCTCCTTTTATCCATGTAATCAAATAGTTCACGTGTTTTTTCTTCAGATTGAAGGGAAGTGAAATCTTGACTTTGATAGGGGATAAATGAGGGTTCTTTTTTCATAGTAATAATAACCTTTATAGAGTAAATATATAATTAGAAAACTGAATCTAATCATTACCTTCGCAAAATGTCAAGAATAATAGCCTTAGATGTAGGTTCAAAAAGAACTGGAATTGCTGAAACTGATCCGTTGCAGATTATTGCTAGCGGACTAAAAACGCTTGAAACCCCATTAGTAATTCCCTTTTTGGTTGAATATTCTCAAAGAGAAACCCTAGAAACCATTGTGGTAGGTGAGCCCAAAAGACTACACGGAGAAGCTAGCCAAATTGAAGAGTTTATTTCAAAATTTATACTAAGGCTCACAGAAAAATTGCCTTTGGTAAAGGTGGTTAGAGTAGATGAAAGGTTTACTTCAAAAATGGCTTTTCAGTCGTTGATAGATAGTGGGGTAAAAAAGTCAAAACGAAAAGATAAGGGGCTTGTAGACGAAGTAAGTGCTACCTTGATTTTACAGTCTTATCTTACATCAATTGGACGATAAAGTATAATATTTTTGATATTTTTGCCGCAAGAAAAAACTATATGATTTTACCCATTGTTGCTTACGGTGATCCCGTATTAAAGAAGAAAGCAAAAGATATAAATGCAGAGTATCCTGGTCTATCAGAATTGATAGAGAATATGTGGGAAACCATGCACAATGCCAATGGTATTGGTTTGGCAGCTCCTCAAATTGGTAGGTCAATTAGACTGTTTGTGGTTGATGCAACTCCATTTGCAGAACCTGATGAAGACGGAGAAGGTGGTGATGAATCTCTTGTAGGGTTCAAAAAGGTATTTATCAATGCGCAAATAACTTCAGAAACCGGGGAAGAGTGGCCATACAATGAAGGTTGTTTAAGCATTCCAGATATTCACGAAGATGTTTACAGACACCCTGATATTACCATGACGTATTTAGATGAAAATTTTGTTGAGCACACAGAAACCTTTACGGGCATGGCGGCTAGAATTATTCAACACGAATACGATCACATTGACGGAATATTGTTCACTGATAAATTGTCTTCTTTGCGCAGACGACTTTTAAAAAGCAGACTTACCGCCATTAGCAAAGGTAAAATCCGCGTAGGTTATCGAATGAAATTTCCTGGATAACATGAAGAATCAATTTTTTATGATTTTGCTAGGGGTGACTCTAGCCACTTTCGTGGGATGTAGTAATTCAAACTCCCACGAGGTTGGTACAACCGAGAGGGAAACTAAAGAAATTACCTTAGACAGCCTACGTGTAATTGATGGGATTTTGACTCAAATGAAGGAAATGGACCCTGATTTTGGATTAAAAGCCATGGGGACTTTTATTAAATACGTTAGAAAAAATCCCACAGACACCTTAAATCCTTTGTTCCTTTACAAAGCAGCTCACATTGCTAGAAACCTTCCAGGTAAAGGGTTAAAGTCTATTCAGTATTTTACTGAACTTTACGAGAATTATCCAGAGCATAGGTTGGCTCCTGAAGCGATGTTTCTGGCGGGCATGGTTTGGGAGGACGTCTACAAAGACAATGAAAAAGCGATTATTTATTACCAAATGGTAATTGAAAAATATCCAGACCATTTTACAGCCATCAATGCCAAAAACCTCATTGAAATGAGGTCTAAAAGCAAGGATGATTTAGAGTGGGTACATCAAATGAAACAAGAAAACGAAAACAAGTAGAAATGAATATCAAAGGCATTTTATCAATTTCTGGAAAACCAGGATTGTACAAATTAGTAGCTCAAAGTAAAAACGGAATTATCGTTGAATCTTTAACTGAAAATAAAAGGTTTCCCGTATCCTCAAGTAGTAACGTTAGTTCTATGGAAGACATTGCCATTTACACTTATGAGGAAGAGGTTCCGTTACAAGAAGTTTTTCAAAAAATTTACGATAAAGAGGAGGGTGGCAAAACCCTTGGACATAAAGAAAGTACAGACCAGATTGTAGGGTTCTTTGCGGATGTATTGCCAAATTATGACACAGAAAGAGTTTATATTTCTGACATGAAGAAAGTATTGCAGTGGTATAACCTTTTACATGATTCGGGATTACTTGAAGCAGAAGAAGCAGTTGAAGAAGAAACCCCTGAAGAGAAATAAGATAAAAGAGCCGCATTGAGCGGCTCTTTTTTTTAAGTGAGTTGATTCGTTAGAACCTTTCTAAGGTAAGAGCCCTTATTTTCTTCTGAATTCTGCTCAAAACATTCTTAGAATAAAGCAATTAATTTTATGATCCAATTCCTAACCACTGGGCATACAATCCCTTAAGGAGTAAATACAGGATAAATGAAATTAACATGAAAACTACTAAAATCAAGGTAATCCAAGTAATAATTACTCCAAGTCCACTTCCGCGATTGCTTCCCTTCTCATAATGAGTGAGTAATAGATTGTAGTTTCTTTCATTCGCTTTAAATGCAGCATCAAAAAACACCCCCAAAAAGGGAATTGCACCTAAAAGTGCATCAAAAATGGTGTTTAAAATCATTTTTACAATGACTTTTCCAGAAGCACCATGAATCACTATGGTAAGAACTAGGTAAAAGCTCATAAACATTCCTACTATGTCTCCTAAAAGCGGAAATATCCCCACTAAGGCGTCTATTCCAAAGGAATATCTTGTTCCGGGAATTTTTATTGAACTATCTAAAAACCAGGCGATTCTTTTGGTTCTCTTTAAAAATACAGATCCTTTTTCATTGTGTTGAATTTCTCCCATGGAATAAAGGTAAAAAAAGAACCCCCGCGTTTTGCGGGGGTTTTTATTATTCTATTGTAGCGCCTTTACTTTTCAGTAAGGAGGTGATTTCATCAGTTTTTTTCTCTATTTCGTCAAGCTTCTTCTGTGCTTTTGGCAACTCTTCGCGTACAATAGTTAACTCATTCTTTAGGGTTTGAGTTGGCATCGCTCTAGAGCCCATACTTCCCCAATACGCATTGTTATACCTGCCTCTTAACCCTGATGATTGTTCCATTTCAAGGTTTTGTTTTATAGGATCGTTGTAGAAAACAAGTTTTAATTCAGCAATTTGCGTTTCCAAATTCCTGAGTTCACCAAGGGTTTCCATTGGCATCTGAGGCACAGTTCTTACAATGTTTTGGAGCTTTTCAACCTCTTCTTCTAACTCTTTTAGCTGGTCAGTTGCCAATGAAAGGCTTTTACCAACTTCATCTACACTTTTTTGGAAAGCCAAAGCAGCTGCCTCGTCAGAAAGAGGAATGGTCAGGTTGTTTAAGTGGTTTAGTGTAAAGTTGGTCTTTTCAAAAATGATTTTTGGCATTTCGTCAACTACCAAGTAACCCTCAACATAATAGTTGCCTGGAAGTGCAACAGGTCCACCGTTTAAACTGGTTAGTGGAGCTTTTCCTCTCACACTGTTGCTGGTCATAGCCCAACGACCATCCCAAGTTATCTTGTTCATTCCTTTTTTCGCAGAGGCAGTAATTCTTCTTAATTCTTGACCCTCTTCGTTAGAAATTACAAATACCAAGAAAGACTCTTTTTCTAAAGACTCTTTTCTCAACTCTTCTACCGTTGGGAATTTAGGATTTTCATTGTCTTTATTCGCTTTTACCCTTTTTGACTTTAAAGATTCTGGTGCGTCTTTCAAGTGATAGTAGAAGGTAGCTCCAACCGGTGGATTTGGGGTGTTGAAATATGAATTTCCTTTATAACTAATGCCCCCGATGTTGTTTTCATTAAAAAACAACCCGTCTTTTACCGGAAAGATAACACCTTCTTTGCTCAAGTTTTCATCAGTTAAAGCGCGAAGAGGGGAGTAGTCATCCATAATGTAAAACCCTCTACCAAATGTAGCTAGGACTAAATCATTTTCTCTTTCTTGAATCGTTAAATCTCTAACCGCAATGGTGGGTAATCCTCCCTTTAAGGCTTTCCAGTTTTTTCCTTTATTTAAAGTAAACTGGACGCCAAATTCAGTCCCAACAAATAATAGATCTTTGCTTACATGGTCCTCGGCAATGGCGTATAGAGATCCTCTTTCTGGTAAATCGTTAGAAATTGATTTCCAACTTTTACCGCTGTTTGATGAGGCGAGAATATAAGGTTTGAAGTCGCCGTTTTTGTGATTGTTAAACAAGGCGTAAACAGCAGTTTTGTTGTGTTTAGATAATAAAATATCTTGAACGTACGTCCCTTCTGGAATATCAGTAAAAGTCTCTTGAATTTCCCACTCATCAGACCCGGCTCTCTTAACACAAATACGACCATCATCTGTACCTGCCCAAAGTTCACCTTCTACTAGAGGATTTTCCCTTAACATTACAATATTCCCAAAAATACTCGTAGATCGGTGTAGCGCAATGGCTTCTGGTCCCCAGTTTCTACCCATTATTTTTAAGGTGTTTCTATCAATTTGCTTTGACAAATCTTTGCTGATGACCTCCCAAGAATTTCCTTGGTCTGTGCTCTTAAATACTACGTTTGCAGCAAAGTACAAGGTTTTGTGATTGTGAGGAGATATAATCAAAGGTGCATCCCAGTTCCATCTATAAGCAGGCTCATCTTTTCCATTTTGCGGTTGTATCATAACAGATTCACCACTTTTCTTATCAAAGCGTACCAACCATCCGTATTGGGCTTGAGCATAAACAATATTAGGATCTTCAGGGTCTATCTGAGATTCAAATCCATCACCGCCATTGGTAACAAACCAATCTTCATTGATGATTCCTCGGTTGTATTGGGTTCTAGATGGTCCCCCTAAACTGTTGTTGTCTTGGGTTCCGCCGTATACGTTGTAAAAGGGTTTGGCATTGTCAACCGCTACCCTGTAGAACTGAATGGTCGGTAAGTTTTCCTTCCAATTCCAGGTCTTCATTTCGTCGAAAGTCTCATAGAGCCCTCCATCACAACCAATGATCATATGCTCTGTGTTGTTCGGATCAATCCATAAACAGTGGTTGTCTACGTGTTTGCTGCTTTCGTTAATATTTTTAAAGGTTTTTCCACCGTCTTTAGAAACCTTTCCATAGGTGTCCATACTGTATACTACGTCCACTTCCGTGGGATGAGCAAATAACTCTACATAGTAGTTTCCGCTTGTCTCATGGTCACTTTGTTTTGACCAACTTACTCCGCGATCTAACGAACGATACGTTCCGTGGCCTTCTAACATTGCGTAAACTACATCTGGATTTACTGGCGAAATGGCTAACGCAATTCTACCCACATCCCCGGAAGGAAGTCCACTTTTTAGTTTGGTGAAATTTTTACCACCATCTGTGGATTTATAAATGGCTGACTCAGGACCGCCTGATAAGTAAGTAAACACATGTCTTCTTCTTTGGTGAGCGGTAGCGTAAATAACATTTGGATTTCTAGGGTCTAAATGAACCTCATTAATTCCTGTGTTTTCTGAAATTTCTAGAATATTTTCCCATGTTTTTCCTCCGTCTATAGTCTTGTAAAGTCCTCTTTCACCTCCGGCGCTCCACAGCGGACCGTAGGCTGCTACGTAAACGATATTTGAGTTTTTGGGATGGACACGGATCATTCCGATGTGTTCTGAAGTCTTAAGCCCCATGTTGGTCCAACTCTGACCATTATCGGTACTTTTGTAAACTCCATCACCATAGGCCACAGAACGTTGGTTGTTGTTTTCTCCAGACCCAACCCACACCGTATTAGGATTGTTGGGGTCAATGGTTATACAACCTATGGAGTAACTGCCTTGACCATCAAATATGGGACTATAAGTGGTTCCGTTATTCTCAGTTTTCCATACACCTCCACTAGCCATAGCGAGGTAATACGTTGAAGAATTGTTGGGGTGAACTGCTATGTCGGCAATTCTTCCCGAGGTTATCGCCGGACCGATGTTTCTAAAAGACAAGCCAGATAAACTGGCTTCCTTCCAAGCGTTACCTATTTCTTGTCCAAAGACTAACCCTGAAGAGAGTAGGGTTAAGGATAATATTAGTTTTTTCATCTAGAAAGATTTTTTCTAAATGTAGAACTAATCGGCTTGGAAGGCAAATAATACAAATAGAATTAGTCGGCGTTTACCACTTTTGTCTCAGCAATAATGTCGTGTAAACACCTCTTGTCATCCCTGAAAATAAAAAGTATGTCAACTATAGAAAATATGCCACCAACAAACGGTAGGGTAGATATTATTGAGATTAATACATAGCGATGAAACACCAATTTTCCTACAGGAGGTAATTCATTGTTGAGGGTCACCACTTTAATTTTAAAAATTCTCTTACCTAAGGTTTGACCATACTTTTCTAGCGTGTGGTAATTGATTAACACCCAGAATAATACCGGTAAAAACGTTAATGGTAATAGTGTTGTCAATTCTAGTGAATTGAGATACTCACTTAATCCAAAAATGTCTTGATCTTCTAGGTAGTAATTTAAATCTAGAAAATAAAAATATAGAATAAGGACTACAGGCATTAGAATAATGCTATCAATAATACTGGCAAATAAGCGAGTCAATCGACTGGCTAATTCAACGGGTTTTTCAAAATGGTCTAGTATATCATCTTCCATGCGCGCGCAAAAATTTAACGATAAAAATAAGGAGGAATTTAAAATTATCAATAGCGATATTTTAACTTTTTATGAAGCCCTTAACTCTAAAATAACAAAAGAAACACAAGGTATTAATGTTCTCTAAAGGTTTATAATAAACTAGGAGTAAACCTTTGTGAAAACAAATTAATACCATGAAAAAAAATTATTTTCTAACAGGATTATCTCTATTATCCTCAGTAATAATAGGTTTCGCTCAAGAAGTTACTCTAACGCCTTTGAGTACCTATGCAACAGGAGCATTTGATGAGTCAGCTACAGAAATTGTGGCCTATGATTCAGCTTCACAAAGACTTTTCTCTACCAATAGTTTTGACAATACGGTTGATGTAATTGATATTTCTAACCCCAACAGCATTGTAAAGGTAGACTCTTGGCAACTTTATGGCGGTGGACCCAACAGTGTGGCTTGTAAAAATGGCATTGTTGCGGTAGCAGTAGAAGCTACGGTAAAGCAAGATAGCGGAAGGGTAGTTTTTTACAATGCTATGGGAACAAAGTTAGACTCTGTAACCGTGGGTGCGTTACCTGATATGGTGTGCTTTTCTCCTAACGGACTTATGGTTATTACTGCCAACGAAGGTGAACCTAGTAGTGATTACACCGTTGACCCTAATGGCTCAGTGAGTATTATCACCTTAGGATCTTCAACCTTACCATTGAATATCACTATGGTTAATCATATTGATTTCTCTTCCATATCTGCCTCTTCTTTAGATTCTACCGTCCGTATCAATGGCAACAACGGACTTGCAACCATTGCTCAAGATATTGAACCTGAATATGTAGCAGTTTCTGATGACAATACCAAGGCGTATGTAACCTTGCAAGAAAACAATGCAATTGCAGAAATAGACCTAATCAGTAAGTCAGTGATTTCCGTTTACGGACTTGGGTTTAAAGATCATTCACTTCCCGGAAACGGACTTGATGTTTCTGATAAAAATGATACCGTAATTATTGAACCCCATGCCCAGTTATATGGCATGTATATGCCAGATGCTGTTGCGGGATTTTCAATTAATGGAACCCAATACTTTGCCTTAGCCAATGAAGGCGATGGAAGAGAGTATGACAACTTTGAGGATGAAGTTAGAATAAAAGATCTCTTATTAGATACATTGGTATTTCCAAATTACGCTACACTTCAATCAAACAACGAAATGGGGAGGTTAACCGTTTCTGCAACAGACGGTGATTATGATAACGATGGTAGAAATGAAGCGTTCTACGTTTTTGGAGCTAGATCTTTCTCTATTGTAAATGCTGCAACTCAAACCATGATTTACGATTCTGGCGACGAATTTGAACAAACCATTCTGACAGAACTTCCAGATTACTTTAATTCTACCAACGATGACAATGATAGCTTTTTGAATCGCTCTGACAATAAAGGACCCGAACCAGAGGCTATTGAAATTGCAACTATTAACGGTAGTACCTATGCTTTTATTGGTCTGGAAAGAATAGGGGGTATTATGGTGTATGATATTTCAAATCCTTCAAATCCTATTTACAAAACCTATTTCAATAATAGAGACTTTACAGCTGATGCTACTACAGCAGCAGCCTTAGACTTAGGACCAGAAGATGTTCACTTCATTCCTGCTTCAGCAAGTCCAAACCAAAAGAATTTGATTGCTGTTTCTAACGAGGTTTCAGGTACGGTAACTCTTTTCGAGGTAAATATTTCGGGCATCGGAATTAAAGAATCAACAGGTAATCAAAATGTAGTTTTCCCTAATCCAACAAGCGGTTTATTAAAAGTAAATTCACCAAGCAATTGGAAGGTTATGGACCTTTCGGGAAAAATGTTGATGAGCGAAAAGTCTACGGATCAAATTAATCTTAGTCAATTAACTAGCGGAGTCTACTTGGTTCAGATAAATGATTCAACTCCTGTAAAAGTAGTTTTACAATAAAAGGCCAAACTGACCTAGCCTTTACTTACCAACCCAATCAAAATAAAAATCCCCAGTCACAAGCTGGGGATTTTTTATTATTCAGGTTGTATGTAGTCTGTAAATTTTGCCGAAGCCAATGGGGTAGTGGTAATAAACAGGGTCTTGTCATTTTTTATTTTTAAAACGAGTCACACTTTGGGTCATGACCTCTTTTAAAATTTCTACGTCAATCTTTTCTAAAGATTTTATGTATAAACATGATTTTCCTGTTTTATACTTTCCCATTTTGTCTAAAAGGGCCGTGTAAGTTTCAGCGCCATCCATTAGGTAAATAGTAAGGTTTTGGGCCCTTGGACTAAATCCAATATAAAACCAATCACCTTCTCTTCCAGAGGCGTATTTGTATCTGTAATCTCCAAAGCCAATAATTGAAGGGCCCCACATTTTTCCTTCCTGTCCTGTAATATCAACCAGTATTTTATAAAGGGTTTTAGAATCTTCCCGTTTCTGATCATTCTCTACCTTTTCTATAAAGTCAAGAGGAAGCACTTTTGTCTTTTGAGTTTTATTTTCGGCCATAGATAGTATGCTTATTGAGAAAAAAAAAAGCCATCAATAGATGACTTTAACTGAAGAATGTCGAGTTTATTTTTTCTGCAAAAATGCTTTGTAGACAAATCCGGCCAAAAGAGCACCAACAATAGGAGCAACCCAAAATAACCACAATTGCCCAACCGCCCAGTCGCCAACAAATAAAGCTTGACTTGTACTACGGGCAGGGTTAACAGAGGTATTTGTAATAGGTATACTTATAAGGTGAATAAGCGTTAACGCAAGCCCAATGGCTAGCCCACCAAAACCTTTTGCTGCATTTCCGTCAGTAGCACCTAGGATAATAATAAGGAAAAAGAAGGTCATTACCACTTCAGAGGTTAAGGCTGCCACCAAAGAATATCCCCCTGGAGAATGCTCACCATAACCATTGGCAGCAAAACTTCCAATATCAGACCCGTTGCCAGTAGCAAGAATGTACAAAACACCTGCTCCAGCAATTCCGCCCAAAACTTGTGAAATGATGTAAGGAAGTAGAGACTTTCCGTCAAATCGTCCACCAGCCCAAAGACCAAATGTAACCGCTGGGTTAAAGTGCCCTCCACTAATATGACCTACCGCGTAAGCCATTGTAAGAACCGTTAACCCGAAGGCCAATGATACACCTAAAAATCCGATGCCCAAATCGGGGAAAGCCGCGGCTAAAACAGCGGACCCACACCCTCCAAGGACCAACCAAAAAGTTCCGAAGAACTCAGCAAATAAAGGGGAAGAATTTTTCATAATTACCTGAAGATTAGATTAATGTTTTCTGAAATTACAGAAAAATATCTTTCGTCAGGTTATTTTTTACCATTCAGACTTTAAATGGAAGGTAATGTCAGGGAATTTTTCTTGCGTCATCTGCAGTGAAAACTGAGAATCTGCTAAGAAAACAAGACGTCCAAACTTATCTTCAGCAAGGTACCGCTGTTTAAGTTTTGAAAACTCCTCTAATTGTTCTTGATTCTTAGTTTCTACCCAACATGCTTTAAAGGCAGGAAAAGCTTCGTATGAACATTTTGCACCGTATTCATGCTCTAGTCTATACTGAATTACTTCATATTGAAGGGCCCCAACGGTACCGATGATTTTTCTCCCGTTTTGCTTCAAAGTAAAAAGCTGAGCAACCCCTTCATCCATTAATTGGTCAACCCCCTTGGCCAATTGTTTGGCCTTTAAAGGATCTGCATTGTTGATGAAGCGAAAGTGTTCAGGTGAAAAGCTTGGAATACCTGCAAAGTGTAGCGTTTCACCCTCAGTTACCGTGTCTCCAATTCTAAAATTCCCAGAGTCAGGAATACCAACAATATCCCCTGGAAAGGCTTCGTCAATAACACTTTTCTTAGAAGCCATAAAAGCCGTTGGATTGGAAAATTTAAAGGTTTTACCCAGTCTTATGTGCTGGTAGTTTTTATTTCTTTCAAAGGTTCCTGAAACCACCTTCAAGAAGGCCAAGCGGTTTCTGTGGTTAGGGTCCATGTTGGCATGAATCTTAAAAACAAATCCCGTTAGATTTTTTTCTTCAGGTTTTACCGTTCTTTCTTCGGCATCCTTAGGTTGAGGAATTGGGGCAATGTCAATAAAACAATCTAGTAGTTCTCTAACTCCAAAATTGTTCAATGCAGAACCAAAAAATACGGGAGCAATTTCTCCTTGTAAATAATCTTCTTTTGAAAATTCAGGATATACTCCTTGGACCAACTCCAGCTCTTCTCTTAATTCATTGGCGAAATCTTCACCAATCATTCGGTCTAATTCAGGATCGGTTACATCGTCAAATGCAGTAGATTCAGAAATCTTTTGCTTATTGACCTCTTTATAGAGGTTTAGGTTCTTCTCATACATGTTGTATACCCCTTTAAATCTTTGTCCCATACCAATGGGCCAAGACATTGGGCATACATTTAAACCTAACTTTTCTTCCACTTCATCGAGTAGGTCCATTGCATCTTTACCCTCTCTATCTAACTTATTGATAAAGATTATCATTGGAGTTTTTCGCATTCTACATACGTTTACAAGCTTTTCAGTTTGAGGTTCAACTCCTTTGGCAACGTCAATTACAACTATAGAACTATCTACCGCAGTAAGGGTTCTGTAGGTGTCTTCAGCAAAATCTTGGTGACCTGGTGTATCAAGAATATTGATTTTTACATCCTTGTATTCAAAGCCCATAACAGAAGTTGCTACTGAAATACCTCTTTGTTTTTCAATCTCCATGAAATCAGAAGTTGCCGTTTTTTTAATCTTGTTAGATTTAACAGCTCCAGCTTCTTGAATAGCGCCTCCGAAAAGAAGTAACTTTTCCGTTAAAGTGGTTTTACCCGCATCGGGGTGAGATATAATTCCAAACGTTCTTCTTCTCTTGATTTCTGACTGAAGGCTCATACATTCTGCTATTAGGCCGGCAAAGATAACATAATGAGTGGAAAATTTGCGATGTGAACTTTTTGCTAAACAAAATGGTTAGTTTGCGGTTTGTTTAAAGAAATACATCACAAGCTTCAACATAACGCAAATGAAATGGTAAGAAAGTATTCTATTAAAGATTTAGAGCATTTAACTGGAATAAAAGCTCATACCATTAGAATCTGGGAACAAAGGCATCAAATTATTGAGCCTAGCCGAACGGAAACCAATATTAGGTATTACCAAGAAGCAGATCTAAAGCATTTGTTGAATATTTCTGTTTTGGTTAATTCCGGATTAAAAATTTCTAAAAGTGCTAAACTTTCGAGAGAAGAGATTCAGGAAGCAGTAATCGATGAGTCTCAATATAAAGGAGACTTAGAAGCTCAACTCAACACCCTAAAAATTGCTATGCTTGAGTATGATACCGATTTGTTTGAAAAGGTTTTAAATTCTAGTATAAAGCGAAAAGGTGCTCAAGAAACCTTCACCTTATTAGTAGGATCGTTTATTCAGCAAGTTGGTATACTATGGCAAACCAATGCCATTTCAATTGGTCATGAGCATTTTGCCAGTAACTTAATTAAGCAAAAATTATATTGTGCTATAGACAGTTTAGGTAACGATGGGGTAGAGGGAGCTAAAAAATACCTATTGTACTTGCCTGACCAAGAACTTCATGAATTAGGACTTTTATACCTTAATTTTTACCTTAAAAGTAAAGGGAATCAAGTGATTTATCTTGGGCAATCTGTTCCGGCAGAATATCTATTAGGAATTATTAGGCAAAAAAAGATTGATGCTCTGGTAAGTATCTTTACTACTAATCCTCATTCTGACCTTATAGATGTCTATTTTGACAGACTCATTGAAATGACGAGTGGGCATAATTTGTCTTATTACTTCACAGGTTCACAGATTAATGGTTACAAGCCTTCTCTTGATCACGTTGATTTTCATACTTTTCATACTTTAAAAGAGCTCACTCTAGCTCTTTAGTACTCATTTCAACAAAAAAAAGTATTGTTAGAACATTGAATAAGTCAATGTTTAAACAAAATGTTTAATTAGATTCAAAAAAAGTTAAACAAAAATTAGGTCGTAACCCAATTATGTTTAACTTTGGGACAAGAATCTTAAACAAAATTGAAATGTCTACTCCAGAATTTGGTGCATTGATTTCAGACCATCATTCATTTTTAAAGCAATTAGCTTTAAAATTAACTCGTCAAATGGACGAAGCAGATGATCTTATCCAAGATACTATGCTAAAGGCCCTAAAAAACAAAGATAAGTATAGGGTAGGGACAAACCTTAAGGGATGGCTTTACACAATCATGAAAAATACCTTTATTAATAACTATCGCAAGAAGAAAAACAGAAACACGTTTGTTGATGAAACGGAAAATCAGTTTTTCTTAAACTCTCAAGAATCCAGTCGTTCTGAGTTTGCTGATTCAACAGTTGACAATGACTATATCATGAAGCAAATATCAACGATTGAAAAAAATTATGTAGATGCATTTATGATGCACTTCAATGGCTTTAAGTACGAAGAAATTTCTGAAATTTTAGATATTCCATTAGGTACGGTAAAAAGTCGTATTTTTCTAGCTAGAAAAAAGATGATGGAGAAACTTCAAGATTACAGGAATTAATATGAAACAAAAGGCGATTGTTATTGGAGCTGGATTTTCAGGATTGTCTTCTGCGGCCTACTTGGCCAAAGCAGGCTACCAGGTCACTATTTTAGAAAAGCACAATTCGCCTGGCGGAAGAGCTAGAAAATTTTCTGAAGCAGGTTTTACTTTTGACATGGGTCCCTCGTGGTATTGGATGCCTGATGTTTTTGATTCTTTTTTCAATGATTTTGGAAAAAATGTCTCTGATTTTTACGAATTAGAGCGTTTAGACCCTAGTTATAGAATATATTTTGGCGAAGAGGAATATGTAGACCTCTCAGCGAGTATGCCAAAGTTGGTAGACTGGTTTGAATCTCAGGAAGTTGGGGCAGGAGAGAAGCTTAAGAACTTTTTAAAGGATGCCCAGTACAAATATGAAATTGGGATTCAAGAATTAGTAAAAAAGCCCGGACAATCTCTTTTAGAATTTGCTGACATCCGGGTGGTAAAAGGTTTATTTCAGTTAAACCTTTTCTCCTCGATAAAAAGCTTTATCAGAAAATCATTTAGCAATCCTAAACTTATAGAAATCTTAGAATTTCCTATTTTGTTTTTGGGTGCCATGCCAAAAAATACCCCTGCGCTCTATTCTCTAATGAACTACGCAGACATGTCTTTGGGCACATGGTTTCCTAAAGGTGGAATGCATGAAATTGTAACGGCAATGGTTTCTGTATGTAGTGAACTTGGTGTGGAATTCGCTTTCAATCAAGATGTTCAATCGTTTGAATATGAGTCAAATGAGGTTAAATCCGTAGTAACAGACTCAGATACTTTCTACGCTGATGTTGTAGTAGCTTCTGCCGATTACCATCACATTGATAAAAAGGTATTAGATCCTAAGTATTCAAACTACTCAGATAAGTATTGGGACAAAAGAAAAATGGCACCATCCTCCTTACTATACTATGTGGGATTAGATAAAAAACTTGAAGGAGCATTGCATCATAACTTATTCTTTGATGCAGATTTTGAAATGCATGCCAAGTCATTGTACGAAACAGAATCTTGGCCTGAAGATCCGCTTTTTTATCTTTCTGTTACCTCAAAAACAGATCCAACCACCGCACCTGAAAAAGGAGAAAACCTATTTATTTTAATTCCCTCAGCGCCGGGGTTAAAAGATTCTCAAGAAATTAAAGATCACTACTTTAATTTGGTCATAAAAAGAATAGAAAAACACTTTAAAACCTCTATCGCAGAGTCAATAGTTTATAGAAAAGATTTCGCTTATTCAGAATTTATTAGTGAGTACAATAGTTTTAAAGGAAATGCCTATGGTTTGGCCAACACCCTTGACCAAACAGCCATTTTAAAACCAAGCATCAAAAATAAAAAGCTTCATAACCTTTATTTCACTGGACAATTAACAACCCCTGGTCCTGGAGTTCCACCTTCATTAATTAGTGGTCAAGTAGTCGCAAATCAAATCATTAAAGAACACCGTAGTATTTATGAAAGCATTGTTTGACAGAGTATCTTACAACACCACCAAAATGGTTACTAAGACCTATTCCACCTCATTCACCCTTGGAATTCTTGGGTTGGACAAATTCTTCCACAATCCCATCTATGGCATTTATGGGTTTGTTCGCCTTGCGGATGAAATTGTTGATTCCTTCCATGATTTTGACAAAGAATATCTCATGGAAAAATTTAGAAGTGATACGTATGAGGCTCTTGATCAAAAGATTTCATTAAACCCAGTACTGAATCACTTTCAAGAAGTGGTCCATGAATTTAATATTCCCCTCGATTTAATCGATACCTTTATAAAATCCATGGAAATGGATTTAAACAAATTGGACTACAATAATGAATTATACGAACAGTATATCTTAGGGAGTGCTGAGGTCGTAGGGCTTATGTGTCTCAAGGTTTTTGTCAAAGGAGATGAAAAGATGTACGTATACCTTAAACCTAACGCTATGGCTTTGGGTTCAGCTTTTCAAAAAATCAACTTCCTACGAGATTTAAATGATGATTATGAAGGATTGGGTAGAACGTATTTTCCGGGAATAGATTTACAAAACTTTACGTGCGAGGACAAAGCCCAGATTGAAAATGAAATTGAACACGACTTTAAAAAAGGTTTTGAGGGAATTAAAGCCCTTCCCAAAGGGGCCAGGTTTGGAGTTTACATTGCCTATGTCTATTACTACGCACTATTGCAAAAAATAAAGAGAACTCAGAGTTCAAAATTGTTTAATCAAAGAATTAGAATTCCAAACAATCAGAAGTACGGACTATTTTTTAGTTCCTACCTTCGCCACAGTTTAAACTTACTTTAAAACAAAATTACCCGTGGAAAAAGTTATCCTAGTTGACGAGAACGATAACGCTCTCGGACTGATGGAGAAAATGGAAGCGCATGAAAAAGGGTTACTACACCGTGCATTTTCTGTTTTTGTCCTCAATGACCAAAATCAATTATTATTGCAGCGTAGAGCCCTTTCCAAATACCATTCTGGCGGACTTTGGACCAATACCTGTTGTAGCCACCCAAGAGAGGGAGAAACAAACCTACAAGCTTGTCACAGAAGACTTATGGAAGAAATGGGATTTGATTGTGAGGTTGAGAAGGTTTTGGACTTTATTTATAAAGCTGAACTTGACAGTGGCCTTACCGAATACGAATTTGACCATGTTTTTATTGGCAAGTACAATCAAGACCCTGTCGTAAATCCTGAAGAAGTTGACTCTTTTAAATGGATTGAAATGGATAAGTTAGAAGCAGATATTGCGAATAACCCAGACCTTTACACAGAATGGTTTAAAATCATTTTTGATAGATTCTATACTCACGTAAAAGCTTTATAATGGTAACCGTAAATAGAGTAGGTCATTTTAATGCTGCCCACAGACTACATAATCCAGATCTATCTGCAGAAGAAAACCAATTGTTATTTGGCCTTTGTAACAATGAGTATTTTCATGGTCACAACTATGAATACATTGTTTCCATTTCGGGAGAAGTAAATCCGAAAACTGGATATGTTGTTGACCTAAAGTGGTTAGCTGATTTGATGAAAGATAAGGTAGAGAATATTTATGATCATAAAAACCTAAACCTTCAGGTAAAACCTTTTGACCACGTAAATCCTACAGCAGAAAATATCTCTATAGAAATTTGGAAAATCTTAAGACCTGAAATTCCTTCAAACCTCCAATTAAAAGTCACTCTTTACGAAACACCTAGAAATTATGTGGAATACAACGGAAAATAAAGCAGAAGAACAAGAGAAATACAGTGTTTTAGGTGACTCTCATTCAGGATCTTCAAAAGAAACCCCACTCCGGCCAGATGCCTTTTCAATTTCTGATGATGAAAAAATCATGATGATCACTGACAAATTTCGTGATATCATGGAAATTCTTGGACTTGACCTAACCGATGACTCATTGCGTGGCACCCCTTCAAGGGTAGCCAAGATGTATGTAAAAGAGGTGTTTCAAGGACTAAATCCTGGGAATAAGCCAGAGGCAAAACTCTTTGACAATAAGTACGACTATCACCAAATGTTGGTTGAAAAAGGAGTTACGGTTCAAAGTTACTGTGAGCATCACTTTGTCCCTATACTGGGTAAAGCCCATGTAGCTTATATTTCTAACGGCAAAGTAATCGGTCTAAGTAAGATCAATAGAATTGTAAAATATTTTTCAAAAAGGCCACAGGTTCAAGAGAGGTTAACAGAACAAATTGCGGAAGAATTGAAAAACGTGCTAGGCACGCAAGACGTTGCCGTGATAATTAATGCAGAGCATTTATGCGTCAGTACTCGCGGAATTGAAGACCATGGGGGTACAACAATTACCTCCCACTACAGTGGAGTTTTTCAAGAAAGCGAACAAAAACGCAATGAATTTTTGAACTATGTTAATCATTAGTTAGATTAAAATCTTCTCAAAAAAGACGCATGAAAAAATTACTCAAGAACTTGGTGAAAAAGTCCAAGAATGACGACTATTTGTCAAAGAATCAAAAAGAAATCATCACCAAAATAGAAAGAGCAGAAACTCTTGAAGCTCTAGAAATAATTGAAATCCAAGAAGAAAAATAGCAAAGACAGTATTTCTGTTTTTTGGTTTAGAAGAGACTTGCGTATTGAAGATAATGCAGGTCTCTATAAAGCCTTAAAAGCAGGACAAAAGGTATTACCTATATTCATCTTTGATAAACGCATCCTTGACGAGCTAGATGATAAGACGGATAAAAGGGTTTCTTTTATTTATCATCGCATTTTACATTTAAGGCGTGAGCTTGAAAAATTAGGTAGTGGATTAAGAGTTTTTTACTCAACTCCTAAACAAGTTTTTGAAGAATTAAACAAACAGTACAACATTGATTCTATATACTTAAATAGAGATTATGAGCCATATGCCCTAAAGCGAGACTCAAGCATTGCTCAATGGGCTCGTGATAATTCCATAAAAATTACCGGTGCAAAAGACCATGTTATTTTTGAAAAGAACGAGGTTGTAAAAGCAGACGGAACACCGTATCTAGTTTTTACGCCTTACTCAAAAAAGTGGAAGGAGAAACTTAATTCTTTTTATCAGTCATCCTATCCAACCGAAAAATATCACGCTAACCTCATTTCATTTTCTGGTGGTGAAGAGATACCTTCTTTAGAAGAAATGGGATTTAAGGAAGAGGAACATCCTGAAGTTGTGCCTGAAATTCCTCAGAATATCATTCAAAACTATTCTGAATCAAGAGATTTTCCAGGGCTTGAAAAGGGAACCACTCACTTGGGTGTCCATTTGAGATTCGGTACCTTAAGTATTCGTCAGTTGGTCAGAAATTACGGAGACATTAATAAGACATTCCTCAATGAATTGATCTGGAGAGATTTCTATCAAATGATATTATTTCACTATCCTGATTCTCCCGAAAAGGCTATTAAACCTGCTTATGATAGACTGGCTTGGAAGAACGATGTAGCTGATTTTGAAAAGTGGAGGTCAGGGAAAACGGGTTTTCCCATAGTTGATGCAGGTATGAGAGAACTTAACCAAACGGGCGACATGCACAACCGGGTTAGAATGATAGTGGCTTCGTTTCTTACTAAACATTTATTGATCGATTGGCGATGGGGAGAAAGGTATTTTGCGAAAAAATTATTAGATTTTGAATTGGCAAGTAACGTTGGGGGCTGGCAGTGGGCTTCGGGTAGTGGTTGTGATGCGGCTCCTTATTTTAGAATATTTAATCCTGAATCTCAAACTCAAAAGTTTGATCCTGAGAAAAAATACATAAAAAAATGGGTGCCTGAGTATGGTTCCTCCTTGTATGTTAAACCCATGGTAGACCATAAAGAGGCGAGAGAAAGGGCTTTAGCTTTCTATAAAGAGGGATTATCTCAATAAAAAAAGGGGCCTAAGCCCCTTTTATGTTTTTTAGTAAATCAATTCCGGATCTAAAGAGGTCGATTGAATAAATGATATCGAAGCCTCAATGTCATTGTGCAGAATTCTATCTCTTTCTACAAAAGAAACCTCTTCTCTGTATTGGGCGACAAAAGTTTCAATGAATTCTGATGATTTTTCTTCTCTGAATCCTAAAGCTTGCGATCCGTTCAATAGCTCAATAGCCAATATTCTTTCAAGGTTTTCTACCACGCGATAAAGCTTAGTGGCTGCATTAGCACCCATACTTACGTGATCTTCTTGCCCGTTGCTTGATTCAATGCTATCTGCCGAGGCAGGTGTACATAGTTGCTTGTTTTGTGAAGCAATACTAGCTGCCGTATACTGCGGAATCATAAATCCGGAGTTTAATCCAGGTTTAGCTACTAAAAAAGGAGGTAATTCACGACGGCCACTTATTAATTGATATGTTCTTCTCTCAGAAATAGAACCCAATTCAGAAAGTGCTATGGCTAAAAAGTCAAGAACTAAAGCTAAAGGTTGCCCATGAAAGTTTCCAGCAGAAATGATTTTTCCTTCTTCTCCGAATATGGTTGGGTTATCAGTTACAGAGTTAATCTCTGTAGTAACCACCTTTATGGCATAGCTAATAGTGTCTTTAGAAGCACCGTGCACCTGTGGCATACACCTAAATGAATAAGGATCTTGTACGTGAGTTTTATGACGAGAAATCATTTCACTACCCTCAAGGAATTCACGAATATTCTCAGCAGTTTTAATTTGTCCCGCATGAGGTCTAACCTGATGAATAAGCGCATCAAAAGGTTCAATTCTTCCGTCATAACCTTCTAGTGATACGGCACCTATTAGGTCAGCCATATAAGACAACTTAACTGATTGAATCAAACACCAAACGGCATAACTTCCCATAAACTGAGTTCCGTTTAGCAATGCCAAACCTTCTTTGCTTTGCAACACATGAGGTTTTAATCCTATAGCTTCTAATGCCTCAAAAGCGGGAACTTTCTCATCGTTAAAATATACATCACCTTTTCCTAAAAGTGCAAGAGAGAGGTGGGCTAGGGGAGCCAAATCTCCAGAGGCTCCTAATGATCCTTGTTGGTATATTACAGGAAACACTCCGTAATTAAAAAAATGTACTAAGTATTCAACCGTTTCTAAGGTTACCCCAGAATGGCCATAACTCAATGATTGAATTTTTAGTAAAATCATAATTTTTACCACTTCCGTGGGAACTTCATCACCAGTGCCACAAGCGTGCGACATTACAAGGTTTTCTTGTAATTGAGCAAGTTGGTCTTTTTCAATCGCAATGTTGTAAAGCGATCCAAATCCGGTATTAATGCCATAAATAGGGGCATCAGAATCTGCAACCGTTTGGTCTAAATGACGTCTGCATTCAGTAATTTTCTTCTTTGCAGAATCTGAAAGAGCTAAGGTGAAACCCTCTTCAATAATGGTTTGGATGTCTGAAATTAAAAGGGGTTTTTCTCCTATTATATATGTGTTTTCCATCTCATGTTATTTTGGACAAAGGTATAGAAACCATTGTCATTTTCAAGCCCCAAAAACTATAGGATGCCTTTAAAAAAGTCATTAAAAGGCTTACCAGAAATAAAATGATCTTCTACCTGATCCAAAAGGTCAGAACTCAAGATTAACTTTTCTCCATCTTCAAATTCTTTCATGTAATACCATTGCTTATTGAACAAGTAGGGATTGGTGGCTGCGGCAGCTTTAAACTCTTTGGGAATGATTTTATTCTTTTCTCCTTTTACTTCTCCAAAGTGCTTAACAAAAGACTTTTCAATAACTATTTCATTGAACTTTTTTGGATGGGTAAAAAGGGCAGTTCTAATAGCTTGAATATCGTTTTTATCAGGTGCATACATTCCGCCTCCCATCCATGATTCGCCAATTCCAAGCTGTAAATACATTCCCGGTAATCTCATGTTCTTTCTCCCTTCCGGGGAAAGAATTGCGCTAAGGTGAAGCTTATAGGGGGTTTTATCTTTGCTAAATCTAATGTCTCTATTTATTCTAAAAACGGCATCTTTGGTTTGTAAATGAGCAATTTCTGGCTCTGTCTTTGAAAGCCTTTCAACCGTTTGTTCAATAAAATTATACCAAGGATCTTTAACGTACTTGTGGTAGGTTGAACGGTTATCGTCAAAATATTCCTTTGAATTATTGGCAGCTAATCCTTTAAAGAAGTCTACAAATTCGGTTGAAAAGTACATGCTCATTGGTTTTTACTAAAGGTATTAACAATTCTTCAAAAAAATCCCAATAAATGGGTATTGTTCATTCGGTCGAGAATCTTCAATTTTAACAAACCATGAAAAACAATAAGAATATCATCCGATTACAACCGATTGTAAATTTAAAAACGCTTTTAAAAAAGAAAGTTTCTTCGGAATTTCAATCTATGAAAGCAACTACTTTTAGAGATTTAAAGATTTGGCAGGAAGCCGCTGGATTTACTTCTGATGTTTTGAGGGAAGAAGAGGCCTTTGGTAACGAGTTGATTCATTCATTGATATCTGAAGCTTGTCTACATTTGGTTTCAAAGATTAGTGAAGGATTTGGAAAGGGGAGTATTAAAGATTTTCTAGATGAATTATTCCTGTCTAAAGGATACTTAACTAAAATTCAATCTTTATTATTTATTACCGAAAACTTTCCTGAGGCAAAAGAAGAGGTCATTGAAGAATTGATTCTTCGTTCTGATGTATTAGAAAGTGAAATAAACAAGTATATTCTAAATCTTGAAAAGAAGGGTGAAAATAATTTCATAGCCATCTAATCTAACGTAGCCAATAAGCAAAAAAAAGGGCAACTCATTGAGTCGCCCTTTTGTATTTAGGAGGAATACTTATCCTTTAATTTCTAATAGCTCAACGTCAAATACTAACGTAGCATTAGGTGGAATAACTCCACCAGCGCCTTGGGCTCCGTAACCTAATTCACTTGGAATAATTAATTTGGCTTTTGCACCAAGGTTTAGTTGCATAATACCTTCATCCCAACCTGGAATTACTCTACCCACACCAATTGGAATTTCGATTGGGTCGTTTCTATCAAAAGAAGAATCAAACTTCATACCGTTTAAAAGGTATCCAGCATAGTGTACCTTAACGGTTTGACCCACTTTTGGTTTTTCACCAGAACCTTCGTTTTCCATTTTGATCATTAGACCTGAAGGAAGTTTTTCAGCCCCTTCAGATACTTCTTTGATCTTAGCTTCTTCAGCCGCTTTTCTTTCTTCAGCCGCTTTATCCGCTAATTCTTTTGACTTAGAAAATATGTCTGAAGGGTTAAAGTCTTTAGCTTCTTGTCCTTCTCTAATAATCTCAACCTTTTCCATTACGTCGTCTTGAGCAATGGCATTTACAACTTCCATTCCCTCAATAACTTCTCCAAAAACAGTGTGTTTACCGTCTAACCAAGGGGTGTCAACATGAGTAATAAAAAACTGTGATCCGTTGGTTCCAGGGCCTGCATTTGCCATAGATAGAATACCAGGGCCTTTGTGTGATAGCTCTGGGTGAATTTCGTCGTCAAATTGGTAACCAGGACCCCCGGCACCTGTACCTGTAGGATCACCACCTTGAACCATGAAATTATCAATCACCCTGTGAAACTTAAGTCCGTCATAATAAGGTTCACCTTCTCCTTTTACAGAATTCTTTAAGGTTCCTTCAGCTAACCCTACAAAATTTGCAACCGTTAAAGGCGCTTTATCGTGGTGTAGTTTTAGGGTGATGTCACCTCTATTTGTAACAATCTTCGCGTAAATTCCTGGATTCATTCTTTTCCTTGTTTCTATTATTTAATTCCCATCATTTCAACATCAAAAACTAATGTTGCATTAGGTGGAATTAGACCACCGCCTGCTCCTCTAGCTCCATATGCTAAGTGGGGAGGGATAATTAATTTGTATTTATCTCCGACCTTCATCATTGAAATAGCTTCTTTCCAACCTTCAATAACTCTTGCCTGTGGACCTACCTCTACTGGGAAAGGAGCGTAAGGCTCTCTTTGTGGATTGTAGATTCCATTCTCTTGTGCAGTTTCTTTAACACTCGTGTCAAAAATAGTTCCGTCTAAAAGGTAACCTGCGTAGTGCATTTCAACGGTTTGACCTATTTCAGGCTTCGGACCTGATCCTTCATGCAGAACAATATACATTAACCCAGAAGGGGTAGAGGTAGCTTCGTCTTGATACTTTGACAATAATTCTTTTTGAGCTTGTGCTTTCTTTTCCATTTCTTGTTTTTCAGCATCAATACCTGCTTGTAGTGCAGCCATGCCGTCAAATGCCTTTGCATCAGCTCCTACTCTAATGATATCAAGTTTGTTGATAACTACATCAGTAACAGGTTTGTCATTAGCCCCTTTTTCAACATTTCCGATCTTAACTACGATGTCTTGTCCTTCAATTACCTTTCCGAAAATGCTGTGTCTTTTATCTAACCAAGAAGTTTCTTTATGAGTAATGAAAAATTGAGATCCGTTGGTTCTTGGTCCTGAGTTTGCCATAGAAAGTACTCCGGGACCTGAATGGGTTAAAGTATCTACAAACTCATCTGGAAATTTATATCCTGGATCCCCAGCACCTGTTCCTTGTGGATCTCCACTTTGAATCATGAAGTTAGGAATCACTCTGTGGAAAATAATTCCATCGTAAAATGGTTGTCCTTTTTTAACAGTAGTAAGCGTGTTGGTTCCTTCTGCTAGAGATACAAAGTTACCTACGGTCATAGGTGTTGCTTTATAGTGTAGTCTTACTAAAATATCTCCTTCTGTGGTTTCAAACTTGGCGTAAATACCATCGTTTAATTGTATTTCTTTTCCGTTAACTATGGTAGAACCGGTAGAAGAACAAGATTGAAAACTTAAAAATAGGGGGGCTATTGCCCATATTAACCATTTTTTCATAAAAGTTGGATTTTTAATTAATTGCAATAATTTCAATTTCATATAATAGTGGAGCGCGAGGTGGAATTCTTTTCTGATCACCGGCAACCCCAAAAGCGAGGTGCGAAGGTAATATAAATAGTGCTTTATCTCCTAAATGAATAAGTTTTAAAGCGTCGTGAAGTCCTAACTCTGCATCTTGTTTACCCAAACGTAAAGATCTATTTCCTGTTTCTTGCGATGAGTAATATAAATCACCGTTTAGAGATAAGGTGGCGTAGCTAAAGGTAACTGTCTGACCATCTTTAGCGGTTTGATTAGAATTACTGCTATCTAAGAGGGTGTAGAACATCCCCATACCTGTGTTTTTCCAATGATATTGGTTGGTATCCATAAAGGCCTTTATTTGTTCTCTTTCTCTCTCAAGATAAGCTCTTGTGGACTCAATATTATTTTGCTTTTGATGCACTACAGGTTTTTGTTCAACCTTCTTTTGTTTCTGATCAGAAACATCACCTGGCTGACAACTCAAAAGGAGTCCAATAAAAATTAGATTCAACCACTTCATTAAATTATCGATTTGAATTTGGCAATGGTTTCTTCTAAGCTAAGCGTAGACATTCCGCCTGCAGCGTTTTTATGTCCACCACCATTAAAGTGTTTTCTAGCTAATTCATTAACATCTACATCTCCTTTTGAGCGGAAGCTTATTTTTATTTTTCCTTCGTCTTCTTTAAAAAATGCAGCCAAAACTACACCGTTAACACCCAGTCCGTAATTCACAAACCCTTCGGTATCACCTTTTTGTGCGTTCCATTTGTTCATGTCAGCCAAGCTGAGATTCATAATGGCTGTTTGTTTTTCTCTGATAATTTCCATCTTGTCTAATAAAATACCGAGTAGCTTGTATCTTGAGATGGTAGCAGTGTCAAAGATGTTCTGATAGACGTGGTCTGGCCTTACACCCAATTCTAATAACTTAGCAACAATTCTATGAGTTTCTGGAGTGGTGCTAGCAAATCTAAACGATCCAGAATCAGTCAAAATGCCTGTATATAGGTTTTGGGCCATTTCAAGGTTTATCGAACTTTCATTCCCAAGGTCACAAATCCATTCATAAATCATTTGACAAGTAGACCCCTTTGTGGTATCTGAAAATGAATAATCTGGAAAGCTGTCGGGGTCTTGATGATGGTCAATCAAAATTTTAGTCGCCTTGGCTGTGGCAAATAATTCACCCATTTCACCCGCTCTAGAGGGTGTATTGTAATCTAATGAAAAGATTATGTCTGCTGCTTGAATGAATTGGGTGCCCGTTTCTGGTTGATTTTGAAAAATCAAAACTTCCTGAGATTTGGGTAACCAATGTAAAAAGCTTGGACCTTCATTGGGAATAATCACTTGTACTTCGTGACCTTTTTCTTGAAGAAAAATATACAAGGCAAGGGCCGAACCCATGGCGTCTCCATCTGGATTGATGTGATTTGTAATTACAATCTTCTTAGGACTTGATAAAAGGTCTTTAATTTCTTCTATTGGGTTGCTCATGAAGCGCAATAATTTTATTATTTTCCTTACTAAGGCATGGTCTTGAAAATTGACTTTTAACGTGTTAATTTCTATGGGGAAGTCTCGTTAAATTTAACGTATGCTGACGATCTTTCAAAGCCACCTTGCTTACTAAACTAGCATTATTGTTATAAAGTTCAATTTCATCCATTTTAGCCGCCGCTAAAATATTTATTTATTCAGTAGTGGGGTTTGGATAAAGACTGATCAATGATTATTTGTCGGTTCCTTTCCCCGAAAGGGTCAAATAAACAAAACCACTTTCAGAAATACCCGATTTATTTGATAAAATATTTTCTAAAGTGTTTCCTACAGTTTCATCTTGTTCAGTATAGTAAGAAAAACTTCCGTTGGCATTGAGTTGAATAAATCCTTTTTGGATATTGATTACCATTTATTGGATTTATTATCTAAACCATTTCAGATTGTCCCCAAAGGTTTTTGATGCAAAAGAAGAAGAAAATTAATTTTCGCATCCTTATTTTTCTATTTCTTTAATCCTGAACGTTGGGCTTCTAATTCCATCATAAGATCCCTTAACCTTGCCGCTTCAATGAAGTTCAAGTCTTTCGCGGCTTTTTCCATTTCTTTTCTGGTCTTGGTAATGGCTTTTTCTAGGTCAGTTAAACTGTGGTATATATGGGTTTCTTCTTGTAATATCTTTTGTTGATCCTCTAAAGCGTATGTTTGACTTGATCTATTGGCTGCTTTTGAAGAGGCAAGAATACTGTCTTTTGATTTCTTTAGAGCAGTAGGGACGAGGTTGTTGTCTAGGTTATATTGGTGCTGTTTTTCTCGCCTTCTAGTGGTTTCGTCAATGGTCTTTTGCATGCTTTCAGTTATTTTATCAGCATACATAATAGCAAGTCCGTTCACATTTCTAGCGGCTCTACCAATAGTTTGGGTTAGTGACCTCTGTGATCGTAGAAATCCTTCTTTGTCTGCATCAAGAATGGCAACTAAACTAACCTCCGGAAAGTCAAGACCTTCTCTCAATAAGTTTACCCCAATCAATACATCAAAAATTCCTAATCTAAGATCACGCATTATCTCAACCCTTTCTAGAGTGTCAACATCAGAATGAATGTATCTACACCTAATTCCGTAACGCGTTAGGTATTTGGTTAATTCCTCGGCCATCCTTTTGGTTAAGGTAGTCACTAGCGTTCTTTCATCTAAATCAACCCTTTTTAGAATCTCTTCCATAAGGTCATCTACTTGATTTTCGCTAGGACGTACTTCAATGTTTGGATCGAGTAGGCCTGTAGGACGAATTACTTGTTCAACGTAAACTCCACCCGATTTTTCTAATTCATATTCAGCTGGTGTGGCAGAAACGTAAACCACTTGGTTCTGCAGGTACTCAAACTCTTCAAACATCAAGGGTCTATTGTCCATAGCTGCAGGCAACCTAAATCCGTATTCTACAAGGTTTTCTTTTCTAGAACGGTCACCTCCGTACATAGCTCTAACCTGCGGAAGGGTTACGTGACTTTCGTCAATAACCATTAAAAAGTCATCCGGAAAGTAATCCAGTAAACAGAAAGGCCTAGTTCCGGGGTCACGACCATCTAGGTATCTAGAGTAGTTCTCAATACCTGAACAATATCCTAACTCGCGGATCATTTCTAGGTCAAACTGGGTTCTTTCTTCTAATCTTTTCGCTTCTAAAGGACGTGCAACCTCTCTAAAGTAATCTACTCTTTTTACCATGTCATCCTGAATTTGATGAATGGCAGACTGTAGCTTGTCCTTTCCGGTCACAAAAATATTAGCAGGATACAAACGCATTTGTTCAAATCTATCTACGCGTTGACCTGATGCAGGATCCCATTGTTCAATAGATTCAATTTCGTCCCCCCAAAATGAAATCCTTAAGTAATGATCAGCATAGGCAGGAAATACATCAACGGTATCACCTTTAACCCTAAAATTCCCTCTTTTAAACTCGGCTTCCGTTCGGTTGTATAGAGAGTCAACCAAGAGATGTAGAAACTTATTTCTTCCAATAACTTGACCTACCTTGATTTCTATCATGGAGTTAGAAAACTCTTCTGGATTACCAATACCATACAAACAAGATACCGAGGCTACCACAATTACATCTCTGCGGCCAGATAACAATGAAGACGTGGTTGAAAGTCTCAGCTTTTCAATTTCGTCATTTATACTAAGGTCTTTTTCAATGTAAGTTCCAGAGGTGGGAATATAGGCCTCCGGTTGGTAATAATCATAGTATGAGACAAAGTACTCAACCGCGTTTTCAGGAAAAAACTGCTTAAATTCTCCATAAAGCTGAGCGGCCAAAGTCTTGTTGTGCGATAATACCAAAGTGGGTTTTTTCACCTCTTTGATTACATTGGCCATGGTAAAGGTCTTCCCAGAACCCGTAACACCAAGAAGGGTTTGGTATTTATCGTCTCTTACAATTCCATCTACTAATTCACCTATGGCTTGCGGTTGGTCACCGGTAGGTGAGAATTCTGACTCTAGCTTAAACTCCATTTCTGTATAAATTTCCCTTTCGGGGGATAAAAAAACCGAAGACAAGCTTCGGTTTTTTACAACATTCTTTTAGCCATTACTCATTGTTGGCTTCCTCTTCAGAAGAATTGTTTTTTTCTTCTGCCTTTTTTCTTTCTTCTCTGATGTATGCTAGTTTCTCTTTAAACAGCTCTCTTTGCTCATTTAATTTTGAAACTTGCTTTTTAACTTCTTTTACAAAAGGATTGTCATCGCTTCCAGAAACCATTTTCACATTGGTTTCTAATTGTAAAATTTCATTCTTTATCTCATCAAGCTTCCTTCTTAAGGCGTCAATTTCCTTATTGAGTCCATAGTGATCTTCTGACTCAAAGTATGACATCACTTTGGTTTTAAACTTCATAAGTTGACTCTCTCTTTTTGAAAGATTAAGCTTGTCATATAATGAATCTATAGCCTTAGAGAACTCATCTTCAATTTTCATAGCGGCTCTAGGAACTCTTCCGGCGCTTTTCCATTCGTTTACATGAGACTTGATGCTTTCAATAGCTTCTTGTGTGTCTTTAGCTATTTCTGAATTAGCAATGCGATCAAGAATTTCTTTCTTCTTTTCAAGATTGCCTTCAAGGGCTTTATCTTGATTTTTATTGTGCTCTGTAAGTCTGTCGAAGAAGTGATTACACGCAGCTCTAAACTCAGTCCAAACTTTATCAGATTCAGCTCTAGGTACGTAGCCAATTTTCTTCCATTCTTGTTGAATACGTTTCAATTCATTGGAGGTTTCTTTCCATGCAGAACTTTCTTTTAATTCTTGAACCTTTGCTAAAAGAGCTCTTTTTTTCTCAAGATTTTTGTTTTGCTGGCCTTTAAGCTCCTTGTAAAAGTTGTTTTTTGCCTTGTTGAACAATTTGTTCGCAGCTCTATATCTCTCCCATAAAGCATCGTTCTCCGGAAGGTTTATTCTCCCTAAAGACTTGAACTTTACTCGCAGCTCGTCCATAGTTTTAATCGCGTTCTGCCATGCATTATGCGATTTTAAATGGTCAAACTTAAACTCTTCAATACGCTCTACTAATTTTGATTTTTCTGACAGCTTTTCTGCAGCATTATCTCGTAACTGTTTGAAAAAGTCGTGTCTTTTATCGTGAATAGTGCGAGTGGCTTCAGAGAATTTTTCCCACATACTTTCTCTGTGGTCTCTATCAACAGGACCAACCTCTTTCCACTTTTTATGAAGCTTTTGCAACTCATTAAAAGTTTCTGAATCCACTTCTTTCTTAGCCAGTTCTTTAGCCTCCTCAACCAGCGCTTCTTTAGCCTGTAGGTTTTTTTGGAAATCTAGCTCTCTAAGTTCTTTGCTCAATCGCAAATATTCATAGAAGTTGTCTACGTGGTGATGGTAGTTTCGCCATAACTCTGTAGATTCTGTTTTTGGAACAGGACCCGTTTCTTTCCATCTATCAATTAGACCTTTAAATGTGTTGTACACATCATTAACGGTCTCCGCACTTGTAGGTAATTCCTTGATTTGCTTAACAATATCTTGCTTTATCGCTAAGTTGTTGCTCAGTTCTTTTTCAAGGTTTTTATAATAGGTACGACGTTTTTCTTTGAATTCGCCATACAATTTCTTGAACGCTTCACGCGGAGGTTGGTGATACTCAAAATCAATTTCTGACCCGCCTTCTTCCACAAACTGCTCTAGCTTCTCTTTTCTAATATCATCTAACTCATGAAGAATGGCACCTTTAATGGCCTCTACATGGTCTTTGATTTTTTCAATAGGAGCACCAGAAACCAACTTTCTCAATTCAGAAAGTAATTCATCAACCGGCATGTGTTGATAGTCTGGCAGGTCGTGGTTCTCTAAAGCATATTCATCGGTTTCTGTGTGTTCATCAGATTCTAGCGACTCATCATGGTCGTTTTCTTCTTCAGTTACTTCTTCAACAACCGGTTCAACTTTAGGGGTTTCATTTTCAGAATTCTCAGGGAGGTCTTTGCGATTCTCCTCTTCCTGGTTGAGCATTTCCTCAGCCATAGCGTAAATTTTTAATAGTTCTAACCTTATTAATTAAAGGTCAACGTTCTTTGACTCAATTAATATATGAACAAATTTACCTAATAGCGGGCTATAAATGCAATTTCAATGAAAAAATTGATAATTAATGACTTGTCCACAGTTTAAATGCTGCTTCTGCCTGACCTTTTAACATTTCAAATCCGTTCTTTACAAGGGCGCCATGTTGTTGTGCTTTTCTCATAAAGGCAGTGTTTTCAGGATTATACACAAGGTCGTAAAAAATTGAACCAGAAGTTATGGTTTGATACTGTAGGGGAAGCAACTCATCTACGTTTGGGTAGGTGCCTAGGGGCGTTGTATTCACCACGAGGTCATATTCTGAAAGTGAAGGACCATTATTTGACCATAAAATTTCCTTTCCAAAAGGATTTCTTGCCAATACATCCACGGTAATGTTGCTTTTTTTTAAAGCGAATACAATGGCGTGATGGGCTCCGCCATTACCAAGAACCAAAGCTTTATTTACAGTAGATAAATCTATGCTTTCTGAAAACCCGATATGATCTGTATTGTAACCTTTAATTCTGCCCTCAGTAAATACTATGGTGTTAACAGCACCAATTTCCAAAGCTTCAGGATTCACTTCGTCCAGATAGTTGATTATATCTCTTTTATAGGGAATGGTGACATTTAGTCCTGAGAAATCATGATCTGCCACTAATTTTTTAAACTCACCAATAGACTGAAGTTCAAAATTTTGGTAGGTAGCCTGAAGGGACTCACGGGTGAATTTTTCTGAAAAATACTTTTTAGAAAAACTATGACCTAGAGATTTTCCGATGAGTCCGAAAAGCATGTTACGCTTTTTTAGATTTAAACCTGGATGCCCATTCCATTGCCAAAATAACCGCAAGTCCTACCAAGAACATTCCAATGGCACCCGTCAATAAACTGGGTTGACCTGTTAGTTCTTCAAAACGGGCAGGAGAGATGCTAACCTGCTCCAGTGGAATGATTTCTTCATTGGCCTCACCCGCGTGTTTTGTAAAGGTAGAAAGAGTTTCTTTCCAAGGCCAAATCTTATTCAGTGAACCAACCAAAAATCCTGAAAGCACAGCAATGGTTACATTGTGATGTTTGGCAAACATCCACTTTAATAATTTAGCAAAAGATAGAAGTCCAATAACGGCGCCACTGCCAAAAACGGCAAGGGTCAATAAATTTCTTTCGTGAATTGCTGTTAGAACTACTTTGTATGAGCCCAACAAGAGTAAGATAAAGCTACCGGATATTCCAGGAAGAATCATTGCACAAATGGCCACCATACCACTGAGAAAAATGTACCACAGGGCATTGCTTTCTGTTTGAGCAGGCAAGGTGGTAATATAAAAGGCAAAAACAGCACCCACCACGAGGCCAATGATTACCGATAAATTCCATTTTTTTATTTGCTTGGCTACAAAGAATATACTCGCAAAGACTAACCCGAAGAAAAAGGACCAAATGAAAATAGGATGTGCTTCAAGTAGATAGGTTATTCCTTTGGCAAGAGAAATAATTGAAACGGCAATTCCACTAAGTAGAGCGAGTAGAAAGTTGCCATTTACGTGTTTCCAAAAAGCAAGAAGTCCATTTTGTTTAAAAACCTTTAATGCACTAAGGTTTATTTGATTAATAGAGTTGATTAACTCTTCATATATACCCGTAATAAAGGCGATGGTGCCCCCTGAAACTCCAGGAACCACATCAGCAGCACCCATTGCAATACCTTTTGTAAAAATAGAAAGGTAGTCTTTAAAATTTCTCACGTAAAAATGAATTTGGTCAAAGGTAAAGGTTTACCCTTTAAAGAATGAAACGATTTCTGCCTCGTCTTGGTAATGCGGAAAATACTCAAAGAAAATAGACTCTACTTTGTCACTGTATTTTTTGGCTTCGGTTAATTCAACAAAACCTTCGCGATCTCTACCCACCGCAAATAAGTAACCTGCATAGACACATCTTAATTCTTCAGAATCACCGTGCACACCAACGGCTACTTTTAACAAGTCGAGGGCTTCATTCACCTCGTCCATGTCTAAGAGCAATTCTGCATAATCAATATATAGTTCCGGCTCATTGAAGCCGTGATCTAAAATCTTTTCGTAACACTGAGTAGCCTCAAGATACAAGCCCACTTGTTTGTAAACATCAGCGGCAACCACAAGGTAATCGGGGTTGTCATTGTCTAGTGAAATGGCTTTTCTAATGTTGTGGATAGACTCAAACACCTTACCATTGGCAAGATTGATCAGTGATAACTCTAAATAGGCCTCATCTAATTCTGGATCTTCAGAAATTGCCAACCTAAAGAATTTTAGGGCTTTTTTAGAATCGCCCATGTTGCGGTAACAATTACCAATACGGTAGTATGAATAACCACTAGGTTCATCAAATTCAAATGATAATAGGTAAGTCTCTGCGGCTTTTTCAAACTGTTGAGTCTTTTCTAAAATTTTGGCTTTTTCAAAATAGGCTGCGGTGAAATACTCATCAATTACAATGGCGTAATCAAAGGCTTCTAGGGCTAATTTTGGCTTGTCTAACTTATTGTAAATAAGGCCGAGTTGATACCAGGCTGTTTCTGAATAAGGATTAGAATCTAAATATTTCTTAAAATAACTTATTGCCTTTTCATTGGCTTCTAAAAAGTCATAGCACAAACTTAGGTTGTACAGAGCTAATTCATCGTCTGGAAAAGCGTCTAAAGTTTGCTTTAACCACTTAATGGCTTCCTTGTACTCACCGAGTTGTTGATATTCATATGCGATTAATGGGAAAATCTCACCATTGTCTATGTGCTGATCAATTGCGTTTTTATAAATAGCAATAGCCTTGCGATGTTGTCCTTCTTTAGAGTGGAAGGTACCCCGTGCAATTAGGAGGTCTAAATTATTGGGATCTAAAGACTCTGCTTTCTCTAATTCTTCAACGGCTTGTTCTAACTTATTGGTAGCTAGAAAATACTGAGCCCTCTTTATAGGAAAGCTAGCAGAGGTGGGGTGCTGATTTGCTCCCATGTCAATGGCCATCATTGCTTTTGAGAAAAATCCATTCTCAAAATAATGGTCGGCTAACGATTCTAAATCATCTACATCAAAGAACAACACAGAGTGGTTTTCTAGCATTTCTTCGAAACGCTGAACTAAGTGGTTAATTGATGAGTCTTCAAATTCAAACATGGTCGTTTTTATTGCTACCTAAATATAAAACGAAATTAAGCGGACAAAAGTAAGTACAATCAAAAGATTTTAACATAAAAATCAACAAAATTGCCAGAATACACCAACAACGTCTTTTAACTTTTGTTTTCTTTGACCCATGGCAATTGACAACAATCTTTATAAAATAATTTCAGGACAGCTAAATGTAGATTCTTCAAGCGTTGGCAATGTTTTGAAAATGAGTCAAGAGGGTGCGACAATACCCTTTATGGCTAGGTACCGAAAAGAACTTACCGGCAACCTTGATGAGGTAGCTATAGAGAATATTTTATCGCTTTATGAACAACTTGAAAAGTTAGAAAAGAGAAAAATTGCAATTCTAAAATCTATTAAAGAGCAAGAAAAGCTAACGGATGAACTCAAGGCAAAAATTGAAGATTGCCATGACATTCATCTGTTAGAGGATATTTACACACCTTATAAGCCCAAGAGAAAAACAAAAGCAGAAGTAGCGAGAAGTCAAGGCCTTGAGCCACTGGCTAAGATGATCATGAGTCAAGGAGCTTCTCACCCAGAAGACTTAGCTCGGCGGTTTGTAAATTCTACGGTACCTTCTGTTGAGGACGCTCTTCAAGGGGCTATTGAGATTATTGCCGAATGGATAAATGAGCGGATAAGCATAAAAAACGCCATACGTAGGGCCATTAATCGAGAGGGTGAGTGGAGTTCAAAGGTGATTAAAGGAAAAGAAGACGAGGGCAGTACTTTTAAAGACTATTTTGATTATCAATCAAAAGTTTCACGCACCCCAGGGTTTAGATTCCTTGCCATGCTTAGAGGCGAATCGCAAGGAATAATTCGCCTAAAACTTCGTGCAGAAGAGGACCAAAACTTGAAGAAAATAGAGGAGTCGGTTATCCGTTCTCAAAGTCCATCAAGTGAGGTCATTAAAAAAGCATGCAAAGAAGCTTACAAACGGTTTATAAAAACGTCTTTAGAATCTGAAATAAGGACACTAAAGAAGGAGGAAGCAGATCGTGAGGCTATATCTATCTTTACAGGAAACCTAAGACAACTGTTAATGATGCCCCCTTTGGGAGGCAAAAGGATTTTGGCGATTGACCCTGGATTTAAATCGGGATGTAAGGTCGTGATTCTTGATGAACAAGGACAGTTACTGCACAATGAAAATATTTTTCCACATCCTCCACAAAGAGAGTTTAACCAAGCAAAAAAGAAATTGTCTCAATGGGTTCAAGCCTATAAGGTTGATGCCATTGCCATAGGAAATGGCACCGCGGGAAGAGAAACGGAAAATCTTGTGAAAAACACTCACTTTGACAGAGAGGTAAAAGCCTTTAGTGTCAATGAAGCGGGAGCTTCTATATATTCTGCTAGTTCTGTGGGTAGAAAAGAGTTTCCTCAATACGATGTAACGGTTAGAGGAGCGGTAAGTATTGGTAGAAGGTTGCAAGACCCTCTTGCTGAACTGGTTAAGATTGAGCCCAAAAACCTGGGTGTAGGACAATATCAACACGATGTGGACCAAAAGCTGTTACAAGAATCTTTAGATAGGGTAGTCTCAAGCTGCGTGAATGAGGTGGGTGTAGAGATTAATACTGCTAGTGAGTATTTGCTAAAATATGTTTCTGGTATCGGACCTAAACTCGCTTCAAATATTATAGAGTATAGAAAGAAGCACGGTGAAATAAGCAGCAGACAAGAATTAAAGAAAATTCCGCTTATGGGTCCTCTGGCCTTTGAGCAGTCAGCAGGATTTATTAGGGTACCAAATTCTAAAAATATATTAGATAAAACGGCGGTTCATCCAGAAAGATATTCTTACGTAGAGGCGGTTGCCAAGGCCAACAAACTTTCTGTAGAAGATATGATTGCTTCAGAATTAGAAATTAATTGGGAGGTGTCTGATGAGGTGGGTCCAGAGACCCGTAAAGACATTATTGAAGAGCTTAAAAAACCAGGAAGAGACCCTAGAAGTAAAGCTACGGTATTCTCTTTTTCTGATGAGGTTCACAAAATGGAAGACCTAAAAATTGGCATGAAATTACCCGGAATCGTTTCTAATATTACCAAATTTGGCGCTTTTGTAGATGTAGGGGTGAAACAAGATGGACTTGTCCATATTTCACAGTTGAAAAACGCCTTTGTGTCTGATCCGTTAGAGGTCGTAAAACTAGGGCAATATGTTAATGTAGAGGTAGTAGAGGTTGATATCCCTCGAAAGCGAATTCAATTGAGTATGAAAGACGTTGAACAACCGGCATAAAAAATAGAAAATGAGCCTAGAAAACTACTAGGGTTTTCTATTTTTGACAATCGAAATTTAGATTATGACATTAATAAAAAGTATATCGGGAATTAGAGGTACCATTGGTGGAAATCCAGGAGATGCGCTAACTCCCATTGATGCGGTAAAATTTGCTGCTTCTTACGGACAGTGGATAAAAAAGCAAAGCGGTAAAAATAATCCCCAGGTGGTTATTGGTAGAGATGCACGTCCGTCGGGACACATGATTTCTACGTTGGTTTCTAGCACTTTAAGTGGAGTAGGTGTCCATGTTGTAGACCTAGGGTTAAGTACTACACCAACCGTAGAGGTTATGGTGCCTGAGTTAAACGCCGACGGAGGAATTATTCTAACGGCTTCTCACAATCCAAAACAATGGAACGCCCTAAAGCTTCTTAATCACAAAGGAGAATTCTTAAGTGGAAAAGACGGTAAAGAGATTTTAGATACCGTGCTTAGTGAAGACTTCACTTTCGTGGAGGTTGATGATCTTGGAGGGTATGAAACTTATGAAGGCGCTATTGATAAGCACATTGAAATGGTTTTAAACTTACCTACCGTAAATGTAGAAGCCATAAAGAAGGCCAATTTCTCTGTGGCGGTTGATGGGGTAAATTCAACCGGGGGTATTGCCATTCCAGCTTTATTAAAAGCGTTGGGGGTGAATCGTGTGGAGGCCTTATACTGTGAGCCTAACGGACAATTTCCTCACAATCCAGAACCTTTAAAAGAACACTTAGGCGACATCATGAACCTTGTCACAGAAAAGAAATGTGACCTGGGTGTTGTGGTAGATCCTGATGTAGATAGATTGGCATTGATCAGTGAAAACGGAGAAATGTTTGGCGAAGAATACACTTTGGTATTGGTTGCCGATTACTTGCTGAGGTTAACGCCCGGAAATACCGTTTCTAACTTGAGTTCTTCAAGAGCCTTAAGAGATGTTACCCAAGAGCTAGGAGGGAAGTATTCAGCATCTGCTGTGGGTGAAGTGAATGTTGTGGAGATGATGAAGGCAACTCAAGCGGTAATTGGTGGTGAAGGAAACGGAGGAGTTATTTATCCAGAGCTTCACTACGGAAGAGATTCATTGGTAGGGGTAGCTTTGGTCTTATCTCATTTGGCGACCACAGGTAAAAAGATGTCTGAACTAAGAGCCGGATATCCTCCTTATTTCATGGCTAAAATGAAAGCAGAATTGAATGCAGGCATTGATGTAGATAGCCTTTTAGCAGACATGGCGCAGAAGTATGCACACGAAGAAGTTAATACTGTTGATGGGGTAAAAATTGACTTTTCAGAAGGGTGGGTACACTTGAGAAAATCAAATACAGAACCCATTGTAAGAGTTTATACCGAAGCCCCAACTCAAGAAAAAGCCAATGAACTTGGCGAGAGATTCTTGGCAGAAATCAAGGCGCTCTTAAAATAGTATTTTGGTAAAATGTGTACCTTCACCTTATCAAATAACTAACTATGAGTTTTATTCCACAAGAGGCAAAAGAGAAAATCGCTAACCTAGAGGCAGAAAATAAAAATCTAAAGGAGTCTTTGGGTAATCAATCTGCTTCTAAGGTTGAAGTCAAAACTTCAAACACACTGCCCATAATTCTAGGTATATTGTTGATTTTGTCTTTGGGGTATACCGCCTATGATACCCTCTTTTCGGGAAATACAAAGGTTGCCGCCACAGAGCCTAACCCAAGAGATAGCATGGTGGTTTACAAAGACGGACAAATTGAAAAAATCAATTATGTGTCTGACAACGGACTGGTGTACCGAGTTCAAATCGGCGCCTTTGAAGGGGATCAGTGGAAAGCCTACCAAACAGCCTTTGACAATTTACATGCGTATCACTCAGCCGAGGGGTTTGAGAAAATAAGCGTTGGGGCGTTCTCAAGGGTAGTGGATGCACAAGCTTTTCAACAAATGCTTGCTTCCTTGGGTATGGAGTTCGCTTATATCGTTGCCTATAAAGATGGCCAACCGCTAGGCCTAATTGAAGCGGAAAAAATAGAAACATCTAATTCAAACAAATAATGAGTTTACTTCAAGGAAAAACAGCCATTATTACAGGTGCCTCAAAGGGTATCGGTAAAGGTATTGCAGAAGTATTTGCTAAAAACGGAGCCAATGTGGCTTTTACTTATTTATCAAGTGTAGAAAAAGGAGAAGCCCTTGAAAAAGAATTGTCGGCATACGGAACTCAAGTAAAGGGTTATCGTTCTGATGCATCAGAAATGGATGCGGCTGAAGAGTTAATTGCTAATGTTGTTAAAGATTTTGGCCAAATTGATATCGTGGTAAATAACGCAGGTATCACCAAAGACAATTTGTTGATGAGAATGACAGAAGAAGACTTTGATAGAGTGATCAAAGTAAACTTGAATTCTGTATTCAATATGACCAAAGCAGTTCAAAGAACTTTCTTGAAACAACGTTCTGGATCTATCATTAACATTTCTTCAGTAGTAGGTGTTAAGGGTAATGCAGGTCAAGCCAATTACGCGGCCTCTAAAGCTGGAATTATTGGTTTTTCTAAGTCAATTGCTGCTGAATTAGGCTCTAGAAATATCCGTTGCAACGTAATTGCTCCTGGATTCATTGAAACTGAAATGACCGCAGTATTAGACGAAAATACCGTTCAAGGTTGGAGAGATTCTATTCCTTTAAAAAGAGGAGGTTCTCCAGAAGATGTGGCAAATGCCTGTCTTTTCTTAGGTTCAGACCTTAGCGGCTATATTACCGGACAGGTTCTTCCCGTAGACGGCGGAATGTTAATGTAATTACTATTCACAGAGCCCTGGCGTAATGGTCAGGGCTTTTTTTATCCAATTGTATTGTCAGTACTTTTTGTTCACCATCCTATTTACCTCGTTATTCTTGCCGCTTTCGCGGGAGGAATTGCGCTGTGGATGTATTTTAAAGAACGTAGAATTCCTAAAAAGTCGCTTAGAATTACCGCCGCGATTGCAAGGTTTCTCGCAATTTTTGTTTTGAGTGCTCTGTTACTGGAACCCATGATTCACCAAGAGGTTAAGGTAAGTGAGCCGTCTCATATTATTCTAGCAGTTGACAATTCTAACAGTGTAGCCAAGGCTACCACTTCCAATGAAATCAATGATTTTATTGAAGAAATTAAAAATTCATTTCAGGGAACCAATGAACTAGGGGTTTACACTTTTGGTGTGGATGCAGGTCCTAATGATGAGTTTACCCTTGATGAAAAAGGGACTAATATTTCATCCGTTTTTTCCCAGATTAAACAAGATTATGAAGGTCGTGAAGTAGGTGGGGTTATTCTATTGTCTGATGGTATTTACAACACAGGACAAAATCCTATTTACCACAATACACTGCCCAAAGTCCCCTTCTTCACCTTAGGACTTGGTGATACTACCCAGCGAAAAGATGCGTGGATAGAAAACCTAAGGGTAAATAGCGTTTCTTATATCGGAAATGAATTTCCTATTAATGCTTTGGTAAGAGCCAATGGGTTTAGTGGGAAAAACCTAAAAGTAGTTATAGAGTACAACGGCAAATCTATTTTTCAAAAGTCATGGACACCGCGTCAAGAAAACGATGTTCTCTTAGTTTCAACTTTTGCAAAAGCTGATAAAAAAGGACTTTTCCCCGTTGCAGTATCGGTTTCACCCGATTCTGAAAATCCGCTTAACAACCGAATTACCAAGTATATTGAAGTAAAAGATGATCAAAAGAAAATTCTGATTCTGGCGGGTGCCTCACATCCAGATATCAACGGAATTAAAGAAGTCATTGAAAAATATCAAGAGTTTAAGGTGGTGTTAGCCATAAACGAAATTCCGAAAACCCTTGATGAATACGATGTGGTTTTAGTTCATGATATCAATAATTCTCAATTTCTCACTTTTAGAGAAGAGTTGAAGGACTTTAAAGGCGGACTTATAATATTTGAAGGTGAAAAGATTTCTCCTAGTGTTTTAGAGAAAAACCTATTTAGTGTTACTCCAGCGGGTATTTTCAGTGAAACCGGGCAATGGCAATTATTAGGAAACAACGGATTATTTGACTTGGGACCTAATACCCAAGAAGTTTTTAAAAGTAGTCCAGAGGTAAATTTACTTCTTAGTCGACAAAAAATAGGCGACTTAAAGGTTGTTGCACAAGCCATTGTTAAAGGGGTTGAGAGTAATTATCCCATAATAATGGCGGGTAAAATAAAAGGATACCCACGGGTACTTATCCGCTCTACTGATATTTGGAGGACTCGAATGTATGCTTATGCCAAAAATCAATCAACCGCAGAGGTCGATGAACTTATGCATTCTCTTTTGCGTTATTCAAGTACTTTCGGCGCTAAGGATAGGTTAATGTTAGACTTTTCAAACGTGGTCAATCAAGGTGTACCGTTTACGCTTCAAGCGACTGTTTTGACTTCAGAGTTTGTTCCCACCACCGAAGCCGAAGTTACCATGACGCTACAGCACGAAAATGATAGGCCCATAGAGTGGTCATTGTTTGCAAGAGATAAGTCCTACTTCAGAAAAATTAGTCAACCTAAACCTGGCAACTATACCTTTGAAGTTAACGCTACGTACGGAGATGAAAAATTAGTGAAAAAGGGTCGCTTTTCAGTTTCTGACTATTCTCTTGAAGATTTTGATCAAACGGCTAGGTGGGATGTATTGAGAAAGATTTCTGACCAGAGTTATGGAAGTTTTATTCCATGGAGCAAAAGGGACCAAATATTAAATGAACTCAGATCTATAGGAATTGAAAAGCCTAGAGTAAAAACAATAGATAAATTAACAAAGGCCATATCAGATCCCTTATTTTTAATCCTTTTACTTCTGTTTTTAACGATAGAGTGGGGAGTAAGAAGATGGTCTGGTTGGTATTAAAACTAAAAATATGAATAGACAATTTTCAAATTTAACCATTGCCATAATCGGATTGGTATTATTCTTTATCATTATAGTATCAATGAGCACCTTGACCATAGAAGCCGGCCAAGAAGGAGTATTGTTTAATAGATTCTCTGGGTTAGAAAAAGAGAAAACCTATTCTCAAGGGTTTCATGTTATTGCTCCGTGGAACGATATGTACATATATGATGTAAGGGTTCAAAGTGCCACCAGCAACATGCAAGTGCTTTCAAAGAATGGATTAACCATTAAGCTAGAAGTCAGTTATTGGTATAAGCCAAATATTGAAAAGCTTGGTTATTTACACGATGAAGTGGGGGTGAATTTTCATGATAAAATCGTAATTCCATCTATCCGCTCTGCCACCCGTGAAGTAATTGGTAAGTACCTGCCAGAAGAACTGTATAGTTCAAAAAGAGAAGTGATAGAAGACGAAATCTACGAGCAAACCATTGCTTCCATCAGCGACAAATACATTGAGTTAGATGACGTATTGATACGCGATGTAGAATTGCCAGTTTCTCTTCAACAAGCCATTGAGAAAAAGCTAAAACAAGAACAAGCATCACTAGAGTATGAGTTTAGGCTTCAGCAAGCAGAAAAAGAAAAAGAAAGGCTGAAAATCGAAGCAGAGGGTAAAGCTCAAGCCAACCGAATCGTAAGTGCTTCTATTACCGACAAAATTTTAAAAGAGAAAGGAATTGAAGCAACGATAAGACTATCAGAAAGCTCAAATTCTAAAGTAATTGTAATTGGTAGTGGTAAAGACGGACTCCCTATTATTTTAAATAGCGAGAAATAGTTTTTGAAAAACCACAAAACAAAAAAGCCCGAGCAACGCTTGGGCTTTTTTGTTATAATATGGTCAATCTTATAAGTTTTCTGCTAGAAAACTACTTAACTCTTCTGGAGTTTGATTTTTGGCAACAATCTGTCCAAACTCATTGTATAATACACTCTGAGGAATGGCTTTGATGCCGTATAATGCAGCGCCTTCATTTCTCCATCCTTTCAGATCGCTCATTTGAGGCCAAGTAAGGTGGTCTTGAATAATGGCTCTTTTCCACTTAGATCCGTTATCATCTAATGATACCCCCACAATTTGAAATCCTTTGTCGTGATATTCAGAATATAGAGCTACTAATTCAGGATTAGCTGCTCTACAAGGGCTACACCATGAAGCCCAGAAATCAATTAATATAAACTTGCCCTTATTATCCCTAATAGAAAGGTCAACTCCTGAGGTGTCCTTTTGTGCAAAAGGAATAATAGGCATCCCTATTGCTGTTTTCTCAAAAGTTTCAATTTTCTTTTTCAGCAAGTCTTTATAGGGACTACCAGACATATTAACCGGAATCTGGTCGTAAACAGCTCTATAAAGTTCTAAATCTGGCTCATAGAAAAATCTCTCTGCAATATAAGCACCAACGATTCCTGCTGATTTGGCAAATTCTTTTTGTTCCTTTTGAAAGTTCTCATATAATATCTCCACCTGATTAGACAAAGAGTCAATCATCGCTTGGTTGCTATCGGCAGAAGCTTCTTGAAATTGTATCCCGAATTGAGAGTAAACGGTTCTAAAGTTTTCTTCAATGTTTTGGAATTCCATCATCTTGTCTTGATACGTAGAGCCTGTAATTTTCAGATTTCTTAGACTGTCTAAACTTCCAGAAATACTTACTTCGTCATTGTAAAGAAAAATGTTTTGTGGTCTTTGCATAGCAGAACCCTTTAGGTACAATACCTCTGGACCCTCTAGTTTTCCAGTAAACTCTGCCTTTCCGTCGGTAACTTGGGCAGAATCTATGGTCTCAAAATCACCATCAACATACCTTGACAAATAAACTTTTTCACTTGGAAAGTTTGTTACGTCAAACGAAATAGTGTATCCGTCTGTTTTCTTTTCACTGGCACAGCCAACTAACAAAGCACCTGCTAGGGCTGAAAGAATAATTTTCTTCATATAATAAATTCACTTTAAGGTTTAAAGGTAATGAGTTCTTTAGACTAAACTAAAATAATGAGCATTTATTGAATCAACTCGAGGTAAATTTAGTTTGTAAGTCGTATTCTTATTATTTTAGGGCAAAATTTACATTTATGATCATCAATACAAAAAAGTGGTTTTTGCCCTTGTTCTTAGTAGCTCTCTTTGCTAAGCCTGTTTCGGCTAAAGAAGGGATGTGGCTGCCTTACTTGTTAAATAGTTTGAACGCTTCTGAAATGCAACAAATGGGCCTTGAAATTCCTGTTTCTGCAATTTATGCGGTAAATGAAGCAAGCCTTAAAGATGCTATTGTAAGCTTTGGTGGCTTTTGTACAGGTGAAGTTATTTCTAATCGTGGATTGGTTCTAACCAATCATCACTGTGGCTACGGACAAATTCAGCAGCATTCTTCACTAGAAAATGATTATTTGAAAAATGGCTTTTGGGCGATGAGCCCTCAAGAAGAATTGGTAAACCCAGGTCTTCATGTAACCTTTATTAAATACATGAAAGACGTAACCAATGATTTGATGGAAAACACTCATCCTAATATGGACGAGAAGACCATGGACTCTATTGTTAAATTCAACAGAGAGAGTTTATTAGCTCATGCCAAAAAGTCTCAACCAGAGTATTCATTTTTTGTTCGAGACTTTTTCTACGGTAATCAATTCATCCTTTTTGCTACACAGCGTTATACCGATATTCGCCTAGTAGGAGCGCCTCCTAGTGCGGTAGGTAAATTTGGTGCAGATACAGATAACTGGATGTGGCCTCGACACACAGGAGACTTTTCTCTTTTTAGAATTTATTCTGACACCTTGAATAGACCCGCTGAAATTTCTGAAAAGAACGTTCCATTTACTCCAGAAACCTTTTTGAAAATTAACATGGATGGCGCCAAGGACATGGATTTTACTATGATATTTGGATTTCCAGGAACCACAGAAGAATACCTTCCTGCGAAAGCAGTAGAACAAACCTTAAAGGTTAGAAATCCTAATAAAATTGCGATTAGAGACATGAGGTTGTCACTGTTAGATGCCAGAATGAGGACTAGCGATGCGGTTAGAATTAAATACGCTTCTAAGTACGCAAGTATTTCTAATGGCTGGAAAAAATGGAAAGGTCAAAACATAGGTCTGAGAGAAGTGCATGCCATAGATTCCATAAGAAAAGATGAAATGGCACTGATGGATAAAATTAAAGCCGATTACGAACTAAGTGTAAAGTACGGAAACATCCTTAAAGAATTTGATGAGCTTTATGAAGCGTTAGAGCCTTATGCTACTGAGTATGATTACTTTGTTGAAATTGGGTATTCGGGGTCTGAAGTGATGAAGTATGCCAATTCTTTTCAATCTCTGATCAATGCGTATGAAAACAAAAACCTCAAAGACGAAGACAAGAAGAAGTACAAGCAAAACATTCGCAATGCTGCGATGAAGCTGATTGAGGGGGTTGATGCATTCTTTAAAGACTATGATAAAGAAGTAGACCAAGAAGGTATGATTGCTTTATTAGCAATGTATGCTGATAAGTTTGAAAGTAATAGATTGCCAGAAATGTTGGCAGAACTTAAGGCAAAACAAGAAAAACAAGACAAAAAAGACGATGGGATAAATGTCTATAAGGAATTTGTTACTAATGCCTTTGCAGAATCTTTCTTTACCTCTTCAACAGCAGCAGACTTAAAGAGAATGTTAGTAGAAGATCCAGAAAAGTTTGCCAAGAAGCTTAAAAAAGATCCTATTATGCAGTTGACAAGCGATATTTATGGATTTTTTGCAGCAGAAGTTCGTCCTGAACTGGCTTCTCTTTACAGACAAATTGATGCAAAAATGAAAGATTGGATGAAGGTTCAAATGGAACTTTCTGACAAGGTATTATATCCAGATGCCAATTCAACCTTGAGGTTGACCTACGGAAGGGTAGAAGGGTATTCTCCGAATGATTCTACAACCTACACCACGAGAACTTACTTAGATGGGGTTATCGCCAAATATGTTCCCGGTGATTATGAGTTTGACCTTCCGGCGAAGTTGATTCAGCTGCACAAAGACAAAGATTATGGACCTTATGCAGATTCAACAGGATCTGTTCCGGTTTGCTTTATAGCTAGCAACCATACTTCGGGTGGAAATAGCGGCAGCCCTGCATTGAATGGTAAAGGTGAACTCATTGGGCTTAACTTTGACCGTGTTTGGGAAGGTACCATGAGTGATCTTTACTTTGATAACTCTAGATGTAGAAATATTATGGTAGACGCTAGGTATGTATTGTTCATTGTTGACAAATACGCTGGCGCGGGATATCTACTCGATGAAATGGACCTGGTTTCATATAAAGAGGAGCCTGCTGTTACCGAAGAGTAATCCAAAAACAAAACCCCAAATCAACGGATTTGGGGTTTTGTTTTTTTTAGAAATATCTGTTGGCTTATGGCACATGGTGTATAGCTTAAGGACGTTAGCTGATAGCATAGGTCAGGAGAATAGCCTAAGTTTTGTTTTTACGAAGGACTCGAAACTAGTCACTAATCACTAATTCACCCTTGAAGAATAAATATAGTCGGACGTTTTTCAATGTTTGGGGTAACCTTTCTCCACTCTGATATGGTCTTCGTATAAATGGCCTCAGCGGGCGTTGTGATGTCTGTTGCAAGGCATAAGCGCGTTTCTGACTCACACACGTCTAATAGGTCTTGAAAGAGTTTTAGGTTGCGGTATGGAGTCTCCATAAAGATTTGAGTTTGCCCTTTTTGCGACTGTTTCTCAAGAAACCTAATTTGTTTCTTTCTCGGGTGCTTCTCAATGGGTAGGTATCCTGAAAAAGCAAAATTCTGTCCATTCATACCACTGGCCATTAAGGCTAATAGAATAGAGGAGGGGCCTACTAAGGGAACTACGCGAATTCCTTTGTCATGAGCTATTCTTACCAACTCGCTACCCGGATCAGCTACACAAGGAGCTCCAGCTTCAGAAATAACTCCCACGTGAATTCCCTCTAGACAAGGTTTTAAAAAATCTACGTATTCTTGGGGTTCTGTGTACTTATTAAGTACGCTTAGAATCAAGTCAGGTTGTGACTTTGACGGCAAAACTTTTTTAATAAAATGACGTGCAGATTTTTCATTTTCTACCACAAAATGGTCACACATGTCTATTACCTTCTTAATACTAAGCGGTAAAACCTCTAAAGGTTCCGTGTCTCCCATTAAGCTTGGGATTAAGTACAGTTTGCCCTTATTCTCCATACTGTTCAATTATTTTGTCAGTGGCTCTATCAAGTAGTGAATATACAGAATCAAATCCACTGTCACCACCATAATAAGGGTCTGGCACTTCTTCTTGTTGGTCAGGATAAATAAAATCTAAAATTCTTTTCACTTTTTTGGACGCTTCTACTGAAGGAGCCAATGAAATGACCTTTTCAAAATTTGAATTGTCCATAGTGAGAATCAAATCAAATTCCGAAAAATCTGCAAGAGAAAAGGGCCTTGATTTTTGTTTTGAAATATCAATGTCATGCTGACGAAGAGTTTTTACAGCTCTGTAGTCCGGCGTTTCTCCTTCATGCACTGATGATGTGCCTGCACTGTCAATTGTCCAGTTCAGGTGTTGAGACTTTTCTTTTAGAATTCCTTCTGCCATAGGTGACCGACAGATGTTTCCTAAACAAACCATTAATATTTTCATTCTACTACAGCATTTGAAAATGAAAAGCCCCGATACAATCGGGGCTATATTTTAGGCTAATGTAAGCTTCTTTCTAAGATCTTCTACATACACCTTAAATCGCTTATCCGTTTCTGATAGGTTATTAACGGTTCGGCAGGCGTGTAATACCGTAGCGTGATCTTTATTTCCACATTGGGCGCCAATGGTTGCCAAAGAGTTTTTGGTCAATTGTTTTGCGAAGTACATCGTAAGCTGTCTCGCTTGAACAATTTCTCTTTTACGAGTTTTTGACTTTAACAAGTCTATGGGCATATCAAAGTAATCACAAACAATTTTTTGAATGTAATCAATAGATATTTCTCGGGTAGTGTTCTTGACAAACTTGTCAATCATCTGCTTAGCTAACTCAACAGTAATCTTCTTTTTGTTCAAAGAACTCTGAGCTAACAAAGAGATTAATGCGCCTTCTAACTCTCTAATGTTTGAGTTGATGGAGTAGGCCAAATATTCAATAACATCCTCTGGCATCTCTATACCATCGGCGTATAGTTTTTTCATCAAAATAGCAATACGCGTCTCAAGATCAGGTGTTTGAAGGTCTGCACTTAAACCCCATTTAAACCTAGAAAGCAATCTTTGCTCCATTCCTTGCATGTCAACCGGTGCACGATCAGAAGTTAAAACAACCTGTTTTCCGTGCTGATGTAGGTGGTTAAATATTTCAAAGAATACGTCTTGTGTTTTTTCCTTGCCCGAGAAACTTTGTACATCATCAATTATCAAAACATCAATCATTTGATAAAAATGGACAAAGTCATTTTTAGTATTGTTTCTAATGGCATCAATAAACTGTTGAGAGAATTTCTCTGCCGAAACAAATAATACGGTCTTTTCAGGATACCTGTCCTTGATTTCAATCCCAATAGAGTGGGCAAGGTGCGTTTTCCCTAATCCAACACCTCCGTAAATTAACAAGGGATTAAAACTTGTACCTCCGGGTTTGTTAGAAACTGCATAACCTGCGCTTCTCGCTAATCGGTTACAATCCCCTTCCACAAAATTTTCAAAAGTGTAGTTAGGGTTTAATTGAGATTCAACGTGAACCTTTTTGAGTCCTGGAATGACAAAGGGATTTCTTATCCCTTCATTTCCACCTATTTCCACAGGCATTGATACCTTTGGATTCCTAATAGGACCTCTATTTGAACTTGGAATTTTTACGGTGTAAGGGTTCGTGTTGCCATAGGTGTTCTCCATGACAATGCTATAAACCAGTTTCGCTTCTTCACCCATCTCTCTAGTGATAGCTGTTTTGAGCAATTTAATGTAATGCTCTTCTAGCCATTCATAGAAAAACTTACTTGGTACTTGAATCGACAAGACTTTACCTTGGAGTTTGAGAGGGCGAATCGGTAGAAACCAGGTTTTGAATGCTGGGGTATTAATGTTATCCTTAATAAAATCAAGACAGTTGGTCCAAACAGATTCAGCTGTTTTCTCCATTATTCTTTTCAATATTGAACGGTTATATTTGATTGGTAAAAAAGGGAGAACGAACTAGACGAAGTTGTAAAGTGGTGCCCTCTTTTACATTGACAAATGTGTGTATAAAAAAGTTATAAAAAAAATAAAAATACTATTGACTTTTCCGTTTTTTTGTCTCAATTTATAGACGTTCATAAAGCCTTAGATCGCAGTGTTTGCAATATAACTCCTTTAAAATCAGTATAATGTACAAATCTTCAACCTCTCTCCGTGTTAGATATGCTGAGACGGATCAAATGGGTGTGGTTTATTACGGAAATTATCCTCAATTTTTTGAAATCGGTAGGGTAGAAGCGCTTAGGCAGTTAGGTACCACCTACCGATCTCTTGAAGACCGAGGAATTATGCTTCCCGTTTTAAAACTAGAAGTAAAATATATAAAGGGGGCTACCTACGATGAGGAAATAACCATTACGACCTTAATTGATGAAATTCCGGGGACACGAATAACGTTTAAACACGAAATTCACAATGCCCAAGGAGATCTATTAACTCTTGGATTAGTACAACTTGTATTTGTTGATGCAGAAACCCGCAGGCCGATTAAAGCTCCAAATGACTTTTTAAAGCTGTTTAAGCCTTTCTTTTAATGTTTCACTAGTCTGAACAAGTCAGTTGCGCCAGAGGCTGTTAGAATCCTTGCTACAACAATACCTGAACTGAATCCTGCTGAAGAAATTGTATTGCTTGATGAAGGATCAATTTGCATTTGCGAAAGCAATTGTCCTTGAAGGTTGTAAAACTCTACAAGGGCAGATTCTTCTGAATTCCATTCTAGTATGGCGTTGCCACCTCCAGCAAAAGAGGTTGTAGACAATATTTTATAATCTATCTTATCAAGGCTTTCCGCAATACCAATGGTACATGGGGTGTTCAGTCCGTAACTAGCAAAAATGCTACACAAATCTGTTCTGTGTCCCGCATCAAAATTTTGAATATCACACATCAAAATTAAAAAGGCTGCATCTTCAAAGGTCATATTAGTAGAATACCCATAAATAGAACATGCTAACAAGAAGTCTGCTGTATCTCTACTCAATTGGGTGTTAATGTCCATTACCATGCTAGCCCAAAGGTCGGTATGCTGGTATATATTTGAGCCAAATGAAATATTGTTGTACTTTTTATTTTGAGGATTACTGGCTAATCTACCAGACCAAAATTCATTGTGTCCATCCCAAGAGAATACGCGTTCGTACCCAAATGGATTGATGAACTTGCTGTAAGAGGCTGCAAAATAATCGCCATTAGCTTCGTCAAGACATCGTCTCTCTGTACCAGAGTTGGTTCCGGGAGCCGCGCTATAACCAATGGCATGGCCATATTCATGGATAATTACATCGGCATCCTCAGCGTCGTCAACACCGCCATTACCAAAGTATAGTCTTTCAGCTTGAAACCTAGAATTATCTTGACCAAAAAAGGCATTGGCATCTACGGGAATACTATAGTTCATTAAATTAGGGTGACCAATGTCCGTTAAATGGTCTTTCATCTTGGTAATGTGATAAAACGCATTGACTTGGTTAAAGGCGTTTTGATTTCTACTAAAGTGAAATTGATCGGTTAAATTTTGCACAGCAGAATCTGATGGACCTTCAAGGTCTTGAATAGTTACGGCATAATTACTCAAATTAAAATATCCATTAGAATAATCTGCCAATATGGTTTTAACTTCCATTTCGGCATCTAATAATGTGGTGTTTTGATCATTTTGATCAGTGTAAGGTACGCCGTAAGTAACCCCAGCTGTAGTTAATGGGTCAGGGTTGAATACAGAAACACTAATGTTGGTGTCTGTTTCATTGTGAAAATAGGCGGTCGTTAACTCCTCGTTAAGTAATTCACCACTAGCGTTAAAGGTCCATTCTCTTTGATCCTTCAGGGGCGACTCCACAGTAAACTGGATACAAGGAATGGCCAAATCACCTTGTGCAAAGTACACCGGCTTTTGACTGAGGACTTCCCAAGAAGGAACAGAAGTAGGAAGTTGATTCATGGTAGGATGACCTGAACGCACGATCGTTAACTCAGGACTTACTTCGTAAAAAACCACGGTTGTTGTTCGATCTTTACCGATGTTGACCTTGATTTTCTTGTGAAGAATTTCAACTCCGTTTAGGGTTTGCTGATAGTGAAAGTGATACCCCATAGGGCTTTCTTGGTGATCAAGCAGCATTAAGTCAGAAGGAGAAAGACTTAAGGTACTGGCCGTCCAATTGAGAATTTCTATCTCAGAAACTTCTGAAAAATTCACCTCCGCCTTAAGTCTTTGTGTTTCGGTTGACTCATGGGGTCTAGGACCTGTAAAGGTTTCAAGGGTACCCTTTTGTGAAAACATTACAGAGGGTAAAAATATTAGGGAAAGGAAAAATTTCTTCATGCTACTCAGTGTCTATATTTATCATGTGGAGCTTTTCAAAGATAGCCAATTTGTAATCAAATTCACTCTTTGGGATTTTCATGGTTAGCGTGCAATCAAGCCCCATTTTTTGCTGGTCAATGGACAGGTCTTCTCTTTTAATAATACGCATAACTTCATTGAGGTGTTGGTATTCACAATTGATAATCAGTTTTTTTGATATTACCTGATCTATCAACTTTGCGTTCTCAATGGCTGCAACAGCACCCATCTTATAGGCATTGACAAGTCCAGGGACTCCTAATTTCGTGCCTCCAAAATACCTCACTACAACAATTCCTATATTGTAAAGTTCGCTGCTTAGAATTTGGTTTAAAATCGGAGTGCCTGCTGAATTTGAGGGCTCACCGTCGTCATTGGCGCGGTAATATTCATCCTCAGGATTTATTCTAAACGCATAACAAAAATGTCTGGCGTTGTGATGTTCTTTTTTTAATTGATCAATAAACTCTTTGAGTTCAGACTCATCGGTCATGGGTAGGGCATAGCCAAAAAACTTACTGCCCCTGTCTTTAAAAAGTCCTTCGCTGGTTTTTTCTATGGTTTTAAAGTTGTCTTCTAAAGCCATTAACCTATTTTTTTTATCAGTAACAGATCTTCACCAACACTTTGAGATTGAAATCCACTACGGTCAATCACAGGCGCCTTAAGACCTTTGTTTATTATTTTATCAGCCATCCATATTCTCACTTCGTCGGCCCAACCTTGATCCAATAAAGACTGATGGGTTTTCTGTCCGCCTTCTACTAATACGCTTTGAATTCCCTTTTCGTAAAGGTCTTCAAATACCTGGTTCCAAGTTAAATCATAACCAGTGTAAATCAGTGTTTTTGGGTTGTTTAGTAGGCGACTTTCACTGGGTAACTTTCCGCTTTTTGAAATTATTATTGGAATAGGCGATGTGCCATCAACTTCTCGGACATCAAGTCCCGGATTATCTGTTCTCAAGGTATTGGCCCCGATGAGAATGGCATCTTCTTCTGACCTCCAACGATGGGTGATTCTTTTTGCCGCAGGACCACTAATTGCAATAGATCCCGTTTCTCCAGAAGCTCTTTCTGCATCCATATATCCGTCAATAGACTCTGCCCATTTTAAAATAATGTAAGGACGACTTTTGGTGTGGAAGGTGAAAAATCTGCGGTTAATAAATAGTGATTCCTTTTCCAAAACTCCTACCGTAACCTTTATTCCCGCTTTTTTTAGCTTTTCAATTCCCTTTCCAGCTACTTCAGAAAAAGGATCTACACAACCAATAAACACTTCCGGAATTTGTTTTTCAATGATCAAATCACTGCATGGGGGCGTCTTGCCAAAGTGGGCGCAAGGTTCTAAATTCACGTAAATTCTTGCCGCTAAAAGATCAGATGAGTTTTTTACTGAGCGTATGGCATTGACTTCAGCATGGGGTTGTCCCGCTTTTTGATGCCAACCCTCACCAATAATGGTGTCGTCTTTGACGATTACCGAGCCTACCAATGGATTGGGAGAAACCCTGCCGGCGCCTAATTGAGCCAATTCTAGGGCTCTTCGCATATAATTTTCGTGAGTCATCGAGAACAAAGGTAACTTCTAATTTTTAGGTAACTATATTTGTGACATGAAACCCATAGATTTTTCAAATAAACTCGCCGAAAGGTACTCTGAACGAGAGGCATTTCAACTGTATTTTATTGTTATGGAAGACCTTTTCGGAATGAAAAAGTCTGAATTGCAAGGTGTTGAAAACAAGCTTTCTGAAGATCAAGTTAAGATTTTAGAGGAGGCTATTGTAAAGCTCAATCAGGGAATGCCAGTGCAACATGTTACCGGACTGGCTTTTTTCTACCAGCACCTCTTTAAAGTGACTAAAGATACGTTGGTCCCCAGACCCGAAACTGAAGAATTGGTTCAGTGGGTGCTTCATCATGCTGAAGACGGACAATTAATTTTAGATATAGGTACCGGAACCGGTTGCATTGCAATATCCCTCAAAAAGGCTCATTCAAGTTTGCGTGTTTCTGCTCTTGATGTTTCTGAAAAAGCCTTGTTGATTGCTCGTGAAAATGCTGAGAATCTCAAGGCAAATATTGATTTTATTCAAGACGATATTCTCAATCCTAAAAAAGAGTACCCAACCTTTGATCACATAGTGTCAAATCCGCCATATATTCCTGAAAAAGACAAGGAGTTTATGGATAGCAATGTATTGGATTATGATCCGGAATTAGCCCTTTTTGTACCCAATAACGATCCATTGAAATTTTATAAAGCCATTGAGGCCTTTTCAGTCAAATACCTTGCGCCAGGGGGAAAATTGTTTTTAGAGATTCACGAAGAGTTAGGTCCTGAAACCCTAGAATTGTTTGCTAATTCTCCATGGAAATCATCCGAAATAATCAAAGATCTTAGCGATAAAAATCGTATTATTATTGCTCAAAAATCGGCTGAATAAATTCGTTATCCTCTGAGTGATAATATTACTTTAGCACCAAATAACCACCATGAATTCAAAGGACCAAATAGAAGCCTTACGGAAAGAATTGAATGAGTACAATTACCAGTATTACATTTTAGATTCACCAACGATTTCTGATTTTGAATTTGATCAAAAATTAAAGGAGTTAGAAAAACTCGAGGAGGAAAATCCTGAGTTTAAAAGTGAAAACTCACCCACTCAAAGAGTGGGAGGGGACGTGGTTAAGGGATTTGAAACGGTAAAACATCGCTACCCGATGCTTTCTTTGTCAAATACCTACAACCGAGAAGAAGTCGCCGATTTTATTGAGCGCATCCAAAAAGTGATTGAAGAGCCTGTAGAGTTTATTTGTGAATTAAAATATGATGGGGCCGCTATTGGTATTTCTTATAAAAATGGGAAATATCACCAAGCCGTAACTCGTGGTGATGGAACCCAAGGAGATGACATTTCTACCAATGTAAGGACCATAAATACGGTTCCGCTTGAATTAAGAGGAGAAGGCTCTCCGGATGATTTCGAAATTCGGGGAGAGATCTTTATGACTCTTCAAGGGTTTTCAGAATTAAATGAAAGCCGTGTTGCTGACGGTCTTGAGCCTTTTGCAAATCCTAGAAATAGTGCCTCGGGTAGTTTAAAAATGCAAGATAGTAGTGTGGTGGCAACCCGACCGCTAGACACTTATTTATATTACGTTTTAACCGGTGACAACCGCTTTAAAAGCCATTATGAAAGCATTCAAAAAGCTGCTGAATGGGGATTTAAAGTGCCTAGTGAAAAAGACGGGCTTTTAAAAAGGGCAAAAAATATTGATGAAATCTTTGAGTTTATCAATTATTGGGATGAAAATAGACACCAATTGCCTTTTGAAATTGATGGTATTGTAATCAAGGTTAATAACTACGAACAGCAAGAAGCCTTAGGCTTTACGTCAAAATTCCCAAGATGGGCCATCTCCTATAAGTTTAAAGCTGAAAGGGTTTCAACGATTTTAGAGAAAGTCACCTATCAAGTAGGAAGGACGGGGGCCATTACCCCAGTGGCTAATTTAAAGCCTGTTTTATTAGCGGGTACCACAGTGAAAAGAGCCAGTCTTTACAATCAAGACCAAATAGAAAAGCTTGGACTGTACGAGAAAGACGAGGTATTTGTAGAAAAAGGAGGGGAGATAATTCCTAAAGTAGTTGGGGTAGATTACACCAAAAGGCACGAAACCGCGAAACCCATTGTGTATGCCACTCATTGTCCTGAATGTAATACACCTCTTATTAGAAGAGAGGGTGAGGCCCTGCATTACTGTCCTAACGAAGTAAGTTGTCCTCCGCAACAAAAAGGAAAATTAGAGCACTTCATTTCTAGAAAGGCAATGGATATTGAGGGACTAGGCAGTGAAACGATAGACCTGTTATATCGCAGTGAATTGGTTTCTGATTATTCAGATTTGTACCGCCTTACCCAAGATCAAATTTTAGGACTTGAACGCTTTGCAGAAAAGTCTGCCGAGAATGCCATTTTAGGGATTGAAAAGTCCAAAGAAATACCATTTGAGCGGGTTCTTTATGCCCTAGGTATTAGATATGTAGGAGAGACCGTTGCCAAGAAATTAGCAAAACACTTTAAAAATATTGATGCCATCGCTTCCGCGGATTTTGATACGTTAATCGCCGTAGATGAAATAGGGGAAGTCATTGCTCGGTCTGTCATTGAGTTTTTTGGTCAGCCCCAAAACTTGGAGCGCATAGAAAAATTAAAATCCGCCGGACTTTCATTTACACTAGTAGAGGAAGAAGGAGGCTCTGACTCATTGGCGGGCTTATCTATTGTTATTTCTGGAGTGTTTGAAAGACATAGCAGAGATGAGCTAAAAGCGTTGATAGAAAAGCACGGTGGTAAAAATGTCGGGTCAATTAGTAAAAAAACTAGTTATGTATTAGCCGGAGAAGGCCTTGGTCCGTCAAAAAGAAAAAAAGCAGAAGAATTAGAAATACCCATACTAACCGAATCTGAGTTCGAAAAAATGATTACCCCATGAGTTCATTTTCTCACGGCATTAGAAATTGGCAGTTAAATAAACTAACCAAGACCAACCCAAAACAATCAAAGTATCCAGGATATAAAAAAGTACAATCGATTTTATTTCTTTGTGATACCCAAGACGGCAATTGGCCCAACAGCGTGTTCGACATGATTAGGAAGAGCAATGCTGACGGTAAAGAAGTCTATTCGCTTCTCTATTGTAAAAGGCCTAGAACGAAAGAAGAAAAAAGAGGGGATAAGCCCACCCAAAAAAATACGTACTTCTCAGATCAGAAAAACTGGTTCGGAAAACCTAAGTTAGGTGAATTGGCAAAAACTCTTCCCACGAAAGTGGATGTAATAATCGACTTTACCTTATCCAAAAGCTCACCAAATGACTTTATATTTGCAGCTGTAGAAGCCAAGTTTACAGTAGGTATAAGGCCTGGAAAATACGACCTTACGGTTTCTCTGGTTGACCAAGACATGGATAAGACTGTGTCTGAAATTAATCAGTTATTAAAACTAATAAACAAGTAGAATGAAGAATTTTAGAGGAAGTGGAGTAGCGTTGGTAACCCCGTTTACGGCTAGTGGAGAGGTAGATCATGCAGGATTGAGAAAATTGGTAAGCTTTGTAACCGAAAAGGGAATCAACTACCTAGTAGTGATGGGAACTACAGGAGAAAGTGCCACTTTGACCAAGGCTGAGAAGGACGCCGTTCTTGCAACGGTAATTGATGAGAATAGTGGAAAACTTCCTATTGTTTTAGGAATTGGAGGAAACAATACGCAAGCCGTTTTAGAGGCGTTTAAATCGCAAGACTTTACCGGTGTTGATGCCATTTTATCTGTTTCACCGTATTATAATAAACCCACACAAGAGGGCATTTACCAACATTACAAAGTGTTAGCAGAAGCTACCGAATTGCCAATTATTCTTTATAATGTGCCCGGAAGAACCGCTTCAAATATTTCTGCTAAAACTACCTTGCGTTTAGCTCACGATTTTAAAAATATCATTGCAGTTAAAGAGGCTTCGGGCGATTTAGAGCAGATTATGGAGATTACCATGAACAGACCTGAAGGGTTTCTTGTTATCTCTGGGGACGATAACTTAACCTTGCCTATGTTAGCACTCGGTGGAGATGGTGTAATCTCAGTTAGTGGACAAGGTTATCCGGAGGTTTTCTCAAAAATGGTAAACGACGGGCTTGCTGGAAAAATAGAGGAAGCTCGCAAAGGCCACTACGAGCTTTTTGAAGTTACCAAAATGCTCTTTGAAGAAGGAAACCCAGGCGGAATTAAAGTGGCACTAGAAGCCCGAGGCGTATGTGGCGCAGGGGTTAGACTTCCCTTATGGCCCATCAGTGATTCATTGAAAAACGACATTGTGGCTGAAACTAAAAGAATTGAAAAACTGTAATTATGTTATCAGAAAAAATTCAAGACGCATTAAACAACCAATTAAAAATTGAGCTAGAATCTTCTCATACCTACCTTGCTATGGCTTCATGGGCCGAAAATCAAGGGTACCCGGGTACTGCAGAATTTTTGTACAGGCATTCTGATGAAGAGCGCCAGCACATGCTTAAATTGGTGAGATACATTAATGAAAGAGGTGGTAAAGCAACCATACCAGGTATTGAACTTCCAGCGATTGACGTTAATGGCCTTACCGATCTTTTCAGAGAACTTTTAAACCATGAGGTTTCGGTAACCGAAAGCATTAATGAGGTAGTTGACGTTTGTCTTCAAACCAAAGATTATTCAACTCACAACTTTATGCAATGGTACGTTTCTGAACAATTAGAAGAAGAAGCACTGGCCAGAGAAATCATGGACAGACTTAGCTTAATTGGTAATGACAAAGGGGGACTTTATCTCTTTGATAGGGATGTTTCCACTTTTGGAGGAAGTCCAAAATAATATTAAACCCCGATGGCAACATCGGGGTTTTTTGTTTTTATTATAATTGCTTTTATACGTAAATTAGAATGGGTTTTAGATTTTGCCTTTGACGTGTTTCTTCTCATGAAAAAATTGGGAAAAGAAAATATGAATTTTGGTTTTTCTGCCCCTGGCAAGTTTTTGCATCTTGAGTGACTCGTTAATTGGCAGCTCTTCTGACTTCCTCAGACGGAAATTCTACCACCCAAAAATGGCTGCTTCCTGCTCAGAGAGGTTTAAGGCTTTGGTAAAGGAGATTGCGCCTTGTAAAGATGAATCATCGGCTATCCACTCTCGGTAGCTAATTGCTCTATACTCTTACCAGATCTCCGCTACCTTTTGAGCCATTGCCCGGTACTCTTCTATGTGTTCTGTTTGCAGGGGAAAGGCAAAACCTTCTAAGAAGTTGTTCATAATAGGCATTTTGTTAGCCTTAGATAACGATAAGCCTTAGACCTATTTCTTTTATTGGAGGTTCTTCGCCTTGACAGGGAGAAAAGAGGAAAAAAATGAAAGTGTTTACCCCGTGGATTACCGTGGAAAGGTCATGGATAGCAGTGAAATGCTCAGGTATACGAGTATTTTTGAGTTTTTCAGGAATGTCGCCCAAAATTTCATGTCTTACGAGCAAAAGATGGCGTCTTACAAGAAAATTCTCTTGTATTTTATCCCCCAATTGCATGTTTTTCCGGCAAATTTATGCGAATGACAAGCGAAAGCTCTTGTCTTACACGGACCATTACATGTCTTACTTCCCTAAGAAGGTTAATTACATCAAAAATAATTGAATTTACACTCACATTTAGCTCCTTTCGCGAAAGAGAATTGTGAATGCCTATACATTAAGACGGCTTACCGTGACAATAACAGAGATTACACGTCCGATTGCCTTTCTGACCGCCATATTATCATCTGTTACCATCCCATTGGGTTAAATTACACTCCCATTAGGTAAAAATACACTCCATTAAGGTTATTTACACTCCCATAAGGTTGAATTACATTCCCCGGAAGGGTATTTACCATCTCAATAAGCTACCGTACACTGAAGTTAAGAGGACGGACCACAAAATTTTTGTGATTTACCTTATCAGGAAGCTTTCTTACCACGAGGCTAAGAGGAGTGACAAGAAAAAATATGGGAACGAACTTCGTCGCTAAGACTTTTTACCACCGCATTAAGAACATTTACCGTCTCAAGAAGACCATTGACATCAAAAATAGTATCGCGGCAACTAAGAGGAACGCTGGGTCACCTGTAAATACTAAGGTTTTCAGTTATAGTAAAGGAAATGATTCTAGAATTATCATACAAAAAATAGATGGTTTTATTGATGACCAAGTGAATAAGCTCATCTCAAAAGGGGATAAGGGGGAAAACACGACTACTAGATTTATTTAACCAAATACTCGCGCTTTCAATTTTTCAAATCGTTGGTACGTTAAGTATAAAACCTCTCAGATAGCTGAAACTTAATGATGAGCTAAGGTGAACTTTACACAAACCATAGAAATTTGTTAAAACCAATAACAATGGATAAAAGAGTACTTGATGTTTGTGTGATTTCTGATATTCATCTCGGTACGTACGGGTGCCACGCCAAAGAACTCAACCAGTATTTAAAGTCTATAAAACCAAAAATCCTAGTCCTAAACGGCGACATTATAGACATTTGGCAATTCAGAAAAAGTTATTTTCCGAAATCTCACCTAAAAGTCTTAAAACGCTTTATTTCTATGGCTTCTCAGGGTACTCAAGTATATTACCTTACGGGGAATCACGACGAATTTCTTCGGAAGTTTACCGACCTTGAATTAGGGAACATTCATTTGCTTGACAAACTGATTTTACCTTTACATGACCAACAAAATGCATGGATCTTTCATGGAGACATCTTTGATGCCAGCATCCATCACGCTAAATTTATTGCCAAGCTAGGAGGGTGGGGTTATGACTTTTTGATTCTCTTGAACCGTGCGATTAATTATGGGTTAGAGAAAATGGGAAGAGAGCGTTACAGCCTTTCAAAAAAGATAAAAAACTCCGTAAAGAAAGCCGTCACCTTTATCGGAAACTTTGAAAATACCGCTATTAGTCTGGCCTTTTCTCAAGGCTATGATTACGTTATCTGCGGGCATATTCACCAACCTCAAATAAGAGAAGTGAAAAAAGGAAACTCTTCAGTGACTTATTTAAACTCTGGAGATTGGATAGAAAATTTAACCGCCCTAGAATACGTTAATAAAGAGTGGAGTATATACCAACATCCAATAAGTATTGCCTACGATAAAGAAGAAGAGGGTGAGTGGCCAGAGGTTGATATTCAGTCCCTCATAGAAAAAGTAACCAAAAATAATCCATCGTTTAATGGATAAACCAAAAGTTCTGTACGCAGTTCAAGGAACAGGAAATGGACATGCTGCGCGAGCGCGCGAGATCATTCCCATCCTTACAAAATATGCCCATGTTGACTTGCTTTTATCTAGTGATCAAAGTGAGTTAGACCTGCCTCTAAAACCAAAATATACGGTAAAGGGAATAACCTTTTACTATTCCGCCAGTGGGGGGATTAATTATACCAAAACTCTTTTCAAAAACAATATACTTCGCGGGATAAAAGAAGTTAAACAATTGCCGGTGAACCAATACCAGCTTGTCATAAGCGACTTTGAAGGAGTTTCTGCATATGCTGCCAAATGGAGGAATGTCAAAAGCGTATCCCTTTCACATCAATCTTCCTTTTTCAGCGAATGGGCCCCAAAACCAAGAATCAAATCTTTATTGGGCGAACTCATTTTGAAATATTATGCGCCTACTAAAGAAAATGTAGGATTTCATTTTTTCTCTTTTGACAACTTCGTCCACACCCCTGTAATCCGCAGAGAAGTCAGAGAGTTAGTCCCAGAAAACGGTAGTCATTATTCGGTTTATTTACCCGCCTATTCTGATGATTTGCTCATAAAACACTTGACACACTTTCGTGGAGATTACTTTGAGGTGTTTAGTAAAACGGCACAAGAGGAGCGTGCGTTTGAAAACGGAAAGATATCACCCATAGACTCTGAAAAATACTTAGAAAGCTTTAGAAGCTGCAAAGGGCTTTTAACTAGCGCTGGATTTGAGTCTCCTAGTGAGGCTTTGTTTTTAGGAAAAAAGGTTGCCGTCATTCCCATAAAGGGTCAATATGAACAAAAATGTAATGCCGCTGCGCTTAAGTCCATGGGAGTACCCGTTTTTAAAAGTTTAAGTGATTACGAGTCCTTACAATCATGGATGAATAATGAGGCCAAAAGAAAAGTTAATTTCCCCGATGAAACCGAGGAAATCATCAAAAATGTAGTACGTTTAGCAATGAGCTAAGAACAACGTCGTTTTACCTCTTTACAAATCGTTTTAAATACATTACTTTTGCCGAATGATAATGAAAGGAGCTATACGTCTTTTTGTGATTTTTGCCATTCTCTTCACGTTTACAGGATGTGGTGAATACCAACGCGTTTTAAAAAGTACTGATATTGAATATAAGTACACTAAGGCCGTTGAATACTTTGATAATGGAGAATACCAGAAGGCACTTCCACTTTTTGATGAGTTAAACACCCTTTATAGAGGGACTCAAAAAGCAAAGGACGTTTACTTTTATTACGCTTCAACACTGTTTGGTATAGGGGATTATATTCTAGCGGGTTACCACTTCAAGAATTTTACTCAAACCTTTCCGTCTAACGAAAAAGCAGAAGAAGCTGCATTTATGACGGGCTATTGTTATTACAAAGAGTCCCCAAAAGCCAGTCTTGATCAAACTTTTACTTTTAAAGCGATCAATGAGTTTCAGTTATTCGTAAATAGGTATCCTACCAGTAAATGGTTGCAAGAGTGTAACGACCTTATGGATGATATGCGAAGTAAATTAGAAGAAAAATCTTTTTACATTGCTAAAGGATATCATAGAACACAGTATTTTCAAGCGGCAGTTACCGCATTTACCTCTTCATTAAACGAGTATCCAGACACTCCGTTTCGTGAAGAGTCAATGTATTTAAAGCTTGAATCTGCCTATGAATTGGCTAGAAATAGTATCAACGAGAAAAAACTTCAACGCTTCAAAGAAACATTAACGGCTTACTATGATTTCAAAAGAAGTTATCCAGAAAGCCATTGGATGGTAGAAGCTGAGAGAATTTATATCAGGACCAACAAAGAAATATCAGATCTTAAAAAAGAATCATAATGACAGATTTCAAAAAAATCAATGCGGCTCGTAACACAGAAACACGTAGCCTTAACGAAATCGACTCGCAAACAAGCAACGTTTATGAAGCGTTGGCAATTGTAGCAAAAAGAGCTGAGCAAATCAACGATGAGATGCGTGAAGAACTTCACGAAAAACTTCAAGAGTTTGCTTCAAATCAAGAATCATTAGAAGAAATTTTTGAAAACAAGGAACAAATTGAAGTTTCTCGTTTTTACGAAAGCCTTCCGAAACCAACGGCCATTGCATTACAAGAATGGTTAGAAGAAAGGGTTTACCACAGAAATTCTTCAGAAGGTCAAGAAGCTTAATACCGCATGTTACGCGGCAAAAAAGTATTATTAGGAGTTACTGGAAGCATTGCGGCTTATAAGTCGGCTTTCTTAACTCGTTTATTGATTACGGCAGGTGCAGAGGTCAAAGTGGTCCTCACACCTGCCGCTTCAGATTTTGTCACACCCCTTACTCTAAGTACCCTTTCCAAAAATCCGGTGTATTCTAAATACATTGAAAATGAAGAAGAAGGTACCTGGACCAATCACGTTGATCTAGGGCTTTGGGCCGATTTAATGATTATTGCACCGGCCACTTCAAACACCTTGTCTAAGATGGCCTCAGGAGAGTGTGATAACCTATTAATGGGTGTTTATATGTCTGCAAAATGTCCGGTGTATTTTGCACCCGCCATGGACTTAGACATGTATGCTCATCCTACTACCAAAGCAAATATTGAAAAGCTTCAGTCTTTCGGAAATAAAATGATTGCAGCTACTTCTGGAGAATTGGCTAGCGGACTGGTAGGTGAGGGGCGAATGGCTCAACCCGAAGACATTGTTGCGTTTATTGAGAAAGACCTTTTGCAAGCAGCGCCGTTATACGGTAAAAGGGTTTTAATAAACGGCGGACCAACCTATGAACCCATTGATTCCGTCCGATTTATTGGGAATCACAGCTCAGGTAAAATGGCTCATTCATTAGCTAAAGCAGCCACTGACCTTGGGGCCGAAGTAACGTTGGTACTAGGTCCAACGCAAGTGACTTTTGATTTTTCAGGGTTTCAAGTGGTGAGAGTTACTACCGCGCAAGAGATGTATGAGGCCATGCATCAACGCCGAGAAGGTGCGGACTATATTATTTGTTCTGCAGCGGTTAGTGACTTTAGACCTAAGGTTATGGTCAATAAAAAAATTAAAAAAGACCAGGGTGTTCCGACCATTGAGTTGGTTGAAAATCCAGATATACTTTCTTCTTTAGGTCAGGTAAAGGCGGAAGGCCAAATTTTAATAGGCTTTGCATTAGAGACTGAAAATGAAAAAGAATACGCACGTAAAAAACTTGAAGCCAAAAACCTAAATGCCGTCGTAATGAATACTCTTAGAGATACTGGCGCCGGATTTGGACACGATACGAATAAAGTTTACGTTTATACTCGTGATGAACAGTGGACTGAATTTGATTTAAATTCTAAAGAAGTCATTGCTCAGAATCTTTGGAAACTATTTAAAACTCTATGAAAGTAAGACTCTTATTTACCCTTCTTTTTTCTCTTTCTTTCGGATTGGTAAAAGCTCAAGAACTCAATGCCGAGGTACAAGTTCTACACGATGCGATTCAAATTACCAACACCCAAATATTTCAAACCTTAGAGGCAGACCTTACAGAGTTTATCAATAATTCTATTTGGACGGAAGATAACTTTGAGCCAGAAGAAAAGATCAAGTGTACTTTTGTATTCAATATTACCGCCTTTTCAGGTCAGTCATTTGACGGAACCCTTCAAGTACAAGCTTCACGTCCAGTGTACAACAGTGATTACAAGTCTATTTTGTTTAATCACCTAGACAAACAAATCAAATTTACCTACATAGAAAACTCTCGTTTAGAATTTATTGAAACGCAGCATTTGAGTAATCTTACCTCTGTAATAGGATTTTACGCCTACATTATTTTAGGTATGGAAAATGAGTCTTTTCAAAAGGGGAGTGGAAAAAAGTATTTTCAAAAATGTCAGACCATTGTTTCAAATGCCCAAAGTGATGGTTCTGCTACTGGGTGGAAGAGTTTTGACGGAAATAAAACGCGTTTTTGGTTGGTAGACAACCTGACAAACCCAACGTTTGAGCCCATTCTTAATGGTCTTTATATGTATCACAGACAAGGGTTAGATTTAATGTGGGATGAATCAAAGCAGGCATCAGCCAAGGAAAATATCAAAAATGCATTACTAGCCCTAAAAGCGGTTCATCAAAAACGTCCGAATTCTTTTTTGATGGAGGTTTTCTTTGATACCAAATCAGATGAAATTGCGAGTATTTTTGGTGATGGTCCCTCGGTTGAAACCAATGAACTTGTCGCTGCCCTGAAATTGATGGATTCTGGAAACTCGTCAAAATACGAGACCATTTCAAAATAACATATTACTCTCTTTCATATCTTCGTAACAGAGGATTTATATACTGATGATTACCAAACTATCTGTAAGCAACTACGCGTTAATTGACGCCCTAGAATTAGATATGCAACCCGGTTTTACTACCCTTACGGGGGAAACTGGAGCAGGGAAATCTATTATTTTGGGTGCTTTGCGCCTTTGTTTGGGGCATAGGGCAGACAGCAAAACCTTAAAAAATCCTGATGTAAAATGTGTGGTAGAGTTGTTTTGTGATATTTCTAAACTCAATTTAGAATCTTTTTTTGAAGAGCATGATTTAGATTTTGACCAACAAACCATTATTAGAAGGGAAATACTGCCCTCGGGTAAGTCTAGGGCGTTTATAAATGATCTACCCACAAGAGTAGATGTGTTGTCTAAGCTTTCAAATTATATCATTGACATTCACAGCCAAGGAGACACCTTGTTATTGAACAACAATGATTATCAAATAGACCTTTTAGACACTTTTGGCAATTCGGTTGCGACGCTTTCTGAGTATCAAAAAGCCTATTCACAGTACAAAGCAAAGAAAAAAGAGAAAGAAGATTTATTGGCAGCCACTGGTGCAGAAGATAGAGAGTATATAGATTTTCAGGTTAGAGAGCTATCTCAATTTAAATTGACTGCTGACCAAGCCAGTACCATTGAAGAGGACCTTGAAGAATTGCAACACGCTGATGTTATTCAATCAGCATACGCCCAGTCTTTTAATAGTTTAGACGATGAAGAAACGGGAGTTTTAGCACAGCTTAAAAAGGTTAAGTCTGAGCTTTCTCAAGTATCTCGTTATTCAAAGCAGGCCGAAGAGCTGTGCAAAAGAATTGAGTCGGCTCAAATAGAGTTGGCAGATGTTTCTGCAGAAATTGAGGAGCTTTCTTTTCAAATTGAAGCAGATCCCGTGGCTTTAGAAAAGCTGACCAATACGTATAACGAATTTCAAAATCTTTTGGCTAAGTATAAGGTTTCAACCCTTGAAGAGTTAAAAGCCCGCGAAAGCGAATTAAATGACGTGCTATTTGCCATAGATAATGCTAGCGAAAAGCTTGCGAAAATAGATAGAGAAATTGAAGCGGCTAAGGCTCTTGTGGTTGAAAAAGCTCATTTGCTTCATCAAGAGCGTAAAAGAGTGATTCCTAGTCTTTTAAAAGAAATGGCAGGCTATTTAACAGATTTGAACTTGGCTCATAGTAAGTTTGATATTTCTTTAGAGCCCACAGAAAAAATGACTTCTAGAGGAATGGATTCGCTAGAATTTAGGTTTTCCGCAAACCCCGGAAGTCCGCTTCAAAATTTAGCCAAAGTAGCTTCTGGAGGAGAAATGTCAAGGGTTATGCTTGCCCTTAAAGCCATTATGGCGAAATCTAAAGCGCTGCCGTCTATTATTTTTGATGAGATAGATACCGGTATTTCTGGCGAAACCGCAGAGAAAATGGCTTTTATCTTAAGAAATATGGGAGAGGCTATCCAGGTTTTGGCCATTACTCACTTACCCCAAATTGCTTCTAGAGGAAACCATCATTTTAAGGTCGAAAAGACCTCTGATGAGCACAGTACGCAAAGTACTATTTATGCCCTTAATGAAAAGCAACGAGTAGATGAAGTAGCTAGAATGCTTTCTGGAGTTGAGATGACAGAGGCTGCCATTAAAAATGCCGAACAGCTATTGGGGATTGCTCAATAAAATTGGAGTATATTTATCGCCAGAAAAATCGTAAATAATTTTACATGCCTAATAATCTACTACAAGGAAAAAGAGGGATCATTTTTGGTGCCTTAAACGAAAGTTCAATTGCTTGGAAAGTAGCTGAACAAGCCCACGCCCAAGGAGCAAAATTTGTTCTTACCAATGCGCCAATTGCAATGCGTATGGGTGAAATCAACGAATTAGCGGCCAAAACAGGAAGCGAGATCATTCCTGCCGATGCAACCAATATGGAAGACTTAGAAAATCTCTTTACTAAATCTATGGAGATTTTAGGTGGACCTCTTGACTTCGTTTTACATTCTATCGGAATGTCAGTTAACGTAAGAAAGGGTAAGCATTATACAGACTTAAACTATGACTGGCTTCAAAAAGGCTGGGACGTTTCTGCTGTATCGTTTCACAGGGTTCTTCAAACTGCCTACAAGCTAGACGCCATGGCAGAGTGGGGTAGCGTAGTGGCCTTGACTTATATGGCTGCTCAGAGAACTTTCCCTGACTACAATGATATGGCTGATAACAAGGCATATTTAGAATCTATTGCACGTTCATTTGGTTACCATTACGGAGTGAAGAAAAAGGTAAGAGTAAATACTGTTTCTCAAAGTCCAACACCTACTACCGCGGGTTCTGGGGTAAAAGGATTTGATGGATTTATTGAGTTTGCTGAAAAAACTTCACCGCTTGGAAATGCTACAGCAGAAGATTGTGCAAATTACGTGTTGACCTTGTTCTCTGACTTGACCAGAAGGGTGACCATGCAAAACCTATACAACGACGGCGGATTTAGTAACATGGGAGTAAGTGACCTGGTTATGGAACGCTTTGTTGGTGAGGATAAATAAAAATTTAGACATCAAAATATACGTCCGACGAAAGTCGGACGTTTTTGTTTTATGACCTACAAAATCACTCTAGTACTCGCCTTGTTTTTGAGTTTTGGTTTTTCCACTACTAAATGGACACCTAAACAAATAGAGGCCGCCAATACAGCCGTTAATGCCCAATACCTCACCGATTCAGAAAAAGAGGTTGTGAAGTATATAAATTTAGCTAGGCTTTACCCTGGCTTGTTTTATGAAAACGAGTTGTCTGATTATTATGGCACGCCTAAGTATGGAGATTATCTAAGAAATTCTAGATATAGAAAGTCGCTCATTGAAGATTTAGAAACCGCCAAGCCTTTACCCGCTCTGTATCCAGATCAAAAAATGAGTAAATCAGCCAAGTGTTTTGCGGTTGATCAAGGCAAAAGAGGGTACGTAGGACACACCAGACAACGCTGTATGACAACCTCTAAAGGTGAGTGCTGCAGTTACGGCATGAGCAAAGGCAGAGATGTTGCTTTGCAGTTATTAATAGACCATGACGTTCCGGGCGTTGGACATAGAAAGATTTTATTTTTCAATGAAATAACCAAAATAGGCGTGGGTGAGTCTACCCATAAATTACACGATAATTGTTGTGTTATTGAAGTTGATTAATTCAATTCTTTGCTACCTTAATGGTGTTAAAAAAATCATGTAAAAATGAAAATTAGCGCTCGTTTTGTTAGAAGGGTCGCACTGTTTTTTGTCTTATCTGTAGTTATTCCTATTATAGGTGTACTTATTGTTTTTAATGTTTACCAGTCTCCCATAACTATTGGTGAAATTGAATACTCAATCCCTTATAAATCAGACAAGTATTTAGATATATATTATCCCACCCGGGCGGTTTATCAAAAATCTCCCATCATTTTGTTCTTTCACGGTGGTGGCTGGATGGTGGGTCGTAAGGAGTCGATCAATATGTTTCGTTTCAACGAATCAATCGCTCAATTAAGAGAAAGTGGTTATACCGTAATCAGTCCTGAATATACCTTGGCTTCATTCGGTAAAAGTCCTTTTCCGAGTTGTATAATAGATGCTTATGATGCCGTAGATTGGATTTTGAAAAATGCAGACGAATTTCACCTCGACGTAAGTAATTTTGGTGTTTTTGGAGAATCGGCCGGAGCCCACATTGCCTTGATGGTCGCCTATTGTGATCCGGCGCAATACATGAGTGGCTATCGTCAGTTTCCCTTTGACTATGTTGTAGATATCTACGGACCCAGCGACTTGAGAGGTTTGTACGAATCTGCTTTAATGGACAGTATCAATAAAACCATTGAAAAACTACCAATTTCTTTGGCCAAAAGGTTAGACATTTCATCTCAGCTTTTGGGATTTGATCCTAATTCTGATACCCTGCGCGCTTATAAGTTTATGGAAACCTATTCACCCATTCACTATGTAAATGCTCAAGCGCCAACTACCTTAGTCATTCATGGTGATGAAGATCTTTTGGTCCCGGTTGAACAATCAATTGCCTTGAAAAACAGTTTAGATAAAGTAGGTGTTCTTACTGAATTACATATAGTTAAAGGAGTTAACCACGCTTTTATCGGAGCGACTACTGATCAAAACAAAGAAATACAGTCATGGATTGTAGACTTTATTACCAAACAATATTCTCATGAAGAGATTTAAGAAACACTTTGGCGGAAAAGTAACCCCAAAGGAGTTGATAAAATACAAGGCATCCTCTCAGTTTGACGGAACCAAATTTGTCAATAGCACCTTTACCAAAATCAATATTAATCTAAAGACCTTTCCTAAGCTTTTAGTAGACAATTTTAGAGATACAAAGAAAAGAGCTCCACTAAAGCCATTGCCAATAATTCCATTTGATCCACTTTCGTGGGAAGGTGAGTCTGACATTGCCAAGATGGCATGGTATGGACACTCGGCAGCACTGTTGAAAATTAATAACTGTACGGTTTTTATCGATCCGATGATGGGACCAGACACTTCACCCATTGCTCCAAAAACCACCAAAAGATTTAGTGAAGGCAGTTTAGAAGTCATTGATACCCTTCCAGACATTGACCTTGTGTTATTTACTCATGATCATTACGATCATTTAGATTTACCAAGCATAGAACGGTTAGCACCTAAAGTAAAGCAATGGTTTGTGGCCTTAGGAGTTGCAAAACACTTGGTGGCTTGGGGAGTTCCAAAAGAGAAAATAAAAGAGTTTGATTGGTGGGGGCAAGCCACCTTTGCAGGGGTAGAGTTTTATTTTACACCTGCCAGACATTTTTC
>CBFICS010000012.1:0-70900 GCA_965661055.1 uncultured Schleiferiaceae bacterium | reverse complement strand
GCCATTTCTTCCCAGCGCTTCTTCACAAAGTCTGCAAAATCCTTATCCCTTTCTTCCACAAAGGCTTTGAAATCTGCCCTTCTTTTATTCTTAAATGCCTCAAAATCTGTTTGAGCCCACCCGAAAACTGGAAGTGAAATTAATAAGACTAATAGATGTTTTAAGAATCTAGTGTTCATCCTTATTAGTTTCTACGGTTCTTTAGGTTCTCCATTTCTTGCTTAAAGTCCTCTTTGTAGTTTTCGTAATCGTAATCGACTCTTAACTCATCATCTTCAGAAAGAGTTTTTAAGTTTTCGTAATACTTGTCTGCAATAGATGCTGCTGATAATTCATAAGAAGTATAACAAATATATACCATTACTCCTTGGCTATTCTTTCTTGTTCCGTACTTAGTACAAATATCATGAGCACCCCTAACTTCTTGATCAACAAGAGTTTTTTGCATGTCTTCTAACTTACCTCTTACAGTAGATAAATCATTTTCAGTTCTATCGTTTAGGTAATTGGTAGTTACCGATTGAAACACAGTGTTCAATGTAGAAGCGATTTCATTAATCGCGTTACTTTTTGCTTTCTTCTGTGCAGCATTTTTGTTCATACTTTCACCACTGCCAACCCCTCTAATAACATCACCATTGGTTTTAAACTCAGGACCTGAACATGGGTCGTCGGCCAACATGGTTATTCCTTGATCATCAGTTGTTACACTTTCTTCACTGCTCCCACAAGAAGAGATTAAGAACGAACTTGCGAATACAACACTTAAATAAATTACTTTTTTCATAGCTTGATTAATTTTATGGTGACTAAATTATTAAAAGTCATTATACATTATTCTCCCTAATTTAGGGTATTTATGCAATTAGACTAATTTTCTCCACAAAAAAAATTAAACTTTCTCATTTAAATAAATATGATGCGTGAATTAATTACTTTCCAATTAATATTCATTTAGACCTGTTTTCATGACTTTCTTATCGGATGTTGCGAACCATTTATTAAGCTCTCACGCAGACAGCTTGAGTCGAGTAGGAATTGTGCTCCCTAATAAAAGGGCTGAACTATTCCTAAAAACGGCTTTGAGTTCAAAAATTAAAAAACCCACCATTGGCCCCTTAATAACTACGATTGAGGAGCTAGTGTGTCAATGCACTAAGCTGCAAGTGATTAAGGGCCTCCCCTTATTGTCAGAGTTGTATTCTGCCCACCTAAAGATTCAATTAGACTCTCCAGATACATTTGATGAGTTTTCTAAGTGGGGAAACACTGTAATTCAAGACTTTAACGAAGTAGATCGATATTGCATTGACCCAAAAGCTCTTTTCAGCAACTTAAGAGATGCTAAGGTTTTAGAACGTTGGGGACTAAGACCGGATGAGGAGCCAACCTCATTAATGGAAAATTACATTCGATTTTGGAACCATCTGTTTCCTCTTTATGAGAACCTAAATCAATCATTGATTGAAAAAGGGCAGTCTTATCAAGGCATGGGCTTTAGGTATTTGGCAGAAAATTTAGAGAAGCTAGACCAGTATTTAAAGAGTGAAGATTTAGACAAGGTTTATTTTGTTGGATTTAACGCCGTCAATACGTGTGAAGAAAAAATAATGAACCACCTTCAAAACCAACAAAAAGCAAGTGTTTTGTGGGACCTTGATGCTTATTATTACGATGACCCTGAACAAGAAGCGGGGCTTTTTGCCCGTAAAATCATTAAATCTTGGAAATCGTTAAATAATGAAAAATTACTATGGGTGAATAATCACCTAGAAAATTCTCCCAAAACGATTAATAGTTTTGGGGTTTCTGGAAGGTTTGCTCAGGCCCAAAAGGTTGCTCAGCTCATAAAAAATATTGATCCCACGAAAGTGGCTTCAAAAAAAGTTGCCATAGTATTAGCAGATGAAAGCTTATTAATTCCTGTACTAGAAGCCCTGCCTTCGGCCATCAATAAGTTTAACATCACCATGGGCCTTCCGCTAAACGACACCAGTTTGGGCCGGTGCATTGTCCAGCTTATTACCATTCTTGAGAAATGTGAGCTAAAGGGAAAGTTTGACAGCTTTTATTATAAGGATATTATCCGACTGTTTGAACAGCCAACAGTCCAACGATTCTTGACTTCGCATGGAATTCATTTTCAAGAATTAATTAGAAAGATTAATAAATCAAATGCCGTATATACCAATACTAAAACACTATCAAAATATTCCTCCAAACTTGAAAACACCAAACTGTTTCAACTATTAGGAAAAGAGCAAGGAATTTATGATTGGTTGGTATTGCTCAATGAATGGATCATAGAACTTTCAAAACTTGAAGATCTTCCTAAAATTGAGGCTGAATCATTTTATAAAATCTACAACCTGATTTCTCAATTAACTCGTCTGACTCAAGAGTACAATTACATAAAATCGTTTAAATCTCTAAAACCATTTCTATCTCAGACCATAAAAGAAGATTCTTTAGATTTTTATGGCGAACCTCTTGAAGGGTTACAAATATTAGGGATTTTAGAAACTCGGACCTTAGATTTTGACGAAGTCATTGTGGTTTCAGTAAATGAAGGAATTCTTCCCAAGGGAAAAACTCAAAATTCATTTATTCCGCACGACTTAAAAACAGGATTTGAATTACCCACATTTAGGGAAAAAGATGCTGTTTTTGCCTATCACTTTTATCGATTAATACAGAGAGCAGAAAAGGTTTCGCTCATTTACAATACCGCTTCGGCGGATTTAGGGTCGCAAGAACCTTCAAGGTTTCTACTACAATTAGAAAAAGAATGGCCGATAAAGCCCTTTCAAGAATTCACATCAGAAATTGACCCTCCGTATATCCCCGTAAAAAATACTTCAGACCAATTTTCGGTTGAGAAAACTCCTGAACTTTTGAGTTTACTTGAAGAAGTAGCCTTTGTCAAGGGATTTAGTCCTTCGTCACTCTCAACCTATTTAAGAGATCCGTTAACTTTTTACGAACAACGCATTTTAAGGATTTCTGAACTCGACGAGGTAGAAGAAACCATTGCTGACAACACTTTGGGAAGCTATATTCACGCAGTATTGGAAAAGCTATACACCCCTTTACTTGAATCTAAGGAACCCTTGCGCCTTGATGATTTGAAGAGAATGAAGGCTGACTACAAAGCTCTTTTAGAAGGTGAGTTTTTAGCTGACTTTTCGAAAAACCATATCAGCGAAGGCAAAAACCACTTGATTTATAAAGTGGCAGAAGAAATGATTTCAACTTTTCTGAAAAATGAGAAATCCTCGCTAGAAACCACTCGTTCCCAAACCATTCACAGCTTAGAAAAAGGATTTCAAACTACTATAACCTTGGGCAATGGTCAAAGTTCTATCATAAAAGGAAACGTAGATCGCATAGATGAATTCGGCACACATTACAGGATTACCGATTACAAAACAGGATTTGTTGAAAGTCGTGATTTAAGCATGAAAGGTGAATCCGTTTTTGTTGATAGGGAAAAGCCAAATCCAAAGGCCTTACAATTGATTTGTTATGGTCTGATGTTCTTTGAAGAAAACCCCAATGCAGAAATTGAACTTACTCTTTGCGGCTTGAGAAACTCTGGAGCATATATTCCGTTATCTATTGATGGTAAAACCCGTTTTAGAAAGAATGACTTAATTCCGTTTGTAGATCAAATCGTTGACCTTATTGAAGAAATTCTTAATGTAGAAATTCCATTCACAGAAAAAGCAAATGAATCTTATTGATCCCAATAAAGCGGCAGAAAGAATAGCAGCTTACATTCACCGTACGCCAATTTTTACGTGCAATACTTTAAATTCAATGGCAGGTGCTGAGCTTTTCTTTAAGGCCGAATGTCTTCAAAAAGTGGGTGCTTTTAAGGCAAGAGGTGCCATGAATGCTCTGCTAAAGCTTTCTGAAAAAGACAGAAAAAAAGGAGTCATTACCCACTCTTCAGGAAATCATGGTCAAGCGTTAGCTTGGGCAGCCAGTCAATTAGGAATAAAAGCAACGGTTGTCTTCCCAAAAGGCTCAAATAAAGTTAAAGAGAATGCTATAAAAGGGTATGGCGCAGAGCTTGTTTTGTGCGAGAACAACTTAAAATCTAGAGAATCTACTGTTGAGGACTTAATTTCTGAAAAGGGCTATGTGTTAATTCACCCTTACAACAATTATGATATTATTGAAGGACAATCTTCTTGTGCAAAAGAACTAATAGAAGACGAACCAAGTTTAGATACCATTGTATGCCCTTTGGGAGGTGGAGGGCTTTTATCCGGAACGCTTTTAAGTGCACAGCTGAGCGCAAAGTCAATCTCTGTTTACGGAGTTGAACCCTCTGAAGCCAATGACGCCTTACAATCAATTCAAGCGGGGTATATCATTCCTTCTGAAAGTCCAAAAACCATTGCCGATGGGCTAAAGACCTCATTGGGCGACAAGAACTTTCCCATTATTAAAGAGAACGTTAAAGACATTTTGCTGGTCACCGAAGAGCAAATAATTAATGCTAGCCAGTTAATTTTTGAACGGATGAAGTTGGTCGTTGAACCCAGTTCTGCCGTAGGACTAGCCGCAGTGCTTGCAAATCCTAGTCTCTTTAAAAATAAAAAGATTGGAATTGTACTAACTGGAGGCAATGTTACCTTACAAGATATAATCCCTTTATTTAAGAAGTAAGTCCATGGAGTTTGGCAACGTACTTGCCGATAATATCAAACTCTAAGTTAACTCTTGTACCAACCTTAATATTCTTAAAAACGGTGTTTTCAAAAGTATAGGGGATAATGGCCACTGAAAAAGAATCTTCGGTACTATTAAACACTGTTAAGCTGGTTCCGTTGATGGTAATTGAACCCTTTTCTACGGTAACGTAGTCTTTTCTTGCGGGCTCATACTTAAATGAAAAAATCCAACTTCCGTCTTGATCTTGGATATTTACACACTCACCTACCTGGTCAACATGACCTTGAACAATATGGCCATCAAGCCTACCATTCATCACCATGCAACGTTCAAGATTGACTAAATCTCCTTTGGCTAAGTCAGAGAGATTTGACTTGTCTAGGGTTTCCTTAATGGCGGTTACGGTATACTCTTGATCCGTCAAAGAAACAACGGTAAGACAAACCCCATTATGGGCAACCGATTGATCAATTTGCAACTCAGAAACGAAAGGACAACTTATTGTGAAATTTACATTGCTATGGGTAGCTTCTACCTTTATTACCTCTCCTAGCGCCTCTACTATCCCTGTGAACATATTATTTAAATAAATGGATTATCCCGTTAATGGTTTCTGATTGATTTCCCGAAATACTTTTCGGGGTGAAGGTGCAAACGTAAAAATAAACTCCCTCTTGACATGGACTTCCTGAATTATTCACCTTTCCATTCCATCCCACATTGATAAATTCTTTGGCATTATTGGTAGAATAAACCGTTCTACCGTTTCTATCGTAAACGTCTATTTGGAAAGAGGCAATATCCTTAAAGAGGGGCACGCCTGATCCGTCTCTTTGAGGAGTAAAAAAGTCATTTGCGCCATCAGCATCTGGTGTGAACACGTTGGGCATTTGAATAACTGGACAACCATCAATACAAATTGCATTGCTAAATCCACCTTCATTGGCAACGCCATTTGAATCTAAGTCAGCATCGTCTACTGCAGTTATGGCGTAACACCCAACAATTGAACCATCAAAGTTTGAAAACTCTTGATCGGTTATTCCGGTAAACAATGGTTGAGAAGGCCAAGGCTCGTCAATTGTTGGCTTGAAATACACGTTGTAATACTGAATATCATCAGAACACAAAGACCCTGATTGATCCGTCCAGAATAATCGTAAAAATCCAATATCACAATCTGAGTCATAGTCCAGTTTTGGCGGACAAGGCCCCGTGGTATCAATAGGAGCAGAACAATTAGTCTGCGAACGGTTTAATAGTGGAGTCGGAAGACTTCCCCCTGAATACGACCCCCAGGTTTTAACATACTAACAATAAACTTCACCATTGACCAGTCCGGTATCTTGATAAGGTCCGGTACCATAAAAAGTTGTAATAGAATCAAAGTTTCCACTTCCTGTTGGGTTCTCTCTAAAAATAACCATAGAGTCATTATTCCAAGGAGTGGTAGCATTTATTTGCAAAAACATAGACTTGTCAAACGGGAATAATTCAAGGTAAGGAGAAGAAGCGGGTTGGTTATACCCAATTAACTGATTACCGCCGTCTCCATAAAAAGACACTCTATAGAAGTATTGAATTTCTTCTGTATTCAGATTAACATCGGTGTAAAACGTATCTTGTTGAATGTTATTCCCTGTGTAAATAGATGTGAAAGAAACATTGTCTTCACTTCTTTCTAAGGAATAACTGTAAGGGGGTGGCACAGCTACAGAATCAATAGTGTCAGGGGCTACCCATCGCAAATCAATGCTTCCAGAGGTGATATCTGTAGAAACCACATCAACATTTGTCAAAATAGGGATAGACCTATCTAATTCTGCACAAAATTCAACGGAAGCGTAAGACTCAGCCCCATCAGGAAAAATAGCAACCACCATATAGCAATACCGCACTCCAAAAACCAAATTTAAGGAATCTATATACGTCACGTTTGCTTGCCCGGTTGTTGAGGCGAGGTACTCATAACCTGTATAGGCAGGAACGCCCGTTTCACAGGGAGCCGGCGAAAATCCATAAGACCCCTCTCTTTTGTAAATGTCGTAACCAATCACCTCAGAACAAACACTTGGATCCCAGTCAAGCTGTATGGCACCAGCCATAGGAATTGCCGTAGGGTTTTTTGGCGAAGGTCCAACCACCGTTATTTCTACCGTTTCAATATCGACCAAAATAGGATCGTTGACATTTCCTGGATCGTCTTCAACTTTAAAGCTGATAAAGTAAGGCTGTTGTCTCACATGAGAACAATTTGAAGCCCAAGAAAAAGGGGTCGAAAGCGGTGAAGGCCCAACAATAGGTTGATTAAAAACGGGTAGAGGCGCTAATTGAAAAGGTCCACCGGCACCCGTTATGGTTAAGTTATCACCGTCAGGATCAGAAGCGCTGACATTAAAATTCAATACATCACCTGCTTCAATACAAAAAGGTCCTAAAGGATCTAACACGGGAGGTTGGTTACTACAACTTTCAATATCTACTTGTAAATCTCTAGTTACGGAACCAATAAATTGATATTGACCATTCGGCCCTTTTCTATATTCTGAAATTAAAATAGCAAAATTGAACTGCCCTTGAATTTGAGGAACATCCCAAATCATATCTCCCGTAACAGAGTCAATGGTTAAAGGATCTTGAACAATTGCCGGATCATACGTTGCTGGAATAGACACTCCTCCCCCTCCTTTACAATCTATTAATTCATAAGAAAGGCTGTCTCCATCAATATCAAAAGCAGCGGGGTTATGAATAAATATTTTCTTCGTACAGCCATCATCAATAGGTGGATTGAGTAAAACTGGACTGTTATTATTTCCTAAAATAGGATTGATAACTAACGTGGTTGAGATATAAAAAGGTACTTCTACCGAAACTGGAATGTTAGAAACCCCTTGGTTTCTGTTAGGATCTTCTAAAGATATTTGATAAAAACCTGGAGCTTGATAGGTATGCGTTCCTGTATAGGTGTTCTTTTTTACATCTGCCGATAGTATTTGACCCGATTTAATAGGTGCCGGACAAATTGGTGAGGGAGCGCCATTATTTCTTGGCAGTATAGAAGAAGAATTATCCCCCCATTGAATGGTTAACTCGCAGCGGTCCGCCGCGCCTGGCTGAGCATTAGAATACGTGGTTATTGTTACCTCATAGGTCAATCCAGAAATCCATTTGTAAGTAATCTCTCCAGCTCTGTTATGCGTTGCAAACAAAGCCACAGAACTCATCAAAAACAGGAAAAGTATTGAGTAGAATCTCTGCATTCAGTTTTGGAGTAATTTTATTACAAAACATAAAAGTAAGGACTTTGTTGCACTTTTTAGGTTTTCACTTTGTAAAAGGGTTCTTTTTAACATTTAACGAAACTAGATTTTGGTTGCCAAATTCTTTTACCTCCTTTATTTGTCTAATTTTGTTTCCCTAAAGTAGAACTCTAATTAAAGTTAATATTATAAAGAGACTTCCATGAATATATCTTCACAACCTTTAAATTCAAACTGTAAAGCAATTCTAATTTCAGACGCTACTAAGCAGCTAGACGGTTTTTCTAAGGAGCAAATTGATTACATAAATCAAAGTCTGAAAGCCAACGAAAAGGGTTGGTCTCACATTTTAAACGGAGGAACTCAAGTGTTTTTCGCAAAAATGCCTGCTAATAATACTGAGGCTTTTAGAAAGGCGGGGGCAAACTTGGTTGAGAAGTTACAAAAGGCAAAACTTACGTCTTGTCATGTTGAGACCAACTCAGAAGCACAATACATTTCTGCTTTTGCAGAGGGTGCCGTATTGGCCAATTACCAATTCTTGCCTTATTTTTCTGATGCAGAAAAAAGAAAATCTACAGTAAGCCAAGTTTCATTTGCAAACTTGTCAGAGTCAGCAGCACAGGAAATTTCTTCCGTATGTGACGCAGCTCTTTTTGCGAGAACTTTAGTCAATCGTCCCATTAGCCATTTAAACGCAACTCAACTAGCCGAAGAGGCAGAAAAAAAAGGAGCTGAGTGTGGCTTTTCTGTCGAAATATTAAACAAGAAAAAGATTGAATCGCTAAAAATGGGTGGCCTTTTAGCGGTAAACAAAGGATCTATAGATGAGCCTACCTTTACCATAATGGAATACAAACCCGCTAATGCAAAAAACTCAAAACCTATTGTCTTGGTAGGTAAAGGTGTTGTTTATGATACAGGAGGTTTGAGCCTTAAACCATCGGCTTCAATGGACACCATGAAAAGTGATATGGGAGGCGCTGCTGCGGTTATTGGAGCTATGGCGGCAGTTTCAAAAAACAACTTACCCGTTCATGTTATAGGTCTCGTGCCTGCAACTGACAACCGACCAGGTGGTAACGCCTATGCTCCAGGAGATGTTATTAAAATGTTCTCAGGCCAAACCGTTGAAGTGCTTAATACTGACGCAGAAGGTAGAATGATTTTGGCGGATGCGCTTCACTATGCCAAGAAGTTTGAACCACAATTGGTTATTGACTTAGCAACCTTAACTGGTGCAGCTGCCCGCGCACTAAGTAGGTTTGCCATTGCTGGGATGGAAAAGAATGCAAACCCTCAACTTAAGTCCATCATAGAGTCTGGTTACAATACCTACGAAAGAGTGGTGGAATTTCCGTTGTTTGACGAATATGATGAAATGATAAATTCAGACATAGCTGATATGAAAAACATTGGCGGACCTGAAGCAGGAGCTCAAACCGCTGGATTATTTTTAGCTCGTTTTACTGATTATCCTTATATTCACTTGGATATTGCTGGTCCTGCGTTTATTGAAACCAATGACCACTACTTAAGAAAAGGAGGAACCGGAGTAGGTGTTAGACTTCTTTACGACTTTATAAAAAATCAAGCATGAGCGAAACCAAACCAGTCATAGGAATTTCTTGCGGAGATCTAAATGGAATTGGTTTAGAGGTCATAATTAAGACCCTTTCTAATCCAACGCTTTTAGAGCTATGTACTCCCGTTGTATTTGCTCATTCAAAAGTTGCTTCCTATCATAGAAAAGTTTTAAACGTTAGAGACTTTTCATTCAATATCGTAGACCGCATTGATCAAATTCATGAGAAAAAAGCCAATTTGGTAAACTCGTGGAATGAAAATGTAAATATAGAATTAGGGAAACCTACTGATGAAGTAGGCGTTTTTGCTAAAAAGTCATTAGACGCGGCCATCTCTGCATTAAAAGACAGCACTATTGACGCATTGGTTACAGCCCCCTTAAACAAGGCTACCATTGCGGCAAACGACCAAGGCTTCACGGGTCATACCGGCTACTTAGGAAAGCAGTTTGATGCTTCCCCAACAATGATTTTAACTTCTGAGGACCTTAGAGTTGCTCTAGTTACCGAACACATTCCACTAGGAGAAGTAAGCAGGGTAATTTCTAAGGATTTGATTATTAAAAAAGCAAAATCACTTCAAGAGTGCCTTATTTCTGACTTTGGCATTAGCAAGCCAAAAATTGCAGTTTTAGGACTAAATCCGCACGCTGGAGACAGCGGACTATTGGGCAATGAAGAAAATGAAATCATCACACCTGCCATTGAAGAATTAACTGAGGGAGGTATGATTGTAAAAGGACCGTTTCCGAGTGATGGATTTTTTGGAACAGAAACTTACAGAAAGTTTGATGCCGTACTTGCCATGTATCACGACCAAGGATTAATCCCGTTTAAGGCACTTCATTTTAGCGATGGCGTAAACTATACGGCAGGACTACCGATTATCCGAACATCACCAGATCACGGCACTGGGTATGATATAGCTGGTAAAGGGTTGTCCGATGAACAAAGTTTTAGAGAAAGCATATACCTCGCCATAGATACCTACAGAAATCGCTCCTTATATAAGGAATTGACAAGCAATCCATTAAAAATTCAAAAGCGTCAAAAATCAGATAGATGAAATATTTGATCTAAGGTAGTTTGCATCAAAAATTATTTTATCTTTGCCGCCCTAACTTTAAGAGAGATATGAAAAATCTTAAAAAAGAATACAACATTGTATTTTCGGGATTGAAGTTAGGAGAGCATGAGTTCACCTATAAGTTAACTCATGAGTTCTTTGAGGAATACGGTTTTGAAGAATTTTTAGACAGCGCGTTAACAGTAGATGTTAACATGAAGAAATCTAACACCATGTTAGAATTTTCTTTTGATCTAAAAGGAGAAATTGAAGTTGAGTGTGACTAAACTTTAAAGCCTTTTTGGATGACTGTCTCCAATCAGTTTGAATTGGTAGTCAAATTTGGAGAAGAGTTTAACGATGACGATGACGAAATTTTAATTCTACCCCATGGGGCTTATGAAGTAAATATCGCTCAATACGTTTTCGAGTTGGCAGCACTAAGTGCTCCCACAAAAAGAATTCATCCAGATGCCATTCAAGAAGAAAATGACGATTTAGACGAACCTGAAGATGACGAATTAGACACCTCAAATCATGAGGACGACGATTCTGAAATCGATCCTAGATGGAACAAGTTAAAGGATTTATTGAATTAAGTTTTGGTTATATAAAAAAGAGTAACAATGGCACATCCTAAGCGTAGACAGTCGACAACAAGAAGAGACAAGCGCAGAACGCACTATAAGGCAAGCATGCCTCAAATCGCAGTTTGCCCAACAACAGGTGAAGCACACTTGTACCACAGAGCCTACTGGTTCGAAGGAAAGTTGTATTACAAAGGTAATGTTGTAATGGAAAAAGAAGAGGCTTAATAGTCTTCTTCTAAAAAAACATGTAAGTAGATTTAAAGTGATTTCACTTTGGATCTACTTTTTTTGTACCTGAATTTTAGGTTTTTTTTGGAAAATAGGCAGTTTACCATATTTTTACCTAAGTTTTTGTTTTCTTAGCACATTCATTTTGTGCGTAAAAAAATGCCCATGTCAAAAACAACAGCTGCTATTACAGCCATAGGAGGATATGTTCCTGAGTTTCGACTAACCAATAAGTTACTCGAAGAAATGGTAGACACCACAGATGAGTGGATTACCACTAGAACAGGAATCAAGGAGCGAAGAATACTAAAAGAAGAAGGTCAAGGCACCTCTTATATGTGTATTAAGGCCGTTGAAGATATGGTGGCTAAATACAATGTAGATACAGCAGACATAGACTTAGTCATTGTGACTACTGCTACTCCTGACATGCCTGTAGCGGCAACTGCATGTTATGTAGCATCAGAAATTGGAGCAAAAAATGCCTTCAGTTATGATTTGATGGCTGCCTGCTCAGGTTTTCTTTACGGTCTTTCAACAGGATCAAAATTCATTCAGTCTGGTCAATATAAAAAGGTACTAGTAATCGGTGGAGACAAAATGTCTTCAATTATTGATTACACCGACAGAACCACTTGCGTAATTTTTGGCGACGGTGCTGGTTGTGTTTTATTAGAACCTAATGAAGAAGGTGAAGGCGTACTGGATGAGTACTTAAGAACAGATGGGGCTGGAAGACAATACTTAAAAATTGAAGCCGGAGGATCTATCATGCCAGCTTCTCAACAAACGGTTGACCAAAATCTACACTACGTTCATCAAGAAGGCCAGCAAGTATTTAAATTTGCCGTAACCAACATGGCAGATGCTTCTGCGAGAATCATGGACAGAAACCATTTAAAGTCTGAAGACGTTGCTTTTTTGGCTCCACATCAAGCCAACAAAAGAATTATCGATGCTACTGCAAAGAGAATGGGCATAGGAGATGAAAAAGTAATGTTAAACATTGATAAATTTGGAAACACTACTAATGGTACTCTTCCCCTTTTACTTTGGGAATACGCTTCTCAACTAAAAAAAGGTGACAATATTGTTTTCGCTGCCTTTGGTGGTGGATTCACATGGGGAGCAATGTTAGTAAAGTGGGCACTTAACCCGAAAAATTAATTTTTGAAAAACCAAAAATCATGGATATTAAAGAAATTCAAAACCTCATTAAATTCGTAGCAAAATCAGGAGCTTCTGAGGTTAGCCTTGAAACAGAAGATTTTAAAATTAACATTAAAACCGGTGGATCTGAGGTTGAATCTCAAATTATTCACCAAGTTTCTGCTGCCCCAGTAATGCAAGCTGCACCTGCCGCTCCGGCTACTCCTGCTCCGGCGGCTGCACCTGCCGCACCTGCTGCCGAGGCTCCTGCAGATGACGAGAGCAAGTACATCACTGTAAAGTCTCCAATGATTGGAACTTTCTACCGCAAGCCATCTCCAGACAAACCATTGTTTGTAAACGTAGGAGATGAAATAAAACCAGGAGATGTTGTTTGTATCATTGAAGCCATGAAGCTATTCAACGAAATTGAATCTGAAGTTTCAGGTAAGATTGTGAAAATTTTGGTTGACGACAGCTCACCAGTTGAATACGATCAACCTCTTTTCCTTGTAGACCCTTCTTAATAGAGTCAACTAAAAAACGAAAAGATTATGTTTAAAAAAATACTCATTGCGAATAGAGGAGAAATAGCTCTTCGAATTATTCGTACATGTAAGGAAATGGGCATCAAAACGGTGGCTGTATACTCTACTGCTGATAGCGACAGTTTGCACGTAAGATTTGCTGATGAGGCGGTTTGTATTGGACCTCCTCAAAGTGGTGCTTCTTACCTAAACATTCCAAATATTATCGCTGCAGCGGAAATTACAAACGCAGACGCTATTCATCCAGGTTATGGGTTCTTAGCTGAAAATTCTAAATTCTCAAGAATTTGTAGTGAGAACGGCATCAAATTTATTGGAGCTACCCCAGAACAAATTGATCAAATGGGAGATAAGGCAACCGCTAAGGCAACTATGATTGCAGCGGGGGTTCCGTGTATTCCAGGATCAGAAGGTTTATTAGATTCTTATGAGGATGCCGAAAAACTTGCTGAAGAGGTTGGCTACCCTGTAATGCTTAAAGCAACTGCTGGTGGTGGTGGAAAAGGTATGCGTGCTGTTTGGAAGAAAAGTGAACTTAAAAATGCTTGGGAAAAGGCTCGTCAAGAAGCCAGTGCATCTTTCGGAAACGACGGAATGTACATGGAAAAGCTAATTGAAGAGCCAAGACACATTGAGATTCAAATTGTTGGAGATCAATTCGGTACGGTATGTCACCTTTCGGAAAGAGATTGCTCTATTCAAAGAAGGCACCAAAAACTTACCGAAGAAACTCCATCTCCTTTCATGACAGATGAACTTCGTGAAAAAATGGGAGAGGCCGCAAAACTTGCTGCATCTTGTATTAATTACGAAGGAGCGGGTACCGTTGAGTTCTTAGTAGACAAGCACAGAAACTTCTACTTCATGGAGATGAACACTCGTATCCAAGTAGAACACCCAATTACTGAACAGGTAATTGATTACGATCTAATTAGAGAACAAATAAGTGTTGCTGCTGGAATTAAAATTTCTGGTAATGACTACACCCCTCAGCTTCACTCTATTGAAGTTCGTATCAACGCAGAAGACCCATATAACGACTTTAGACCTAGCCCCGGTAAAATCACAACTTTCCATGCTCCAGGCGGACATGGAGTAAGACTTGACACTCACTGTTATGCTGGATACACCATTCCACCAAACTATGACTCAATGATTGCTAAGTTGATTACCACAGCAAGAACCCGTGAAGAGTGTATTGACAAAATGAGAAGAGCTCTTGATGAATTTGTTGTTGAAGGGATTAAAACGACTATTCCTTTTCATAGACAATTAATGGATAACGAGCATTTCCAAAGCGGAAATTACACGACCAAGTTTATGGAAGATTTTAAATTATCATAATAAAAAAGCCCCCAAATTGGGGGCTTTTTTAATTTTTGGTAACTAATTGTCCGGCTTTCATTTTCACTGCACCCTTGAGCTCCATTTGCATTAAGACACTCAGTGTTTTTGAAATTGGCCAATTCATGTCTAAGCTTAAAAGCTCTACCCTTCTGCCATCAACCCCAATTTTTGACCATATTTCTGATTCTTCGTCGGTCAATTGGACAAACATTTTAGTTTGAGTGCTTTTGTCTTCACTAGCCTGTAGTGGCCAACCCAAAATGTATTCTAAATCTTTTGCCGATTGAATTAAGGCTGCCCTGTGGTTTTTCAAAAAAAGATTACACCCGGCACTATAAATGTCATTTACCCTTCCGGGGAAGGCAAAAACATCTCTATTATAAGAATTTGCTAGGTCTGCGGTTATCAGCGCACCCCCTTTTGCTGCCGCTTCAACAACTATTATAGCATCGCAAATACCCGCTACAATTCTATTTCTCTTGGGAAAGTTTTCTCTATCGGGCTTTGAATCTGTTGTAAACTCAGTAAGCAACCCTCCTTTTTGCAGCATTCTGGCCGCCTCTTGGGCATGTAAAGAAGGGTATATTTTATTGAGTCCATGGCCTAATACTGCAACGGTTTCAATATTATTTTTCAGACATTCACGATGAGTGGTAATGTCAACACCATAAGCAAGGCCCGACACTACTAAAACACCCATTTCTCTCAAATCTTCAACCAGCTTCTTTACCAATTTTGCCCCATACGAAGTCATGTTACGTGTGCCAACAATCCCCAACACCTTATGCTGATTAAGCCTAGCGGTTCCTTTGTAAAATAGCAAAGAAGGGCTATCGTGGCAATTTTTTAATCGCTGTGGATAATCTGGATGGGTATAAAAAAGGGGTTTAATCTTCTTCTTGGCCACAAATTCTAACTCTAACTTGGCTTTATCTAATACTTCCTCTTTATTAAAGGTTGCGCTTTTTCTTGAACTGCCCATTAGCAGTGCCAGAGACTTTGAAGACTCCTTAAAAATCGCTTCCGCTGAACCAAGCTTTGCCGTCCAGCGTTTAATGGTTAATGGTCCGGCATTGGGAATAAAAGAAGTAGCTATTTGATAAAGCTCTTGAGACATTTTAACTTCGTCTTACCTGGGTTGAAGAAGCCTGGTCTGAAGGCATGATTACAATATCTAAAATAGATACATGGTCTGGTTGAGAGGCCATAAAATAAACACTTTCAGCAACATCTTCAGGTCTCAAAGGGGTCATTCCACTGTATACTTTTTTCGCCTTTTCCTCGTCTCCATCAAACCGAACAATTGAAAATTCAGTTTCTACGAGGCCTGGACTTACCATTCCTACTTTGATCTTATGTTCAAGAAGATCCATTCTCATTCCTTTGGTCAAGGCATCAACACCATGCTTGGTTGCGCAGTACACATTACCTCCTGGATAAGCCTCCTTACCAGCAGTAGAATCAATATTAATGATCATTCCCCCATTTCTAGCTACCATCTGGGGTATCACGGCCTCAGAAACGTAAAGCAATCCCTTCAAGTTAGTGTCAATCATTCTCTCCCAATGCTGGTAATTTCCATCTTGAATTTTATTGGCCCCAGCAGCAAGTCCGGCGTTGTTTACCAAGATGTCAATTTTAGAAAATGCTTCTGGTAAACTGTTAATAGCCTCTCTAACTTCTTCTCGATTCCTAACATCAAAGTTCAACGCAATATAATTTCCCGCGTAAGCGGAAATAAGCTTATCGACCAAGTCGTTTAATCGCTGAGACCTGCGTCCAGTAAGAATAATGTTATGACCTTCTTTTGCGAACCTGTGAACACAAGCCTGTCCAATTCCAGAGGTTGCCCCGGTAACCAATATCGTTTTACTCATTTTTTGACTATTTTCGAATTACAATCGAATGTATGAAATTACCAATTACCATTTTGTTTGTTCTTTGCTTTGGTCCGTTGTGGTCGCAAAGTTTTTCTGGGATTATTCTAGACAATGACACCAAAGAACCTGTATACAATGCAGTGTTTTTAATGGACCAAAAACCATTGGGCTATACTGATATTGATGGGCATTTTTCATTTCAGTTGAGATTAACAAATGCCGAATTAACGATTAAGTCAAGTGGATATAAAACCAAAATAATCAACACGAAAGATTACTCGTTTACAAACGTCACCATCTTCTTGGAGCGCAGATCTGAGATGTTAGAAGACATTGAGGTCAACACGACCCGATTAAATGAAACGTACGAGGAATCACCCGTTTCTATTGATGTTGTCAAACCCTATATCATCAATCAATCTGTCCCGGTAAGCATTCAAGAAACCTTTAACCAAAGCCCAGGGGTCAACGTAACAGATGGCCAAGCAAACATCAGAAGTGGCTCAGGGTGGTCATATGGTGCTGGAAGTAGAGTTTTGGTATTACTAGATGGTATGCCCTTATATTCTGCAGATGCAGGCCAAGTACAATGGGACCTTCTACCCTTTGAATCAACAGAACAAATGGAAGTAATTAAAGGTGCCAACTCAACTTCTTTCGGCAGTTCTGCCATGAATGGGATTATACAGCTGACTACCAAAAACCCATTGGGAAAGCCAAAAACCAATATTCAGTTTTCGCAAGGGATATACGACAATCCTTCTAATCCAGATTGGAAGTGGTGGGATGGCGCAAGAGGAATTAGCCATTTAAAGTTTTCTACTCAAAATAAAAGTGGAAAGAATGGATGGTTAATTGGGGGGCAGGCACTTTATGATGCAGGATTTCAATTCATGGAAGAAACCGAAAGAGTTAGGGTACACAGCAAATTTGCTCAAGAAGAGAAAAACGTTACTTGGGGAATTGAAGGCTCTTTAATGTACAATAAAACAGGTGAATCCCTCATTTGGAAAAGTTATGACACCCCCTATTTACCCCTAGATAGCAGCGCAACTCAAACCACAAGTTTTGACGGCTTTTTAGGGGGTAATTTGACCATTAGACAAAAGTCTGGTACCCACCTATTCAAGACGAGAGTTCTGTCTGTTAACAACGATGCAAAGTCAGAGTTGACGAATTATGAAAATTATTCAGTTCAGTCAATGAGTGAGTATCAATACAAACATTATTACAAATATTTTACTTTCCTTTTGGGAGGAAACTACAATTACGGAACCTCAACAAGCGAGATTTTTAATGGTACCTATAGAACTCACAATGCAGCTGCTTTTTCTGAAGCTCAATTTAAATGGAAGGGGTTTAATGTTTCTGGCGGGGTAAGATATGAGGTTTATCAACTAGATAACAGACAGTTTAGCAAGCCTGTATTTAGAGCAGGTGCAAATTATCGCTTGGGTTCATCAACACACATCAGGGCGTCTATTGGGCAAGGGTATAGATTTCCCAGTATGGCAGAAACCTACCCAACTACGAACATTGGCGCCATCAATATTTATCCGAACCCTGAATTACAACCTGAAAGTGGATGGACCGCAGAAATTGGAATTAAACAAGGATTGAAGCTAGGCGGCTGGAAAGGGTTTTTAGATGTTTCAGGATTTATCATGGAGTATGACAATATGATGGAATTCAGTTTCGCACAATGGAATCAGCCTTCAGGCACTGATTTCGGAATTGGTTTTAAAAGTATTAACGTAGGTGAAACTAGAATAACCGGAACCGAAATCACCTTAATTGGGACAGGGAAAATATCAAATATTGACATAAGAGCCCTGACCGGTTATTCCTATATGTTACCCATTGCATTAAACCCAGAGGCACCGTATGCCAATTCTTTTAATGGAAATCCTGTGACTTACAATAACTCTAGTTCTGATCCCAGTAATGGAATATTAAAATACAGGTACCAACATTTATTAAAGATTGATTTAATGGCTAGCTATAAAAGGTTTACTGTTGGAATTAATCTTCAAGGATACAGTTCTATGCAAAATGTTGATGCCATTTTTGGAGCTGAAAACTCAATAATCGAAGCTTTTTACCCAGGAATTGGAATGAAAAGAGCAATGGATGACCTCAATACCCCTAAAATATTAACTGATTTTAGAATTATTTATAAAATAAATGACTCTATGTCATTGGGTTTTAACGGTAAGAACATTTTCAATGAGGCCCTACTTATTAGACCCGCAAAATTGAGTGCGCCACGCACTTTTTTCTTACAGTTTAATTATCAGATATAACTGAAATTCTCATTTAAAGAATAAAAGGGTTAAATTTGCGTTCCTAATATTACTTTTTATGGAATTAGAGCTACATCCACCTTTGGTTATTCACGAATCAGGAAAGATGAGAATGAATTATGAATTCGTCTTCCCAAAAAACCCGATTTCTTATGACCAATTGTTTATGGTTTCTGCCGCCAAAACTCCGTTTATTGGATATAGAGTTCCTGAGTTTATTGGTGAAAGAACGGCTTATCACATTAAGGAAGTAGGTCTCAACAACAAAGTAGACGGCATCTTTTCGCAGGCTATGAACAGAGCTGCTGAAGAGCTTGAGGAAAAGGGCTTAAACGATTATTCTTTTGAAGAAATAAGTAACTCTTTGGGGATGGTTCACATTTCTGACAATGATGCAGAAGTTGCTTGGATTGGAGATTGTAGAATTTACCACATAAGAAGTCACAACTTATTGTTTAGAACAGAGGATCATTCAAAAATCCAAGAGCTACAAAACGATGGAACGATTACAGAAATTGAAGCTAGAAAGCACGAAGACAAAGATGTGCTCACTAGATATGTTGATGTAAAATCTGAAGTTCAAACCCAAACATTAGAGCCTCTAAAGACTAAAGACTACATCATTTTAGCCTCAAGGGGAATCATGGAAGGGGTAACGGAAGACCAGCTTCTTGAAATTTTAAATTATCAAGTATCAAATCTTGAAAAGAGAAATTTAATTAGAAACTTCTGTAACTCAAGAGCCAAAGGAAATTACACCATGATTATTCTACAAGTTCGTTCTGTAGAGTATTAAAACAATTTTTTATAGCCGTGGCAATAAGGTGTACCTCCCCTTAAGTCATAATAGTCTTGATGGTATAATTCAGCAGGCCAAAAGGTGGTTGCCGCTATGGTAGAAGTTGCTGCATCAAGTCCCTTGTTTTTAAGAATATTTATCAGCTTTTCTGAAATTTCCTTTTGATTTTCATCGAGGTAAAAAATGGCTGACCTATACTGTGGACCAATATCAGGACCTTGTCCATCTTTTTGAGTCGGATCGTGGGTTTCGAAAAACAGCCTTGCTACCGTTTCAAAGTCAGTAACTGAAGGGTCAAAGTAAACCTCAACCGCTTCATAGTGACCTGTTTTTTTTGAGCAAACTTCTCTATAGGTTGGGTTTTCTAAAGTCCCTCCTATGTAACCAACCGTAGTTTTTATTACGCCATCTGCTCGTTTTAAAAAATACTCAGTTCCCCAAAAACAACCGGATGCAAAAATGGCTCTTTCCATTTTTGTTGATTCTTGCTTGTCCATTGATTTATCTTTTTTAACCTCTTGTCCGAATCCCATCCATGACAGGATAAGAAATAATACAGTTACTATTGAATTTTTAGATGTCATAATTAAACAACAACTAAAATACACAAATCGTTTACAGCCAACCTTTTTTATTTAAGAGCTCTGCAATTTGAACAGCATTGGTAGCAGCCCCTTTTCTCAAGTTATCGGCCACTATCCACATGTTAACTGCGTTTGGAAGTGAATGATCTTCTCTAATTCTTCCCACAAAAACATCATCTTTTCCTTCTGCAAAAAGTGGCATTGGGTATACATTAACGTCTACGTTATCCTTTACCACAATACCTTCGCAATTATTTAAAATAGACCTAATAACCGAAAGGTGTGGTTTTCTTTCAAACTCAATATTTACACTTTCTGAGTGCCCTCCTTGAACAGGAACTCGTACTGCTGTGGCAGAAACTAAAACATTAGAGTCTCCTAATATCTTTACCGTTTCTCGAGTCAATTTCATCTCCTCTTTGGTGTAACCGTTTTCTTCAAACACATCACAGTGCGGTAAACAGTTTTTATCAATCGGGTAAGGGTATGCCATCTCACCTTCAATACCTGCTCTTTCGTTATTCAATTGCTGTACCGCCTTTACGCCCGTACCCGTAATACTTTGATAAGTACTTACAATAACTCTTTTAATAGAATACTTTTCGTGAAGCGGTTTTAAAACCATGACCAATTGAATGGTAGAACAGTTAGGATTAGCAATTATCTTATCTGTGGCCGTTAGTTCATTTCCGTTAATTTCGGGAACCACCAATTTCTTGGTTTCATCCATTCGCCATGCCGAGCTGTTGTCAATTACTGTAATGCCAGCTTCTGAAAATTTAGGTGCCCAAATCTTTGAAGTTTCGCCCCCTGCTGAAAAAATAGCAACGTTAGGTTTCATAGAAATGGCTTTTTCCATTCCTACTACTTCATATGAGTTCCCCTTGAAAGAAATAGATTTACCAACCGACCTTTCTGAAGCCACTGGTATCAATTCACTTACAGGAAAATTCCTTTCTTCTAACACTTTCAACATCACATTGCCGACCATTCCGGTGGCACCTACAACAGCTACTTTCATCAGATAATGATTAACTTAAATAGAGTACTAACTTTTAATTGGATGCAAAAGTATGAAACCACTCTATTGGATATTTATTTTCTTCTGTCAATCTGCCTTTGCACAGTTGTATTGGTCAGATTCTTTTCAAAATGTTAATAATTTAACAAATGGTGTATGGAAAGGCGACACTGCTGATTTCGTGATTACCATGGACCAAAAACTGCAACTTAACGCAACTGGAAGCGGAAGTAGCCGATTATATAGGGAAAGTTCTATAGGGTATAAATCTTCATGGATGTTTTTCATTTCCATGGATTTTAATCCTTCTAGCTCAAACAATGCAAGAATAATTCTTGCTAAAAATGATGATGAAAACTTTTTTGTAGCCTTTGGAGAAGGTGGGAGAGACCAAATTGAAGTCGGTTTGACCGCAAACAATCAAGATTCTCTTTGGGCGGCAAGCCCTCAAGATTTTTTAGACTCAGCAAACGTAGAAGGGGTTTTTCAATTATTTCAAGATTCTACGGGTGACTACTCTGCCTTTTGGAGTTCATCAAACGGTGGATCAACTCACCTATTCTCAACCCAAGGTCCGAAGGCAATAAAAAGTGATTTTTTTGAAATTACCTGTCAATACACAAGCACACGTGCTGACAAATTTTTCTTTGACGATATTTCAGTGCACGGGTCTCCATTTATTGATTTAAGCAAGCCTTACGTGGAAAGCATACAAGTTGAAAAGGAGCTTATTAAGCTTACATTCTCTAAACCCGTGGCTAATAATAAAATGGTTTATTGGACAGACTCTTCAACGGCTGCATTAGTGCAAAATCAATTTTCGAAAACTCATTACATCCATACTCCTAAATCTATCAATTTGTGCATTTTAGACTTGGCTTCATGGAAAGACAGCACAGCGCAAGAGGTTGATTCCCTTTTGACCTATCAGAATCACGAAACTCTAGACAACAATTTATTCATAAGTGAGATTATGCATGACGCCACTCCTTCTAGGGGGTTGCCAGAAAATGAATTTATTGAATTGTACTGTGCTAAAGATCTGTTTTGGAACAAAGGCTTCTTAGTAATTAACAGAGATACAACGGAATTGCCAAGGTATCATTTTAAAACGGGTAGGGCCTATATTCTTTCTTCTAAGGCCGGTGAGACAATCAATTCAATTACCTCAATAAACCTGCAAGATTTTACGATTCCAAGAGATCAAGCGGTAATTAATATTTATGATGAAGGTGGGACGCTATTAGCCTATCAAGAATACAATAAGAATTCTCATAACGATATGGGTCTTCAAGGCGGATTTAGTTTAGAAAGATCAAATTTTTCAATTCCCATTTGTCCGCCGTACCTCATAAACACAACCACCAGCAGTTCCGGTGGTTCACCAGGATCCATTAACATTTTTGACCCAGCCTTCAATAATACGAACGGACAAACCTTAAAATACTTAGAAGGTCAAAACTTGTTTTTTAGAACTTCACATTACCTAAAGCCAGGAAGGGTAAAAGCACATTTAAAAAACCATGCGCCCCCCTTCCCCATTCAATTCAACCCAGAAAACAGAAGAGAGTTTTTTATAAAAATGCCTCCCTTTTCAGACACCTTAATCTTACTTCAACCCCTAGTTAGCCAAACAAATGACACCCTCCCACGTAAGTGGTATATTGAAATTCCGCATGAAAATGGACGCCTTGAAATTTCTGAAATAATGTATGACTGTGATGAAGACGGTGAATTTATTGAAATTGCAAATCCAGAAAGCCACAGTGTTTTCTTACAGAAGACTTGGATTGGCAAATGGGAAAACCAATTGTTTTACCAAGAATACAAGCCCTTTGTGAAAAACTGGATAATACCTGCTAACGGACAAATAGCCTTAGTAGAAAGTGAAGGATTTTACAAAAAACAAAAAGGATCTATTGGCTCTATTATTGAAATTCTAAACTGGAAGAGCCTAGTCAATTCTGGAGGAGAAATAGGCGTGTTTTTAAGTGAGACCTCAAGGCCTTTTAAATATAATGACGACGTGCATTATTCTTGGTTAGAAAACACAAAAAATGTCTCATTAGGGCGAGAACAAACTGACCGTGGAAAAGTGACATCTCAAAAGAAAGTCACTTTAGGCTTGAAAAACGCTACATCAACAGATTCACAGGTTGAAAATAATATTTCCACTGATAAAAATGTAATTCAAGCTCATTTAAGTCCTATGAAAATAAAAATCAACGCAACACAAAGCTGTAAGGCTACATTGCGTTTAATATCCCTTTCGGGGGAATGTTACTACACATTTTTCGAAAATCATTTTATGCAATCAACCGAAGAAATCACATTTTATGGAACAAATTCATCAGGTGGAAAATTAAATCCAGGGCCCTACCTATTGAAACTCACCCTTTATACACTTGATGGCAAAATTAAAAATGAGCTAAAAAAAATAGCCATAGCACCATAATATTTGACATCTTTGATAAATAATATGTTGCTATGAGTTCTAAAGAGAAAAAAATAGAATCATTTGACCCTAATGGGTTAGCCACTTCTTCTGAAATTTTTGGGTTACCCTTTAATGAAAAAGAAAGTAACGTAATCGTATTTCCAGTGCCCTGGGAAGTTACTGTAAGTTATTCATCAGGAACCGCTGGTGGTCCAACGGCAATTAGACGTGCATCATGGCAAGTTGATCTTTACGATCCACTTATTGAAGATGCATGGAAAATGGGGATTTACATGCCAGAAACCTCTTCAAAGCTTTGGAACAAAAGTGACAAATACAGAAAAAAGGTAGAAAAATACCTAGATGAGTTAGCCGACAATGAAAGTCACAAATCTCACCCTGAGGTCTTAGAAAAAATTAATAAGGCATGTGTAGAAATGGTAGATTGGGTTGAGAACAAAACCTCAAAATACCTAGACCAAGGTCAAAAAGTAATTCTATTAGGAGGGGACCATAGTACTCCTTTGGGTTACTTAAAAGCCCTCTCAAAAAGAGAAGGAGAATTCGGTATTCTACAAATTGACGCCCATGCAGATTTGAGAAAAGCCTATGAAGGGTTTGAGTTTTCTCATGCTTCTATCATGTACAACGCCTTGAATCATTGCTCAATTAGTAAACTTGTTCAAGTTGGAATTAGAGACTATTGTGAGGAGGAAAAAAATTACATCGAGGAAAACAGTGATAAGGTAAAAACCTTTTTTGATAGAGACCTAAAGCATCAAAACTTTAAAGGTAAAACTTGGGCACAGCAAGTAGAAGAAATCATTAGCGAGCTTCCTGAAAAGGTATACATCAGTTTTGATATCGACGGACTTGATCCCAAATTATGTCCAAACACAGGCACACCAGTAGCCGGAGGATTTGAATCAGAGGAAGTTCTATACCTTTTTGAAGAAGTTGTAGCCTCTGGTAAAAAAATTATTGGAATGGACCTAAACGAGGTTTCTCCGGGGGCTGATGAATGGGATGCTAACGTAGGATCAAGGATACTTTTTAGAATGTGTAACCTCCTCGGAAAATCGAACGGGTTTATCTAATTATTAATCAAAGGGAATTCTGTACCTTTGCCGCACAAAATAGGACTACATGAAATTTGGTGTTGTAACTTTTCCGGGGTCAAATTGTGACCAAGATATGGTCTACGCATGGGAAACTTTGCTAGGTCAAGAAGTTGTTGAACTTTGGCATAAAGACCGTGACCTTCAAGGGGTAGACATGGTAATTTTACCAGGAGGTTTTAGCTATGGTGATTACCTGCGTTCAGGTGCAATTGCAAGATTCTCTCCGATTATGGAAGAGGTAATTAAGTTTGCAAATAATGGTGGTTACGTGCTTGGAGTTTGTAACGGGTTTCAAGTTTTAACAGAAACTCATTTACTTCCAGGAGCTTTAATGCATAACAATTCTCACAAATTTATTTGTAAAAACGTTTTCTTGAAACCAGAATCTAAGAAAGCGGTAATGACTAGCAACTTAGAAGACAGAGCATACAAAATTCCGATAGCACATGGCGAAGGAAACTATTATGCTGATGAGGAAACTCTAAAAATGCTTAATGATAAAGATCTTATCATGTTTAGGTATTGTGATGAGAACGGTGAGGTTAACGAAGAATCAAATCCTAATGGTTCACTTCAAAACATTGCTGGCATCTGTAATGAAGGTGGGAATGTATTTGGAATGATGCCACACCCAGAAAGAGCAATGGATGAAAATCTTGGCAATCTTGATGGACTTCAAATGATGAAAAACATTTTGAGCTTAATGAAAGAGGCCTAAGTCTTTTTTATTTTAAATAATAAAAAAAGGCGCAACCGTTGGTTGCGCCTTTTTTGTTTGTTCTTATCTATCTTATTCAACCCTGAATTTTCTGACTAAAGACTCACCGTCTATGGTAAGGGTTAAGAAGTAAATTCCACTAGTTAATACCGGCTTAACTGAAAGGGTATTTAGACCACCTGACAATTCGTTTTCTTGGCTGTGTAGCAATTGACCTACGGCATTAACAATTTCTAAAGAAGCTGTGCCCTTAGTCTCTTGCATAAGCTGAATTCTAAATTCACCTTTATTAGGGTTAGGGAAAAGTTTAAAGGCAATAGATTTTTCGAACTCACTAATTCCAATATTATTAATAGAATAGTTACCTGACGTCTTATCACACTCACCTTGTGAGTTACTAATTCTAACCTTGTAGGTGCCAGGTGCTGTTGGGTAGAACACTTGTGAAACCTCACCAGGTATCGCTGTACCTGATCCATCTAACCATTGGTAATTATATCCTGCTTGATCACAAGTTAACGAACCCCAAGATACGGTAACCGTTGGTTGTGGAACTGCAGGTGTCACGAAAATGGTATCATAGGCAATTCCTACACAGTTTCCGTTATTGTAGTGATATTCTAAAACATAGTTTCCAACACCTTGCGTTGAAGGATCAAATGTTGTTGAAAGTGATCCGTCAATATAATAATCACCTCCACCAGGGAATCCTCCACCAACGTTAATGGTTCCTTGGTCGTCACACAGAACGCCAGGACCCGTTAAGAAAACATTTGGTGGAATATCAACAAATACAGAGGCCGATGCTGAATCTTTACATCCATTGGAGTTAGTGTACGAATACCAAATGGTATAGTTTCCGCTTCCGACCAATGATGGATCAAAAGTATTTCCTACCACCCCAGGACCTGAGTAAGTTCCGCCTACCGGTAAGCCTTGGCTTAAAGTAACAGGACTACTTGAAACACATAGTGCTGATACCTGACCAAAAGAAACCGTTGGCAGGGGATTAACCACAAAGGTCAATGTGTTAGAAATTGCTGAATCTATTGTTGCACAGGCTTCCGAAGTGTAAACCACCAGTTGAACTTGGTCTCCGTTCTGCAACGAATAAAAAGTCTGATTAGCTGAACCCTGAGAAACTAAATTCCCATTTATTAACCACTTATATTGAGGACTTGCACCCTCATTTGTTATGGTAGAAACAATATCAACTCCATAATTTTCACAAACGGTTAGTCCTTGATTAGAACTAATTGAAACCGTTGGAGTAACATCAGGGTTAACTGTAATGTAAGACACCTTTTCAATACTATCAGATCCAAAGCCATTAGAAACAACTAGCTTAACTGCATAGGTTCCAGGGGTTGCATATTGAACAACAGGATTCTGATTAGTACTTGTTGAAGGTGTTCCGCCTGTAAACGTCCATTGCCATGAGGTTGGCGAAATAGAAGAGGCATCATAAAAATGAATAGGAACCCCAGAACACGTAGTCGTATCTGACACAAAATCAGGCACTGGTTTTACGGTTGCAGTACCGCTGATATTAATATTATCAATGAACAAGTTGTTACCAAAATTTCTAATTCCTGAAAACTTGACCAAAATGGTCTGGTTTGCATATGAGCTCAAATCAATACTGGCACAACTTGCAAAATTTACCTGACCACACCAATCGGTGCTAGAGGCAGGAACAAATGACGTTGATTGGTCAGGACCCGTTCTTAAGTCGGAACCGCCCATTTCGCTTACAAGGCCCCAAGTTACACCACAGTCATCTGAAATATAGATTTTCAATGAATCTGTAGCCCCACCAGATCCTTTGTATGAAAAGTCAAAAGTCATTTGTGGTGAACTATGGTTTGATAGATTTACAGAAGGACTGATTAACTCATCAACCGATCCACCTGACCCAATATTATAAAACGAAAGCGACGCTGCGCGATTAGGACCGTTAAAAATATTGTTTGAATTTAAATACCAACCTTCTCCTCCGTCTGGATTATTGACCGTCCAACTGAAAAAAGAAGTTGAATCTTCAAAATCTTCAATAAACGGAAGAGTAAATCCACCAACACCGATTGCATTGGTTTTAACTTTAGTGTCTGATCCTTGGTTATTCGCCACAGTTAATGAAACTGAGTAATTTCCTGCTGCATTAAATACCACCTGAGGGGCGAAGTCATTTGGACCCGTACCGTTAATATAGGTGTATGTTGAAGGAGAAATTGACCAAGTCCATGAAGAAGGTATGTTTTGAGACATATCAACTAAAGTAACGGTATCACCAATGTTACATGGACCGTTAGGAGTCGCGTAGAAATCGGCAACGGGAACGTCAGCTAACTCAGTAATAAGCGGAGAAGAGTACACTCCTCGTCCGTAGGTTCCAGCCACTATCTTGTTAGAATTGTAGTTTATTTCAAGATCAGTAACAATTACGTTAGGCATACCTTTAAAGTATTTAATCCATTGGTTAGAATTGCCATCTTTAAAGTAAACACCTATATCTGTTCCAACATAGACTCCATCAAATGTACCTTCTTGACAAACAATAGTATTGACAGGTAAATTTGGTAGGTTACTAGAAATATTTGACCAAGACAGTCCACCATTATTGGTTTCAAAAACCTTTACACCAAATGAATATCCAGATTTTGTGATGTACACATGATCTGGATTGGTAGGTGAAATGGCAATATCTGTTACATCATTATTATTAGATATTGAACCAGTAACATTTATCCAAGAAGCTCCCCCGTTAGTTGATTTATAGACGCTTGAATTTATTCCAATATAAATGATGTTTGAATTCCCTTTTGCTATAGCAATTACATCAATGTTTTGACCTGTAATGTTACTAGATGTGGCTGAGAAGGAGGCCCCTTGATTCGTTGACTTCCAAAGCCGTGAAAACCCTGCATAAAGTGTTGAGTTGTTGTTTGGATCAATCACTAAAGGAGTTACCCAATTACCCGTACCGCTAGGCGGAAGGTTGAAATTAGCATTAAAGCTAGCCCCTCCATTTGTACTCTTATTAAAGTCACCATAGTATACCGATGAGTACATAATATTGTTATTTACCGGATCAATTTCACAGTCCATTCCGTCTCCTCCGCGAACTCTGTCCCAGAACACTGTATTATCTAAGTGAGTACCATTGTCTTGAGCTCCTGCAATAATTTTAAAGTCGTTATCCGTAGAGATTCCAATTTTATAATACTGCGTAATATTAATTCCGTCGTTTTTGGGTGTCCAGCTCAATCCATTATTAGTAGTTTCCCATATACCGCCGTCATTTCCAACCCAAAGGTTATTTGAACCTGGTTGGAATTCAAACCAATGTTGGTCTGCATGAACAAACCCAGTACCACCACCTCCGTACCAGTGACCGACAATTGACCATCCCGTACCACCGGTAGTTGATTTCCAAATATTAACTCCACCAACATAGAGTTCGTGTTTATTTGTTGGATTTACGGCTAAAGCAAGATCGTACCAAGCTTGTCCACCTGAGTCATTTCCAGACACTGCCCAGCCCAAAAGATTTGGTGAACTAGATCTTAATGAAAATGTTTGACCATTATCAATAGACCTATAGAGCCCATAAAAACCATTATTATTGGCGCCATATAGAATGTATACGTAACTAGTATCATGCTTACTAATACCAATTTCGGCTCTTCGCACACCAGAACCTGGTAACCCTGAAGTTAATTGAAACCAAGTATCTCCACCATTGGTAGATTTATAAACCTTTGCCACTCCAGTATAAGTTGAAGCATAAAGCACTTCAGGGTTTCTTGGGTTTGCTTTTACTGAGTGAAATCCACCACCTTGTCTGAGTGACCAAGTTGCTCCTCCATCAGTAGAGCGCTGAATTCCAAAACGGGTAGCCGCAACGATGGTGTCAGGGTGGTTTTCATTTACTACTAAAGCACCTATGCGGGTTGCAGTAGTAACTGACAATGAAAGACCTGTCGGAGACCAAGTGTCTCCTCCATCAGTAGATTTTAGAACCCCATAGGTATAGGTATCGCCCGCATCTCTATCACCAGTTCCAATATAAATAATATCAGGATTCTTAGGGTTTATTGCAATGGCAGAAACCCCGAGGTTTGTTAGTTCATCTGAGGTAGTTTCCCAGTTGGCTCCTCCATCGTAGGATCTCCAAAAACCACCGGATGGGGCACCTACATAAATTGTATCTGGGTTTTGTGGGTGAAAAGTTACGCAGTTGATTCTGCCAATTCCTTCCAACATATTTCCGTTTACAGGACCTTCTAACTGAAAGTCGCCATAATTTGGAGCTGCAGAAAAAGAGTTTGAAAACGCAATAGCTCCAAGCATTGAAGGATTTGGTTTCACGCCTGAAGGAGCCACACGCGGTTCCATAAAGGCCTCCCAACGCTTAAACTGTTTCCAGCCTTTTCCTTTTTCTATGGTTTTATCTTTCCAATACTCCTCAAAATTCTTTTGAGTTTCATAAAAATTCTCATTGGGATCAAGCATACCCTCAACCCAATTTTGAGAAAAGAGTGATGTGGCACTCCACAAAAGGAGGCCTGTTAAAAGTACTTTATAATTCAAACCTAAAAAATTTAACAGTCAATACCTTATACACGTATTTAACACGTTTATAGTTGGAATGTTCTACATCGTAACATTTATAGAATCATTTCAAGGCGTTCGAAGATAGAAAATACAATGGTTTTATTGTCAAGGATTTGGTGGTAATTTCATTTCCACGAACTTGACTGTTTCCCAAGAAAAGGGAATTCCGTCAAGGTATCCGTTTACAATCGCTTTTGTGAAAGGAGGAAAAAGGGTTACGGGTTGTTTAGGTGGATACTCAGGTTCTTCACCAGAAGGTTCAAAGTAATATCCAGAAACAATGGTGGTATCACCACTGCGGGTAGAAGTCACTGAAACAAACACATCATTTACAATAAAGGCGGTTGGATCAAGATCCTCTTTAAAAAAATAAGCATAAAACTGATATCCCTTTCCACCACCAGCTCCTGAAACAACCTTATGCCATTTCACATAATTAATCGGTTCATATTCCATTTTAGACATTGAACAAGAACCCAAAAGAAGAGACCACAAGAAAAATTGAAACTTTTTCATTTTGGAAAGTTAATCAGAAACTTCTTTTAATTTTCTTCGGTAGGCTGAAAATAATTTAGATTTTGAGACAAAGCCCACGTAAAAACCATTGTCTACTACGGGTAAATTCCACGCCTGAGAATTTTGAAATTTCTCTAAGACAGAATCCATATTTTCAGACTTGTCAATTATAGCTGGTGGAGCAATCATCAGCTCTCTAACCATAACTTTATCATGCATGGTTTGATCAAAAAGCAATTGTTTAAAATGATCTAAGGTCAAAACACCTACGAGTTCATTTTCTTCGTTTAAAACCGGAAACAGGTTTCTTTTACTCTTCTTAAATACAGCTACTAAATCACCTAGCTTCATTTCACTGTTCACTTTGATGAAATCACATTCAATGACCTGATCAAGTTTCATTAATGTCAAAATTGCGTGGTCCTTATCATGAGTTAATAGGTCTCCACGTTTTGCCAACTGGACGGTATAAATAGAGTGCGGCATCATACTTCTGGTTACCAAAAAGCTAGCAGCCGAGGTGAGCATTAATGGAAGAAACATTGAGTAACCTCCGGTGATTTCAGCAATCATAAATATTGCTGTTAACGGAGCATGAAGTACCCCCGCCATTAATCCAGCCATTCCTGCCAAGGCAAATTGGCTTTCGGGTAGATTAGTAAGCCCAAGTGAGTTCAAAATTTTTGAAAAGAAAAACCCAAAAGAAGCCCCAACGTATAGCGAGGGAGCAAAGATACCCCCAACCCCACCAGAGCTTAAAGTCAAAGAAGCCGCAAATACTTTGAAAAGACCAAGTCCAAGCAATAGCCCTAAAATAACGGTTTCAGAACTAGAATATTCCAAAATGAAACTCTCTTTTAAAACCCCCATAAAGTCTCCACTTAAAAGTGAATTTATGGTTTCATAGCCTTCACCATAGAGAGGAGGAATCAAGAAAATTAAAAGACCAAGCACAAATCCGCCACTGATAAGTTTTACCCAACCTTTAAATTTGGCCATTAACTCTTCAAGGCCTAAAAACACTTTGTTAAAGTAGACCGATACCAAAGCGCACCCAACACCTAATAACACATAAAAAGGAAGCTGACCAGGTTCAAATTTCTCCATTACATTATAGTGGAACAAATATCCCGAACCCTGTAAAAACAAGGAAGTCATGGCTCCTGTTGCTGATGCTAATAGCAAGGGAATTAATGATGCAAGGGTAAGGTCTAAGCTAAAAATCTCAATGGTAAAAATAATCCCAGCAATGGGAGCATTAAAAATGGAAGAAATGGCTGCAGCAGTAGCGCAAGAAATTAAAAGAGTTCTACTTTTATAATTGAGGTGCATCCAACGAGCCAAGTTAGAACCAATAGCAGACCCTGTGCTTACCGTAGGACCTTCCAGTCCTACGGACCCACCAAAACCAACGGTGAACATGCTGGTAATAACCGAGGCATACATCTTAAACGGCCTTAGAATTCCACTTCTTCTTGAAATTGCATAAAGCGTTGAAGGAATGCCTTCACCAATATTACTCTTAAAGGCCCTTTTTATCAAAACGGTAATGAGTATACCTACTACCGGAAAGACGAAATAAAAAGGGTTGTATAAATCATCAAACCAATCTGAATGAACCAACTGCTGAATAAGATGAGTTGTATTCTTAAGGGTTACCGCAACCAATCCTGAAATCAAACCCACAACGACACTCAAAATCAAAATAAATTGACGTTGATGAATATGTCTAAGCCTCCAGACAAGGAACTTACCTAAAAGACTGTTGGGTTTGTTTCCCATGATTAACCTTCAATTTCTACTTTAAGAGACAATTCGTTTAACTGATCTTCTGAAATAGTAGCAGGTGCATCAATCATCACATCCCTACCCGCATTGTTTTTAGGAAATGCTATATAATCTCTAATGACCTCATCACCTCCCAATAGAGCTACTAAACGGTCAAAACCGAAGGCAATTCCTCCGTGTGGAGGGGCTCCATATTCAAAGGCACTCATCAAAAATCCAAACTGTTTTTGCGCCTCCTCTTCAGAGAATCCTAATAAATCAAACATTCGCTTTTGAAGATCTTTGTCGAAAATTCTAATTGAGCCTCCTCCAATTTCATTTCCATTTAAAACAATGTCATAAGCATTGGCTCTAATAGAACCCGGATCCGTATCAATTAAATGAAGATCCTCTGGCTTAGGCGAAGTAAAAGGATGGTGCATGGCATGGTATCTCTCAGAGTCTTCATCCCATTCTAACAATGGAAAATCTAATACCCATAGTGGAGCAAATACATTAGGATCTCTTAATCCTAATTCTTCTGCCATATGAAGCCTCAAATCGTTCATGGCCTTGCGGGTTTTATCTTTATTCCCGGCTAAAATCAACATTAGATCTCCAGGTTTTGTCCCCGACTTTTCACACCATTCTTTAAGATCCTCTTCTGAGTAAAACTTATCTACAGAAGATTTTATAGAATTGTCTTCATTGTACTTAACGTAAACCAGGCCATTTGCCCCAACTTGAGGGGTTTTTACAAAATTGGTTAAGGCGTCGAGTTGTTTTCTTGAATAGGAGGCACATCCAGGAACTGAAATACCCACCACTAATTCTGCATTGTCAAATACTCCAAAACCCTTGTTTTGTGCAAGGTCATTCAATTCAACAAATTTCATGTCAAATCGAATATCAGGCTTATCAGAACCGTAAGTTCTCATTGCCTCGTCGTACGTCATTCTAGGAATGCTATCAATTTCAATGTTTCTCACCTTTTTAATCAGGTGAATAACCATTCCTTCAAAAGTGTTTAAAATGTCTTCTTGTTCAACAAAAGCCATTTCGCAGTCGATCTGGGTAAATTCAGGTTGTCTATCAGCTCTTAAATCTTCGTCTCTAAAACACTTTACTATTTGAAAGTACTTGTCCATGCCTCCCACCATAAGCAATTGCTTAAAAGTTTGGGGTGATTGAGGTAGCGCATAAAACTCTCCTCCGTGCATTCTACTTGGAACCACGAAATCTCTTGCACCTTCTGGTGTAGATTTAATCAAAAATGGGGTTTCTATATCAACAAAACCAAGCTCAGAAAGATAGTTTCGCACCTCTAGATTTACTCGGTTTCTCAGCAACAATTTCTCTCTTACAGGCTTTCTTCTAATATCTAAGTAGCGATACTTCATTCGCAACTCCTCACCCCCATCGGTATCGTCTTCTATGGTAAAAGGCGGAGTCTTACAGGAGTTTAATACTTTAAGTTCCTCCACTTGAATTTCAATTTCACCAGTAGGAATCTTGGCATTCTTGCTTGAGCGTTCAACCACCTTACCTACCGCTTGAATTACAAACTCTCTACCTAGCTTTCTTGCTGCTTTTAGCAAATCAGCATTCACCTCTTCATTAAAGGCTAACTGGGTTACGCCAAATCGGTCTCTCAAGTCGACAAAGGTCATTCCGCCTAGGTCTCTGCCTTTTTGAACCCAACCACTTAAGGTGACTTTTTCACCTACTTTCTCTATATTTAACTCACCACACGTATGTGTCCTGTACATTTTCCACTAATTTTGTGGCGAATTTACGAATCAATATGCTTGATTCTCATACTTTTTAAGGCAAACTATGGAAATTGTGTTGTTTTCTGACGAGTATTTTATGCGAGAAGCATTAAAAGAAGCACAAAACGGTTTATTAGATGGGGAAGTTCCTGTTGGAGCCGTTATTGTTTGCAATCAAAAAGTTATTGCACGTGCCCACAATCTTACTGAAAGATTAAACGATGTTACCGCCCATGCAGAAATGCAAGCCATTACGGCTGCTGCCAATCACTTGGGAGCTAAATACCTGAAAGATTGTACCCTATATGTTACCCTTGAGCCTTGTACTATGTGTTCTGGTGCCTTGCATTGGTCGCAAATTGGAAAGGTGGTTTACGGTGCCAATGATCCCAAAAAAGGATTTTTATCTAATGGCGGAAAAATGCATCCAAAAACTGAAATTGTTGGTGGGGTTTCTCATTCAGAATGTTCTGAAATTTTAATTGAATTCTTTCAGAAAAAAAGAAAGTAGCCTCCTCTAATAGTCCTCCATTCGTTTACTCAATATTCATTGGCGAAAACTAAGTCTTTCAAAACTGTTAAGACGAGGTTAATTTTTGCAATATTTTGATAATCAGCCAACCAAAAACCCATTCATAGCGTTTACTATGCAACAAGTGATATGCATGCACAGTTGCTTGGCTTTAATTATTGAAAGATTTGTCTTACATTTGAAGCATGAGAATCAGTAACAACAACACAAGAAATGGATTTTGGGCAGTTTTAAGTCTGCTATTTATTTTATCATTAGTAGATTTTGGATTTGCTAGAATGGACACTGAATTATCAGGATTGTTTTGGGGATATTTATTTATCGTCAATATTTTACTGATTGTCTTAGTTTACTTGTATGTAGGTAGACCCATTTTCACCTTTAACGCTGAAAACGAAATTGTAGAAATTAATTCTGGATTTAGCCTATTAAAGGTTTTTGAAAAAAGAATTAAACTAAATCGTCAAAATATTGTTGGATTTAATATTGAAGAGTCTCTGTTAAAAAAACGATTGAAGCTTCGTGTTTTGAAACAAACTGGTGTTTCTTCCATTTCATTTCCGATAACATTTTTAGGAAAAAGAAAGACCAAGCAACTAAAGAAAATATTAAACGATTTACTAGGTAAGAGTTCTGACAATGACAACGTTCATCTGTTTATCTAGTTAGTGTTTGTGTTAAGAAAAAAGTCCTGTGGCCACCCCACAGGACTTTTTATTTTTACCCTATATATTTTGTAGTTTAGCGCAAACACACAATTAGTATTTATGACAATTCATCCACTAAATACGGGGTATTTTAAACTTGACGGAGGAGCCATGTTTGGTGTAGTACCTAAATCTCTATGGCAAAGAACCAATCCTGCCGATGAAAATAATTTATGTACTTGGGCTATGAGGTCCATACTTATTGAAGATAATAACAGATTAATTCTAGTAGATACAGGTATTGGGCAAAAGCAAGACGATAAGTTTTTTTCGCATTATTACCTTCACGGTGATGATTCTCTTGATGGAAACTTAGCTAAACTTGGGTACCATAGAGACGAAATTACTGATGTTTTTTTGACTCACCTTCATTTTGATCACGTTGGGGGAGCCATACAATGGAATGCTGACAGGTCAGACTTTATTCCTGCATTTAAGAATGCCAAATTTTGGTCTAATCAAAGGCATTGGCAATGGGCAACCGTCCCAAATGCAAGAGAAAAGGCCTCGTTTCTTTCTGAAAACATCTTACCCATCCACGAAAGTGGTCAATTAAATTTTATTGAAAACTTGGGTGACGGTATGCAAAAAATCGACACCCTACCCTTTGACCTTTTTGTGTGCAACGGACATACAGAAGCGCAAATGTTACCGGTTATTACCTACAAAGGAAAAACAATAGTGTTTGCTGCAGACCTTCTGCCAAGCACAGGTCATATTCCTCTGCCTTATGTAATGGGTTACGATACTCGTCCACTGTTGACCCTCGATGAAAAAAAGAGCTTTCTTGATATGGCTGCTGAACGTGAATTTTTCCTTTTTCTAGAGCACGATTCAGAAACAGAACTTTGTACGGTACAAAAAACAGAAAAAGGAATCCGATTAAAAAACAAACACTCTTTCAATGAAATATTCTCTTAAACCCCTATTATCTATTATTGGTTTAGGGCTTACACTTTCTGCTCTGGGCCAAAGCAACTATTGGCAACAACACGTTGATTACAAAATGAACGTTGAGTTAGATGTAAACAACCACCAGTTTACTGGCACCCAAGAACTCACCTATACAAACAACTCTCCTGACACCCTTCGCAAGGCCTACTACCACTTGTATTTCAATGCTTTTCAGCCAGGGTCTCAGATGGACGTTAGAAGTTTAAATATAAAAGACCCAGACCGTCGTGTTGGAGATAGAATATCCAAATTGAATAACGATGAAATTGGTTACCAAAAGATAATAACCTTAAATCAAGATGGCAAACCACTTTCGTGGGAAGTTATTGGTACAGTTCTTAAGGTTACTTTGAACGAACCTATCCTTCCAGGACAAAAGACCCAGTTCAACATGAAGTTTGAGGGTCAAGTACCCCTTCAAATTAGAAGGTCTGGAAGAGACAATAAAGAAGGAATTGACTACTCAATGACACAATGGTATCCGAAGTTGGCTGAGTACGACAAAGACGGATGGCATCCTGATCAATATATTGGTAGAGAGTTTTATGGAGTATGGGGAAACTTTGATGTTTCCATAACCCTTGACAGTGATTACATGGTTGGTGGCACAGGCTATTTGGCCAATGCCAATGAAATAGGAAAGGGATATGCAGACGTTGAAACCCCCAATGTTAAAAAGCTAACTTGGAACTTTAAAGCAGAAAATGTTCATGATTTTGCTTGGGCTGCAGACCCTGACTACAAGCACACCACGGTTCAAGTTGAAAACGGACCCCTGGTTCACTTTTTCTACGACCCTAAAACTGCCAATGAAGAGAATTGGGAAAAGCTTCCTGAATACATGAATTCATTTTTCCACTACATGGATAGCCATTTTGGAAAATACCCATATTCACAGTTTTCGGTTATTCAAGGTGGCGATGGCGGAATGGAATACCCAATGGCTACATTGATATTAGGAGGAGGAAACGACTTTAAAGGATTTGTAGGTTTATTTGCTCATGAGGCAGGTCATAGCTGGTATTACGGACTTTTAGGATCTAACGAAAACAAAAGCCCATGGATGGATGAGGGTTTTACTTCGTTTGCAGAAGAAATGGTCATGATGCACATGTTTGAAGAAAAGGGCAATCCTTTTGTTGAAAAAATGGCAGTATACAATATGATGGTAGAAAGGGGGTTGATTGAACCGTTAACTACTCCAGCAGACCATTATGACTTCAACTTCACTTATTCTGTGAGTTCCTATTACTCAGGATCCTTGTTTTTGTACCAATTAAAGGGAATTGTTGGCGATGAGGCCTTTTGGAAAGGAATGTTAAAGTATTATGACCAATGGGTTTTTAAACACCCTACTTCTCATGACTTTATTAGAATAATGGAGAAGACATCAAACATGGAGCTTGATTGGTACCTTACTTATTGGACTGAACTCACAAAAACCATTGATTATGGAATTTTAAAAGTAGTTCCGTTTGATGGAAATAAAACCAAGGTAACCCTTCTAAGAAAAGGTAAAATGCCAATGCCTATTGACGTAACGGTTATTTGGAAAACAGGAGACAAAGCAACTTACACCATACCTTTGGTAATGATGTATAACTTTAAGCATAGCCACACAGAACTTCCGTTAAAACCATGGGCTTGGACTCATCCAACCTACGATTGGATAATTAACGGAAAACTATCTGAGATAGCACAAATTATTGTTGATGGTGAGGTTTTAACCTGTGATGTAGACCGTTCTAATAACGTTTACCCTCAGAAAGACGATTCTGAAGAAATGGAAAAAGAATCAGAAGAATAACTCTTTATTTCATCATTAAAAAACCCGCGAAGTCCTAAAAAGATTCCGAAGGCAATTAATAAAACCCCAATAGCTCTTTCTATTTTGACAAGAACTGTTGGGGTTAATTTTTTCTTTAGTTTGTGAGCGAAGAATATTTTTATCAGGTCCACGACAAAGTAAGTAACCACCGTAACCGCAAAATATATCAGCATTAAAATCGGGTCATGATCTACACTTCCACTTACGACAATCATGGTAGTAAGCCACCATGCAAGCACCCCTACATTAAGAAAATTTAAGAAGAATCCTTTTAATAAATAGACATACCACTTAGCGTTTACCTGCGGAATTTCTTTGTCAAAGTTTAATTGCTTCTTCTTCTTTGAAGCATTGATCAGATTGTAAACACCGTAGCCTATTACCAAAAGGCCACCAATCAAATATATCTGGCTATAGTTCTCTATTTTCTTTAAAAAAGAAGAACCGAAAAAGGTGAGACCAATAAAAAGGATATCGGCTAAGATTACACCTGAATCAAAGATTATGGCCTTTTTCGCTCCTTTAGTTAAGCTGGTTTCTATGAGTACAAAAAACACAGGCCCAACCATAAAACTTAGGGTAAAACCTAACACCAGAGCATACAAGACAATTTCTACCATGACTAAAATTCAAAGGGCAAAGGTAGTTTTTGAAATTTAGTCCGTTGAAGAATCTTTAGATTTTTCAGTTAGCGCCGTTATTTTCTTCTCAAGTGCTTTTACAGATTGACTTAATTCATCAATGTTTTTGTTAGCGGCTTCTAACTCGTTATTTCTAGATTTTAAATCAGAATTTAACTGACTAACTTCAGAATTAAGAGACTCTACTTCAACGGTTTTTCTCTTGACCTCATCTTGAAGGTTTGAAATAATCGCTTCTTTCTCTCTAATGTTATTCTGGAGAGAAGAGGTAGTCATCGCAGTATAAACTACATAGAATAAAAAACCAACTGAAAACACAATGTTGGCCATAAAAGGGGATGACTTATCTGAACTAATAAATAAAAGGTAAACTCCTGCTAAAATCACTAGGACCCCAATTCCAAGCACTAGCATTTCTAAAGTGGACTTTTTCATAATGATTGATTTGGTTGTTGTTTTGCTAATATAAAATCAATTTGTTTTCTTTCTAAGTCTGCCCTCTTTACAATGATTCTAATGGGGTCACCTAGCTGAAATTTCCTGCCACTATCTTCGCCTACAATGCAATAATTTTTTTCATCATAAACATAGTAATCATCCCTAAAGTCGCGAATTCTTATCATTCCTTCACAAGGATTTTCAACGAGCTCTACAAATACACCCCAGTCGGTAACTCCAGAAATAATTCCGTCAAACTCTTCACCTATGTGAGACTCTAAAAATTTAACCTGCATGTATTTTACACTTGCTCTTTCTGCATCGCTTGCCATTTTTTCTCTTGCAGAGCCGTGTTCACAATCCTCTTCAATCTTACTGGAATCAGGCAGTTTTTGCTTGTCTAGTTCCATCTGAAGAATTCTATGGACAATTACATCCGGATATCGTCTAATAGGAGACGTAAAGTGAGTATAGTAGTCAAAAGACAGCCCGTAATGACCAATATTTTGAGTGGTGTACTTTGCCTTTGCCATAGAACGAATGGTCAAAGTCTCTATCATATTTGCCTCTCCTTTTCCTTGAACATCTCGCAAGAGCTTATTCAAGGATTGAGAAATCGATTGGCCTCCTTTTGTCGAAACCGAATACCCAAATTTCTTCACAAAAGTACTTAGGTCTTCAATCTTTGCTGGGTTTGGGTCGTCGTGTACGCGGTACACCATGGTTTTTCCAGAAGGCTGAGAGCCTGCTTTCCCTACAAATTCGGCTACTGACCTATTGGCCAAAAGCATAAACTCTTCGATTAAATGATTTGCTTCTTTTGCCTCTTTATAATATACTCCAATAGGATTACCTTCCTCGTCTAAATTGAATTTCACCTCGTGTTTATCAAAAGATATCGCACCGTGATCCATTCGGTCTGTCCTCATGATTTTCGCTAACCTATCAAGCAAAAGCACTTCCTCTTTTAGAGGACCCTCTTCACCTTCAATAATTGCTTGAGCATCTTCATAAGCAAATCGGTGGTTGCTTTCTATAACGGTACGACCAAACCACTTTCTTAAAATTTTTGCTTCCTCATTCATTTCAAAGACTGCTGAAAAAGTCAACTTTTCTTCATTAGGTCTTAAACTACACACCTGATTAGAAAGAATTTCTGGAAGCATGGGCACCACCCTATCAACCAAGTAAACACTTGTCGCCCTTTCGTAGGCCTCGGCGTCTAAGGCAGTCCCTGGTTTTACATAATGAGAAACATCGGCTATGTGCACGCCTATTTCGTAATTTCCATTATCAAGCTTTTCTACCGATAGCGCATCGTCAAAATCTTTTGCATCTTTTGGGTCAATCGTAAACGTAGTAACACTGCGCATATCTCTTCTAGAAGCGATGTCTGCTTCCGTTATTTCTGTAGCGACTGATTCAGCCTCTACTTGAACATCAGACGGGAACTCATAAGGTAGACCGTATTCAGCCAAAATAGAATGGATTTCTACTTCGTGATTTCCAGGCTCACCCAGCACCTTGGTAATTTCCCCGAAAGGGGTAGAAGCTTTTTCTGGCCAATCGGTAATCTTAGCAATTGCTTTTTGCCCGTTTAAAGCACCGTTTAATTTTTCTTTAGGGATGTAAATGTCAACCAACATTTTATTGTGGTCTGGCACCAAAAATGCGAAATCTTTAGACATTTCGATTATTCCCACGAAGTCGGTTCGCTTTCTCTTAATGATTTCAGCTACTTCACCTTCAAGCCTTCTGTTCTTTCTTCTAGCATAAAGCAAAACCTTCACTTCATCTCCGTCAAGAGCGTGGTATAGGTTGCCTCCCTTAACTAATATATCTTCTTCAGTTTGAGGGCTAACGATATATGCATTTCCATTGGTCGCCATATCTACAACCCCCGTAGCATATACTTCTCTGTACTTCATTTTATAGGAGCCACGGCCAACGGCTACAATCTTTCCTTCCTTGATAAGCTTTTTTATGGCTCCATCAATCAAACTTTTGGCTGCCTTTGGTTGCATTCCTTGCTTTGCAGCGAGCTGTCTATAATTAAAGCTTCTATGAGGATAATCCTTGAACACCTCCATTAAACGTGTGCTCATTGAAAAGGGATCTGCCCCAGTACCCGAAGACTTTTTCTTTTTTGATTTTTTTCTTCCCATTGTGATAAAGGTAAACAATAGACCAAAGGATGACTAAAAATTCACGGATGATTTTTCTCTTGAGAAACACGTTAGAACCCTTTGTTTTATAGTAGTTTTTAAAAATTAACACCTAGTTTTTGTTGTAAATTGAAAAAAATTTGGCCTCAGGCATCTTTTTTAATTTTTAAGGTGTCATATAAGTGAAGCCAAAGACCAAAATGGTAAAACTATTACGCATTAACCAAGACGCAGATGTTGTCCTTGTTGAAAAACTTAGACAAGGTGACAGAAAAGCACAAGCAAAGACTTTTGAAAAGTACTCTGCTCAGATGCTGGGTGTTTCTAGGAGGTATGTGCAACAGTTAGAAGATGCAGAGGAAGTTCTATGCAACTCTTTTATCAAGGTTTTTGGACAAATTACTCAATTTAAAAAAGAGGGTGATTTGGGGGCTTGGATTCGACGAATTGTTGTCAACGAAAGTCTCAATTACATTCGGTATAAAAAGAATCTTTTTGTTGAATTGACGGAAGATCATCCAGAATTTTCAACGCCAAATGTAGTTCTTCAAAAATACGCTGCAGAAGATTTATTAAATATGATAAATGAGCTGCCACTAGGTTATCGGACTGTTTTTAACCTATTTGCCATAGAAGGGTACAGCCATTCTGAAATAGCAGAGATGCTTTCTATCTCTGAGGCGACCAGTAAAAGTCAACTGAGAAAAGCTAGAATTCGTTTGCAAGAGAAATTAGAAGACCATCAAAGGGTAAATTCAATATGAAAACAACAAACCCCATAGACGAACTCTTTAAAAAGAACCTAAAAAACTTTGAGACCAAGCCCAATGCTGCGGTTTGGGAGAGAATAGAGTCTAACTTAATGGAACAAACTTCTCATACCACTTCTTGGCGTGCCATAGCAGCAGCTATATTATTACTGATAACCACCGGAACGTTTTTTATGTATGAAAGCAATTCTGGTATACCGCCTGAGGTTACTACACCAATAAATCCCATTTCAATAAAGCCCTTAAACACAGGCACTCAAATTAAAAGCACCATAAAGACAACAAGTATTGAGCTTTCAGAAGGCAAAAAAACTGATTATACTCAAGAAAAGAGACTCATGGCAGAAGTATATCATAAGCCCATTCAAGCCTCAGACTTGTTTGATGACTCACAAATTTCTGACGACATTAACAATCCAGAAAACTATGATGATTTACCCTTTGTAATGGCCGATGCCTCTCTTTTAAATCAAAATAAATTGAGCATAAAACTAAACCCTGATAATTATTTGACCGCGAGTGCAAAACCAACCCAGGGACTTACAGAATACTCATTATCACAAATTAACAACCTGAAAAGCGGAAAGGCAATTGAAGCTCCGGAAGAGGTAAAGTCTTTTACCTGGCCAGCCTTTAAAGAGCAAATTTCGTCTTTCTTCTCTCAAGAAAATAATTAATAACATTTCTGCTACAAACTGACAATTTACAATTCAACAAAATGAAATCAATTTACACAACCATTCTTGCCCTCTCGATCTCGTTCATGGGATTTTCACAAAAAGACACCATAAAGATGTCTGTAAAGGGGGCCGAGGTCATTATCCTTTCTGAAAATGTAGAGGAACTATCAGAAATAGACCTCAACAAAATGATAGAGGAAATCACCAAAGAAACCAAGGTAATCATAGATCAATACAAAGCAGAGATTTCACGCATAAACGCTGAAGTTGAAGCCGGAAATATGACACCTGAAGAAGCAGAAGAAGCCCAAGAGGCGGCCCGGGAAACTATGGAAGAAAACCTTGAGACTTTTGAAGAGCGCTGGGAAGAGTGGGGTGATTCTAATGAAGCCAAGTGGGATGCCTGGGGAGAAGCCTATGGAAAACAATGGGAAGATTGGGCTGAGCAATGGGAAGCGGAAGCAGAAAAATGGGAAGCAGAAAAAGAAGCGGGTAAGGACGTTGGTTCTGCACCACAAATGCCACCCATGCCAAACCTACCTCCTACACCTCCAGCATCAATTGATGAAAAAATAATTATTAAAACCGTAAAAAAAGAAAAGAAAAGAAAGCGCCAAAGAACAAAGGGAACCTTTGATCTTCATTTAGGGTTGTCACAAATGGTAGAGGCCGGAGGATTAATCATCACCGATCAGCCAGCTGAACAACAAACGTGGAAGTCTGCCAATTTTGAGTTAGGACTTGGAGGAAAAACCAGATTGTTTGGCGATCAAAGTAAGTTTTACCTAAAATACGGTCTAGCGGTAAACTGGAACTGGTTTAACCTAAAAGGAAAAAATGTGATATTCAAAGATACAGCTACCGGTATGACAGCTTTTGATGAAAAAGGTACTTCGTTAAATGTCGCGAGCTCAAAATTTTCTGTAGGATATTTAGACATTCCGTTAATGCTGCAATTTGATAGTTCAACCCGAGGTATGGACAATGGCTTTACTCTAGGAGTTGGTGGTTATGGCGGAGTCAAATTGTATTCAAGAAGAACTATTGAATACGACGATGAATTCAACGACAGGTCTACTCAATATACCTACAATAACTACTTCATGCCTAGTTTTAGATATGGATTGATTGGTCAAATAGGGTATGGCCACTTTAAAGCAACGGCTAAATATGACCTAAACTCAATGTTTAAAGACAATAAAGGTCCTGATTATCATATAGCATCCATAACCTTAGGGTTTAGTTGGTAAATCACTTAAAAAACGGCTCTGGCCGTTTTTTTTATTATTACCGTTTGATTGTCTGTTTGAATGTATCTTTGCTAAAACTATTTTGATGGAAAAAGCCTTTAACATTCTTTTGTCTACTATTAATAACGTTGTTGATATTTCTCCTAAAGAAATTGAATTGCTGAAAACCCATTTTACCTATGAAGAATTTGCTCCGGGCACAACCGTAATTAAGAAAGGCGATATTGCCAATAAGGTGTTTTTTATTTCGGAAGGGTCCATGCATTTTTACCACGAAGATGGTTCAGAAAAAAAGACCTTGTTTATTTTTTTAGAAGGCTTATTTGCAGGCGCCTATGAAAGCTTTTTACATCAAACACCCGCAGAGGGTTTCGTTGAAACCATTGAGAAAACCAATGCACTATGGTTGCCTTATGAAAAGATGAAGATTCTTGACGATCATTTACCCGCTTGGAACCACCTTCAAAGAAAGGTGGCTGAAGAAAGATATATTCAGGCCCAGAAAAGATTGGCTGCCTTTATCAAGTCTGACCCAAAAGAGAGGTATGAAGAAATTCTTAAGTATAGACCGGAATTACTAGAGAGAATTCCTGACTCAATTTTAGCTACTTTTTTGAATATATCTTTAGGTGAGTTTAAAAAACTAAGATCAATTTAAAACAGCTTTTTTGCTAGCCTTTCCATAACCTTCTTTGGGTTCTTTCCTTCGTAGAGTATTTTATAAACGGCATTGCTTATGGGCATTTTCACTTCATGTTGCCCTTTAACCTCTTTAATTAATTTTGCCGCATAATACCCTTCTGCCACCATGTTCATTTCTAACTGAGCAGAACGGATGGTGTACCCTTTGCCTATCATTGTCCCGAACATCCTATTTCTACTAAATTGAGAATAGGCTGTAACTAAAAGGTCTCCTAGATATGCAGAGCCCGCAATATCCCTTTTAATGGGATGAACTGCCTTTATGAATCGCTTCATTTCTCGTAAGGCATTTGAGATAAGTACCGCTTGAAAATTGTCTCCGTATCCTAGACCATTACAAATTCCCGCAGCCAATGAATAAATGTTCTTTAAAACAGCAGCGTACTCCGTTCCGTATATGTCATCTGAGGTTTTGGTTAAAATGAAATCGCATTTTAGTCTGTCGGCTACAAAAGTTGCTGTTTCTTCTTCTAAGCAGGCTACAGTTAAATAAGATAGTCGTTCAAGAGCCACCTCTTCTGCATGACAAGGCCCCATAATAACCCCAATGTTCTCTAGTGGAACTTGATAGTTTTGATTAAAAAACTCTCCAACGATAAGGTTTTCATCCGGGACAATACCTTTAATAGCTGAAAACACAAACTTGTCGCTCAAGCTTTCTGTCAAAGAAGATAATGCGTTTTTAAGAAAGGCCGATGGGACGGCAAATATCAAGTAATCAGCTTCTGAAACCACGTGGTTTAGATCACTACTTACAGCTATTTTCTCTGTACTAAGTTCTACCGAACTCAAATATTTTGGATTGTGGTGATACCTTTTGATATGAACTACATCATTTTCATCTCGTATCCACCAACCTACGTAATCGTTTGTCTCAGAAAGAATTTTCACCAAGGCGGTAGCCCAGCTTCCTCCACCAATTACGGCAATAGATTTAGAACTGCTATTGGATGGTTTATTAGTACCCATTAAAACTGTAAGTCGGTTGTAATTTCTTTTCCATCTCTAAGGTAAGTAACCTTTACCTTATCGCCTTTTTGGTAAGCCGATAATGCATCCATATAAGAGTACATATCTTTTATCTTAAAGTCTCCTATTTGAATAACGATGTCTCCTTCTAACATTCCGGCTGCAGCCGCAGGCTTGCCATCGTTTACACCATTTATTTTCATACCAGCTCCGTCAAAAGCGTAATCTGGAATTACCCCTAAGGTCACTGAAAATCTTGGCGCTTTTCTTGAATTATCATTAACCGTGGTAGTAAAGGGCACGTTTTTTTCGCCATCCATTGCCTTTACAAGGTCAACCATTAAGGCAAGAACCTGCGCCTCTCCTTTATAATTAATCTTGTCGGCGTCATCACTTGGTTTGTGATAATCACTATGGGTCCCCGTAAAGAAATGTAGAGCAGGAACCTTTATGTGATAAAAGCTTGTTTGATCAGAAGGTCCAATTCCTGAAACCGTGGTTTTTAACTTTATTTCATTCAACTCAAGAGTTGGAATCTTTTCCTTCCACAATGGAGAGGTTCCCACTCCGTTAACCTCGATAACCTTGTCATTTGCATCGAGGCGCCCAATCATATCCATATTGAGCATATATTGAAGTGAGCTAAGATCAAGAGTAGGGTTTTTTGTCCAATAGTCAGAACCTAACAATCCTTCTTCTTCCCCTGAAAATCCAATAAATAAAAAGTTAGTGCTGAAATCTGCACTGTGATTTGAAAAGTATCTAGCTAAGGTAAGAAGCCCTGCAGTACCACTAGCGTTGTCATCTGCCCCATTGTGAATTTGCGGAACCCCACGGTACAATGAACTGGTAGTACCCATGCCTAAATGATCATAATGAGCTCCAATAACTACTGTTTTTTCTTTGTTTAGGTTTAGAAAACCAACAATGTTCTTTGCCTTAACCTTTTTCTCTTGTAGCTCTGCAGAAATAGTAATCTTCTTTTTCTTTTTTGACAAGTACTCAGCCGTTTCTTCATTGGTTACAAAGACAACTGGTACGCCCACTGAATAAATTCTTTCGAATCTAGGATTTGGATCATTGGCAAGGTCTCCGGGGTTTATCAATACCACCCCTTCTGCACCATATTCAACAAGTCTTTTAACCCTTTCTTCAAGATCATAATGGGCAACATATTTTGAATGAGGATGTATTCCGTCAGGAGAACTGACGTCCATAACCACAATACGCCCTTTAAAATCTCCCTTCTCATAATCCACCAAGTCATTGTGATTAAGATCTTCAGCCACTATACCGAAGTTTACAAAAAGAGTTTTCCCGGTAGCAACTCCTGTAGAGCTATACTTTACCGGGTACAATCCGTGTGGATAAGAGGTTGTATCACCTTTTAGCACCATGAAGTTTGCTTTGCCGATTTCAGCATCAACATACATTTCAAAGGTCTGCTTGTAACCGCTAGTACCTCTGGGTTGTATTCCTAATTTAGCAAACTGCTTTTCTATATAAGCGGCAGCTAAATCTTCGCCTTCAGTTCCTGGAAACCTACCTTTCAGTTCATCTGAGGCCAAATAAGTTAGGTCTGCTTTTAATAATTTTAAATCAAATGCTTGCGCAGGAATGGTTCTGGTTTGAGCATTCGAGAAAACTGTCACGAGGACAAATAGGAATGTGAATACGTTGCGCATTTTTAAATGTTTTTTCAAATATAAGGAGGATAGACTTGAATTAGTCTTTAGGGAATGTCTTTTTCTGGAATAATATTAGCAATGCCACCCCAAAAGAAATGGATGTATCTGCAATATTAAAGATGGGTCTGAAAAAAACAAAATAGTCTCCACCTTTAAAGGGGATCCAGTCTGGGAGGTAACCTTCGTACAACGGGAAGTAAAGCATGTCTACTACACTACCTGTTAAAAAGGATGCATAGCCATCTGTAGATAAATGTGCTATTCCGTGGTAATCAATATATTGACCAGAAGCTAAGTCATAGGTTAGACCCTTGTCAAAAATCAGCCCGTAAACAGTTGAATCAATTAGGTTACCAATGGCTCCTGCTAGTATTAGTGACACAGAAACAATTGCAATTTGATGGACGTTTTTTTTTAATAATGACTTTAACCAATAAAGTATTCCAATGATGGCAAAAAAACGGAAAACGCTTAGGGCGATTTTTCCCCAGATTCCTCCCCATTCCATGCCAAATGCCATTCCAGGATTTTCGGTAAAATGCAATCTGAACCAATCGGTAAAAATCACATTTTCACCTATTGACATATTCAGCTTAACCCAGATTTTTGAGGCTTGGTCAAAAAGTAAAACAAGAAATACAATGATTAAAGATTTTCTCACTACTGCTTTCTTTTGGCTTCCATACTTAATGTAGCATGAGGAACCAATTTCAATCTTTCAGCATTAATTAGTTTGCCGGTTACACGACAAATTCCATAGGTCTTGTTTTCTATCCTAACCAAAGCTCCTTTTAAATCTCTAATGAATTTTTCTTGACGAGCTGCCAGCTGTGAATTTGCTTCTTTGCTCATAGTGTCAGAGCCTTCTTCAAAAGACTTAAACGTTGGTGAGGTGTCATCAGTACCATTGTTTTTATCGTTGGCAAAGTTCTCTTTTAGCAATTCTAAATCTTTTTCTGCCTTGGCAATCTTTTCTAAAATAAGGGTTTTGAATTCTTCAAGCGCCTTATCACTATATCGGTTATTATCTTGGCTCATAGCTTATCTTTTAAAAACAGAATGTGCGAATATAAAATTCTATTTCATTTTTTTGCTTAAACTAACAGAAATCAATACCTAATTTTTAGATTTTTCAATTTTCACATAAACCGTGACCCCGTCAAATGAAAGTTCATTGGCTGATTTAGCGTCAGGGTTTTCAGTTAGCTGTTCTGTCAACGTTTCTTGGCAAACGTACTCCTTATTTGCATTGATTGCATTAATTATTTCTTCATCTCCTGTAAAAGAAACGTTAATTTTATCAGTAACTTCTAACTTGCTTTCTTTTCTCAAATTCTGCAGTCTATTTACTAGTTCTCTGGCAAGTCCTTCACTTCTCAACTCTGGAGATATGGTAACATCTAACGCAACGGTATGTCCACCTTCTGATAGAACGAGCATACCTGGAATATCTTGCGTGATAACTTCTATTTCATCAGAAGTTAAAACAACCTCTTCATCTAAAATGTTCAAAGTAACACTTCCCTGATTTTCTAATGAAATAATTTGGTCTTGGCTTAACTGGGCAATTTGACCCGCTAATGGTTTCATTATCTTACCGTACTTAGGCCCTAATTTTTTGAAGTCTGCCTTTGCTTTTTTACTAAATACGTTTGCATCTTCAACAAGCTCAAGCTCTTTGACGTTTACTTCTGCCAAGATTAATTCTTTAACAGAATTCCACATCTCTATTTGGTGAGCCGTTGTTACGGGAATAGAAATTTTCTGCAACGGTTGTCTTACTTTAATTTTCTCTCTTTGTCTAAGAGACAAAACCATTGAAGACATTTGTTGCGCCGCTTCCATTCTCTCTTCTAAAGACTCATCAATCAGACTCTTATCAAAAATTGGGAAGTCGCTAAGATGTACAGATTGGACCTTGTCTTTTCCAGTTACTTCATTAAGGTCCATGAACAACCTATCCATAAAGAAGGGAGCTAAAGGAGCCCCTAATTTAGCAATGGTTTCTAAACAAGTGTAAAGAGTTTGGTAGGCAGCAATTTTATCAAACTCATAAGATCCTTTCCAAAATCTTCTTCGGCAAAGCCTTACATACCAGTTGCTTAAATACTCCGTAGTGAAGTTTTGAATGGCTCTAAAAGCCCTTGTAGGCTCAAAAGAATCCATGCCGTCTACCACTTCTTGGATTAGCGAGTTTAATTCAGATAAAATCCATCTATCAATCTCTGGTCTTTGAGAAACCGGAATCTCTTCTTCGCTAAAATTAAATCCATCAACATTGGCATAAAGAGCAAAGAATGAGTAGGTATTATATAATGTTCCAAAGAATTTTCTTTGTACTTCAGTAACTCCGTCAAGGTCAAATTTCAGGTTGTCCCAAGGCTGAGCATTGGTTAACATATACCACCTTATGGCATCTGCTCCGTATTTTTCTAGGGCCTCAAATGGCTCAACAGCATTTCCTAAACGCTTAGACATTTTTTGACCATTCTTGTCTAAAACAAGTCCGTTTGAAACCACTGCCTTGTAGGCAACCGAATCAAAAACCATTGTTCCTATGGCGTGAAGTGTAAAAAACCAACCACGAGTTTGATCAACTCCTTCAGCGATAAAGTTTGCTGGATAAAACTTATTCTCGTCGATTAACTCTTTATTTTCAAATGGGTAGTGCCATTGTGCATAAGGCATAGACCCTGAGTCAAACCAAACATCAATAAGGTCAGTCTCTCTTTTCATGGGCTTACCAGAATCTGACACCAAAACAATTTGATCAGCGTGAGGTCTGTGAAGATCAATTTGATCGTAATTTGCCTCGCTCATGTCTCCAACCTCAAAATTTGCAAGTGGATTTTCAGACATGTGCCCAGCGGCCAATGACTTTTCAATTTCTGTTTTTAAGTCTTCTAAAGTCCCTATAACTTTTTGCTCTGTACCGTCTTCCGTTCTCCATATTGGCAATGGAATGCCCCAATATCTTGATCTACTAAGGTTCCAGTCGTTTAAGTTTTCTAGCCAATTGCCAAAACGACCTGTTCCAGTGCTTGCTGGCTTCCAATTAATGGTTTTATTTAACTCGATTAATCGATCTTTTTTAGCCGTTGAGCGAATAAACCAAGAGTCTAATGGATAATATAAAATAGGCTTGTCTGTTCTCCAACAATGTGGATAACTATGCTCGTACTTTTCACTTAAAAAAGCTTGACCCGCTTCTTTAAGCTTGATAATGATTTCAACGTCAACTGATTTATCAGGAGCCGTACCCTCATCATAGTATTCGTTCTTTACATACTTCCCGGCCAAATCTCCCATTTGAGGAACAAATCTTCCTTGTAAATCAACCAAAGGTATAGGGTTGTCAGACTCATCTAACACCAACATGGGAGGAACTCCCGCGGCAGCGGCAACTCTTGCGTCATCTGCACCAAAAGTAGGAGCCGTGTGAACAATACCTGTACCGTCTTCTGTGGTTACAAAATCTCCCGGAATGACTCTGAATGCCTTTTCAGGATGCTCGTAAGGAAGGGTGTAATCAAGCAGTTGTTCATATTTAATGTCGACTAAATCTGACCCTGAAAATTCGGCGAGTTTCTTCCAAGGAAGGTTTTTTGCACCAACTTTCACTTCTTCAAACGGAGCATTTTCAAACTCAGCAGAGAAGTATTTAGGCACTAAATTAGACGCCAAAACCACTTTGATTTCGCGTCCATTGTATCTATCTATAGTGTGGATTAAGCTATACTTAATTTTCTCACCAATGGTCAACGCGGTATTACTCGGCAAGGTCCAAGGAGTAGTTGTCCATGCTAACAATGAAACCTCTTGATCACCCCAAAGTGCTTTGGTTTTCTCAGAAGTAATGGTTTTAAACATGGCAATTACCGTGGCATCTTTTACATCTTGATAGGTGCCTGGTTGATTTAACTCATGACTGCTCAAACCGGTACCGGCCTTTGGTGAATAAGGCTGAATGGTGTAACCTTTGTACAACAAGTCTTTGTTGTCGAGTTGCTTTAATAGCCACCAAACGGACTCAATGTATTTAGTTTTGTAGGTGATGTATGGATCATCCATATCTACCCAATAACCCATTTTCTGAGTTAGGTCATTCCAAATATCAGTATAGCGCATAACTGCATTTCTACAAGCATTGTTATACTCTTCTACAGATATTTTGGTGCCTATATCTTCTTTGGTAATTCCTAGTTCTTTTTCAACGCCCAGCTCTACAGGTAATCCATGAGTATCCCAACCGGCCTTTCTCTTTACTTGAAACCCACTTTGGGTTTTATAGCGACAAAAAATATCTTTAATCGCGCGTGCCATCACGTGATGAATTCCAGGCAAACCGTTTGCAGATGGGGGGCCTTCATAAAATACAAAAGGTTCTTTTCCTTCACGAGAAGAAACACTTTTTTCAAAAATGTCTTCACGATCCCAATATTCAAGAATAGCCTTTTGAATGGCTGTAAGATCTAAATGAGAATACTCTGCGTACTTTTTCATTTTAGGCGTCAATTTGTAAAGGGCACCACCCTCTATTGATTGTGTTTTATGTTCTGAAATCTTTACGGACTGAAATAGAATTTTATCCTTGAAAAATTCCTTTGATTCTTCCTAAAGATTATAGAATTTGCAAAGGTAATAATATTATTAGGGCCAAAGACAATGAAAATGCACTTACACGCAGCGAATTACAAATTCATTTTAACCTCTGTACTTTGTTTTTTAATTGGTTTCTCTTCAAAAGCAAAAACAGACTCAACCCTTTTGCTACCTGACACAGTGACTATTGGGGTGTTTGATGAGGCTCCATTCATTGTTTTAGACAACACAAAGAACGAAACCTTTGGTTTATCGATGCAGATGTGGGACCAAGTAAACCACGCAACTCAATTTTATACAAAGTTAAAGGTGTACCCCAGTTTTAAAGAATTGCGAAATGGTTTCGAGAACGAAGAGTTTGATCTCAGCATAAATCCTATTCCCATTTCTCCAAATTGGATGGACTATGTAGACTATTCTCAGCCTTACTTTATTGCACAAACTACTCTCCTGACTTCTGATGAAAACAATTGGCTTAGACTGTTTAAAACTATTTTTACTTGGGAATACTTTTCTGCAATTAGCGGACTTTCGGTAATCATGTTAATCACAGGGTTTTTAATGTGGATTATTGAAAGAAATGGTAGTTCTAGCCACTTTCACAAAAAAATAAAGGGTGTTTTTGACGGTTTTTGGTGGAGTGCCGTTACATTGACCACCGTTGGGTACGGAGATAAAGTGCCAAAAACTGCACCAGGCAGGGTTTTGGGCTTTGCCTGGATGTTTATTAGTATTGTAATGGCATCCTCATTGACGGCTGGAATAACCGCCATTTTAACTCAAGGATCAAAAATTGAAGAAATCAATACGGCTAGTGATTTAATAGGAAAAAGAGTGGGTGTTTTGGCTCGCAGCCCTAACGAATCTTTCCTACTAAAAGCAGGGGTTTCACCTACGGTTTTTTCTTCCTTTGAAGAAGGGGTAAACATGTTAGAAAACGATGAAATTGATTACATCATTGGTGACAGACTTGTACTCAACCGAATAAAATCAACTCACCAAGGGTACAAAAGACTAGTCTTGTTGCAACGCCCTTTAAAAATTGATTACTACTGCTTTGTTTTTCACAAAGACTCCCCTTTAAAAAGAGTAATAGACCCAGAGATTATTAAGATCATTCAGTCGCCGGCATGGCAGGCTACCATGGATCCCGACTAATCAATCGTTGCAATACACTTGAGCTCTATGGCAATGGGTGTTGGAAGTGAATTAATGGCAACCGTTGTTCTACACGGTTGGTTTTCTTTAAAATACTCAGCATAAATCTTGTTGAATGTTTTAAAGTCTCGTTTCATATCTACTAAAAACACAGTAACATCAACCAGTTTATCCCAGCTAGAACCAGAAGCTTCTAAAACCTTTTTTACGTTTTTAAACACGCTGTGAACTTGTGCTTCAAAATCAAATTCTTCAAAATTGCCGTTGTGGTCTAAAACCAAACCCGGAACCCCAGAATCATTAACATCACTACCTGCAGTTCTTGGTCCTACGCCAGACAAAAATAAAAGGTTACCTACTTTTCTTGCATGAGGGTATAAACCTACGGGCTTCGGAGCATCTTGAGCGTTGATTCTATCAGACATAAACGTTAAATTTTGTTTCAAATATAAGACATAACCCTCCCATGAAAAAAACTTATTCAACCTGTAATTCCATTTCTCACGCTAAGAGAACGATAAAGTTTTCACAATCATAGGTTACTAGGGGGTGGTTTTCTCTTAAAATTATACATTTGACAAAATCTGAATAGTCACCTTTGAGCGGATTAAAAAAACTTTTTGGACAAACCCTAACCTATGGTGCAAGTAGTATTTTAGGACGGTTTGCTTATTTTTTACTGGTTCCACTTCACACAGCTCGATTAGAAACTCGAACAGAATATGGTGTAAATACTGACGTATATACCATTATTGCTTTTTTAATGGTGGTTTTGATTTATGGTATGGAGACAGCATTTTTTCGGTTTTCAGCCAAAAAAGATCTAGACAAAAACGTCATTTACTCTACTATTTTAAAGTCCATTTTTAGTTCTACAGCTGTATTTCTTGCCTTGGTTTGGATGTTTTTTGATCCTATAATCGAAGCTTTGAGATATGATTCTAATCCAAGAATCATCATTTGGATGATTTCCATTTTAGTTTTAGAAGTCACGGCAGCCATTCCTATGGCAAAGCTTAGATCAGAAGATAGGGCGAGGAGATTTGTTTCCATAAAACTCACCCACATCTTTACCAATGTCGGCTTAAATGTGGTTTTTCTTTACATCATCCCCAAAATGGCTGAACTCAATTTTCCCCTAGGAAATGAACTTCATGCCATTTTTCCGGCGTCATTTGGCGTAGAATTCATCTTTCTTGCAAACTTCATCGCCTGTGTGGTTTACAATGCCATGCTAGCAAAAGAGTTTAAACCCCTCTTCGGAAAATTTGACTTCTCTCTTTGGAAAACGCTTATGGTTTTTGGATTGCCCTTGATGATTAGCGGTCTTGCTGGGGTAGCCAACGAGGTTGCTGATAGGCAGTTTATTAAATACCTTTTACCAGAAGACATTGCACTTGATCAACTAGGTGTATACGGTGCCGTTTACAAATTGAGCATATTCCTCGTGTTGTTTAATCAAGCTTTTAGGTATGCTGCCGAACCCTTTTTCTTTTCAAACAGTGCCGATAAAAACAATAAAGAAACCCTAGCAAGGGTCATGAAAATTTTTGTCATGATACTTGGCCTAGGCTTCGTATTTGTGTTGGCTTTATTACCTCTTTTAAAGCAATTCATTGATTCCAATTATTGGGAAGGCTTGTATATCGTACCCATTTTGTTAGCTGCCAATGTGTTTTTAAGTATTAACACACAAGTTTCTCTTTGGTACAAACTCATAGACAAAACCAGCTACGGCATGATCATAACCTTCGCCGGGTTCACGGCTACATTGGGTTTAAATATTTACCTAATTCCCCTTATGGGATATGAAGGAGCGGCCTGGGCCACGTTGAGTTCTTACTTTATCATGATGATGGTTTCCTTTGTCATGGGACAAAGAGTTTACCCCATTCCCTATCCAACAAAAAGAATTGCTCTCTACCTTTTCATTTCTTTTGGTTTGGGTTATCTTGCCCACCAATATACCACACCCTATCTGTGGTTCCAAATTTTATGTCTAGTCGCCACCGCTGGGCTTTTTGCCTACTTAGAAAAAGGTGAAATAAAAAAGGTAATTTATTCTTTGAAGAACAGGAGTTAAAAGAAAAAACAAAGTGAAAGTCCAAATAATCAATCGGTCAAAACACAGTCTACCTGAATACAAAACAGAAGACTCTGCAGGTATGGATCTTGTAGCCAACCTTGACGAAGAAATTGTTTTGAAACCTCTAGAAAGAAAATTAATTTCTACAGGTTTGCACATCGCTTTGCCTTCTGGTTATGAGGCTCAAGTTAGACCTCGCAGTGGACTGGCTCTAAAGCATGGAATTTCTGTATTGAATACTCCCGGAACCATTGACGCGGACTACAGAGGAGATATTGGAGTTATTCTAATAAACCTCAGCCATGAAGACTTTGCAGTAAATGACGGAGATCGCATCGCACAATTGGTGATTGCGAAACATGAAAAAATAAATTTTATTGAAGTAGAAGAACTCAGCGAAACCGACCGTGGGGCCGGCGGGTTTGGGTCTACCGGAAAAAATTAATCTTATGAAAATTATTGTCCCTATGGCAGGGCGCGGAAGCCGCCTTAGACCCCATACACTAACGGTTCCTAAACCTCTTATTCCCATTGCTGGGAAGCCTATTGTTCAACGCCTAGTAGAAGACATCGTAAGTGTTGTCAATGAAAAAGTTGAAGAAATCGCCTTTGTTATTGGTGATTTTGGCGAAAAGGTAGAAAGTGATTTAATCGCTATCGCTGAAAAGCTAGGTGCAAAAGGTTCTATCTATTATCAAAACCAACCCCTGGGCACTGCTCATGCCATTTTATGTGCTAAAGAAAGCATGTCTGGCAATTGTGTCGTGGCGTTTGCTGACACTCTTTTTAGAGCTGATTTTAAGTTAGACTCAACCGCAGACGGTGTAATTTGGGTAAAACAAGTTGAAGATCCTAGTGCATTTGGCGTAGTTAAAATTGATGACCAACAAAACATTAGCGACTTTGTTGAAAAGCCAAGCACATTTGTTTCTGACCTTGCTATCATTGGCATTTATTACTTCAAGGACGGTGAATACCTGAAAAATGAATTGCAGTACTTAATAGACAATGACATCAAAGACAAAGGTGAATTTCAGTTGACCGATGCCTTAGAAAACATGAAAAAGAAAGGCAGTAAGTTCAAGCCTGGGCAGGTAAATGATTGGATGGACTGTGGTAACAAACCTGTAACCCTAGAAACAAATTCCAAAATATTAAACTACCTGAACGGAGAAGATCAGCTAAAAGGATCAAATATTACGGTTGAAAACAGCACGATTATTGAGCCTTGTTTTATCGGTGACAATGTAGTGTTACGCAATTCAACGGTAGGTCCAAACGTTAGTTTAGGCAACAATACCCGGGTGACCGATGCAAAAATCGAAAACACTTTGGTTCAAGAGAACACAGAAATTAAAAATATTACACTGTCTAATTCTATGATAGGTAACCACGCCTATGTCGATGGCAGTTACAAAACATTAAGTATTGGTGATTATTCACGACTTGAGTAAATTGACAAAGGGCTTTTTAGCTCTTTTCATAGTTTTATTAGCTCCCCTTTCGGGGGAGGCCCAACTTTCTGAAGAAGAACAAATCAACTTTGATAAAAAATTCTTTGAAGCGGAAAGGTTAAAGTTAATTGAAGAACATGAGGAAGCCTATGAGGTTTTTGAAAAGTGTTTAGATATTGACCCAAATAATGCTGCGGTAAATTACGAGTTAGCAATAACAGATCTAGAAAACCATCGCTACGAATTGGCCCTAGAACGGGCAGAAAAAGCTGTGGCAAACGATTCATCTAATTACTGGTATTATAGACTCCTCGGGTCTATCTATTACCAAAGAGGAGAATCTGAAAAAAGGCTAAAAACTCTGAGCAAAATCGTTTCTCTTGTGCCTAAAAACCCAGAGTTTAGAGCTGAGTACATTCAGGCTTTGCTTGAGGCAGAAAGCTTTCAAGAAGCCATTATTCAGCTAGACACCTTAGAACAAATTGTAGGGCCAACAGAGAAAATTATTGAGCAAAAGAAAAAGCTATATCTATTTTTAAATGATGCTGAAGGGGCTGCTAGTGAAATTCAAAAGCTCATCGACTTAAACCCTAGAGATGTCAATGCCTATGGAATGCTAGCTCAACTTTACATGAATGATAGGCAAACAGAAAAGGCCTTATCCGTTTATGAAAAATTACTGAAAATAAATCCAAAAGAACCGAGGGCGCACTTAAATTTGGCAGAGTATTACAGATCCATTGACGAAGTCGAAAAATCCGTTTACCACCTAAAAATAGCCCTTAGAAATCCTGAATTATCTATTGACACAAAAGTGTCGGTAATGCTGACCTTTTTCAAATTAATTGAAACCGCGCCTGCCTATACCCAAGTTACCGGAGAGCTGTTAGATTCAATTGTGGCTGCCCACCCAAATGATCCTAAAGGATATTCTTTGCAAGGAGATTATTTCGAGCAGGTCAATGAACCGCAAAAAGCTAGAAAAGCGTTTAAGAAAACAGGATCATTGCCAGGCGGAAGTCAGGTTGATATATTAAATAGGGTCTTGTTTTTAGATACTAAAATGGGCTTGACAGACTCTATTATTTCTGACGCTAATTGGGTTCAAGAATATTACCCTTCACAACCATTTTCTTACTTGGTTAAAGGATTGGCTTACATTGAAAAAGAAGAATATAAAACCGCCATTGTAGTTTTAGAAGATGGTCGCTTATTCGCTTTTGGTGATCGAGCTATACAAGAACAATTTCACCTCTATTTAGCAGAAGCGTATTACAGAGAAAAAAATTACCAACGCTCTGATGAAAACTTTGGAGCCGCATTAGAAATTAACCCCACCAATCCTACAGGCCTCAACAATTACGCATATTACCTTTCAGAAAGAGGTGAAAAGCTTCAGAGAGCATTAGAATGTACAGAGAGATCAAACCAATTATCGCCTAACAACCCTATCTTTTTAGACACACACGCTTGGGTTTTGTTTAAAATGAAAAAATACCCAGAGGCATTGACTATAATGCAAAAAGTGATTGCTCTTACAAACCATCCAACGGGTGATGTCTTTGAACACTATGGTGATATTTTGTACTTTAATAACAAGCTAGAAGAAGCCATTGAAGCGTGGAACAAAGCAAAAAATCTTGGGGGTGCAAGTGATAAAGTGGATCAAAAAATTCAAACGAAAACCTATGTCGAATAAGGTTGCAGTCGCGTTATTTGTTTTAATCTTGGTAAGCTGTGGTGGTCCTAAACCCATTGCTGTTGGAGACCTTACCCCTGCCTCTACCCGTGAATTAGCAGAGAAACTAGAAAGCAACAGACTGCAGTTTGAAACAGTTCGCTACACCGGAACCGGAAAGGTGGTTGATGATGGAAATTCAAATTCTTTTAAATTCGATATTAGAATGGATAGAGATAGCATAATTTGGATTGACATTTCAGATCCACTGTTTGGACTAAAAGTAGCTAGGGCATTTTTAACTCTAGATTCAGTGGCTTTTATGAATAGGATTAACAACGATTATTTTACCGGAGACATCATGGCTCTGCAAAATTTAATCAAAGCCAATCTAGATTTTGAAATTTTAAGAAATGCTTTGTTAGGCGATCCGTTTAGAATATTGCCTAAAAAAGGAGAATATGAATTAAGAGGACAATCTTCATATGAGTTGTATTACTTTCCTGAAGAAGACCAAGTGTTTACCCAAAGCCTTCCCTCTTATTTCTTTGAATTAGACGGACAAAACAGACATTTAATTTCTCAAATGCTTACAGATGGTCAGCGTAGAGTTGAATCGTACTACTCTGATTTTTCTGAGACTAAAAAAGGTGAAAGGCCTACCGTGGTAGAAATCAAAGTTTTTGCTGAGACCCCACTATCACTCACCTTAAATATCAGGGGCTATTCTTTTGATTCTGAAATAGATTTTCCATTCTCAATACCTGATTCTTATGCCCCAATGGAGTAAAATATTAATTCTCAGTATTTTCTTTGCTGTATTTTCTCCTTCACTTTTGTTGGCACAAAATCAAACAAAAAAGGAGCTTCTTCAGAGAAAGAAAACCAAACTTCAAGACGAAATTGATCTTGCAAACGAGATTTTAAAAGATACGAAGCACATAAAAGAAAGTGGTCTAAACACTTTGCAAACGCTTCGTCAAAAAATTTCTATCCGAGAGGAACTTCTAAGAACCATTAATAGAGAAATTGATTTAATTGATTCTGAAATTTCTGAACAGACGCAGGCCGTTGCTGAATTAGAAAAAGAAATTGAAATTCTAAAAGAGCAGTATGCCGGAATGATTAGGCAAGCCTACAAATCTCAAAGCAACACCAGTAGGTTGTTATTTATTTTTTCATCGTCTTCTTTTAACCAAGCCATAAATAGAATTTCTTACCTAAGACAATATTCAGAATTTAGAAAAAGGCAAGTCGGAGAAATAAAAAATAAACAAGAGCAATTAGAGTTTAAGATTGCCGAATTAAGCCGTCAGAAAAAGAACAAAGAAGACCTAAAAACCAATAAAGAAAATGAAAAAGAAACCCTTCTTGCCGACCGACAAGAGCAAGAAAAAGTTCTTTCATCACTAAGTGAAAAAGAAGGACTTCTTCAAGCTGAGATTGACGCAAAGCAAAAAGAGTCTAAAAAGCTAGAAGCCGAAATTGGAAGAATCATTGCCCTTGAGTTAAAAAAGGCTAAAGAAAAAGCAGAAAGAGATGCATTAGAGGCTAAAGCGGTAAAAGTTGGGCTTGTTTCTGGCAAAGACTTCAATTCAAAAACTTCTAATAAGTCACTTCTGGCAAAAATTAATGATGCCAAGAAAAAGGCGGGTTCTGTAGATGAAGAAAGCTCTGTGCCAGAATTCAACATGACCCCAGAAAGCCGCCAGTTGGCAGCTAATTTTGTTGCAAACAAAGGAAAGCTTCCCTGGCCGGTAGAAAGAGGAATTATTGTAACCGGTTTTGGTCGTCAAACCATTACCCCAGGGGTAGTTATTGACAACCCTTATATTGAAATTGCCACACAAAAAGGAGCCGTTGCAAGGGCTGCCTTTGAAGGAGAAGTAACCAGTGTAATTAGAATTCCTGGCGCCAACAAAGCCGTGATGATTAGACACGGTAACTACTTTACGGTTTATACCAATATTGTTGATGTGAAGGTAAAAGGAGGCGATAAGGTGGCGCTAAAAGAAGAAATTGGGACAGTATTCACAGACCCAAGTGACCAAAGAACCATCCTTCAGTTTGGAATTTGGAAAGAACAAAAGGTTCAAGATCCAAGTCCTTGGTTATTCAAAAACTAAACGGTTAATCAAACAGTTCCTGCAAAACCTCTAGCGATTTTACTTTTCCGAAGGTTTCATGGTGAACTTTAAAGTATTGAAGCATTGCTTTGAGTAATTCTCTCTTTCCTTCCCGCGAAAGCGGTGACTCTCTTTTTAAAAACTGTAGCAACAATTGAGTTTGATGAGGATTAAAAAAAGTGCTGTGAAAAGGTGCATGTTCGGCTAAGCGTCCTTCTATCATATCAAAATAAGAACCCGATGATTCTTTTACATCTGGGTAAAAACCCAAGACTGAGGTTAGATCAAAAACAAAATCTAATGGCACGGTAGATAGGGCTTTACCGGCTTCTACCCTAGCAATATACTTTGTGGTAAGTGGGTAAAACGGATTGTTTTCTTCTTGCTCTCTAACCACCATATGCAATACCTCTGTTAGAAACAGGCAAATTGCATTTTTTATAGGGTCTAGGTGAAGGTGGTTATAGATGGGATTAACTCGAGCATCTTTAATTCGTTCAAGAGTCCCTTTGTTTTTATGAGAAACCAATAAATCTAATTGAGTTAATGGCAATACCATGCCCGGTTTCACTTTTGATCCTTTTGAATAAAGGCTATTAACCATGTACGCTTGAAGGCCTAATTCATCGGTAAGACACCTTAAAACAATTGATTTATCGCCGTACTTAATGGCCTTTAAAACAATGGCTTTTAGGCTTATTTCCATGCTAACGAACCACTAAAATTTTGGTAACATGAGTCTTTGATCCATCATCATTGGTGCAGTAAGCCATGTAAACACCAGAGGCCGCCAATTGGCCGTCTAACGTTCTTCCGTCCCAAATGGCTTGCCCTCCATTGGCGACCATTTCTGAAACAATGTTACCTTCTAAATCTGTGATTTTTACTCTTGCATTGGTCACCAATCCTTTGATAGCAATCGGACCTTCATAGCCTGGCTCAACAGGATTCGGGTATGCATAGACATCGGTGTATTCTTCAAAACCTTCCGTAGCTTGCCCACGGTAAGAGATTATTCCTTCAGGGGTGGCAAAAAACACCTCCCCAGAAATGGGATCAATCTCAATGTCTAAAATCGTATTAGAAAGAAGTGGAGAGTTTTCTGCGGTAAACCTGTAAATGGTTTCACGACCATTTTCTGAGGTATAAAAAACACCGGCACGAGCGGTTCCAAACCACTTGTTATTGGCTCCGTCTATGGCAATATCTGTTACGGCCTCAATACCCAGTAACTTTTGATTCACCCCTTCTTCTTTAAAGATAATGGGTTGCGCATCAGAGTTTGCCCCACCCGAAAACATAGCCTCAGTATCATATTGAACCACCAGCCCTTCATCTGTACCTATCCAAAGTTCACCATCCTTGTCAACGGCAAAACTCAAAACTCCATTTGATGGAAGGTTACCGCTGCCCTCTCCTTGTTTAAGGGAAGCAACTTGCGGCTGACCGTTATTTATTCTAAATCCAATAACCCCACCATTTCTGGGTTGTAAAAAAATGTTTCCGTTGTCGTCAATGTCAATGTCTTTTATACTGGTTTGAAAACCTCCTAAAGAACCTAACGTGTAATTAGAAAACACCCCATCAGGAGAAAGTGAACATAGGTTGTTGTTTACAAGAGCATTGGTAAACCAAAGGGTGCCGTCATTATCAACTGCCAAACCTCCAATTCTAAAATCATTTCCTGTACCTCCTACGCTTTGAATTTTACCGTCAGAATTAGAATCGTCATAGGTAGCAACATATTGGTTGTTTTCTATTTCTACAAGACCTTTCCCCCAAGAAGCAGCATACACTTTGTTATTAACGCCTACAAGGTCTAACAGGTCTCTTGAATCACCAAGGTCTGTTGATGTTAAATGACTCCAAGCAAAGTTTGAGTACTTATAAATTCCCTCAAAGTAGAATTGTGGAGCCCACACCTCATTGATTGATCCTCTTACCACATACAATGCTTCGTCAATTACTCTTAATGAATAGGGGTTATTAGAGGCTGGCCCATCCGGAACAAAGTTTTTTACGCCTAATCCGTTTCTAACCCTATACATTCCATAGGTGAAATCAGAAATATAAAGGGTGGTTCCGTCTGGATCTAAAGCGGCTGTTTTAGGGAAGAATTTTCCTGGAGTAAACAAAGCATTACTGATGTTTAGCCTAAGACCAAGGTTTTCATTATAAACTTGTACATTAAACCCAGTTGTAATGATGAATTCCTTTTTGTTTCCTTTAATCTGATAAGTTCTACCCTGCGCTTTTTGTCCGAAGTGAGACCACGATCCAGATTCATAAACATAAATAGAATCCTCATCGTTAATTGGGTTTTGCCAATTCACCATAACCCTTCCGTTGGCACTGGCCACTTTATTGTAAACTCCTGGTGGAAGGCTTTGAGTAGTGGTCCAGGACCCGTAAAATATCAATGGGCTATTGGCCGAGGCAGATTTTACGCCATCATCATCTACTAGATACCATCTGTTTTCTGGCTCATTAAAGGCTACTTGTTTTACACTTGTTGGGGTTCCTTGATCACCTACCAACCAAGTTTCTAATACAATTAATCGCTTTAAATCAATTTTTACTATTCCAAAATCTAAACATACATAGGCAAACTCATCAATGATATAAATTGAATTGATGTTTTTGAGTCCTGCGTTTTTAGTAGACCTTTTGATATCACTTAGATTGGTAACATTTCCACCTTCACTTAACAAATCTATATTACCATTGCTATAACCAATCACCAAAACCCCAACGCTTTTGGCATATTCAATGGCGGTAACATTAATGTCAGACAACCCATTGAGCTTAGATTTTTTGGTGATAGACTCTTCTTCTTTGTCTACGATGAAAACACCCTTTTCTCCGGCAGTGTATACATACCTGCCGTTCTCAGCAACTCCAACCGTATTGGCATAAGAGAGGTAATCAAGCCAAATACCATAAGACGTTACATTTTGACCTAGGGTCAAAAGAGGCATGACAAATAAAAGTAGTAGAAGTCTTTTCATTAAAACAAGATTTGACAACAATGTAACGTTGGCAAATTACAAAACGTATTTGTTGAATTGACGTAGCAAGCAGATTATCACAATTTTTATTTGAAAAAGAAATTGGGTCACTAATCGTAAATACGTCATACAATTGTGTTATTTTGCAATATTAAACCGCAAAACCAAAAAGTATGGGATGCAGTAGTTGTTCTACTGGTGGTGTACCTAATGGTTGCAAAAGTAACGGTTCGTGCGGAACAGGTGGTTGCAATAAGTTAACTGTTTTTGATTGGTTAACAGATATTGAACAACCCACAGGACATGACACCTTTGATTGGGTGGAAGTCCTCTTTAAAAACGGAAGGAAAGACTTTTATAAAAACGTGAATGAACTTCCCATGCAAGTGGGAGATATAATAGCCGTTGAGTCGAGCCCCGGGCACGATATTGGTACTGTAACAATCATTGGTGATTTAGTACGCCTTCAAATGAAGAAAAAGGGATTTAAGATCATCCCAGAAAATGAAAAAAAGATCTACAGAAAAGCCTCTCAAAGAGATATAGATAAGTGGCAAGAATTTAGAGATAAGGAGCAAGAAACTATGATGCGTTCGAGAGAAATTGCATTGAGGTTCGGGCTTCAAATGAAAATCAGTGATGTAGAATATCAAGGAGATGGAGCAAAAGCCATTTTCTACTATACTGCCGAAGATCGCGTAGATTTTAGACAGCTTATTAAAGACCTGGCTTCTGCCTTTTCTACACGAATTGAAATGAAGCAAATTGGCGCACGTCAAGAAGCAGCAAGACTAGGTGGACTTGGAAGTTGTGGCAGAGAGTTGTGTTGCTCAACGTGGTTGACTGATTTTAGATCTGTTAACACAGCTGCCGCTAGATATCAACAGCTTAGTTTAAATCCTCAAAAACTTGCTGGCCAATGTGGTAAGCTAAAGTGCTGTTTAAACTACGAACTTGATAGCTATGTTGAAGCATTAAAAGCTTTTCCTGACACCAATACTGCACTTCAAACTGAAAAGGGTCTTGCCTTTTATCAGAAGATGGACATCTTCAAAAAAGTCATGTGGTATTCTTACAAGGACCAGCCCATGACTTGGGTTCAATTAGACGTTGAATCAGTAGTAGAAATTGTTGAGCAAAACAAAAAAGGAGAAAAGCCGGTAAGCCTTGAAATCTTGGCGAATGAAGAAATTGAGATTCCTGATTTTGACAACGTTGTAGGTCAGGATAGCTTAACGCGTTTTGACAGACCTAAACAGTCTAACTCAAAGAGGAGACCTAAGGGTAGGCCTAATAATCAGAAAAAACAAACACAGCCCGTAGAGAGCAAAACTCAAGAAGGCAAGGCCAATAACCCGAGTCAAAACAAACCGAGAAGACCTAGAGGAAAAGGCCCAAGAAACCAAAGCAATCCGCAAGGACAACAAGAAGGAGAAAATAAAGGGCCTAAAAAACCTAGACCCAACAGAAACTTTAAAAGCAGGAACAGAAATAAAGGCAACAATGATGCGTAATTTTCTTTTACTTTTTTTGTCAGGACTTTTATTTTCATGCAGTCATGATGCCTATTATCAAGAATATGTAGACTTTAAGTCTACCCAGTGGAATCAAGATAGTATTGTTGAATTTAAGGTTAAAGTAGAAGACATTTCTAGACCTTTTATGGTTGGCGTAGAGCTTAGACATAATGATGACTACCCTTATTCTAACCTGTATTTGTTTAGAACCATTTCATCTAGTGATGGAATTGAATATACCGACACAGTAAACTATACTTTGGCTAACCCTTCTGGCGCATGGGTTGGCAAAGGCATGGGTGAGGTAAAAACAATGAAATACCCTTTTGCAAGAAAAACATTGCAACTCAATCATCCCGGAGAATTCACTTTCACCTTTCAACAAGGAATGAGAGATGAAAACCTTCCAGGTATTTTATCTTTGGGATTATCACTAGAACAAACTCCTGAGCATGAGTAATGATAAGAAACCCAAAGACAACGTTTTTAGAAAGTATGTAAAGTACTTTTGGATTTTAGCCATGTTGCCTCCACTGGCCTTAGGTTCTATTTTATTCTTAACCTGGGCAGAGGTGTTTTACCCATTGCCTTCTACCGAAGACATAGCCAACCCCAAAAGCTTTTTAGCTTCTCAAATTGTTTCTAGCGATGGTGAGCTAATCGGAACTTTTTTTAAGGAAAATAGAACGCACGCAGAATTTAAAGATTTAGACCCCTATCTGCCAAAAATCCTTGTAGCTACAGAAGACGAAAGGTTTTTTGACCACTCGGGAATAGATTTTAAAGCTTTGGTTAGGGCCGTTGTCAACATGGGAAAAAGCGGAGGGGGATCTACCTTGACGCAGCAGTTGGCCAAGCAACTTTGGACCGATGATTTTGAAAATGTTTCATTGACCGAAAGAATCTTTCAAAAATTTGGTGAGTGGATTGTAGCCACACGCCTTGAAAAGAGATATACCAAAGAAGAAATCATTGTTCTTTACCTCAACCAAGTTGATTTTATTTATGATGCGGTAGGTATTAACTCTGCTGCAAAAACCTATTTTGGCGTGTCACCCGACAGCTTAAAAATCCACGAAAGTGCCGTATTAGTAGGAATGGTAAAAAACCCATACCTATACAACCCGAAAAGGTTTCCTGAGAATGCCTTAAAAAGGAGAAATGTGGTTTTTGGCCAAATGTATAGAAATGGCTTAATTACTGAAGCCGAAAGAGATTCATTACGAGAGATACCTCTAGAAATTAATTTTAGAAGAAGTTCTCATAACGACGGTTTAGCGCCCTATTTTAGAGAGTATCTTAGAGCTTATATGGCCGATTGGATTAATGAACACCCAAAACCCAATGGTGAAAAATACAACCTTTACACTGACGGTTTAAAAATTTACACCACCATAGATGCTAGAATGCAGCAGTATGCTGAAGAATCAGTAAAAGAGCACCTTTCTAACCTTCAGAGGGTGTTTTACAAAATGGAAAAAAATCGTTCAACCGCACCTTTTCACAATGTAACAAAAGACGAGGTTGCCAACATTTTAAACCAAGCCAAAAGAAGGTCACAACTCTATAAGTCTTTGAAAAAAAGTGGAATGTCAAAAGACTCCATAGAACTAGTTTTTAACACACCTAGAAAAATGACCGTTTTTTCATGGAAGGGTGACCTTGATACCACAATGACCCCAATGGATAGTATTCGTTATTACAAATTTTTCTATCAAGCTGGATTGATGAGTGTAGAGCCCCAAACAGGTTTTGTCAAAGCTTGGGTGGGCGGTGTTGATTACAAGTACTTTAAATATGACCATGTTAAACAAGGCAAAAGACAAGTAGGTTCAACATTTAAACCCTTCGTTTACGCAACGGCCATAAAACAAAAACACTATTCACCTTGCCTAGAAGTGCCCAATATTTTAACCTGTATTGAAAAAGGACAGTGGGGCTTACAAGAAAATTGGTGTCCCAAAAACTCTGATGACAAATATGGTGGACAAGTCACCTTAAAATATGGTCTGGCAAATTCCATGAACACCATCACAACCTACCTGATGAAGCAAACTGGCCCCATAGCCGTTAAACGTCTTGCCGAGTCAATGGGTGTTCAATCAGAAATTCCAGAAGTACCCTCTATTGCCCTTGGTACCGTTGACCTTTCGGTTTATGAAATGGTAGGAACGTACACCACATTTGCCAACAAAGGGATTTATACCGAACCCATCATGATTACCCGTATTGAGGATAATAACGGAATTATTTTAGAAGAGTTTTCGCCGCTTACGCGGGAGGTTATGAGTGAAGAAGATGCCTACGTGGTGGTTGATCTTTTAAGGGGCGTTACTGAAGGGGGAACCGGCACAAGACTTCGTTCAAAAGGAGGTAAGTATTCTAACGATGTAGTAACCGGATTTCCATATGCCTTTGAAAACGAAATCTGTGGTAAAACTGGAACTACCCAAAACAATGCCGATGGTTGGTTTATGGGAATGGTGCCCAACCTTATTACAGGAGTTTGGACGGGTTGTGAAGATAGATCGGCTCATTTTGGAGCTACCTATTATGGGCAAGGAGCTACTACTGCCTTACCTATCTGGGCCTTGTACATGAAAAAATGTTACGCAGATGAAAAGGTGGGGGTCTCAAAAGATCCGTTTGAAAGACCAGAAAACCCTCTGTCAATAGAATTGAACTGTAATATCTACAACGCTAGACAAAGGTCAAACGGTTTAGATGGAAATGATCAAGATGCAGAATTTTAAAAGAAAAAAGATTAGAGATGATAAATAAAGTGGTTAATAACTCAAAAGAAGCACTGGAAGGATTATCTGATGATATGACCATTATGGTAGGTGGTTTCGGCCTATGTGGAATTCCAGAAAATTCTATTTCTGCCATTAGAGAGGCTGGCGTAAAAGGACTTACTTGTATTTCTAACAATGCAGGGGTTGATGACTTTGGTCTTGGACTTTTACTACAAACCAGACAAATCAAAAAAATGATTTCTAGTTATGTAGGTGAAAACGACGAATTTGAACGCCAAATGTTGAGCGGCGAACTAGAAGTAGACTTAGTTCCACAAGGAACTTTAGCCGAAAGATGTCGTGCTGCTGGCGCCGGAATTCCTGCGTTTTTCACTCCGGCAGGTTACGGAACCGAAGTAGGTGAAGGCAAGGAAGTAAGAGAGTTTAACGGTAAACCTCATATTTTAGAGCATGCCTTTGATGCCGAATTTGCCTTTGTGAAGGCTTGGAAAGGAGACACTGCCGGAAACCTGATTTTTAAAGGAACTGCAAGAAACTTTAATCCCATGATGGCCATGGCGGGTAAAATAACCGTTGCTGAAGTTGAAGAACTTGTTCCGGCCGGTGAACTTGACCCAAACACCATTCACACACCCGGAATTTTTGTTCAAAGAATATTTCAAGGCTCAAACTACGAGAAGAGAATAGAGCAAAGAACGGTAAGGTCTAAATAATCATGAATCGTAAGGAACCAGAATTTGTTCTTTACCTGTCATTTGTAATTATTTGGTCGGTGTATTTGTCAATTCGTGCGGCCTCAGTGCCGCCGGTTTTTGACGAAGCGACAACGTTTTTCACCTATATCAACTCCGGTGAAATTTTTCCGTTCTTCAATTACCCGTCAGCCAACAATCACATTTTTAACACCATAGGCACTTGGTTTTTTTACCAAGTGTTTCCGTCCTCAATGCTTAGCCTTAGACTGCTATCGCTCTTGAGCTTTCCTCTTTTTGCCCTTGCGGGATATAAATTAGGAAAAACCATGAGGCTAAAAAGGTCGCGTTGGCTTTTGTGGATCCTTCTTTTTGGACTTCATTTTGCCATAGAGTTTTTTGCCTATTCAAGAGGGTATGCTTGGTCTTTTACCGCCCTACTTTGGACCTTATACCTGGGAAGTGTTTTTCAAAACCATCCTTCTAAGAAGGTTCTCATTCAAATATTTTTCTGGCTAATAATATGTCTTGGGTTTAACCTAAATACCTTGCCCTTCGCCCTTCTTACCTTCATTTGGTTATTCTATGCCCAAGGACGGTTTACCTTGAAAAACAGTTTTATTACTATTATCCTCGGACTATTACCCCTTTCGTTTTTTACCTACTACGCCTTCTACCTCAAGCAAAATGATCAATTGTATTATGGTGAAAGCGGTCATTGGTTTGAAACCACCATCCCATCCTTGTCTGAGGCTTTCTTTTCGTCTGGTTCAACAGGGGCCTATGCTCTTTTTGTGGCTTGGTTAATCATTGCCTTTTTTACGGTTGTTTACAGTTTTAAATACACTCATTTTAAAAAAATATCATTGGCAATATTTTCACTTTTTGGAAGTATCATAGGATTGTCTTTGCTGTACTTTTTGTTTGACATTAACCTTCCCCAAGACCGTGTAGCACTAACCTTGTACTTTCTCCTAGCCGTTTCCGTTCCCACGGCAGTGGAAAATTTAAAAGTAGGATTTTTTTCAACGTTACTAGCCCTTTCAACGGGGTTGATTACCCTCCCTTTCCTCTTTCAATTCAATGTAGATTCTTCGTCAAACATTGGGTGGAGTTACGAGCAGGTTCCCTTTGAATTTTTAGAAAAACTCCACGAAGACAAAAGTCAATTTTCAAGCGTTTCCTCTCATTATTTAATTGCCAATAGCTACGAGCTACAAAAGCATATTTACTTCCCAGACTTGCCAAACATTCAGGCAAAAAGAGATACACATTACACCACCGATTACGTAATTAGGCCCACCGAAAAAACCTCTGAATATTTTAGAAGTCGTTACGTATTACTGATGAATAATGAAGCGACACAAAAAGCACTTTGGAAGTTGCGAACCAAGAACTGGCAACTTGAGAGTCGTGAGGAAATTACCTTTGAACATACCCATAAGGAGTATTTGCCCATTTATACTTTGCACAAAGATTCCTTGAAATCAGATTGGGGTAAGGTTATGGTCCACTTTTCGTGGGAAACTATGAGCCCTAAACCCATATTTTTCTCATCAACAACTCACTTAGGACAAAAGTCTTGGTATAACTCAACTCCGTTTTATCCGGAAGGGAGAAAAAGAGTGGTTGAAACCTTTTCACAAACCGTAAATGCTTCAGAAGCATTTGACAAAATAGACTTCTTCTTTCACAACTCTAACAAGATTGAATTGTACAATGTGAAATATAAAATTGAAGTTTACTCACATCAACAAAACAAACTAAAATAGTACTTTTACCACATGGCACTAGATAAAAACGGTATAGCACAAAGAATTGCACAAGAACTACAAGACGGTTGGTTTGTAAATTTAGGAATTGGTATTCCTACCCTTGTCGCAAACTTTATTCCTGAAGGAATCAATGTAGAGTTTCAAAGCGAAAATGGAATTTTAGGCATGGGTCCATTCCCCATTGAAGGAGAAGAGGACGCAGATTTAATCAATGCTGGAAAACAAACCATTACCGCATTAAAAGGAGCTTCGTTTTTTGATTCAGCGACAAGCTTTGCCATGATTAGAGGACAACATGTTCAGCTTACCGTATTAGGCGCTATGGAAGTTTCTGAAACCGGTGACATTGCCAACTGGAAAATTCCTGGAAAAATGGTGAAGGGTATGGGAGGTGCTATGGACCTTGTAGCTTCTGCTGAAAACATCATTGTTGCCATGCAACACACCAATCGTGCTGGTGAAAGCAAATTATTAAAAAACTGCTCTCTGCCAATCACTGGAGTGAAATGCGTTAAAAAAATTGTCACAGACCTAGCCGTATTAGAAGTTGATCCAAACGGAAACGGATTCATTTTACTTGAAAGAGCTCCAGGAGTATCTGTTGAAGAAATTCAAAGTAAAACAGAAGGAACTCTTATCGTTAAAGGTGATGTGCCTGAAATGAAGCTGTAATCAACAACAATAAATGGCAGAATATGAAGAGGACCACCATCATGGGATCAAAAATCA
>CBFICS010000011.1:0-72475 GCA_965661055.1 uncultured Schleiferiaceae bacterium | reverse complement strand
TCAGAAAATTACAACACCCTTCAAGGTTACACATCTAATTGGTTTTCAAAAGGACCGATTATGTATTTCCAAGATTTCAACGTTGCGGTAAAGAAGAAAATCAACAAGAGACTGAAACTAAATCTCTCGTACTACAATATCTTCTACAATTACGATGTATTGAACAAAGGGGTATCTGATGAGTTAATCTTAGGGAGTGGAAATAATCCTAATATCATTACTTCTCATACCTTTGTTCTTGAAAGCCAAATAAAATTGGCCTCTAGAAAATACCTTCGTACTGAAATGCAATTTCAGTTAACTGATGAAAAAGTAAGTCAAGAAGTAATAAACGAAGACTATAACATGGGAGACCGCGTCATGTTATTAGTAGAGTATTCCGTGGCACCCAATTGGTTCTTTGCCGTTCAGAGTATTTACAACTACGGACATCCAGACGTGAAAAAACGTTTGAACTATCCATTAGCTTCTGTGGTTTATCAAGTAGGAACAACTCGTTTTCAAGTTAACTACGGTAGACAACAAGCCGGAATCTTTTGTGTAGGAGGAGTGTGTAGATTGGTACCTGCAACAAACGGTGGTTCCATTTCAATCACTTCAAACTTTTAATTTCTTGGAAGCATGAAAAATTATAAACTCCTTTTGGTCGCTGCATCTCTTTTCGCTTTCGCGGGATGTGATAAAATTGACAATCCAAGAACTGGAGATGGTGGTGGCGGACAAGTAGACCCTACCAAGCACTACAGAAATGTATTAATTGAAGATTTCACAGGACACAAGTGTAATAACTGTCCAAATGCGGCAGAACAAATTGAAGTCATCAAAGGATTGAGTTTTGGTAGTCAAGTTTATGCCGTAGGTATTCATGTAACGACCTTTTTTGCAGGTCCTGACGCAAACTATCCTGAGGATTTTAGAACTCCCACAGGAGATCAATACGAAACGTTCTTTAACATCTCTGCATTGCCAACAGGAATGGTTTCTAGAACTGATTACACTTCAACGGGATCTGCTCACTTAAAGAATTATTCAAATTGGCCTTCAACCGCTTCAGTCCTTGCAGCTGAACTGGCCAAGTTTACTATTGAACCCACAGTTACTTATAACTCAACTTCTAGAGAAGTAACTGTTGATGCAGATATAGCCGTTTTAGAAGAATATACCGGAAATCTTAATTTCATTGTAATGATAACAGAAGATGGTATAATTGCTCCACAAAAAATGCCTGACGGACATAAAAAGACTGATTATGAACACAATCACGTTTTAAGAACAACGGCTGATGGTGCTTTTGGTATTCCCTTGTCTACAACAACAGTTTCTCCTGGAGACACCCTCAACTATTCAGGAAATGTAATATTAGACGGTGCCTGGGATGAAAACAATTGCAATGTCTTAATGTTTGTTTATGACAAAGACAACCAAGAAGTATGGCAAGTAACCGAAGAGCATGTTAATTAGACTTATCGTAATATTTTTGATTTTGAGCCCGGGTAAAAACCGGGCTCAATCATTTTATGCTGGCCTAAAGGGCGGTATGACCACCTCACAAATAGAAGGTGATGGACTTTCTGGGTTTGACCTGGCAGGATTGCAACTTGGGTTTTTCACCAAGAGAAAAGTGGCCGAAGACTGGTATGCTCAAATGGAAATTTCTTGGGTTCAAAAAGGATCGAGAGAGCCCATTTCTGATACTAGCCAACTCTATAAGGTAAAACTAAACTACGTAGACATTCCCTTCCTCATTGAATGGCAGTACAAGAAAATAAGTCTTGAAGCGGGTCCGACACTGTCAGTTCTCGTTTCATCCAAAGAAGAAAACGTCTACGGAGAGTTTACCGATGAAGAGTTTAATCGCTTTGTTCTCGAGGCCCAGTTTGGCGTCAATTACTACTTTTCTGATCGCTGGAAAATCAACTTTAGATCCTCATACAGCATTACGCCGGCGAGAGAATTTTTTAATAGCCTCGGCAAGCCTTCTCTAATTAACATTGGGGGTTTAGGACAAAGAAATGCGTTTTTATCTACCGCTTTGTATTACTCCTTTTGATGAAAATAAACGGTATTTCTGATTTTTTCTAAACCAGCCCTTCGCACTGCCGTCCCATTAAAAAGGTCCCCAAAAACTTCTTCCGTCATTTCAAGCCAATCTTTTGAGGTCAGATTCAATCTATCTCTTTTGGGGATAAAGTCTGGTTCATTATGTGTGGAAGAAAATCGGTTCCAAGGACAAACATCTTGACAAATATCACATCCAAAAACCCAATCCTCCATTTGGTTTTCAAAGTGGTTGGGTATTTTGTCTTTTAGTTCAATGGTGGCATGGCTGATGCATCGGTTAGAATCTATTACTTGGGGAGCGACTATGGCATCCGTAGGACAAGCATCTATGCATCGGGTACAAGTGCCACAATGATCTGTGGTAGGGTGATCAGAAACCAAATCAAGATCAATGATCAATTCGGCTAAAAAGAAAAAAGACCCTTTATTCTTAGAAAGTAATAAGGCGTTTTTGCCAAGCCATCCTAATCCGGACCTTTCAGCCCACTGCCTTTCTAAAACAGGACCACTGTCTACAAAAGCTCTGCCGTGAACCTCACCTATCTCACTTTGCAAATAGTTTAACAAGGTGATTAGCTTTTTCTTTATGACCTTGTGGTAGTCTCTGCCGTAGGCGTATTTGGCAATTTTTGGAAGCCCGGTATCTTGCGACTCTTCTGGAAAATAATTAAAGGCAAGTGAAACTACCGCCTTAGCCCCAGGAACTAACTGTGTAGGATCAACCCGTTTTTCAAAATGATTTTCCATCCACGACATACTACCGTGATATCCCTTTTGAAGCCATTTTTCTAATTGATCAGCTTCTTTATCTAATCGCTGTGCCTTAGAAACACGACAAGCAAAAAAGCCCAGTTGTTGGGCTTTATTCTTTAAAAGGGTGGTATGCCTTTCGGCGGAGGTCAAAAGAGGCCTTGTTGAGGATCTATTCTCTTTTGAGCGCCTAAATGTTCATAAGACTTATCCGTAGCCACACGACCTCGTGGGGTTCTCATCAGAAATCCTTCTTTTATCAAAAACGGTTCATAAACCTCTTCAAGAGTTTCAGCTTCTTCAGAGACTGCGGTGGCAAGATTACCAAGACCTACTGGTCCGCCTTTAAACTTTTCAATCAGAGTGGTTAGAATTTTATTGTCCATTTCGTCAAGACCATGCTCATCAACATCTAAGGCATTGAGTCCATACTGAGAAATTTTGACATCAATGGTCCCGTCACCTTTAACTTGAGCAAAGTCTCGCACCCTACGAAGTAGTGAGTTTGCAATTCTTGGTGTACCTCTGCTGCGCCTAGAGATTTCTACCGAAGCATCAGGAATAATAGGCACGTCCAAAATATGGGCACTTCTTTGAATGATATCAGCAATTAGCTCAACGCTGTAATACTCTAGCCTTGAATTGATACCAAACCTAGCGCGCAAGGGTGAAGTCAATAGACCAGACCGAGTAGTTGCCCCAATTAAAGTAAATGGATTCAGGTTGATCTGAACAGACCTAGCATTAGGACCTGTTTCTATCATGATATCAATTTTAAAGTCTTCCATGGCCGAGTATAAATACTCTTCCACAATTGGACTTAATCTATGGATTTCGTCAATAAAAAGGACATCTCGTTCTTCAAGGTTTGTGAGAAGTCCCGCTAAGTCTCCGGGTTTTTCAAGGACTGGACCTGAGGTGATTTTTATACCCACACCGAGCTCATTGGCAATAATATTTGCCAAGGTGGTTTTACCCAATCCCGGAGGGCCGTGTAACAAAACGTGGTCCATAGCCTCTTCACGTGCTTTTGCAGCAGAAACAAAAACCTTAAGATTTTCTAGCACCTTTTCTTGACCTGCAAAATCATCAAAGGTAGAGGGACGCAATTTTCTTTCCAGGTCATTCTCTTCTGGAGTAAATCGCTCTGATGTTGGATCAAGATTTGGATTCATAATAGCAAGGTAGCAAGAATTTTGCGAGAAATACAATCCTTCCGCGAAAGCGGAAAAAAAAAGCCGCAACTAAATGTCGCGGCTTAAAATGGGTAGCAACGCGAATTAAACGTGCATTATATCTGCTTCTTTTTTAGTCAGAATATCATCAACTTTCTTCGAAAAAGCATTGGTTTGCTCTTGAATATCTGCCTCAAGGTCTTTCACCATGTCTTCAGATAATCCATCTGCACCTAGCTTTTTAATCTCATCATTAGCCTCTTTACGGACGTTTCTGATAGAAACTTTAGCCTCCTCACCTTCTGCGCGAGCTGCCTTTACTAAGTCTTTTCTACGGTCTTCAGTCAATGGTGGAATGTTGATAATTACCATCTCTCCGTTATTACTAGGATTTAAACCAAGACCTGCGTTAAGAATGGCCTTTTCAATTTCTGCCATCAACGGCTTTTCCCAAGGTTGAACCGTAAGAGTTCTAGCGTCAGGAGTACCAATATTACCCACTTGAGCCAATGGAGTTGAGGATCCGTAATAGTCAACGCGAACAGACTCTAGCATGGAGGCATTTGCTCTACCTGCTCTAATCTTTATCAAGGCATGTTCTAGGTGTTTAATGGCATTTTCCATGCCCTCTTTAGCTGTGTCGAAAATAAATTTAATTTCTTCTTCCATCGTTGACTCAAATTAATTTTTCACAAGGGTACCTACGTTTTCCCCTTCAATAACCTTTACTAAATTACCTGGAATGTTCATGTCAAAAACCAAGATAGGAAGATGATTCTCTTTACTCAAAGTAAAGGCCGTCATATCCATAACGTTCAAGCCCTTGTCATAAACCTCTTTAAAGGTAATATTATCATATTTAGTAGCCGTATCGTCCTTTTCAGGATCGGCAGAATAAATTCCATCAACACGGGTTCCCTTTAAAATAACATCTGCAGAGATTTCAATGGCACGCAAAGATGCTGCAGTATCAGTAGTAAAGTAAGGGTTACCGGTTCCACCTCCAAAAATCACAACGCGACCTTTTTCCAGGTGTCTCACAGCTCTTCTACGGATAAAAGGCTCGGCGATCTTGTCCATTTCAATGGCCGATTGAAGTCTGGTGTTAACCCCAATTTCTTCAAGTGCAGATTGGAGAGCTAAACCGTTGATCATGGTAGCAAGCATCCCCATATGATCACCTTGAACTCTGTCCATTCCTTGCCCGACACCCTTTAGACCACGGAAGATGTTTCCACCGCCAATAACAATTCCTATTTGAACGCCCTTGTCTACTGCTGCCTTTATTTCTTGAGCGTAGGCTTTTAACTGGTCCGGATTAATACCGAACTCTAAATCGCCCATAAGCGCTTCACCACTTAATTTCAACAGTATTCTTTTGTATTCCATGGGGTATATATTTCGAGACACAAATATAATACAGTAGATGTATTATTTTGAAACAATTAAAAATAAAGCAAAAAAAAGGCGTCCAATTGGACGCCTTTTTGAGGTTTTGAATGATTATGCTAAAGCAAGTCTCTTGAAGTCAGTAACTTCAAGTCCTTTCTTAACACCATCAAGATATTTAGCAACTGATAATTTACCATCTTTGATAAAATCTTGCTCTACAAAAGTATTCTCTTTGTAGAACTTACCTAATTTACCCATTGCAATTTTTTCAAGCATTTCTTCAGGCTTACCTTCAGCACGTGCTTGTTCTTTACCTACTTCAATCTCTCTTGCGATGGCTTCCTCAGAAACAGCATCTTTGTTAAGAGCGAGTGGGTTCATTGCAGCAGCTTGCATTGCAACGTCACGACCTGCTTCAGCAGCTTCGTCAGTTAAAGTTACAAGAGTAGCAATTTTGTTACCCATGTGGATGTAAGAAGCTACGAAGTTTCCTTCGGTTACTTCGTATCCAGTAATGTCAATTTTCTCACCAATAACACCTGTTTGCTCAGTAAGTTTTTCTTCGATGGTCATAGAGTCATCAAAAGAAACTGCTTTTAGTTCAGCAAGTGTTTTTGGGAAGTTAGCCAAAGCGATGTCAGCAATACGGTTTGCAAGTGCTACAAAGCTATCGTTTTTAGCAACGAAGTCAGTTTCACAGTTCACCATAACGACGATACCTTTTTTGTTATCGTCAGATGTTTTTGCAATAACAGCACCTTCAGAAGCATCTCTGTCAGCACGCTTAGCGGCAACTTTTTGTCCTTTCTTACGAAGAAGGTCAATTGCAGCTTCGAAGTTACCTTCAGCTTCAACAAGTGCTTTTTTACAGTCCATCATTCCGGCTCCGGTCTGTTTTCTTAGCTTATTTACGTCAGCGGCAGTGATATTTGCCATTGTGATAAAATTTTAAAAGTTAAACGGTAAAAAAGAAGGGACAAAATTAACTTTCATCCCTCCTGATAATGTTTACGAATAGTTAATTAACCGTTGAGATTAATCGTTGTTTACTTTCGCTGCTTTGTTTTCGATCTTCTCTTTAGAAGCGCGTTCTTTTTCAGATTTGCGTGTAGACAAACCTTCTTTGATATACTCAGTAAGAACTTTCATTACCATAGTAATAGATTTTGAAGCATCATCGTTAGATGGAACTGCGTAATCTACTTCTAAAGGGTTCGAGTTAGTATCAACCATAGCGAAGGTTGGAATACCTAACTTTTTCGCTTCTTCAATTGCAATGTGCTCACGGTTGATATCAACCACGAATACAGCTGCAGGAAGGCGTGTCATGTCTGCGATAGAACCAAGGTCTTTTTCAAGTTTGGCACGTTGACGATCAACTTGTAAACGCTCTCTTTTTGAAAGGGTTAAAAAAGTACCATCAGCTTTCATCTTGTCGATGTTAGCCATCTTCTTGATAGCTTTACGGATGGTAACGAAGTTAGTCAACATACCTCCTGGCCAACGCTCAGTGATATATGGCATGTTAACGCTCTTTGAGTACTCAGCCACGATTTCTTTACCTTGCTTTTTAGTAGCAACGAAAAGAATTTTACGTCCAGAAGCGGCGATCTTTTGCAATGCGTCCCCGGCATCCGCGAGTTTAGCCTGGGTTTTGTAAAGATCGATAATGTGGATACCATTGCGCTCCATAAAAATGTAGGGAGCCATGTTTGGATTCCACTTCCTTGTAAGGTGACCGAAGTGAACTCCGGCGTCAAGTAATTCTTGAATTTCAGCTTGTTTAGCCATGTTTTTTCTTTGTCTAGTTTACATTCTACTTTGTCAATTCCCTGGTAGTTTGCCTTGCAAAGTCCAGAGAATTTGGATCCTAAACCAGGATTAACGTTTAGAGAACTGGAATTTCTTACGTGCTTTCTTCTGACCGAATTTTTTACGTTCAACCATACGTGGGTCACGGGTAAGAAGTCCATGAGGCTTAAGAGCCGTGCGGTTCTCAGGATTCATTTCGCAAAGTGCGCGAGAAATACCCAAGCGAATTGCTTCTGCTTGACCAGTAATTCCTCCTCCAAACACGTTTACAGTTACGTCGAATTTTGCAACGTTATCTGTCAACATAAGGGGCTGGTTTACCTTATAAACAAGCGCGTCAGTACCAAAGTAATCATTGGCTGCACGATTGTTTACAGTAATTTCTCCACTACCTTCCTTAACGAATACTCTTGCAACAGATGTTTTTCTACGACCAATGGTGTGTGTAACTCCCATAATTATTTGATCTCGTTAAGTTTTAGTACTGTTGGCTTCTGAGCTGCATGAGCGTGCTCAGACCCTTCAAATACATGTAAATTTTTAAATAAGGCGCGACCTAAACGGTTTTTAGGAAGCATACCCTTTACCGCTGTTTCCACAATACGGATTGGGTGTTTTGCCATTACTTCTTCTGGCGTAGCAGTACGCTGACCACCTGGGTACCCTGTGTACCAAATGTAGTTTTTGTCTTGCCATTTCTTTCCAGAAAGACTAACCTTTTTAGCGTTAATAACGATAACATTGTCACCGCAATCAACGTGAGGCGTGTAACCAGGTTTGTGCTTACCTCTAATAAGTTTTGCAACATTAGAAGCAAGACGACCTAACGCCTGTCCTTCAGCATCGATAACAACCCACTGCTTTTCTACAGTAGCACTGTTTAACGAAACTGTTTTGTAACTAAGTGTATCCACAACTATCTCGCGTTTAGTATTGATTCTTGTTCAATTTACCCTTCAAAACGGGGCTGCGAATTTACGATGAAAAAATGAGAATACACAAATTTACCAACTATAAAATGTTGAAAACCACTTGATCTTTTGTATATTAGCACACTTAAAAATGGCGTAACACCACTATTTACGCCTATTTCACGAAAATTTATATCATGAAAAAACTCCTCACTTTAAGTGCATTTTTATTGATAAATGTACTTATTCAAGCACAAACCACCCAAACTATACCTTGTTACACCGACGAACATTATGAACATTCTCTTTTAGAGCATCCTGAAAAGGAATCTTTAAGGGCTCAAACCGAAGCCATTGTTCAAGCGGCAATTGCGAACAATACCGAAGGTACTCAATCGGTGGTTCACAAAATTCCCGTGGTAGTGCACGTTATCTATTACGATGATTACCAAAATATTTCTGACGCTCAGGTTCAAGATGCTATTGATGTCTTGAATGAAGACTTTAGAAAGATGAACGCTGACGCGGGAAACTTTAGAAGCGCTGTTTTTGGAAACATCAATGCCGACATGGAGATTGAATTTGAATTGGCAAAAATTGATCCCGACGGAAATTGTACCAACGGAATTACTCGTACCTATTCAGAATTTGCCTTGGCAGGGAACCAAAACGTTAAGGGATTGGTGAATTGGGACAACGACATGTATCTAAATATTTGGACTGTTGAATTTATCGATAGACCCGTAGCTGGAAACGGGATCATTCTAGGATACTCTTCATTTCCTTACATAGGGCAGCCTAAAACCGATGATGGAATTGTTATGAGACATGACCATATGGGTAGAATTGGGACGGCCAATGGAGGTTATGGTAGGACTTTGACTCACGAAGTAGGACACTGGGTAAACCTTTATCATACTTTTCAGGGGGGGTGTTTTTCAGGCGACCAAGTTGGAGACACTCCTCCGGTTGCTGCGGCAAACAATGGTTGTTCCTTCTCAACCAACACATGTAGTAATGACAATCCTAACCTACCGGATATGATTGAAAACTATATGGATTATACCGACGAAGTATGTCAAAACGCATTTACCGCAGGACAAAAAAATAGAGCTAAAGCGGTTTTAAACAACAATCAGCTTCGTGGATCCCTAACGACTTCTGCCAACCTAATTGCCACGGGTATTTCAGGAACACCAGCAAACTGTGACCCTGTAGCCAGTTTCAACTTAGATAAAAAATACTATTGCGCGGGTGAAACCATCACTTTTGAAAACACATCAGATTTTGGCGGACAACCAGGTGTAACCTACAGTTGGCAGTTTCCTGGCGGAACGCCAGCTACTTCTTCAACCAAGAATCCATCGGTAACCTATGCTAGTCCTGGATACCACAGTGCAACATTGACAATAACCAATGCGCAAGGAACCAATAGCGTTACCAAGACAAACTATTTCCAAACATTTATTGCACCACCAAAACACATCTTGACTTTTGTAGAAGGTTTTGAAAATAATGCAGTACCAGGTACAAACTGGGTGGTTGTTGATGATGACAACGGAATTACTTGGGAGATATCAAACAATGCCGCCTACTCAGGTTCAAAATCTGTTTACATTAACAATTTTGATGTGGCCTTTAACAAAGGTGAGTCAGACAGGTTAATTTCAGATCCAGTAGAAATAAAATTTGCCGCTACGGCCAGCCTAACTTTTAAGCATGCATTTGTTAAAAAAGACGGTTCAAGTGGTGATAAATTTGAAATCTATGTTTCTCCTGATTGCGGTCAAACTTGGGACCAGAAAAAAATTCTATCTTCTTTTGCGTTGACCACCGGAGCAAACGTTGCAAACTCACCTTATGTTCCAAGCTCTCAAAGCGATTGGAAATCTACAAATATTGATCTAACAAGCTATATTGGCACCACTGACAATTTGATGTTCATGTTTAAATTTGTTGGCGATGGAGGAAACAACTTCTATCTTGATGATATCAATATGAACACTACCATTGGAGTTCAAGAATGGGATAATGAAAACGGAACGATTTCTCTTTTCCCAAATCCAGCTAATAATATTATCAATTTAGATTTTGACCTTTCAGAAGAAACCTCTTTTGACATCACCATGGTTGACATGGCTGGAAGAGTATTACACAACTCTTCAGTACGCGCCAATAGAGGCCAATCAGTTAAACAGATAGGTATTTCTACACTAGTAAAAGGGGTATACCTTTTCCAAGTTCAAAGCGCTAAGGGAATAAGAACGATTCGTTTCGAAAAGAATTAATAATTACGAGTTCAATTATTTAAGGGAGGCAATACGCCTCCCTTTTTTTATGGTGTTTGTTTTAGCAATGCAAACTTCTAATTGTACTACCGATAAACACTACTGAATCACAAATCACATAGGAAAAACGATTAACCTAGTAAGAAATTGGCTTGTAAAAGGACAATAAATCGTGTTTAACGAGCTAATAGACAGTGAGCTATGTAGTTATATGGAAACAGAACCTCCTCATCCCAAAAGGCTTATAATGCCCTAAAACAAAAAAGCCCTGAGTACAACTCAGGGCTTTTCAATAACTTATAGATTCTATTAAAAATTCTTATAAATCTCGTCAGCAGATGCTGCTGGTGTGGAGGAATAATTAATTTTTAACGCTTGGGCTTTTCTCAATTCCTGCTTAATATCAGAAATAAGACCCATTTTTACTTTTTTATCAGCCTTAATAGACACGGTCATCAACGGACGTTCCGCTTCATTAATTGCTTCTCTTTCTTCAATTACAAAAGGTCCTACGTCTTCAATTCTCGCAAACTTATCGTTTAATTGAAGTTTAGGCTGATCCCCAAGAATTTCACGATACTTCTTTTTAGGAGCACCGGCGTAGATATACGTAACCAAAGACTTTCTTTCAAGCTTCTGAATTTCGGTAGCTAAAGGTTTACTGTTTTCAACCTTTAAGTCAACTTCTCTCATTACCGTAGTAACCATAAAGAAGAACAAAAGCATAAATACAATATCAGGAAGCGAGGCGGTACTTACCGGTGGCAATTCCTTCTTTTTCTTTTTAACTAAGTGTCCCATCTTTATCCTAAGTTTAACGGTTCAGCTTCAGATAAAATCTGAGGATAAACTTCTTTAATAAAATCTTGAGCCTCGGCACCACATTCTTCATATGACTTACCGTATAGGCGTTGAGCTAACTCATTACGCAATTCAGTGTAGGCGGCCACCAATTCGTTTTGCACACGAATGTACATGTCGTAAGAGGTACCTCTGTCATTTTGCAATGAAATAATCGCTTTTTTAGGATTGTCAGAAGATTTTGGATCTCTAAACCCCGTACATTGATCACAGGAGCCATCTCCATTGTTATTAATAAACTCCTTTGCCTTTCTTCTTAGTTGATCAAGACCTAAATAGTCTTCCTCTACTAAAAGTTGGTCATTAGAGTTCACCAAAACCGTAAAGATGTTTTTCTCTTTTACTTTATCATTGTTTTCCTGGGGAGGCTCCTCTTCCCATGCGGGAAGTTTTCTGTTAATACCCTTGTCAACATCCATAGTGGTTGTTACAAGGAAGAAGATTAATAGCAAGAAGGCAATGTCTGCCATAGACCCTGCGTTAATCTCCGGTATTGCCCTTTTATTTCTTGCCATGTTTTCTTACTTAAAGATTCTTGCTACAGCTGAGTAAACTACACTTAACAATGCTAATAATCCTGTGATATAGAACATGTTTAGTCCCATACTCACCATTTTAGAAGTGTCTTCGGTTACCTCCTTGTACTTTTCAAAATCAGAACCATCAGCAAGAACATATGACAATCCGATAATTACCACAAATGCTCCTAGTCCGATCAATACGTTTTTAATCCCTGTAGGATTAATTGCGATAGAGAATCCGGCAGAAAACACACCAATAACGGCTGTAATAACGGTAAGAAAAAGTCCGTAATTAACAAGTGTTCCTGAAATTCCACCTTCCCCTTCTGAACCTGGTTCTGCCATGTAAAGAACGATAAGCATAACTGCTGCAATAGCAATAAGCAAAAGGCGAAGCCCAACGAAGACTTTATTCAAAACTTCTTGATTCATATTCTTTTGGATTAACGAATCGCCTTCCCTGAAAAGTATCAGAGAAGGCAAAATCCGTATTAATTATTTATTTTTTTTACCGAAGTCTACCAATAGATCCATGAAGGAAATAGAAGCATCTTCCATTTTGATAACGATATTATCAATCATTGCTACAATTAAGTTGTAGAAAATCTGAAGGATAATCGCAGCGATCAAACCGAATACGGTTGTTAAAAGTGCTACTTTAATACCCGCTGCTACCAATGATGGAGAAATATCACCCGCTGCTTCAATCGCGTCGAATGCTTCGATCATACCAATTACCGTACCCATGAAACCAAGCATTGGAGCCAAGGCGATAAATAAAGATAACCAGCTGATACCTTTTTCTAGTTTGCCGTTCTCTACAGAACCAGAAGCTACGATAGACTTATCTACCATATCAATTCCTTCATCGTAGTGATCAAGACCTTCATAGAAAATAGTGGCTACTGGACCTCTTTCAGAACGACAAGCTTCTTTCGCAGCCTCAATTCCGCCGTTGTTAAGAGCGTCTTCAACCTTCTTCAAAAGTTTTTCATTGTTGCTGATAGAGAAAGTCAAGTATAAGATTCTTTCAATAGCAATTGCTAAACCTAAAATCAAAACCACAAGTACGATACCCATAAATCCGGCACCCCCTTCAATAAACTTTTGTTTTAAAACCTCTGTAAATGGTTTGTCAACAACCTCTTCAGTTTTTTTAACTTCTTCTTTGTTTACTTCTTCAGTTGCTGGAGCAGCCGTTTCTTCTTGAGCCACAGTTGAATCAACTTGAGTTGTCTCAGTAGAATCTTGTTCAGAAGCATAAAGGTTTGATCCGCCAAATGTGATCATGCCTGTAATAAGCATTAACGATAGTACCTTTTTCATGGTGTAACGTGTTTGTTTTTATCTCTAATTAATTAACACTCTTTTTTAATAACCGCGGAGAGAGAGGGATTCGAACCCTCGGTACGGTTGCCCGTACACATGCTTTCCAGGCATGCCATTTCAACCACTCATGCACCTCTCCATTCCAATAATCGCTATAAATAGCGTGTACGGGGCGCCAAATTACAAAAAATAATCCGTTGAAAAAATGTGATTTTCAATCGAAGGATTTTCTGTGATGCTATATTTTTTATCCAATTTTATAACCTGTTGAATTACAAACCACAACAATAAAAACTCTACGTTTTATCAAAGAGTTAACTCACCGCGTAAATTCAATTGATAACGATTTCTTAACGCATCACCTTTGAACCCTTGTCCAATAAGGTGCATCATTTTAGTAATAGCTGCTTCAAAAGTTAAATCACCTCCACTTAAAACACCAATTTTATCGAGGTGCTCACCTACTTCATATTTCTTTTGAGAAACTCCCCCACTAATACATTGGGTAACATTAACAACAACCACGCCATTTTCAATGGCCGATTTTAACGCTTGAGAAAACCACGCTTGCATGGGGGCATTTCCGGCACCATAGGTGAGTAAAATCAATCCCTCCATTTCTGGATTCTGAAGACAGTAGGTAACGTATTCTTGGGTCATTCCAGGAAACAATCTCAATACAGAAACACTCCCACTAAAATCCTTGTGAATTTTCAATGGCCCATTACCTCCCATGTCAATGGCAGAATGATTAAACAATAAATTCACACCCGCTTCTGCAAGAACGGGATAGTTAGGAGATTGAAAGGCTTCAAAGTCTTCGGAACTGTACTTGAAAACTCTATTGCCGCGGTACAAATCATATTCAAAGTAAATACATACCTCTGGCACTATGGGCTTGCCGTTTTCATGGGTAGCGCTGGCAATCTCTATGGCGGTAATCAAATTCTCTCTGGCATCACTGCGCAAAATTCCGATGGGAAGCTGCGACCCGGTAAGGACAATGGGTTTATTGAGGTTCTCAAAGGCAAAACTCAAGGCTGAAGACGTAAAGGCCATGGTGTCTGAGCCGTGCAAAACAACAAATCCATCGGCAACATCATACCACTTTTCAATGGTTTCAATAATTTGCTGCCAATGTTCAATGTCCATATTTGAACTGTCTATCGGCGGACTAAATGACTCAATTTCGAATTCAATGCCCAAGGTGTTTAACTCGGGTATTTTTTCAAAGAGATGAGTAAAATCAAACGGCTTTAATACGCCGGTTTCAGTATCTTGAACCATCCCTATGGTTCCTCCAGTATAGATTAAAACTATCTTTTTTTGGGAATTCATATGTTAAAGATACGCTTTGCGTTTTGAGTGGTTATTTCGGCGACCTCCTCAATTCTTCGGCCGGTTATTTCCGCTAATTTACTACCTATTAATGGAATGTACGAAGATTCATTTCTCTTTCCGCGGTAGGGTGTTGGAGCGAGAAACGGACTGTCTGTTTCTACTACCATTTCTTCTATTGGAATGTTTTTTAACGCCTTGTCTAATCCTCCATTTTTAAATGTAGCCACACCACCAATCCCCAATTTCATATTGAGATCTATAGCCTTTCTGGCCTGGTTTTCGTCGCCGGTAAAACAGTGCAATACTCCATATAACTCGGGCGACTTTTCACTTTCTAGCACCTCAAAAATCTCATCAAAACTATCTCTACAGTGAATTACTATGGGCAATCCCCATTGTTTAGCCCATGAGATTTGCTCAACAAAAGCATCCATTTGAATTTTCAAGGTCGACTGATCCCAATACAAGTCAATTCCAATTTCTCCCACTGCAATAAATCGCTCAGGTTGGTTTAAATAAAAGGCTTTCAACTCGCTGAGCACTTCCTGGTAATTTTCTTTCACATCACATGGGTGGAGTCCAATCATGGGATAAGCAACCTCAGGATAATCATCCACAAGCTTCATCATCCCCGGAAGGGAATTTAAATCAATATTGGGCAAAAAGACCTTGTCAACTCCTTCCGTTTTCATCCTTTGAAAAACCTCGTCCAAATCATCCTGAAATTTATCGAGGTATAAATGCGCATGCGTATCAATCCACTTCATTCTGCAAAGATGTAGAATCTAAATTGAGATATAATTAAAAGATGTAAATTTCGTTGTTCCTATAAAACCTCACCTATGAAAAAGTCAATTCTGTTGTTGGTTGTTCTAGCACTAACCTATGCTTTTGTTCCTAGTAAAACCAAACCCCTTACCCTAGAGGTTGCGTTGAAGCAAAAGCTCATACAAGCGAACATTTCAGGAAATTCTGAATTCACGCATTACACCAAGCCCTTGGCCATAACCTTAACGAATACGACAAAGAAGAACCTAGCTATTCACCTAAACGGCGGACAACTATTCCATACCCCCCATGAGCAAGACTTGGTGGTTACGGAGGACTTGATATGCGAATTGCTACCCAATGAAAAAAAGGTTTTCAATATTTCTTCGATGTGTATTCAACCTAATAATCCTGCCCCAAAAACCGAGTCTGTATATACTTTAGGAGCCCATAGCCAACAATACGCTTCTATTGCAAAGCACATGGCAGACAAAAAAATTGACGGGGTATTTGGACAGGAACTGATTTGGTCGCTGGAAGAGCCCGAACGTTTCTTTTGGGAGGAAGCGCCCGAGAGACTAGAATCTATCAACTACGTAAGATCAATCAGAAACCTACCACCCCTCTCTACTGAAAATCCAGAAATTGAGGCCCCAAGAAAAACTAGAAAGGCGTCTTTTAAAGGATTTTTTAGTTTTTCATTCTCACATCCGCACAAAACTCATGTAGCCCTTTTTAATTCTAATGGAATTGTACTTCAAGAGATTTTTGAAGAACAAACCTTTAAAGGAAAACACAAAGTAGAATACAGTTTCAATCCCTTAGAATACGAGGGGCAAACGCTTTATGCGCGGTTAATTGTGGACGGTAAAATTGAGATGGAACGAGAAATTGTACTATAAAAAAAGGGCTGCCATTGGCAGCCCTTTTTTAATTTATGAGATCGGGTGATTAAAGCCCTAACGCCTTTTTAGCATCTCCATTCATTAGAATCTCTTCAGGATTCTCTAGTGCATTTTTAATCGCAACTAAAGAACCAACAGACTCTCTTCCATCAATAACACGGTGATCATAAGAAAGAGCTACGTACATAATTGGACGAATTTCTACTTTACCGTCTATAGCTACCGGACGCTCAACGATGTTGTGCATTCCTAAGATAGCACTTTGTGGAGGGTTGATAATTGGCGTAGAAAGCATTGAACCGAATACCCCACCATTGGTAATGGTAAACGTTCCACCTGTCATTTCATCAATGGTAATTTTACCATCTCTAACCTTGGTAGCCAATCTTTTTACTTCTTTCTCAACGCCTGCAAAAGACATGTTTTCAGCATTTCTAATTACAGGAACCATAAGCCCTTTCGGTCCGCTAACTGCAATACTAATATCGTTGTAGTCAAACGTTTCTAGTTCATTACCGTCTATCATTGAGTTCACTTGAGGAAACTCTTTTAAAGCATGAACTACTGCCAAGGTGAAGAAAGACATAAATCCTAGACCTACTCCGTGCTTTTCAGCAAAGTCTGCCTTATATTTTTTTCTAAGGTCAAAAATCGGCTTCATGTCAACCTCGTTAAAGGTTGTAAGCATAGCCGTTTCATTCTTAACACTTACTAAGCGCTCAGCTAATTTTCTTCTCAACGAAGTCATCTTAACGCGGTTTGACGTTCTAACGCCGTTTCCTGCCGATCCCATAGACGCCACTGCATCTATTACATCCGCTTTGGTGATACGACCATCTTTACCCGTACCCGTAACATTCTTCACTCCAGACTCATCCATCATTTTCGCTGCCGCTGGAGATGGAGTTCCTGTAGCGTAAGATGACTTTGAAGGTTCACTTTTTTCAGAGGGCATTGGATTAGGAGAAGGAGCTTCTTCTTTCTTAGCGGCAGGTTTTGCCTCTCCTTTTGCATCCATATCAATGGTACAAACCACTTGCCCTACTTGAACGGTTTCTCCGTCTTCAACAAGTAATTTAATTACACCACTTTCTTCTGCTGGAAGCGCAAGTGTTGCTTTATCAGAATCAATTTCTGCGATTTCTTGATCTTTCTCAACATAGTCACCATCACTTACTAACCATGATGCGATTTCAACTTCTGAGATTGACTCTCCCGGAGACGGGACTTTCATTTCAAGTATCATAACTACTTCGTTATATTATATTTTAAACACGCGTTGAATGGTTTCATTATGTCTAGCAATCGCCATTTGATGGCTACCTGCTGCAGGAGAAGCACTTGCGCTTGGAGACACCAAGGTAAGTTGCTTAGGGAACTGCCATAAAATATAGGTCCAAGCGCCTGCGTTGGCAGGTTCTTCTTGTGCCCAAATCCATTCGGTTGCTGATGAATATTTTTCTATTATTTCTTCTATTTCACTTACGGCTAGTGGGTATAGTTGTTCAAGCCTTACAATGGCTACATCTTCAGCCTTTTGGTTTACCCTTTCTGTTTCTAAATCATAGTAGAATTTACCGGAACAGAAAACTACCTTTTTAACTTTATATGCCACTGCCGTGGGGTGATCTATTACTTCTTGGAAGCTTCCACTTGCCAAATCTTCTAGTGGAGATAAACAGTTCGGGCTTCTCAATAAACTCTTAGGAGACATAACCACTAACGGCTTTCTGAAATCTCTTTTCATCTGTCTTCTCAACAGGTGGAAGAAGTTTGCAGGAGTCGTCGCGTTAGCCACCTGAATGTTTTCTTGAGCACACAACTGCAAGAAGCGCTCTAAACGGGCACTTGAATGCTCTGCCCCTTGACCTTCATAACCATGAGGAAGAAGCATAACTAAACCGTTTTGCAATTTCCATTTGTCTTCCGCGGCAGCGATAAACTGGTCAATCATAATTTGGGCACCGTTGGCAAAATCGCCAAACTGAGCTTCCCAAATGGTAAGTGTTTTTGGCGATGCCATGGCATAACCATAGTCAAAGCCCAATACTGCGTACTCACTCAACAAAGAGTTGTAAATCGCAAATCGACCTTCTTTGCCTGGAATGTGGTTCAAAAGAATTATCTCTTCTTCAGAGTCTTCTACCTTGATCACCGCATGTCTGTGAGAGAAGGTTCCACGCTCAACGTCTTCCCCAGAAATTCTAATATTGAATCCTTCGGCAATAAGAGAACCATAGGCCAATTGCTCTGCCATTCCCCAATCTAATTGATTGGACTCAAAAACCATTGAATGTCTGTCTTTGAGAAGCCTCTTAATTTTATTAAAGTAATTCTTTCCTTCGGGAAGTGTTGTGATTGCCTTGGCAATACCTTCTAGCTTACCCTTATCAAAAGAAGTGTCAACCGATTCTAAAATCTTCCCGTACTGAGGAATACTGAATCCTTGCCACTCATCTTGAAGAATTGGTGTAAGCTTGTTCTTTTCTATTTTTTTAGACTCATCGTAATCAAGCTCAAGCATAGACTTGAACTCTTTCTCCATTTCTTTTAAAAACCCTTCCCCTACAACTCCTTCTTTAAGCAAGATTTCATTGTAAATTTTTCTTGGGTTGGCGTGTTTAGAAATGGCCTTATAAAGCAAAGGCTGAGTAAATCTTGGTTCATCCCCTTCGTTATGACCGTACTTACGGTAGCACAACAAATCAATGAAAATATCTTTTTTGAACTGTTGTCTATACTCAACGGCAAAGTTTATCGCATGACATACCGCTTCAACGTCGTCACCATTTACATGGAGAACAGGAGCCAAAATAACCTTAGCAACATCTGTACAATAGGTTGAAGACCTAGCGTCTAAGTAATTCGTTGTAAATCCAACTTGGTTGTTGATTACAATATGAAGGGTTCCTCCAGTGGCGTACCCTTCTAGAGTTTCCATCTGAATGGTTTCATATACTACGCCTTGCCCTGCAACGGCAGCATCACCATGAATAACAATAGGCATCACCTTAGATTGGTCACCGTTGTAGTCATTGTTGATTTTTGCGCGTGCTATTCCTTCTACCACAGGATTTACCGCTTCAAGGTGAGAAGGGTTTGGCGATAGGTTTAACTTAAGAGGCTTACCTTCTAGGTTTGAAGTTTTGGTAGAGTAACCCAAGTGATATTTTACGTCTCCGTCAAACGAATCATCAGTAAACCTCTTACCTTCAAACTCACTAAAAATTTCTCTTTGTGGCTTTCCGAAAATATTACTTAAAACATTAAGTCTACCGCGGTGAGCCATCCCCAGCACAAACTCTTCCACTCCAATATTTGAAGCCGTTTGAATGGCGCAGTCTAACGCAGGAATTAATGATTCCGCTCCTTCAATAGAAAATCGTTTTTGTCCAACGAATTTAGTATTCAAGAAACTCTCAAAAGCAACTGCCTCATTGAGTTTATGTAAAATGCGCTTCTTCTGGTCAATTGAATAACTAGGCGCATTGTCGTTTTTGTGTAACTTCTTTTGTATCCAAGAAACCACTTCTGGTTTTCTGATATACATATACTCAGAACCAATAGACCTACAATAAATAGCCTCTAAGTGAGAAATGATTTCTCTAAGAGTTGCCTTTGTATTGAGGCCCACTTCGTGACCTGCCTCAAATTCAACTTCTAAATCGTCTTTAGAGAGTCCGAAATTTTCTAAGTCTAGCGTGGGAGTATACGTTCTACGTGCCCTTACAGGGTTTGTTTGAGTAAAGAGGTGTCCTCGAGTTCTGTAACCGTTAATCAGGTTAAGAACCAAAAATTCTTTTCTTATTTGTTCAGGAACTGCGCCTGAAACCTCATTGAGGTCAAATTCACCATACTGCTCTTGTGAAAAGTCATACCCCTGAAAAAAAGCCCTCCAACTGGGCTCTATAGAATCAGGACTTTTAAGATACTTCTGGTATAACTCATCAATAAATTCTGAGTGTACACTTCCTAAGAAGGAAAACCGATCCATGTTTTTTTGATCAAAAATTTAGGCAAAAGTACAATATTAATTAACTACTCATACTTTACACTGCACTATTTGCATTTGAAATTACAATTATTGAATTAAGGAGAATTGGTTATCTTTAACGATGAAAAATCACTCGTTATGCGCAAGGTTTTCCTTCTTTTTTGTTTTTCACTATTTGTATTGACTTCTTACAGTCAAACCCCTAGCCGCTTTGAAGAAAAGCCGAAAGAGGAAGAAAATGTGAACACGGAAAAATCGCAAAAAGAAAAACCCTCTACCAATAAGCCTATCAACAGAAGAACCCAGAAATCTCAAAAAAGTTTTTTTGAAAAGCTTTCTTTCGGAGGAAACCTAGGACTTCAATTTGGGACGTACACCGCCATTGATATTCAACCTAGAATATATTACGCAGTTACTGAAAAATTATCGGTTGGGATTGGGGGAACTTATTCTTATTACAAATACTCTAACAGCACCCCAAACCCTTACTTTAGAGGATATTCAAATAATGTTTATGGATTTAATGCTTTAACGTTTTTTCAACCCCTTGACGATATGCCTATCATTCTGCAGGCAGAATATGAATCTCTTAATTGGGGGGCTGCCTACGTGAATCAAAACACCAACGAAATTTACACCGAAAGAATATGGTCAAATAATCTATTTCTAGGAGGAGGAATTATGAGTAAATTTGGTGAAAAAAGTGCTGCATTTTTCTTGATTCTTTACAATGTAACTTACAACCCCAACACATCTTACTATTCGCAACCCTACGTAATTAGAGTAGGCTTTGCCTTCTAAGAATCTAAGAATAGGTAATTCTATAAAACACTTTTTCCATCTCTCGAAATAAGACAGATTCTGCAACCAGTTCGGAAAAACTAGGGTACTGCCCTAGGGACATCTTTTCATGAAGCCCACGCTCAGACACATCAATTTTATACAAAAGTTGTGGAAGAAAAGATTCTAAATCTTCCTTAGAAAAATAGGTGACCAATACCTCATAAATAGATTCTAACTCTGTTGAAAATGCACTCTCTAGGTCAGGAATGTCTTTTTCTAACTGAGCCACCAAAAATTTTAGGTTTTCCATGTTTTGATAAAACACCTCGAATTTATTGGGAATCACTAAACTCATAATCCAAGTCCTAGACTTAAACCTATTGTCAAAAAAAGATAGTTCTTATCAATTTGATCATAATTACTAACCGTATAAGGGTTGCCGAAATAACTCTCATAAGTGGCTTCTATAGATTTTTTTCGGATAACGCCAACCCCAACATAGTGCTCTAAAACCAAAACAGAACGGGTAAACTTAACGCCAAAGGTTAAAAAGCCAATATCAGATACCTCATCAGCCTTTTTGTAGTATGAGTAGGCTGGTGGATTTGGGTCCTCGAAACTATTTAACCGATTAAAGGATAAGGTTTTATGACGATATCTAGCGCCAATAAAAAAGTCAACCCCATTGGGTTTCGGAAAATAGTAGCGGAGTCCTATCCAAGACATTTCTCCTTCTCCATCTTCTAATTCTATATCAAAGTCAAAAAAGGCCTTCCCGTTTGTGTTGATAAAAAAATCTCTATGATATTTTTGAAACCCACCGAGTATTGCAAAGCGATCAAACCTAATCTCGGCTTCTACGTTGGGGCCGTATATCCAACGAATTGGGGCAGATTTAATTTCAAAGAAATGCCTGCGGGTAGATTGCCCCATTGCTGAATAGCTCAAACAAAAAAGAATGACTAAAAACGAAAATGTTCTTTTCAAATCCTCGTGAATTATTTACTTCACCAAGTTAGCGATTTAATAATCAAAAACTAAAATACGATTCCGATGTTCAGCCCAAAGGTTACGTAGGGCATACAATATACTTTTGATTCAGTATTAAGTTCTTCAGTGGAACCAAAAGCATTAACAGAATAGGTTTTTAAGTCGTAAGGTTGATGCATAACGCCCGCACCAAAATAATACTCCCACAAAAAATTTCCGTAAATCTTTTTATACCCCCAGGTGCCGTAAACTACGTTAGACACCTCATTGGTCCTTGAATAATAAGAATATCCATTATCGTTACTTTCATCGGCCCTCGGGAAAAATATGTTCTTATACTTTAAAGACACACCCCAGAACCTTTGCGTAACTGGCGTAAGTCGTTTGTATTTTCTAAATCCAAGGTCTACCATAAAGCCATTACAGTCATTGACTTTTGGGATGATACTTCCGTGGTGATAAAAGTCTCGATTATAGGATTGAACGCCTAGACTAATGCCAAAATCATCACCTAGAAATTCAACGGAGAAGTTTCCTCCGTAAAAAAAACGAAGGGGTGCTGTCTTTACTTCAAAGCCATGTGGATTGTTTGATTCTTGTGCGATTGTTGGGAATCCGGTGCAAAAAAACAGGAGCACCATTACTTTTTTCAGGGTTTTCATGGGTAAAAAAGTTAGGTTAGTAAAAATATAATAGAAGAGTATTTAAACTCTTAGTATCCGAATCCTAGAGACAAGCCAAAAGTAATGTGAGCCAAATCAGGAGCTTTGTGAATATACTCGGTTTGCCAAATCGAGCCGTCAAAATATGAAACCTCATACTTGTAAATCTTGGACTCGTGATGATTGATTCCTCCGCCTACATAAAGTTCATAGGTAAAGAATGATAGGGTTTGCTTAACGCCAACAGTAAGAATATAGATTTCTGACTTTTCATCGCAATCTTCAAAGCTCTCCGGTCTTCCAAAAAGAAATCCATCTACCGCTTCTTGATGGTTTACATCCTTAAAAGAAACCGTTTTTCTGCGAAATCTAAATCCCATAAAAACATCTGTGTTTTCTGTGACTTGCCAATACCTGCGCACCCCTATCCAAGACATTTCTCCATTTGAAGCTACCAGTGAAGGAGCAAGCGTTAAAAACCCTCCTGTTTCTAAATAAAAATCACGATGGTAGACTTGGTATCCGCCAATCAATGCGTAATTATCAAATCGAAGTTCCCCTTCAATATTTGGTCCATAGGTGTATCTAATAGGGGCGGTTTTTACTTCTAGATGATGTCTATTTTCAAATTGACTATAGGCGGTATTTGAAAATAGGAAGCTAAAGTAAAAGAGTAGGGTTAGCGATCTCTGTTTAACAACCATTGGGCAAATTCTTTAATTTCACTTAACTTATTGTCTGATAAATTCAACTTATCTAACAGACTTAAAGCCTTGTCATAGTATTCCCTAGCACGGTCTAATGCAAAGGTGTCTATATTCAAGTTAGTGAAAATTTTGGTGACTTCAGCAACTTTCTTGTCAGAAATTTCTGTAGTACTCAGCCAATTTTTTAAAGAATCTTCGTATGAAGTGCCCTTTGATCTATTCAATGCCTCAATTAATAGAAGGGTTTTTTTGTTAGACAAAATATCTCCGCCAACTTGCTTTCCAAATTTTTTAGGATCGCCGTAAACGTCTAAATAATCGTCCATTATTTGAAATGAGATGCCTAAATCTAATCCAAACTCATAGAGAAGTTCGCTTTCAGATTGGCTTGCTCCACCCACCAAGGCTCCCATTTGAAAGGCGGCACCGATTAAAACCGAGGTTTTATAGGCAATCATTTCTAGGTACTCGACAAGAGTCACATCGTCTCTCGTCTCAAAATCCATGTCCATCTGCTGCCCTTCACAGACCTCAACCGCCATTTTTGAAAATACAGGCAATACTTTTGGAAGCATTTCAGGACCTACTTTTTCAATTTGTTGAAAGGCTTTAACAAGCATTACATCACCCGAAAGAATTCCAATATTGGCATTCCACTTTTCATGAACGGTAGGCTTTCCCCTTCGCAAGGGCGCATCATCCATGATGTCGTCATGAAGCAATGAAAAGTTGTGGAAAATCTCTACAGCTAATGCCGGCGGAACGGCTTTAGAGAGGTCATCTGTATACAGTTGAGCTCCTATAAAGGTCAATACAGGACGAAGCCTTTTACCCCCAATAGAAAGTATGTATTCTGCGGGTTCATAAAGATTGGCTGGCTTCATATCCCACGAAAGTGACTCTAGTGCAGAGGCAAATTCTCTTTGATATTTTTCTAGTGATAATGCCATTCTATGATAACAAAGATAAAAGATACTTTCCATAACCACTCTTGAGAAGGGGCTGTGCAATTTCTCTTAGTTGGTCTTCGGTGATAAATCCTTGTGTAAAGGCAACTTCTTCAATACATCCAACCTTTATATCTTGTCTTTCTTCCATAACCTGAACAAATTGTCCTGCGGCCATAAGACTAGGGAATGTACCCGTGTCTAACCAAGCCGTGCCACGGTCAAGTATTCTCACGTGAAGTTGATTTTTTTCTAAATACGCCTTATTGACGTCTGTGATTTCATATTCACCCCTTGGGCTTGGCTTCAATTCTTTGGCGATTTTAACCACAGAATTGTCGTAAAAGTAAAGACCTGGAACCGCAAACTTAGACTTGGGCACTTCTGGCTTTTCTTCAATGCTAATGGCTTTAAGGCTTTTGTCAAACTCAACCACCCCGTATCTTTCAGGATCAGAAACCCTGTAAGCAAATACAATTCCGCCTTTGGGGTCAGCACTTTCAGATAGTAGCGCTGGCATTTCACTTCCGTAAAAAATGTTGTCGCCCAAAATCAAGGCAACGTTATCGTCACCAATAAACTCTTCACCTAACACAAAGGCTTGTGCCAATCCGTTGGGCTCTTCTTGAATAGTATATTGAAAGTTACACCCCACTCTAGAACCGTCGCCTAACAGCTTTACAAAAAGCTCATGGTCATGCGGAGTGGTAATGATTAATATATCTCTAATACCCGCATTCATTAAGGTTGAAAGTGGGTAATAAATCATTGGCTTATCGTAAATGGGCATCAATTGCTTACTTACCGCAAGGGTTAATGGGTGAAGTCTAGTTCCTGACCCGCCAGCTAAAATGATTCCTTTCATGATTTACTTTTTTTCTTTTTTAGAAATTTCTTCGGTCTCGTCTTCTTCGTCTTCGCCTTCATAAATCTCAATGAGATTCTCATTAAACTCTTTGGCGGTTACAAACCTTTCTAGAGATAACAACAATGACGGAAGCAATACTAAGTTGCTTACCATGGCTACAAAAAGAGTTATGGACACTAAGATACCCAAGGCAATGGTTCCTCCAAATTCTGACCAGATAAATATGGAAAATCCGGAAAACAATACTACGGAAGTATAAAACATACTGATTCCGGTTTCACGAATACTGGTCAACGCCGCCGGCCCTATTTTCCATCCGTTAGACTTTAGCTCTTGTCTGTATTTTGCCAAATAGTGAATGGTGTCATCTACTGAAATTCCGAAGGCAATAGAAAAGACCAAAATAGTGGAGGGTTTTACTGGGATACCAAAGAAGCCCATAATTCCACCCGTCACCAAGAGGGGAATAATATTGGGGATGAGTGAAATGAACACCATTCGGCCACTTCCGAACAAAAAGGACATAATCAAGGCGATGACAAAAATGGCCAAAGCCAAACTCACAATTAAGTTCTTGATTAGGTAATCGGTTCCTTTTAAAAATATTACTGAGGCGCCCGTTATGGTCACCTCATAATTTTTTGGAGGAAAAATCTCGTCAACAATTGTTTTTATCTCTGCCTCAAGAACCTCTAATTCTGGAGTTGATATGTCGGCTAGCTGCATGGTGATTCTTGCTTTTTGTCTAGCAGAATCAACCAATGAGTTTAACAATTCGCTGTTTCCTTCAAGGTTTTTTGGCAGACTTTGGTAAACAAAGGCTCTTTCATTGGCGGTTGGCAGGCTGTAAAAAGAAGGTGAATTACCAAAAAATGCTTGCTTAGCCGATTTGATAAAATCTACCATTGACAGGGACCTTGAAATATTAGGAAAAGTATCTAATATGCTTTGAAACTTATCTATTCTCTTTAAGGTACTGCTCTTTTCAACTCCTTTTGGCCTTTTGGTGTCAACAATAATCTCTAAAGGAATTACTCCTTCAAACTGACTCTCCATAAACTTTACATCCTTGTAAACCGGATCGTCTTTTGAAAAGTCTTCGGTAAGGTTTCCGGTAGTTTTAATTTCTGAGATGCCATACAGGGCCGCTACAGTTACTATAAGAGACATTAGGTAAACTAGAGGACGACCGTGTTGCACTAGCCAGGTTAAGGTAGAAATTAACTTATTCACCCAATTGTGATCAAGGTGCTTGTAATGCTTTTCCTTTGGGGGAGATAAATAGGTGTAGATAATTGGAATTAAAATAATACTAATTACGAATACAGCAATAATATTTAACGAAGCAACTACTCCAAATTCTACCAAAGACTGACTCGAGGTCAAAATGAAGGCAGCAAATCCAAGGGATGTGGTCATATTCGTTAAAAGGGTCACATTCCCTACCTTTCTAATCACTCTGTGTAATGCCAATATTTTAACTCCGTGTTCTTTGAATTCTGAATGGTATTTATTGATGAGGAAAATACAATTAGGAATACCAATGACAATAACCAATGGCGGAATCAATGAACTCAAAATGGTGATCTCATAGCCAAGAGAACTGATTAAACCCAAGGAAAACACGACTCCGATAACTACCACCAACAAGGCCACCAACATGGCTCTTAGTGATTTTAAAAACAAGAACAAAAGCAAAGCAGTGACCACTATGGTTAAAAAGATAAATAGGTAGACCTCATTTTTTACCTTTTTGGTATTGGCCATTCTTATATAAGGCAGGCCCGATACCCGCACTTGAATTCCCGTGTCTTTTTCAAAATTTAAAATAATGGACTTGACTTCTTCAACAATCCTAATAATGTTCTTATTGTACAGTTGATCATCACGTAGAGAAACCATCATGAGATTTACGTTGCCGTTTGAAGTATATAACAGCCCTTGATAAAAAGGCCTGTTGAGCAACTTTTGCTTGAGTTGATTGGCTTCTTCTTGGGTAGTCGGTATTATATCTACAAAGGGGATGGGTTCTAAAATATCTGTTGAATCGTTTAACCACAAATCATAGGTGTTGGTAACCGACAAAACATTTTCAACTCCAGAAATATTTGTAATTTCATTGGATAGATTGTCCCATAGCTGCAACCTTTTCGGAGTGAAGAATGCACTGTCTTCAGTAGCCATCACAATGGTATTACCTGCCTCACCAAAAGCGTGTAAAAACTCTTGATACTCAATATTGGCAGTGTCATCTACGGGAAGAATTCGTGCAAACTTGTAAGAAATCTGAATGTGGGTTGCTTGATACCCCATAATGGCGGTTGTCAAAGCAACCAAGGCCAATAAAGCTATCTTATTTCTTAAAATTACACGAGCTATAAGGGTCCACATAGGCTTTTTTGTGAATAGCCAACAAAGGTAACCAAATCAATAAAATAAGAATTAAAAGAAATTGTTTCTAAAAGTGAGTTTAAAGGCCCAGTTATCTATCTCGTTATTAAACGAGTAAGCACCAAAACGCCTATACACCCCAATTCCCATCCCATTGAATAATTTATTGAGTTCAAGTCCTGTTTCGTAATAACCTTGACTGGCAGTTTGGGTAGAAATGTTCTGATGGAAATCCGGATTGTCTAACCAACCAAAATATGCACCCACAACCCACTCTAAGTCCCATTCATAACCCCAAGGCTTACCCCAACGCTGTAAAAAGTTTTGCCTGTAGTTTAACGAAACATATTTGTTGGCTAGAAACTCATTGTTGCGCATGGCTTCAAAGGTCCCAACTGATGAAGTGGTCATAGAATAATATCGGTTAGACGGAACGTTGGCTCCTGGATAATACAGTTTTGACACCGGAACCTCAGCACTTACCATTCCACCATTTAAGATAAACTTTGACTCTCCAAACCTAATGGTCTTTAGAGTGTACTCTACAGAAGCGTTTAACTTGGTGTAATCAAAATCTCCTTGGTCCTCCCATTTAAAACCTTGTTCAACATCTAGGTAGTAATGAAAACTGCCGGTGTTAATCACCTTCCTACCCAAGGGGGTTTCCATAATCTCATCACCAGGACTGTATTTAAAACTCGCTCTGGCAAAAGCGAAATTAAACCCATTGCGATCGGTCAACACGTCGTCATCAGAAACTGATCGGTAAGCATAATTGCCATTGACCCAATGGTTGTCTCTGTTTGCTTGAAAAATTGCTTTTAAATGAGGCGATAAATCCGTTTTTGTATAGAAGCTTACGCTAGAAACTTCGTCAAATTGCTCTATCCACAAATACCGGGTATCATTGCTTAGCAACCCTTTTCTTCCCGTTAAGGTATTAAAGGTTTTTCCGGTTTCTTCAATGTCGAAATAATACGAACCTCCAAGAATCCAATTGTACCTGCGGTTTAGGGTTATTTCGGTACCATAGCCGTATTTAAAGACTTCGTCACGAAAACCATAGCCTACATAGCCCTTTAATCTAACTCCTTTTATCAACTTGTCATTGGTTTCTACCCCTACGCCAAGTCGAAGCCCTTCATAAATATTGTATCGCAAAATCTTGTCTATGGGGACTTCTACAAACTTATAAGGAATTCTACCTTCAAGTAAGGTTTGTAGCTTTTCAATTTGTCCGTCAAGATCTACTTCTTCACCAATAGAATCTATAAACTCATAGGTCCTTAACTCCTTTTTATCTAACGAATCTCCTCGCAACCGGTTCCAATAGGCTTGATCTTTGGTGAGAGAAGAGTCACTCAATAAGATGTCAGCACTTGAAAACTTTCTTTTGTTAAGCGTGGGATTTATCTGGACTTCTTTAATGTACGTTCTGCCAATGCCAATGGGCTGCAAATCGTTTACACTTATTCCGTAAACTCTAAAGTCATAGTTCAACTGAACGGGAAACCATTGTCCTTCAAACCGTTCGTACTTCTGTTGAATGTTAATTCCTATTCCGGTTTTTTCTGAAGGTTCTGCCGTTACGTTTTGAAGGGCATAGCCATCACTATTAATATACATTACCCCTTCTAGACAAGGGATTTTTGGATTTTTTCGCGGATAATACTGTATTGAAAACACAGAATCATTTCCATTGAAAATAGTATCTTTTATTTCATACACGTAATGTTTAAAAGCTTGTTTGTTCAATGGATTTAAAAAGTCTTTGCCCAAAATGCTGATAAAGTCATCATAAAAGCTAAAACTTTGAATTTGACTTGACACCAAAACAAAAATGGGCTGTTTTAAACCGGAGGTTCTAGTGGCTAAAACCTTTTCTTCTTTTGCCCCAGGCTTAACGTATTTGTTTTCCGTACCACTTTCCATAATGAATAGGTGTTGCGAATCCATGAACTTCTTAAGGTTATACCCAGAAGAATCTACCGTTGTGTAACTGGTGTCTGTGGTCACTACAAGGTTGGTATCAAACAGGGGAGGCATTGAATCTGCCTTAATGGTAGCCACTAACTTATTGTACGATTTGTAGCTATATGAGTCTAGGTACTCCGGTTGGTTTTTCTTTTTATTGGCAATTGCCTTTCTCAAAATTCTAAATGCAGGATTTTCTCCTGCCACCAAGCTTATCTCTCTAAGTAAGTTTTCAGACTCTGTTAAATACACCTTTAACTTTGAGGGAGAATCCGCACCAATACTCACAGACTTCTTTTCATATCCGATAAAGCTAAAAGTAAGTTCCGTTATGGGTTGGTTGTGGGTAATGGTAAACTTTCCGTCTACATCTGAAGAAAGTCCAAACTGAGAACCATTGATCGTAACGTTGACAAAGGGCAATGGCTCCTTGGTTTTTTCATCAAACACCTGACCCGAAAGGGAATAATTTTGACCTGAGACCATCGTGGTGATGGAAATAAACAATAGCGTGAGGAACTTTTTCATGTGGAAATATTATTGGGTCAAAGGATATAACAAAGGCCTACTTGGCGCAGCATCATTAACGATGGGAGCTATTTGTAATTCTAGCAGATAAACTCCATCCGGAATGTGATTAGGGACGTAAATCAGTTCAGAAATGGTAGCGTTTACACGAGGGGCATCAGATTCAGTTGCCCAAAAAGCATGATGAGACAACAAGGCGCCACCGTCTTCTTCGGGGTCTACGGAAGGCGTATCAATCAACAGGTGATTCACGCCCAACTTGGCAAGCTCTTTGGCTAGGCTAGGTTCAATAAATGGTGGATTGGTATTCGAATAATTGGTGTGCAATTTTGAGTCATCATTGGGCGTGGTCCGCAGCACTAGGGCTTCTGTTATTTCTGCCTGACCCAGTTCATCTAATACCTTTTGGGTATTTACCACTTGGTTTTTCCCGTGCTGGTCTAACTCACAAGAAATGACTCTACAGGTAAAAAAATACTTTTCTAACCTTCTATCTATAGAATGCTTTTCAAGAGTGACGTGGCCTAAAGTCTCTGTATGGGTTCCGTGGGCATGGGGAGAAAAATAAATCTCGTTGAAGTTTACCCCTGCTCCTGATTCTACCGAACCTACCCAATCTCCCATGACAATGGGTTCAATTTTAGCCTTATCAACATACCAGGCTCTGGTCGCCTCTTCAAGGTCTCTTACGGCCATTGATATATCTAAAGGCTGGTTTAAGTTGGCATGGAATTTCTCACCGTTGTAGTTTACAGAAACCTTCATGAAAATTGGATTCGATTTTTGTGTTTCCTCAAATATAAGCTCTTTTTAAAAGCTTTAAATAAAAAACAAGTTTGCGGCAATGCCATCGGCAAAAAATCGGTTCTCTGGAGTTACCTTTAGGTGGTTGTTTTTCAACGTCAACCGATTATTCGTAAGGTCTTGTTGGGCTTCACTCAACAAAAACTGAGTGAAGTTTTCTGGAAAATCACTTTTGAGGCTTTCTAAGTCAATCCCGGTATCCATTCGCAATCCGGTCATGATTCTTTCGTTAAAACGATCTTTGTCGGTAAGAAACTCTTCCTCAAAATAACGCGTTCCCGCTTCAATGCCCGCGGCGTATTTTATGTTGTTAGAAACATTCCATCGCCGGTTTACTCCGTCGTATGAATGAGCAGACGGTCCAATACCTAAATACGGAACCCCCTTCCAGTAATTTGTATTGTGAAGCGCCTCATATCCCGGCAAGGCCATATTCGATATTTCATAATGTCTAAATCCGGCTTTTTGAACCTCATCAACCAGCATAAAAAATTGTTCTTGGGCAAGTTCTTCGTCAAGCGGAGGCAACTTTTTAGTTTTTATTTGATGGGCTAAAACGGTCTTCTCTTCCACCGTAAGGGCATATGACGACAGGTGTTGAACTCCCATGTCAATGGCCTTCTTTACATTGTACAACCACTCTTCATGACTAGCATTGGGCAAGCCGTAAATCAAATCAACGGTCAAATTATCAAGTCCTGCTTTTTGCACTTCAAGAATGGCCGTTTCGCTTTCGCGGGAATGATGATTTCTGTTCATGAAAATCAAATCTTTTTCATGAAAAGATTGAATTCCCATACTCAAGCGATTGATGCCCACTGCCTTCCAAAATTGAGCTTTTTCAGGAGTCACGTCTTCTGGGTTTACTTCTAGGGTAATTTCGGCATGCGGAGAAACTGAAAACTGCCGATGTATGGTGTTGAGAATTTCTTCTAAATCTTTATTCTTCAAAAGAGAAGGAGTGCCCCCACCTAGGTAAATAGACTCAACCCCTTGGCCATCTAACTCAGACGAACGTTGATTCAATTCTTGTAAAAGGGCGTTCACCACCCTTGGGTAGGTGTCCATCTTTGTGCTAAAGTGAAAATCACAATAGGTACACGCTCTGCTACAAAACGGTATGTGAAGATAGATTCCAGCCATTATGCCTTGGGAAGTGAAATTCTAAAAGTAGTACCCGATCCCAGTTCACTTTTGGCAACCGAAATCTTGCCTTTGTGATAGTTTTCTACTATTCTCTTTGCCAAGGAAAGTCCGAGACCCCAACCTCTTGACTTGGTGGTAAACCCAGGACGAAAAACGGCTTTGAGCTGACGGTACGGTATTCCTTTACCGGTGTCTTCAACTTCTATTTTTAAATACTTTGCGCTTTCTGAAACATGAATTTTTATGGATCCTTCACGTTCAATGGCATCTACTGCATTTCTAATGAGGTTTTCAATTACCCACCCCATGAGTTGCGGATTCATAATCACGTGAAAAGAGTTTAGGTCATCGGTGGTAAATGACAAGTCAATTTTTTGACTAATTCTCCTTTTAAAATAGGTTACCGATTGTTCAATGAGTTCCTTAACATCTCCCTTTTCAAGCTTGGGCTGAGATCCGATTTTTGAAAATCTTTCGGTGATAATGGTTAAACGAGAAATGTCGTTTTCCATCTCTTTCAACATGCTTTCATCGGTATTTTGTGTCCGCAAAATCTCTATCCACCCCATCAGTGAACTCAACGGAGTTCCGATTTGATGAGCCGTTTCTTTGGCCATTCCTGTCCAAACTCTATTTTGCTCTGCTTTTCTAGAACTTGAAAAGGCTAGATAAGCAATCCCTACAAAAAGGGCAATCACCACCAGCATTACCACCGGATAGACTCTCAATTTGGTCAACATCACTGACTCACTAAAGTACAGGAAGTTTTTGCTGTTGTCTAGGTACGGTATTTCTATAGGGTCGTGCTCTAAAGCCATTTTGACAATTTGCTTCTCCAGATAGTCTTCGTCGTTCTCCTTGCCTTTTTTCAAGTTTCGAGAAGCTATAATATTGCCCTTATCATCGACCAAAATAACCGGAACGGTACTGTTGTTTTCAATAATAGAAATGGCAAAAGACAAATCCTCGCCAGAGGTAGAAGAAGCCGCCACCGTTACCGCGTCGGCCCAAATTTTAATATTCTTCTCTTCCTCGTGCCTGAGTTCTTTAAGAAAAGACTCTGTGTACCAGAGAGTTCCTACCCCAATAAGCACAGCCATGAACAGTAGGGTAAGTTTCCAAACATTTTTGTTGTTGTAGATATCCATACGAGGGTGAAATTAGCTAAAGTTAGCGGTGAATGTTAAAAAACAACCAATAAATAATTCCATTTAATTTAAAACTACTATTTGATTACATTTGACATTCATTAAAAAACCGAAAGAAATTGTCAGACGCCTTAGTTGTAATTCCAACGTATAACGAAAAAGATAATATTGTTGATATTATCCGTACGGTTTTTGGTTTGAAAAAAGAATTCCACATCCTAATTGTCGACGACGGATCTCCTGATGGTACCGGTGAAATAGTTAAGGGACTTCAAAAAGAATTCCCCAATCAACTATTTCTTTCTGAACGTTCTGGCAAAATGGGTCTTGGTACCGCGTACTTACACGGGTTTAAATGGGCCCTTGAAAGAAATTATGAGTTCATTTTTGAAATGGATGCCGACTTTAGTCACAACCCCAAAGACCTTACCAAACTTTATAAAGCATGTGCCGAAGACGGTGGCGATTTATCCATTGGCTCGAGGTACATTACTGGGGTAAATGTGGTCAACTGGCCCATGAGTAGGGTTTTGCTTTCTTTCTTTGCTTCAAAATACGTTCGCTTTGTTACGGGGCTGCCCATTCAAGACACTACCGCTGGATTTATTTGCTACCGCCGAAGAGTTCTAGAGCATATTCGCTTTAACAAAATCAAGTTTGTGGGTTATGCCTTTCAAATAGAAATGAAGTTTAAAGCTTGGAAATTCGGATTTAACTTGGTAGAAGTGCCTGTGATTTTTACAGACAGAACCAAAGGAACTTCAAAAATGTCTAAAGGCATTATTAAAGAAGCCATCTTTGGGGTTATCAGTTTAAAACTGTCTAGCCTTTTTAAAACCTATCAGCAAAAAAACTGATTTTTTACTCTAGTTTCACGATATTTACCCCAATAAATTCCTAGTCAAAATGTCAAAATCTATTCTTATCAAGAATGCTAAAATGGTCAATGAAGGAAAAACCTTTTTTGGCGATTTATTAATTGAAAATGGACGCATTGAGAAAATTGACCAAAACATTTCTCACAAAAAAGCCGAAACCCGAGTAATAGATGCCAATGGCAAGTACTTACTTCCAGGAATTATTGATGACCAAGTTCACTTTAGAGAGCCTGGACTAACTCATAAAGGTGACATTCACTCAGAGAGTATAGCCGCTGTCGCGGGAGGAACTACTTCTTATATAGAACAACCCAACACAGTACCTCAGGCTACCACAATTGAAAAATTACAAGACAAATACGACCTGGCAAGTCAAAAGTCAATTGCCAACTACGCTTTTAACCTAGGGGCTACCAATGACAACCTTGAAGAGTTGTTGAAGGCAGACAACAAAAAGGTTCCGGGGGTAAAGATTTTTATGGGATCAAGCACCGGAAACATGTTGGTAGATGACTTGGTGGCTCTAGAAAAAATCTTTAGCCAAGTAGACAATCAAATCATCACGCACTGTGAAGATGAGGCAACTATTAAGGCTAACTATGCCAAATACCACGACCAGTTTGGCGATGACATTCCGTTTTCTTACCACCCGTTAATTCGGTCTGCAGAGGCATGCTACCTTTCAAGCTCAATGGCAGTAGACTTGGCAAAAAAACACGGAACTCGTTTACACGTTTTTCATATTTCTACAGGAATTGAAACCACGCTTTTCACCAAAGAGCCTTTAGAAAAAAAGAAGATCACCGCAGAAGCTTGTATTCATCACTTGTGGTTTGACGATTCTTTCTACGACAAAAAAGGGTCTCTCATTAAGTGGAACCCGGCGGTAAAAACCGAAGCCGATAAAAATCAAATTTGGGATGCTGTTCTAGACGGACGCATTGATGTTATTGCAACGGACCACGCGCCTCATACGCTTGAAGAAAAAGCAAATAAATATCCTTCTGCACCTAGTGGTGGTCCATTAGTTCAACACTCTTTAGTAGCCATGATGGAGTTTGTGAAACAAGGCAAGCTATCTATTGAAAAAATGGTAGAAAAGATGTGTCACAACCCTGCAAAACTCTTCAAAATTGACCAACGTGGATTTTTGAGAGAAGGTTACTTTGCTGACCTTGTTTTGATAGATCCTTCTTCACCATGGACCGTTTCTAAAGACAATATTCTTTGCAAGGCCAAGTGGTCTCCGTTTGAAGGAACTTCTTTTAAATCTAGAGTAACTCATACTTTTGTTAACGGAAACGTCGTTTTTGAAAACGGAAAGGTAGAAACCGCTCACCAAGGAAAAGCTCTTGAATTCAATCGTTAAAATAGGGTTGATAGCTCTTGTTGTTTTGGCTTGCAGCCGAACCAACGAGAATGAACCTGTGCCTGACTACATCATTGATCAGCAAAAAATGACCAAGGTCATGACGGACGTTTTGTTGATTGAAGGAGCCCGAACGGGAGATGGTGTATTGTCAGACACTTTAAAGTTAGCCTCTTACTACAAAACCATTTGGGAGAAATACCAAATTACGCAAGCAGAATTTGACACGAGCTTTTCTTGGTACAGCGTCCACCCAAAAAGGTCGTCAGAGATGTTTGGCGAAGTGATCATCAACCTTCAACAAATTGAAGTTGACCTGCAGAAAAACGCAAAAAAGGAAGTACCTGAAGAACTAAAGGAACAGGTAAAGGAATCTATTTCTCAAGGTCTCTCAAAAAATGCTCCGAAAAACTCTTTATTGAAGAAGATAGAGGACGAAAAGTAAAATTCAACCTTTGCTTTACCTTTTCGCTTGAGTAATGATATTTACCTCTAGAAGACCTTGCGGTTTCTTTAGTAATTAATGGCTTTGATTTAAACAAGAGACTTCTCAGCCATTCAATCCTCCACACCATGCCCATAACAAAAGGCGAAGGCTTTTTATGCGGTCTTTTGACTTTTAGTTCATCGGCCATCATATTGAAGAGCTCTTGATAGGTTTTGTTTTCTGCGGTTGTTAAAAAACGTTCACCCCAGCATCCTTTTTCTACCAACTGCATCATGATGTCTACCACATCTCTAACGTCTACAAAGGCATTTACTCCTTCTGTGTAATAGGGAAATTCTGAATACACACTAGAAAACAACTTTCCAGAGCCCCCTTGCCAAAACCCAGGACCTAATATTATACACGGATTGACAATCGTTGCCTTTAGCCCTTCTTCAATTCCTCGCCAAACTTCCATTTCGGCCAAGTACTTACTCTTGGCATAATTTGAATTTTCCGGAGAATCTGTCCACAGAGATTTTTCTGTCAACATTTCATTTTTATCCGTGCGACCCAAGGCAGCGACAGAGCTTACATGACAAAATTCCACACCTTCCCGCGAAAGCGCCTCATTGATCAAGTTACCAGTAATCAACGGATTTTCAGAAATCATTTTATAGGCATCAGAAGGATAAAAAGAAACGATGGCCGCACAGTGGTACACCGTCTTTATTCCTTCAAAAACATCTTGCACACTATGTACATCAAACAAGTCGCAATCTACCCATTCAATCGTCTTAAAGAGCTCTTCGTAGTGAGAAGAGTAATATGAAAAGACATGCTTTACGGGAGCCAAGTTGCTTGACGGACGTTTAACCGCGCGCACTTTTTCACCTTTAGAAGTAAGTGAATAAAGCAAATGACTACCGAGTAATCCCGTACCTCCCGTAACAAGAATCATATTGATGGTTTAAATTATTACAATATGGCTGATAAAACCCTATTTTTGAAGCAAATTTGGAAAAATTATTTGGGTCAGCGGAAATAAAACTTCGTTGATTTAGAAACATACATTGCAATTCGAGAAAAAATGATGGAAAAGAATTTTGTAGAAGAACTCAAATGGCGCGGAATGTTGCACGACATCATGCCAGGAACGGAAGAAAAACTCACTAAAGAGATGACTACCGCCTATATTGGGTTTGATCCAACGGCAGATTCTTTAGGAGTAGGTAACTTAGTGCAAATCATGACATTGGTTCACTTTCAGAGATGCGGACATAAACCCATTGCCCTTGTAGGAGGTGCTACGGGAATGGTCGGTGATCCGAGTTTTAAGTCGGCCGAAAGAAAGCTTCTTGACAATGAGCAATTGAACCACAATTTATCATGTCAAAAGGCTCAGCTTGAAAAATTCTTAGACTTTAACTGCGGAGAGAACTCTGCAGAAGTAGTAAACAACTACGATTGGTTTAAAGAATTTTCATTTTTAGACTTTATCAGAGATGTGGGTAAACACATAACTGTAAATTATATGATGGCCAAAGATTCTGTAAAATCTAGGCTTGACAGCGGAATTTCATTTACTGAATTTAGCTACCAGTTGATTCAAGGATATGACTTCTTTCACCTTTGGAAAAACAAGGGCATCAGTCTTCAAATGGGAGGATCTGACCAATGGGGAAACATCACTACGGGAACAGAGTTAATTCGTAGAATGGAAGGCGGTGAAGCCTTTGCTTTGACCACCCCGCTGATTAAAAAAGCCGATGGCACCAAGTTCGGAAAGACAGAAGGCGGAAACGTATGGTTAGATGCGAATAAAACTTCTCCGTACGCTTTTTACCAGTTTTGGTTAAACGCGGCCGACGAAGATGCCAAGGGATATATCAAAATATTCTCTCTTAAGGGAAGAGAAGAGATTGAAGCCATTATTGCTGAACACGATCAAGCACCTCACTTAAGAGTTCTTCAAAAAGCATTGGCAGAAGAAATTACAGAAAGAGTTCACTCTAAAGCTGATTTAGAAAATGCAGTAAAAGCTTCAGAAATTCTGTTTGGTAAAGCTACGGAAGAAGTATTGCGTTCTATTGACGAGAGAACTTTACTCAGTGTTTTTGAAGGAGTACCCCAGTTTACGATTGCTAAATCTACCCTCGATGAAAAAATAAACATTGTTGAATTTTTAGCCACCGAAACCCAAGTACTACCTAGTAAAGGAGAGGCGAGAAAAATGGCTCAGGCAAACGGAATTGCCATCAACAAGTCAAAAGTTGGCGTTGACTATGAGGTCTCTAATCACGATCTCTTAAACGACAAATACATCTTGGTCCAAAAAGGAAAGAAAAACTACTTCTTAATAATAGTAGAATAAAAAAAGCCCCGACGGTTCTCGGGGCTTTTTATTTACTAAGCCTTTGGGTTACCTAGGGACTAATTTTGTTCTGGGTCAAAAATGTGCAAATTATCAGTCCTTAAAAATACCCATAAGTTGGTAATTTATAACGGTGTGTATTTATAGGCTATATCTAATATTTGTTCCTTAAGCCTACTGTTAGGCTTAGAGAAATAGGTAAAAGTATATCCCAGCTCTTCTTCAATGGCCTTGTATTCCTTTACCGGAAATTCAACTTCATTACTGATCACACACAACAAAGTAGACCCTCTCATGATGAGAATTATTCTAAATGAAGGATCTTCTTTGAGGTCCTTGTTTTTTCTCAAATAAACATATACCGGCAATTCTGAAGACTCATCCAGTGTAAAGTTAAAACGCTGAATAAACTCTTCAAGCTCTGGACCTCTTAACCCACGTTTTGAGTTGTTCATTGCTTCAAAAAGCTCTTCGTTAACAATGGTTTTTCTATGTATGTTTCTTTGACTCACTTCCCCTTCAAGGTGGACCCAATAATAGTTTCTGAGTCTATAGGGTTCTGGTCTTTTGAATTCGGTAACTTTTATTTGTGATAAAGACTTTCCTAGAGTTTCTTTTTCTACATTAAAAAATTTAGAATCGCTTAGTAGGGTGCTGTCTTCTTCGTTGAATTGGCTCTCTTCAACCAATACGTTAATTCCAATTTTAAATTGGCCGCCTTTCGGCGGATAAGTATAAACTTCTACCGAATCAGCCAGTTGAAAGTCTTGTCCGTCGGTACCCTTTACTTTTGTTAATCCTTTTATGTTTTGAGAAAAGGACAAGGTTGTACAAAGAGTGAGTAAGAGTAAAAAGATGTTTTTCATAAATTATGTTGCTAACATTAGGTTACATCCGCGAACATCGGAATTATCAAATCTTCCTAAAACCTCAAATGAGCCATCGGGATATTTTTTTCCGAGATCTTGGACACTTATAAAGCTACAAGAATTAACGTTTGCCAAGTCAATAATATTGAGTCCGCCAGATTTTCCGTGCGGAAGGTAGGTTAACGGGTCGGTTGAATCTCTAATTAAGACATCCATCCAAGGGGGTGAGTGAAACAAGCCGTCTCTCTTAGAGTACGCCTGAGACAAGAGCTCTGTCATACCGTATTCAGAATGAATTTCTGTGACGGCATAGCGATCTTTGTAAAAGGTATGTAGCTCTTCTCTTGTCCATTCTTTGCGGCGACCTTTCATTCCGCCGGTTTCCATTATGGTAACATGGCTCCAGTTAAACTTGCGGGTCTCTGCCAAATCTAAAAGAGCAAAGCTCACACCAAGCAGCAACACTTTTTCACTTTTTGATTCAATGATTTCTATGAGTTGATCTGTGTTGTCTAAGAAAAAACCAGAATCATCATCATGGCTCAAGGCAATCATTTTTTCTGCCATGTATACCAAACTAGAACCCTCTCTTTCTAGGTAACTAGGCAGTAGGGCAAGGATTGTCCATTCTGATAAACTACCATAGAATTTTTCAAATCCTTTAATAAAGCTTTCTTCATAAAGCGATAAATCAGTCACATAGTGTTTGCTGGTTAAAGCTCCGGTTGTACCACTGCTCGTAAAAACGGCTTGGGGTACTAAATCTTGAGTAACCACCTTTCTAGACTTGAAAAACTCTACGGGCAAAAAGGGAATGTCTTCCACCTGCTCGACCTCAGAAACTTTGGTACTCAAATGCGATAAGAACTCCTTATACAACTGATTTTTCTCCGCCTGATAGCGAAACACTTCAATGGCTAGGTCGTTAAATTCTCCTTTTGATTGAAGATTAAAAATGGTATTTTTGAAGGTGTGATGCAATGGAAACTATTTATAGATTTACCGCGTTACTTAATTTAGAACCCAAAGGTATTCTATTTCCGTTTGAACCAGAAAACCCAAAAGCCATTATTGGTTTCATGAAGACAAGATTAATATTAGGAATTTTATCTCTCACTGCTCTTATAGGTTGTAGACCTGACAAGAACTTTAGTGACACGCCTAATATCGAGTTTTCTAACTTTGACCTTTACCAAGAAGACCGCAATGGTACTTTTGCCGACATTGTTGAATTAGAAATCTATTTTACCGATGGCGATGGAGACATTGGCTTAAACCCAGAAGATACTACAAGTCCTAACTTTTGCAATTCTTGCCCTTACTACAACAACTTGCTTACCGAAATTTACACGGTAGAGAATGGTGTAAAGTCTTTTTATAGCGATTACAACGCAAGGATAAAAGATCTTACACCCACCGGACAAAACAAAACGTTAGAAGGGTCTATTTTTTATCAAGTAGATGTGACCAACCGCTTGTCAGATTCTCTGCAGTTTACGGTTCAATTGTTAGACAGAAAACTTCACAAGAGCAATGTAGTTGAGAGCCCTGTGATTCACGTTAATTTTTAGTCAACACCGCCAAGTAGTCGTAGTGGTCACCCTTGGCCACAATAGAAACTGAGAACCCAGCTTCACTGGCGTACTGCGACATCTTTCTTTGATCTAGAAAAAGCCAAGGAAAGGGATCCCCTTTTACTCCTTCGTATTCAAAGGCATAGGTTACCTCACCGTAATAGTCTGTGGTATTCTCTATTTTCTCATACATGTATGAGATGTCTGAAGAATCTACAATAACAGACCCGCCTTCATTCAGCAGGTCGTAACAATGAGCAAAAAAGGTAGGAAGGTTATCTACAGAGCCTGCAATGCCCACACCATTCATCAACAACAATAACGTATCAAACAAAACGGTGGGTTCAAGTCCTAAAAACCGATGATTAAACCCTTTAAGTCCTTTTAGTTTCAAGACATTAAAAGCCTGCTCATCTTGTTCTAAAACAGAAACGTCTATACCTTTTGACTGAAGATAGTCAGCATGTACTCCGGCTCCGGCACCCACGTCTAAAACCCTTCCTTTACAAAGGGCTAATGCCTTTTGTTCAAGGAGAGGCATTTCTGAATAGGGCCTAAAAAAATAAGACACCGGTAAGGTGTCTGGGTCCGCAATGTCTGAATAAACCGTTAGCGTCTGTTGCTGTGGTTTGCGGTAATAGTCTGCAAGTGCTTTTCCGTAGGGTGTCATAGAAAAATCTTGAATTGAGCAACCTAGAGCTACTCAATTCAAGACTGTATTATATTATAGAGTACCTCTAGATTCTTGTTCTCTTTCTATCGCTTCAAAAAGGGCTTTAAAGTTTCCTTTACCAAAAGATTGAGCTCCTTTTCTTTGAATGATTTCAAAGAACAAGGTAGGTCTATCACTTACGGGTTTAGTAAATAACTGAAGCAAATATCCTTCGTCATCTCTATCGACTAAAATTCCTCTCTTTCTCAATTCAGAAACCTCCTCTTCAATATCTCCTACTCTTTCAATTAAATCGTCGTAGTAGCTATCTGGAACGTAGAGAAACTCTACACCATGGGCTACCATTCTATCAATGGTTTCAAAAATGTTATCAGTGGCTACAGCGATATGCTGAACTCCTGCACCGTTGTAAAAGTCTATGTACTCTTCAATCTGGCTCTTTTTCTTTCCTTCAGCTGGCTCGTTGATAGGGAATTTTATTCTTCCGTTACCGTTGGTCATTACCTTAGACATTAAGGCAGTGTACTCAGTAGAAATATCTTTGTCATCAAATGAAACCAGTTGAGCAAATCCCATCACTTTTGCGTAGAACTCAACCCATTTGTTCATTTCATTCCAACCTACATTACCTACCATGTGGTCAATGTATTTAAGTCCTGCTTCAGAGGGATTGTAATCAGACTTCCACTCTTTGAATCCTGGCATGAAAGGTCCGTTGTAATTATTTCTTTCTACAAAGATGTGGATGGTTTCACCGTAGGTTTTTATCCCGGAAAGGGTTACCTCACCGTTGTCATCAGAAATGGTGTAAGGTTCAAAGGCAACTTCTGCACCACGCTTAGTAGTTTCTTCAAACGATTTGGTTGCATCATCAACCCAAAGGGCTACATTTTTTACCCCGTCACCATGCTTTACAAGGTGGTCATTGATTTCACTGTCCTTGTTTAAGGGAGTTGTCAAAACCAATCTGATTTTTCCTTGTTGAAGAACGTAAGAAGTCTTGTCTTTTACACCCGTCTCTAGTCCGGCGTAAGCCACTGATTGAAAACCAAATGCTGTTTTATAAAAATGAGCCGCTTGCTTTGCGTTACCCACATAAATTTCTACGAAATCGGTACCGTTTAAAGGTAAAAAGTCTTCTGCGTCGGTAAATATCTTTTCAAGTTTTAAGCTTGTGTTATCTGTTATTGTGCTCATACTTTAAATTTTTTTTCGGGTTACAAATGTCTGAAATTAAACCCAAGAAGCATAATAATCAGGGTCTGCATTGTCTAAAGCAGCCTGAGTAACTTTTAGGGGTCTAAAGGTGTCTATCATTACCGCTAACTCTTCGGTACCTTTTTGTCCGATAGAGCGCTCTGCAGCACCGGGGTGCGGACCATGAGGAATACCGCCTGGGTGTAAAGAAATAAATCCTTTATCCACATGGTTTCTACTCATAAAGTCTCCATCCACGTAATACAACACCTCATCAGAATCTATGTTAGAATGGTTGTACGGAGCGGGAATTGCCTCTGGGTGATAATCGTATAACCTTGGCGCAAACGTACAGATTACAAAGTTGTGGGCTTCAAAAGTTTGGTGAATGGGTGGTGGCATGTGAACCCTTCCGGTGATGGGCTCAAAGTCTAAGGCCGAGAAAATATATGGGTAGCAATAGCCATCCCAACCAATTACATCAAAAGGATGTGACGCATATACCAGTGAATGAAGTTGATTTTCTTTGCGGATCTTCACGACAAACTCACCTTCTTCTTCATGGGTTTCTAGGTCTTCTGGAAGCCTAAAGTCTCTTTCGCAAAACGGAGAGTCTTCTAACATCTGTCCGTTGTTGTTACGGTATCTCTTAGGGGTCACTACCGGAGAAAAACTTTCGGTAATCAATAACCTATTATCTTCAGTTTCAAATTCTATTTGATAGATGGTACCTCTAGGAATCACGATGTAATCAGCGTACGTAAACTTTAAGTTCCCAAACATGGTGCGCAGGGTTCCTGATCCTTTATGGATAAATATCACCTCATCAGCATCGGCGTTTTTGTAGAAGTAGTCGCGCATAGATTTTTTAGGAGCCGCCACAACAATGTTTACATCGTTGTTGTACAACATGGTTACCCTACTTTCTAGAAAATCATCGGCAGGAGCCACATTCCACGTGTTAAGCATCTGCGAAGTGATGTTTTTTTCAATCGCAGCAACAGGAGAAACATCTATAGATTCTCCAATCTTTTTAACTCTTGTGGGACGCTCAACATGGTACATTAAACTAGACACCCCACTAAAACCTTCGGTTCCGAAAAGCTGTTCATAGTAAAGGTTACCGTCTGGTTTTCTAAATATGGTATGTCTTTTATGCGGGATTTTTCCCAGTTTGTGATAATAGGCCATTATATTCTTTTTAGGAATTAAGTTTACCCACCTTGCGGTGGCTATGGAATCGTTTCGCCATTTTTTCTTTTCCGGCTTCTTTTCTTATTTTTTCTTGCTCTTCTTCACTCATGTGAATGACTTCTTGGCAATGGGCAGAGCAGGTATGCTCATGAATTTCGGTACAGTCTTCGCACTGAATAAACAAGAGGTTACAAGCTTTATTGGCGCAGTTGACATGTCTTGCGCTGGGTTGACCGCATTGGTGGCAGTGAGAGATGATTTCGTCAGAAATCTTTTCTCCTAGTCTTTCGTCAAAAACAAAGTTTACACCGCGGTAAAGGTTGCTACTGGGTCTTTCTTTTATCTGTCTAGCATAATCAATAATGCCCCCATGCAATTGGTTTACATCTTCAAAACCATGGTGCTTTAGGTAGGCTGATGTTTTTTCACAACGAATCCCTCCCGTACAGTAAAGAAGTATTTTTTGATTTTCTTTTCCTTTTAACTTTTCTAATACTTCGGGCAATTCATCTCTAAAAGTTTCAGCATCGGGCAAGATGGCTCCTTTAAAGTGACCGATTTCACTTTCGTAGTGGTTGCGCATATCAACAACAATGGGGTTATCTTGCTCCATGGCCTTATTCCACTCTTCGGCAGTAAGGTGTTTACCCACATTGGTTACGTCGTAATCTTCTGGCTGAAGACCGTCGGCAACAATCTGTTTTCTCACCTTAATTTGCAGTTTTAAAAATGACTTACCGTCATCTTCTACCGCTATTTTAAAAGGCACCTCATTAAATTCTTCGTGAGCATATACCTTTTCAACAAATTGGCTCCAGTGGTGTTCTGGAACGTTCATTTGTGCATTTATTCCTTCTGAGGCAATGTAAATTCTTCCCAAACACCCCAATTCATCCCACTCTTTATAAAGAGTATCTCTCATTTCATTTGGGTTATCAATAATCACATACTTGTAGAACGAAACCGTTTTGCGCTTAAAGGTCTCAGCCTCTAATCGTGCCAATAGCTCTTCTCTACCCAGTTTGTTATATACACCCTTCTTTCCTGAATTTGGATCCATAACTAATCAATAACGTTATCTTGTTATTTGTGGTTTGAAATGCAAAAATACCAATAATTAGATTGTGCATTATGACATTTGTCATCAGATTCCCTTTCGGGGGATAGTTCTCAGGTAAAAACTGTAACTCTTGTCATCCAAAAATTAAAAACTCCTATCTATATTTGCCAAAATTTCTATCCTTATGGAATCAATTCTTGTCATCGGATCATCTGGGCAAATAGGCACAGAGTTAGTAATGAATTTAAGGAGCATCTATGGCAACAGCCAGGTAGTTGCTTCAGACATCAAGCCTGCTGCACAAGAGGTTATGGAGTCGGGTCCGTTTGAGACGTTGAACATTATGGATGGAAACGCTCTTCGCGAAGTGGTTTCTAAGTATAAAATCACGCAAGTGTATCACTTGGTAGCGATGTTGTCGGCTACGGCAGAAAAATTCCCCGACAAGGGTTGGGACCTTAACATGACCAGTTTGTTCAATGTGTTGGCCTTAGCCAAAGAAGGCATTCTAAAAAAGGTTTACTGGCCTAGCTCTATTGCGGCGTTTGGACCTACTACTCCAAAAGTTAACACCCCCCAATACACCATCATGGAACCTGCCACGGTGTACGGTATTTCTAAGCAGGCCGGAGAAAGATGGTGTGAATACTACCACGCTAAGTATGGGGTTGACGTTAGAAGTATTCGTTACCCAGGACTTATCAGTTGGAAAAGTGAGCCAGGAGGTGGAACTACAGATTACGCGGTTGATGTATTCTACGAAGGACTAAAAACCGGAGAGTACACTTGTTTCTTGAATAAAGATCAAGCACTGCCGATGATGTACATGCCCGATGCCATTCGCGCTACCATAGAAATTATGGAAACGGATGCTGAAAACATCAAAATAAGATCTTCTTACAACCTCGGGGGAATTTCATTTACTCCAGAAGAGATCTTTGAAGAAGTTAAAATTCATATTCCTGAATTAAAAATCAATTACGAACCTGATTTTAGACAATCAATTGCTCAATCTTGGCCAGGTAGCATAGACGATTCTCACGCTCAGAAGGACTGGAATTGGAAGCATGAATATGATTTGGCCACCATGACAAAAGACATGGTTGACAATTTGAGAATTAAGCTAGGCAAGTAATTATTTTACCAGAACCATTTCTAGGTCAGCATCGGCGGTTTGTCCAGAAAAAGTAATTTCTTGTTCTGTGGCTACGCGCAATTTTGTAGCTGTAATCGAAATCACCTCATACCCCACCTCGCGTCCTTGGTCCATGACAAAAATACTGTCTACCCCATTAGACCTCCAGGTGTCACTCCCCATTACTGGACCGTAAGGAACTTCAAAGGCCCCCAGTGCGGTTGTTAATTCTAAGGTAGCTTCTACTCTAGATGAGTAAGTCTTTGGTGAACTAGAAATTTGATAGTAGCTATTGGTAATGGTTGTAGATTCAGCATCAAAAAGTATGGGGGTGCCTTGAAAATCTGCTGAGCCATTGGCCTCAATTTGGGTAACCGTCCAATTGCCCACCAACTTACTATCAAGAGAGCTTGGCGCATTGTTATTTGAAGAGTTATCATCCTTTTTACAGGCAGCCAATCCTGCTACCAGTAGAATTGTGGTTATCAATTTTGCTTTCATGAGGCCCAAGTTACGATTTTGCGGTCAATTCTAAAACGGTTATTTCGGGCCATATGCCAACCCTTCCGGGAAAGGCGAGATATCCAAAGCCTCTATTTACATATAGGTGCCTATCGTTTTCTGTATAAAGGCCTGCCCATTTAGGATATTTAAGCTGCACGGGGCTCCATTTTATCCACCCAGGAATTTCAATTCCGAACTGCATACCGTGAGTATGTCCGCTAAAGGTCACATCAATCTTTTTAGAAAAATTCTTCACCTCACCATCAAAATGGGAAGGGTCATGAGAAAGTAACAAAGTCACATTACTATCGTCTACCCCTTTCATGGCAAGTTCTAAATCACCGTGCTGCGGAAAAGGAGGATAGCCCCAATTCTCTACTCCAGCAATGTTGATTTGCGCATTGCCCTTTGAAATAACCGCGTTCTCGTTTCTCAACAGACGGTAACCCATTTGTCTGTGAACATCTGCAAGGTCTTCTAGGTTTTTGGCCTTTGCCTCTTCACTGGGCCAGCTTATATAGTCTCCGTAATCGTGATTGCCAAAAATTGAAAACACCCCATGAGGCGCATTGATTTTAGAAAACAAATCTTTCCACTCGTCCATTTCACTGGCCTTGTTGTTCACCAAATCACCTGTAAAGAATACCACATCGGGTTTTTGTTCTAAAATCATTTCTACCCCATAGGCAATCTTTTCACGGTTGGTAAAGCTTCCGCTGTGAATGTCAGAAATCTGTAAGATTTTAAATCCTTCAAACTCCGCCGGAAGGCGATCTATAGCCAGTTTTTTAGAAATCACCCTAAAGTCGTATTTCCCTTGAATTACTCCGTAAAGCACCGAAGAAAACGGAAGGGCTGCCAAACCAATGCTTAGTTGAGAAACAAAGGCACGACGAGAAGAATTAACTGCCTGTTTTTCTCCCCTGACAAGGGAATTTTTTAATTTTTCATACCCCCACAACAAGAGCCTAACCACATCCTGAAAAATGAGGGCAATCACCATAAAAAGCTTGGGCACATAAATAATCATGAGCGCCCCCATAAATGTATTAACCACTTTGCGTGGCGTCGAGGCCGGGTCAAATTGAGAGGAGGCAAGAAGTATGTAGAGGAAAGTGCCCAATGAAAAGAGCCAGAACCCATAATGAACCCACTTTGACTTTTTAAAGGCGCTTTTAAAAAGTTGATATACGTAAAGGTCAATAACCAGTAAGATGGCAAAAACCAATAAGAGCCTAAGAATCATTTAATTTTAATTTACTCTAACAACACAAAGGTAAACGTTTGGTTTAGGCTATGCGTGTAAAAATTACTTACTTTGTTTACCTAAATACACTGAATGGATTTTTTAGAATTTGCCAAGACCATACTTTACGACTCTATTTCTATTTTCACCATTATGAATCCGATATCTGCGGGTGTAGTGATGTTGACCTTGATACCCTCTACCACCCCAAAGTCGGAGATAAAGACCATTGCCAAGAAAAACTCAAAGGCTGTATTTATCGCCATGTTGCTAATGCTTTTAGTGGGCACGTATATCTTTGAGTTTTTTGGTATCTCTCAATATTCATTGCAGGTTTTCGGTGGACTCATTCTTTTGTTAATGGGTATTAACATGGTACGAGGTCAGGAGAAAAAAGTAAACCACGGTCCTGGAGATCACCAAGCCGCCTTAGAACAAGAAGACATTTCTGTGGTGCCTTTGGCGATTCCTATTATTGTAGGACCTGGGTTGGCCACCACCATCATTGCCATGAGTGCCCGTGAGGCCTCTTGGGAAAACTATTTAGGGTCAACCATTGCGTTGATTGTGTGTTCGTTAGCCAACTACTTCATTTTAAAAAACACCAATGCCATTAAAAACCGCCTAGGTGGCAATGGCATCAAGGTTTTAAACCGCATCATGGGCCTTATTGTAGGTTCTCTTGCCGGGCAAATGATCATTGCGGGGATATTCTCTTTGGTGAAGAGTTATGAGGGTTAGTGACAAGTAACTAGGAAAGATAAAATTCCTGGCTACTCCATGATTCCCTGTTCCCACGATCCCCTATCCCTTGTTGGTTGGCGTATTCCTGATTATAGAAAGGAGTTTTTGTCATAAGCACCTTTAATAACTGTTAACCTATTTCAGAATAATAAATTATACTCAAAAGTTAGTGGTTGTGACGAAGTGAGGGGCTTGTTTCGCTAAAAAGATTGAATTTATGGTTTTGAAGACTAGAGTAAAAAAGGAGAAAACAATAACCAATTGTAATTTTTGTAGTCCTCAATCTTCACTATCTTGCACCTTTAAAACAGTTAAGCATGTCAGATAAAATCAAACTCCTAGATGAAAAGAAGGCAGAAGCCTTACTTGGAGGCGGACAAAAACGCATTGATTCTCAACATAAAAAAGGAAAGCTAACGGCTAGAGAAAGACTTCACTTCTTACTTGACGAAGGGTCTTTTGAAGAAATTGGCCAATTAGTAACCCACCGATCAACCCTTTTTGGATTAGACAAACAAAGGTTTTATGGCGATGGTGTAGTGACGGGTTCGGGTACTATAAACGGCCGTCCGGTTTACGTATTTTCTCAAGATTTCACTGTTTTAGGTGGATCAATGGCTGAAGCTCACGCCGAAAAAATCTGTCGAATTATGGACCTTGCCATGCAAAACGGAATTCCTGTTTTGGGGCTAAACGATTCTGGGGGTGCTAGAATTCAAGAAGGGGTGGTATCACTGGGAGGATACGCTGATATTTTCTACAGAAACACCTTGGCTTCTGGAGTGATTCCACAAATTTCTGCCATCATGGGTCCATGTGCTGGGGGTGCGGTTTACTCTCCGGCGTTGACTGACTTCATTTCAATGGTTGAAGATTCTTCTTATATGTTTGTTACTGGACCTAACGTGGTAAAAACGGTAACGCATGAAGAGGTGACTTCTGAAGAACTCGGAGGAGCTAGCACGCATAGCACCAAGTCTGGGGTAACGCATTTCACCTACGAAAATGAAGTGGCTGCCATCGAAGGACTTAAAAAACTGATGAGCTACATTCCACAAAACTGTGAAGAAGATGCTCCTCGTGTACCGTATACACCTTCCGACGAAAGTCGACCAAAGCTTAACAATATTGTCCCTGAAAATCCCAATCAACCTTACGACATTCGCGAGGTAATTTTTGAAACCATTGACGAAGATTCTTTCTTTGAAGTTCACAAAGACTTTGCAGAAAATATCGTAGTAGGTTTTGCTCGCCTTGCGGGAAGGTCAATTGGTGTTGTTGCCAATCAACCGGCTTTTTTAGCAGGGGTTCTAGATATTAAATCATCGCAAAAAGGCGCTCGCTTTGTGAGGTTTTGCGACAGTTTCAATATTCCACTTTTGGTATTTGAAGATGTCCCAGGATTTTTACCAGGAACCGACCAAGAATGGAACGCCATTATTACCAACGGGGCTAAGTTGCTGTACGCTTTCGCGGAGGCTACAGTACCTAGAATTACCGTAATTACTCGTAAGGCCTACGGAGGTGCATATGACGTAATGAACTCTAAACACATTGGTGCTGACATGAACTTTGCATGGCCAACGTCAGAAATTGCCGTTATGGGAGCCAAGGGTGCAGCAGAGATTATCTTTAGAAAAGAGATTGCCGAAGCAGAAAATCCAGAGCAAAAGCTTGCGGAAAAAGAAGCAGAATACGCAGAGATGTTCGCTAACCCATACAGAGCAGCTTCTAGAGGATATGTTGATGATGTAATTAAGCCTGAAGAAACGAGAAAAAAACTGATCAATGCTTTTAAACTCCTAGAGAACAAAGCGGTCAAGTTGCCGAAAAAGAAACACGGTAACATTCCATTATAAATAAAAGCCCTGAGACTATCTCAGGGCTTTTTTTATTCTTTCTCAATCTATAAGTGACATAAGGGGTTATCTCGTTTTTTGGAGGAACATACAGTAGGATTTTTGAAACCCAAGGGTGGATAGAAAACGGCGAGGTTAGATATTTTAGTAATCCAACCAACTCTTACTTATCATGGGATTGATATTCCTACCCTTCTTCCTGTACTTGGCAGCCAAGAGAGAACTGTTGCGCAGTCCGAGTTACTGGATTTTCACCCTAGCAGGCGTATTGATCTTATTCATGAGTTACACGATTAAGATTTGGGCGCCATCAGATTTAGAAAAAATCTACTTCTTGGCCTGGCCCCTTATTTGGTTGCCATCATTCTTTGGATTTTTGAAGAAGCCGGACAAAAGAACCTTTGACCACCTTATTGTTTGGTGGTCAGGCGTGACTTCTGCCCTGCCCTTAGTTCAGCGCGTTGATCTGAAATACTCAGAACTTCCAGGTACCCTGAGCTTAATCTTATTGATTTTGGTAGCCTTAACTTACGGTAGACTTGAATACAAAGAAAAGAGAAAACAGGTTAGTCAAGAATCTTAGTTTTTGGAAGTAAGGCCCTAAGAACTAAGAAGAAGCAAAGCATCAAAATAAGGCTATAGGCTCCATTTGTGTACTTGCCAAACAGGAAATACCCTATTCCGAAAAGGGCACTGTAAACGAAACCAACCCCGGAGAGCCAGCAAAGAAGAAGGAGGAGCAATCTTCTTGATGGTTTTCCTGGGGTTTTTTCCTTCCATTTTCCCCACCAACCGTCTGGCGATACCTTTTGATAAAAGGCGTCTAAAACCGATTTTTCGGTTGGCTTGGTAAATATCATGGTAACTAACCACGCAGCGGTAGTCATAGCAACCGTAAAGAAAAAGCTATTAGGAAAAACCCAATTTAACCAAAAGTGACTGATCGCGTAGGCCACGAAAGGCATTATTGTCGCGGCTAATTCTGCCCAAGCATTGATTCTCCAATAATACCATCTCAATATCAAGACAAGTCCTAGTCCGGCACCACACTCCATAATAAATTTCCAAACCTCAGAAATGCTTTCTATTTGAGTACTGACCAAAAGCCCGACAACCATTAGAAGAAAGGTGGTAACTCTAGAAACCAATACCAAGTGTTTGTCGGTAGATAGGGGTTTGACAAAACGCTTATAAAAATCATTCACCAAATAGCTAGCCCCCCAGTTTAACTGAGTAGAAATGGTGCTCATGTAAGCTGCAAAAAAGGCAATGAGGAGAAGTCCCTTCCATCCGTTGGGCAAAAAGTTTTTCATGGCAAAGACATAGCCAAATCTTGGATCTTGAACAAAGGTCATAGATTCTTGATGCTCCGGATCGTCTATCAACGAATGATAGTTATTTACCATTTCAGCAAACTCAATGGTCTCTTTTTCTGTGGTTTCTCTACCCTCGTTGAGCTTACCTTCTTTTAACTCACTCCAAGAAAAGTTTTTCAAGACCCGTTCTTCGTCGAAGTCAGCAACATTCTGATCGTTGATAGAGGGAGAATACAAGACAATGGCAGATAGGCCTACCAAAATCCACGGCCACGGCCTGAGGGCATAATGAGCGATGTTAAAAAACAAAGTAGAATATACGGCATGCTTTTCATTCTTGGCAGACATCATGCGTTGAGCCACGTAACCCCCGCCACCGGGTTCGGCACCAGGATACCAAGACGCCCACCAAACCATTCCGAAAAAAGCCAAAAAAGAAGACAACCCAATGGTCAATATCTCTCCTGAATTACTTCCTTCCGCAGAAGCGGACAAAGTGGGTAAAAAATCTAATGATCCCGCAGGAAGTTTTTCAACCATAGAAGTTATACCCCCTACCTCTTCACTATTTACTACAAAAATCGCCAAGGCCACACTGCCCGTCATAGCAATCACAAACTGAATCACATCCGTTGCCACAACGCCCATAAGTCCACTAATGGCCGAATACACAGCCACCAATGCCATGGCGGCAGCGGTAATCCAAAAAGCCGTTTGGCCAGAAACATCAAAAAACCCTTGAAGTAGCGTCACCATGGCAAGGTTTACCCAACCAATGATTAAGACATTCATAAACAATCCCAGGTATACCGATTTAAACCCTCGCAAAAAAGCCGCGGGTTTTCCAGAATACCTCATTTCAATAAATTCTACTTCTGTCAATACGCCAGACTTTCTCCACAAATGGGCGAAGAAAAACACCGTCAGCATTCCACCAGCCAGAAGGTTCCACCACAGCCAGTTACCAGAAATACCATGATTGGCAACCAACTCGGTAACCGCAAGAGGAGTATCTGCAGCAAAGGTGGTGGCCACCATAGAAATCCCTGCAACATACCAAGGTAGATTTCTTCCACCGAGAAAGAAGTCCGTCAGGCTTTTACCCGCATTTCTTGCAAAGGCCAATCCAACCCCAACCATTAGTACTAAAGCCACGGCCATGACCCACCAATCTACTGTAGAAAGCATATGTAAAGTTTTTTGAAAAGGTAATTGAATCGATAAATAATCAAAAGCGAGCCTCGCGAAAGTTACCAACAAGGCTTTGAAGAGATTTTAGTACCTTTCGTTTTCGAATCAAATGGAAATGAAATGAAAACAATAGTTAAAGGAGCCCTCATAGCCTCGGCAGCCTTAATGGCCTTTGCTTTTACCCATGACAGATTAGCCATAGGAGACAAAGCACCCTTGCAGGATTACAAAATGGAAGACATAAGTGGTTCTATGGAGTCACTTGAGACCTTAAAAAAAGACAACGGATTGGTGGTGATATTTTCATGTAACACCTGTCCTTTTGTTTTGGGTACAGAAGAAATTTACAACACGATCGGAACTTTAGGAGTGAGAAATAACATTGGCGTTGCCTTGATAAACTCTAATGAAGGAAAGCGCCCAGGTGATGACGACATGAGCGAAATGCAAAAGCATGCTGCAGACAAAGGTTATGACGTACCTTATTTATTGGACCTTAACAACCAGTTAGCCGATGCTTTCGGGGCCAACACAACCCCTCATGTGTTTTTGTTTAACAAAGACTTAGAATTGGTTTACACCGGAGCTATTGACGATCGCTTTGAGCAAAAGTCAAAAAAGCCCACAGTATTTTGGTTACGAGATGCCATGGTCAACATGAACTCTAGCAGAAAAAGGGATGATATTCCCAGTACCACCAAAAACATAGGATGCTCAATAAAGCGAGCAAAAAATTAAGAAATTAAAGCGCCTAAGAGGCGCTTTTTTTGTTTTGGTACACGTCATAAATAGTACCTTTGCCAAAATCTTTTTAAGACATGAATATTCTAGTACTTGGCTCAGGAGGTAGAGAACACGCTTTGGCTTGGAAAATCTCTCAAAGTCCGAAACTAACTCAATTGTTTATTGCACCGGGAAACCCGGGAACCCAACAAGTTGGAGTGAATGTAAATCTATCTCCAAACAACTTTGATGAAGTAGCTGCCTTTTGCCTAGAAAAAAATATAGACGTTGTAGTAGTCGGACCAGAAGACCCCTTGGTGAACGGAATCCACGACTTTTTAGTTCAGCAAAAGGGACTTGAAAACATGTATGTTATCGGACCTAAAAAAGAAGCGGCTCAGTTAGAAGGCAGTAAAGATTACGCAAAAGAATTCATGATGCGTCACGACATTCCTACGGCGCAATACCAAACGTTTACTGCCGAGACCCTTGCAGAAGGCCAAGCCTTTTTAGAAACCCTTGCAGCTCCGTACGTTTTAAAAGCTGATGGACTTGCCGCCGGAAAAGGAGTTCTCATTTTAAATGACTTAGAAGAAGCGAAGACAGAATTAAAAAACATGTTGGTCGACTCTAAATTTGGCGAGGCCTCTAGCAGAGTAGTCATTGAAGAGTTTCTTGATGGAATTGAATTTTCAGTATTCGCGCTTACCGATGGTAAGGATTACATCATCCTTCCAGAAGCCAAAGACTACAAGAGAATTGGAGAAGGCGACAAAGGACTAAACACCGGCGGTATGGGTGCGGTTTCTCCCGTTCCTTTTATGGATGCCAAACTTTGGGAAAAGACAGAAAACGAAATTGTTAAACCCACCATTAATGGATTGGCAAAAGATCATATTCCATTTATTGGTTTTGTGTTTTTCGGACTTATCAACGTAAATGGGCAACCTAAAGTTATTGAGTATAACGTTAGAATGGGCGACCCAGAAACTGAAGTTGTGATTCCTAGATTAAAGTCTGACCTGATAGAAATTTTTGCCCAAATGAAAGCTGGAAATCTTTCTAAAGTAAAAGTAGAATTTACTTCAGAGGCAGCTACCACCGTTATGGTGGTCAGTGGCGGATATCCTGAAAGCTATGAAAAAGGCCACGCCATTTCAGGATTAGAAAACATTAAAGATTCAATTGTTTTTCACGCGGGCACTGCGACAAAAGACGATGCTATTGTAACCAGCGGAGGAAGAGTTATGGCTTTCACTTCAATGGGAGAAAACAAACAAAAAGCCCTCGAAAAATCATATCAATCCATAGAAAAGATATGCTTCGAAGGCATTTATTATAGAAAAGACATCGGATTTGACCTTTAGGTCAAGTCCGGTATTTATTTTTCTCCTGCGGCGTTGTATTTCACCATCTTATTCATCCAGTAGATAAAGTAACCTACGCCAACGGCCATGAAAAAGTAGTTAGCACTATTACCTAGTACAGGAAGGATTTCAAAAGTAGCTTCAAAAAAATCACCAAGTGATTCAAAGAAATTTCTTAAAGGCATAATTTATTTTCTTTATTTAGATTCACAAAAATAAGACAAAAGCACTTATGCTGGTAAAAATCTTCAATAATAATAAGCCCGTAACCAATCTTTTACTCTTTTTGATTTGTGCTTCTGGGGTTCTTTATAGAAGATTAATGTTTGACTCAAGTGCGGCAACCTTTGGTTTTTCGGGAGTTACCTTTTCTTTAGGACCCACCGCTACCACCATAATTACAGCTATAGGAATTTCGATTCTTACGTTGGTTTTCAATTTTTTGGTTACCGAAAGGTTGGAACTCATAAAGCGAAACTCATACCTAGGCCTTCTCTTTTTCTTTATGATAGGCATTTGGTATACCGACTTGACCAATATTTCATGGATGTTTTCAACCTTCTTTTTGATGTTGGCAACCTATCAGCTGGTTTTCTCAGGACCTTTTGAAAAAATTCACGGTCAGATTTTCAACATCGGATTCTTTTTAGGCATGAGCGCCCTATTTATGCCCCAACTATCTTGGGCCTTGGTTCCAGGATATTTTGTTTTGGTCGTATTTGGCCGTGCCGATTTTAGGTATGTAATGCTCATGCTATTGGGTTGGTCAACCCCCATTCTACTGTTGGCTCAAATCATGTACTTGGCCTTTGACTTTAGCCACTTCAACCATTTTTTACCCCAACTTTTTTCCCTAGAAAAACTGATTTGGCCCCTACCCTTCAAAGACTTCTATATAAAAATGACGGTCCTTGGGGTTTTAACCCTCTTAGCCATCAAAGAATATATGGTAGCAGTAAACAAGGCTAAGATTTATAAAAAGCAAGGCTATAATACCTTTTGGATATTTTACATATTCCTGATCGCTATTGCATGCATCAGCCCATCGTTGGCAGAAAGCACCTTACTCATGTCCATTTTACCCTTGAGCATTTTGGTCACCAACTTTTTTCAATACATCAGAAGAAGTTGGGTAAAAGAACTTTTACTTTGGCTACTACTTATTTTTAATATCGGATGGTTACATTTATAAGGATATTCTGCATACCCTGGAAACACGAAACATAGTCAAATATAAGTGACAAAGAAAAAAGGAAAATAAAAAACGCCCTACAACAACAGATGAAAAAATATTTGGTTTTACGGTTCAGCTCTATAGGAGACATTGTGCTCATCACACCAGTTTTGCGCAGATTAAAGCTGCAAACGCAAGCACAAGTACACGTTTTAACCAAGAGTTCATTTCGCGGAATTCTAGAGAACAATCCGTATGTAGACAAGGTAATTACCTTTGACAGCAAGGTTGCCGATTCTTTCCAGGAGCTTGAAGAAGAGGGTTACACAGAAATAATTGACCTTCACCACAACCTGCGCACCCTCAAGGTTAAAAAGTACCTCAACATCCCCGCCCATAGTTTCCCCAAGCTGAACATTGAAAAATTCATTCTCGTAAACTTCAAAATCAACCTGTTACCAGACATACATATTGTAGACAGGTACATGCAAACGGTAAAGTACCTAGGGGTGATTGACGACGGCAAAGGGCTGGATTATTTTTTGCCAACCACCGCAGACATTAATTATAAACAAGACTTTAATTCCGCTTTCGCGGGAGGATTCACTGGATTTGTTATCGGCGGTCAGCACGACGGAAAAATGTGTAGCCGAGAAAAAATTTGGGAAATCTGCTCACAAATTTCCGGAGAGGTTATCCTTTTAGGAGGGCCCGAAGATGCAGAAAAGGGCGAATGGATTGCCTCTCATGACCCAAAAAGAATACACAACGCAGCCGGCAAATACCGTTTAGATCAAAGTGCCTTCTTGGTAAAATCTGCCGATGCCATTATCACCCATGACACAGGGTTGATGCATATTGCTTCCGCTTTTGAAAAGAAAATCATCTCTCTTTGGGGAGGTACAGTGCCAGAACTAGGCATGTACCCGTACCGTCCCGGCGAAGGATCTGAAATCCTTGAAGTAAAGCACTTTATGCGTCCCTCGTCAAAACTCGGGACGCGCAAAGGCATATATAAGTTGTGGAATTTTATGGATATGATTCCTACCGAAAAGATTATTTCTTCTCTTCAGGGAAAAACAACTGCTTGAGTTCCGTAGCCTCTTCAGGTTTCATTTTATCAGATAATATTAGAGCCAATTGACGACGTCTTAAGGCACCTTCGAATCTCGATTTTTCTAAATCAGTTTCTGGGTGAATAGGCGGAATTTGTATGGGGTTACCTATTTGATCAACCGCCACAAAAGTGTAGATAGCTTCATTGGCTTTGGGTCTATTTCCTTGACCTGTTTGATCTTCAATATACACGTCAACAAACACCTCCATACTCGATCCAAAGGCTCTTGAAACCTTAGCTTCTAGAGTAACAATACTAGCCTGCGGAATGGCTTGTCTAAAACTTACGTTGTTCACACTTGCGGTAACCACCTGACGACGACAATGTCTATGCGCAGCAATGGCAGCACATCTATCCATCCATGATAGTAATTGTCCACCAAATAAATTGTTCAAATTATTGGTATCGTTCGGAAGAACGATTTCGGTCATTATGGTCAGTGAATCTGCGGGAGTTTTACCTTTCATGTGCACTAATTTTGTGCAAAAGTAGGCTATTTATGATAAATCCAAGCGGATGAAGTTACCTTTAATTTATAGGCCCTTAAGGCCATGGTGGCTTCTTTGTGTGTAGAAAATCCTGCAACAGAAACTTTTTGAAGCTTGCTGTTTTCATTTAAAACAGAGGCTTTTAACCCAATTTCATGCAGTGATTCTACAAAAGCTCGAGCATTTTGAGGCTCGCCAAAACTACCCACAACAATATGGTAAGGAGCATCAAGGTCAACATCTTTTCTGTCTAACTCTAAAGTTTTTGGCTCTAACTCTTTGGTTGACACTTCAGAGTTGTCTAAAACCTTTTCAACTACGGTTTTAGGGGCTTCTTTTTCTAGAATAGTTTCTGGGTTCGCCACAAAAGTATTTTCCGGAAGCGTTTCTTCTTCTGCAGGGAGATCAATAGTTCTTGAATACTTCAGCGGATCAAAATCAAAAAACCCTGCAGTATCAATATTGAAATCAGGTTTTAAAGAACCCAAATAGATTAATCCCACTACGGGAACGGCCACAGCGGCAATGCGTCTCCAGTCTTTTGATGACTTGGTCACTACCTCTGGATGATTGTTTAAATGAGTAACCACCGCCTTTTGAACAGATTGGGTAACATTCATTTCTTTAAACGCACCAGGGGTTCTAAAAATAGGAAGACCAAAAGATTCTCTGGAGTAATTCACCTCTAAGTTTGGTGTAAATAAAATGGATCCTTCATCTCCACGATAAAATCTACCCAATGAAGGTAAGAACAACTTTTCCCCACGGTTGATTTCTTTTTTCCACGCGCTAACTGCTGAACGAATCATAGCAATGGCTTCTGAACGCAAAACCTTACACTGAGAAGAAACTTCTGCAATTAAAGCTTCATCACCCTCTTTTATTTCTTGTCTAAAGGAAATTCTCTTTGATGGTGGACGGAATAAATAGGTAGCATTATTCACCTCAGAAGAAAAGTTATGAGACACAAAAGCTCCAAATCCTGGAACGATTACAAACTCCTTCTCAAAGAGTAAATTGGCTATTATTTTTTCAACTATTTCCACAACGTAAAATTAATAAATATCAGAAGGAATGCAAGAGGCAAAGGTTTACATAAACACAATTTACCAACAGGTTTTCAACTATTATCAATATTTCTTTAGATAAAAGAAACTGTCTCAAATCAACTTGCTTAAAGCCTAATTAATAAAGAATTTAGAGGTATTAACAGGCATGAGTTATCTCAAACACTTCATTATCAGCAATGGCAAACACAATGTCTTTTTTAGTCATTTTTTGAGGAACGGCACCAGTAAAGAACCCAAAAGAAGGCATGAGAAGTTGATGAGGCATCAGGTGAAAACAAGGCAAGAGAATCTTTTGCTTACCACGTCCTTTTAGGTGATATCCCGGATGAAGATGTCCGACAATAGCAAAAGGCAAATTTTTATCAGGTTCATGGCAGAGTGAAAGAGCTCCATAGGTCACCTCCTTAGCGTGAACTTTCCAACCCAAATCAGCATAGATAGATACCGGCAAAACATCGTGATTTCCCAAGGTCAGTGAAAACTGAACGTCGGCATTCTCTTCACAAAATTTTGAGATAAGGTCCCATTCAGAATTGTAATCACTGTGAAACACATCACCTAAGAACAAAACTTCCCGAGGATTGTAGTCATGAATCAATTTTTGCAAACGACTAAGATCACTTCTTCCCACGGAAGTGGAAATAGGAAGACCTGCCTTTCTAAAATGGGTGGCTTTACCCAGGTGTAAATCGGCTACAACCAGCAATTTATAGTCAGGCAAATAAATCGCTTTATCAGGATGCAAATAAATCTTTTCGCCCAGTACCTCAATGTATTTACCCGGAACATGCATACTGCAAATATGCATCCTTTAAATTTATTTTTTAGATATATTAGAATCAAAATAAGGATGAAACGACAAGGATGTTATCTTCGCGGTTTACTTGTTAAAACAAACGTCTCAATAGCTGATGAACATTTTTTCACGCGGATTTGGAATAATCTACCACATTTGGTTTTTCATTGTTGTGTTTATCAGCATCTTGTTAATCCTTCCTTTCATTTTTATAACCTCTCTTAAAGAATCTCAGTATAAATACTTCTTTAAGTGGATGAGGAGATGGGGTGATTTGATTCTTTTCGGCATGGGTTTCTTCAAAAAAGTGGACTGGCAATACAAGCCGAAAAAGGACGAACAATTTATTATTATTGCCAACCACAGTTCTGAGATAGACATCATGATGACTTTGGCTCTAGTGCCCGGATGTTTTGTTTTTATCGGTAAAAAGGAACTAGCCAAGTTGCCCATTTTCGGATATTTCTACAAAAAGACCAACATTCTAGTAGATAGGAAAAGTATAACCTCAAAGCGCAATGTTTTAAAGAGAGCTCAAGAGAAAATTGATGAAGGCACGGGAGTTTGTATTTATCCAGAAGGAGGAATTCCCAGAGACCCTATAAGACTAGGTCCATTTAAAATGGGCGCCTTTAAATTAGCCTTAGAAAATGGCTTACCCATCTTACCCCTTGTATTTCCGAACAACAGAAAGCACTTTCCTGATTTTACAGAAGGTGGCTACCCTGGAATTCTGAGAGCTAGAGTTTTGCCTCCTATAGAAACTAAAAACTTATCTTTGCAGGATCTTGATAGTTTAAAAGATCAATGTTTTGAATTACTAGATAATCATTTAAAAGAATACCAAGAGGCACCATGAAAATTAGTGACGACGAAATAAAAAAATTAGCTCATTTATCACGCTTAGAACTAAGTGATGAAGCCGTAGTAAAAATGTCTGAAGACATGGAGAAGGTCTTGGGCTTTGTAGAAAAGATTAACGAGCTAGAGCTTAGCGACATTGAACCATTGACCCACCTTACCGAAGAGGTAAATATTTTGCGTAAGGACGAGGTTATTCAAGAGATTAGTCATGAGGATGCGTTAAGAAATGCGCCAGACGCCAACACTGACTACTTTAAAGTGCCCAAAGTAATGAGATAGTCATCTCACAGAAATAAAAAAGGGGGAAGCAAATGCTTCCCCCTTTTGTTTTATGAGAATTGATTCATTAAACCAATCCTTGATCCATCATTGCATCAGCAACTTTTACGAAGCCAGCAATGTTAGCACCTTTAACATAATCAATGTGACCATCAGATTCAGTACCATACTTGACACAAGCGCTGTGAATATCTTTCATAATCGCCTTTAGTTTAGCATCAACCTCTTCTCTAGTCCAGTTGTAACGCATAGAGTTTTGACTCATTTCTAATCCAGAAGTAGCCACCCCACCAGCGTTAGAAGCTTTACCAGGAGCAAAGAAAACTTTAGCGGCAGCTAAGGCTTCAACAGCTTCTGGAGTAGAAGGCATATTAGCCCCTTCAACAACCATCTTTACTCCGTTAGAAATTAAGTTTTTCGCGTTGTCTCCATCTAACTCGTTTTGAGTAGCACATGGTAAGGCAATGTCAACCGCGGTATTAAGATCCCAAGGACGACCTCCTTCGTGGAATTCACAACCATACTTATCAGCGTATTCTTTAATACGACCTCTTTTTACGTTTTTAAGTTCCATCAAGAAGGCAAGCTTCTCAGAGTTGATCCCGTCTTTATCGTAAATAAATCCTGAAGAGTCAGAAGCAGAAATTACTTTACCGCCTAATTCATTTACTTTTTCAATAGCGTACTGAGCAACGTTTCCAGAACCAGAAACCATTACCGTTTTGCCTTTAAGGCTATCTCCGTTAGCTTCTAGCATGTTGTGTGCAAAGTAAACCACACCGTAACCAGTAGCTTCTGGACGAATTAATGATCCACCCCAGTTTAAACCTTTACCGGTTAAAACACCAGTGAATTCATTTCTAATTCTTTTGTACTGACCAAACATGTAACCAATTTCACGACCACCAACGCCAATATCACCGGCAGGCACGTCTGTGTTAGGCCCAATATGCTTACAAAGTTCTGTCATAAAAGATTGACAAAACTTCATTACTTCATTGTCAGATTTTCCTTTTGGATCAAAATCAGATCCTCCTTTACCACCACCCATTGGAAGAGTAGTCAAAGCGTTTTTAAAGATTTGTTCAAATCCTAAAAACTTAAGGACAGATAAATTAACCGTTGGGTGAAATCTCAGTCCACCTTTGTACGGTCCGATGGCAGAGTTAAACTCTACGCGGTAACCACGGTTTACTTGTACTTGGCCTTTGTCATCTAACCAAGGCACACGGAACATAATCACGCGTTCTGGCTCAACAATACGATCTAAAATCTTAGCTTGTTTGTACTTCGGATTTTCTTCAACAAAAGGAATAATAGATTCAACAACCTCGCGAGCCGCTTGAAGAAATTCTGGCTCGTGACCATTTTTTGCTGCAACGGTATCCATGAAGGCATCTACCTGAGCATGAAAGTTCTGTCCCATTTTATCTTTTTTTAATCGAGGGGGATCTCGTTGTTTTTACCATACAAATGTAACCCAAATATTAAATCGACTAATAATTCATTCTTTTTTTTTGCCCTATTCGGGCGAATCTTTGTCCATCACAAAAGGAGACATTCATTTCACCTAAGTACTTGTTTACCATGGTGTGCAATACCCTATATTGTTTTTTCAATTTCCGTGTCATAACAAAGAAAGACCTTACCTTTGCCGAATGCTAGAAGACAAGAATCAAAACAGGACATCAATTTCTGAACTTGGAGAGTTTGGACTGATAAAGCACATCACACAGTTTTCAACCTTAAAGCAACCATCTTCTGAATTGGGGGTTGGAGATGATGCCGCAATTTTATCGTTTAAAAAAGACGAAAAAGTCTTAACCTCAACAGACATGTTAGTTGAAGGAGTTCATTTTGACTTGGCATACATGCCTTTAAAACACTTGGGCTACAAGGCAGCGATTGTAAATTTTTCTGACATCTATGCCATGAACGGCAGCCCTTCACAAATATTAGTTTCCATAGCCATTTCTAATCGCTTTTCACTAGAGGCGGTTGAAGAAATCTACGCGGGCCTCAACTTAGCCTGTGACATGTACAATGTAGATTTAGTGGGAGGAGACACTACTTCATCTACCTCAGGACTGATACTTTCTATTACGGTAATTGGGCATGCAAAATCCGATAAAATCGTGAAACGCTCTGGCATGAAACCCAACGACTTAGTGGTAGTTTCTGGAGACCTAGGCGGTGCATTTATGGGACTTCAGATTCTTGAAAGAGAAAAAACCGTATTTCTAGAAAACCCAAATGTTCAACCTGACCTTGAAGGCAATGAATACGTTTTAGAAAGACAATTAAAACCAGAAGCTAGAAAAGACGCTATAGAGACCTTAGATAAGTTGGGAGTTTTACCTACTTCCATGATAGATGTTTCTGATGGTCTTTCGTCTGAAATACTTCACCTTGCTAACTCTTCTGGCAAGGGAATTAGTGTTTATGAAAATAAAATCCCCGTAGACCCTTCTATCTATACCTTGTGTGAAGATTTTAGAATGAATACGACCACAGTTGCTCTTAATGGAGGAGAAGATTATGAATTGCTTTTCACCATTCCCCTAGAAGATCACGATAAAATTAAAGGCAACCCGAACTTTACGGTTATAGGGCATGTTACTGAAGATGAAAAGTCATATTTAATAACAAGAGACAACCAAGCGATTGAGCTTACCGCTCAAGGTTGGAATCCGCTTAAAGAGGACTAAACACTAAAGGTAACACAACTTCTATTTATGAAAATTGCCATAATTTCAGGGTCTACAAGAATTGGAAGAGCTTCTCATTCCATTGCTCAATACATAGAAAAGAGATTAATTGACAAAGGGGTAGAGACTACCTTGTTAGATTTAAAAGAGTACTCTTTTCCTGTTTTTGACGAAAGACTCACTCACTTAGAAGAACCCCATGGTGGCTTAAAGGATTTCTCAAATAAGCTAACCGAGGCAGATGCTCTTATTTTTGTCACACCAGAATACAACGGAAGTTTGCCGGGAAGCTTTAAAAACTCTCTAGACTTTTTCAGGTCAGAATTCAAGAGAAAACCCATGGGTTCTGTAACCGTAAGTAGCGGTCCGTTTGGTGGAATCAATGCCTATCACCAATTATTGTTTTGGATGAGTTACGTCGGTGGTATTCCTTCACCTACTAAATTATTGGTGAGTGATGTCAACAATGCATTTGACGAATGTGGTGTGACCACAGAGAGACTACAACGAAACGGTGATGGTTTTTTGGATGACCTAATATGGTTGACGGAGAAAATCTCTTCGTAGTTAATAAAACAGTTTTATATCAAATACCATTTCAGGCTGATCTATGGTCACCTTTGCCTCATCCCATTTTGGCATGAAAAAGGGCAGTTTAAAAACATTTGATATTCCAAACGCTTGTCTAGGGACTTGTGTCCTGTTTATCTGCGGGAATCCGGATCTAGTTTGATCGTGAATCACTAAAAAAACATAGTCACCATAAGGAAGACCCTCTAATTCTAAGGATGATGTGGGAGTTTCTAAAACATTGATTACGAAGAGACCTCTAGCAAAATTGGTTTCATGAGGAAACCCAATCGGTGATTCATATACCAAGACATAAATAACCCCATTGTTTGACCTTACATCTGTAACGTTTATTTTCACTTCAGCGATACTTGGTGTGGTATCCTGTGAATAAGAAATGGCCGTTATTAAACAAAATAGAGAGAGTAAGAGAAACTTTTTCATGTAGTTAATTTACAAATTTTTGCGCAAAAGATTTTAAACGATTAATTGACCTTAATTTTTATTCAGCCTTTGTATCTTTAAAATATGGCAGACAAAAGAACCTCAGAAAATTGGTTTTACTCATTGGGATGGAAGGTATTTCCGTTTCAAAGACAAACTTGGAAAGCTTATTCAGAGGGAAAGTCTGGCCTGATAAATGCGCCAACAGGCTCTGGAAAAACGTACTCAATTCTATTGCCCATCATTGAGTTTGGCGAAGAAAGTCCGAAGGGTCTTCAGGCAATTTGGATTACCCCGATAAGGGCATTGGCCAGTGAAATTGAGAAAAGTGCTCAGAAAGCTATTCAAGAATTAAATCCACAATGGACTGTTGAAATACGAACGGGTGACACCTCTGCCTCCGTAAAGAAAAAACAAGCCCATCAACTCCCCAACATTCTCATCACTACTCCAGAGAGCCTTCACCTCTTGTTCACCCAAAAGGGTTATGCCCAAAGAATGAAAAACATCACCGCTCTAGTCATTGATGAATGGCATGAACTATTGGGGAGCAAACGAGCGGTACAAATGGAGTTGGCCATTTCAAGACTTTTCGGAATCAATCCAGAATTAAGGCTATGGGGCATTTCGGCCACCATAGGTAATATGGAAGATGCTACATCTGTTCTGTTTGGAAAACACATTACAAACTACACCCTAGTAAAGGCAGATATCAAAAAAGCCATTGAAGTAATTAGCATATTGCCCGACGAAGTTGAAACCCTTCCTTGGGCAGGTCATTTGGGCATAAAGATGTTAAACAAAATTCTTCCTGTTTTACAGGAGAGCAAATCAACATTAATATTTACCAATACACGATCTCAAGCTGAAATTTGGTACCAAATGCTTTTAGAGTCAGATCCCAGTTTAGCCGGACAGATTGCCATGCATCACTCAAGTATTAGCAAGGAATTGAGAACTTGGGTAGAAAATGCACTTTATGAAGGAAACTTAAAAGCTGTGGTATGTACCAGTTCGTTAGACCTTGGGGTTGATTTTAGACCAGTAGAAACCATCATTCAAATTGGAAGCCCTAAGGGTGTTGCTAGGTTTATGCAAAGAGCCGGAAGGTCAGGACATAAGCCTGGGCAAATTTCAAAAATTTACTTTGTACCCACTCATAGCCTAGAACTGATTGAAGCCTCGGCTTTACGAAAAGCCATCAACTCTGGAATCATTGAAGACAAGTCTCCGTATTACATGTCATTTGACGTGTTGATTCAATATTTAGTTTCGCTTGCGGTATCTGATGGTTATTATCCTGAAGATATATTTTCTGAAATAAGGAAGACTTTTAGTTTTTCTGAAATCTCTGAAGAACAATGGCACAATTGCTTAGATTTCATAACCAAAGGCGGGGCCAGTTTTACAGAGTATGACGAATTTAAAAAGGTAGATATTATAGATGGCCTTTTTAAAGTTACTTCAAGAAAAGTAGCGATGCGGCACAAGTTCTCAATGGGAACCATAGTCAATGACTTGACATTGGCTGTCAGATTTGGCAAAAGAGGACAGTATTTAGGCAGTGTTGAAGAGTGGTTTGTTTCTAAACTAAAACCCGGGACTGCTTTTTGGTTTGCAGGACAGACCGTTGAGTTTGAAAAAATTATTGACCTAACCGTTGTGGTCAGAAGGTCTGCTCAAAAAAAGGCTCTCGTTCCTTCATGGCAAGGAGGAAGAATGCCCCTATCTGCTCAATTAGGAGAATTATTGCGGGAGCAATTGGGCAAAGCAAAGACAAAAACCTTTAATGACATAGAGCTTAATTTTATACAACCCCTTATTGAAAGACAAGATAACGAGAGCGTTTGTCCGACCAATGATCAGTTTTTAATAGAGAAAATTGACACCCAAGAGGGACATCACCTGTTCTTTTATCCCTTTGAAGGGAGGTTAGTTCACGAAGGCTTAGCCGCCATCGTTGCTTACCGCATAAGTCTTTTGCGTCCGATAACATTTTCAATAGCCATGAATGACTATGGATTTGAACTGTTAAGTGATCAACCCATCCCCATTGAAGAAGCTTTAGATTCAGACATTTTAACAGACTTTGGACTTGAAGAAGACATTCATAAAAGCATTAATGAAATTGAATTGGCTTCAAGAAAGTTTAGAGATATAGCCACTATTTCTGGGGCAATTTTCAAAGGATATCCGCACAAGCCCTTAAAGGATAAACACATTCAATCAACAACCTCACTTATCTTTAAAGTGTTTTCAGAATACGAACCCGATAATCTTTTGCTTAAGCAAGCGCATGAGGAGGTTAAATACTTTCAACTTGAAGAGGAGAGACTTCGCGAGGCATTGAAGAGAATTGAAAAACAAGACAAAATCATTACTTATCCTGAAAATCCCACGCCGCTTGCATTCCCCATAATGGTTGATAGGCTTCGTGAAAAAATTTCATCAGAAAAGCTAGCGGATCGTATAGCAAAAATGCAAAGGCGAATTAATGAAGCCTAAAGAGCTTTAAATGAAAACCCCTTTTTACTCAAGGTTTCTAGAACTATTGGAAGAGCCACTTCTAGTCGTTCTAAGGCCTTTTGACTGTCGTGAAAGACAATCACATCGCCACCGTTAACCCTTTTCAAGACAATATTTGCACATTGCTCACCACTTAGGCTTGTGTCAAAGTCACCACTAATAACACTCCACAATACAACCTGGTATTTCTTTTCCAATTGCTTGTATTGACTTGGTTTTAATCGACCATAGGGAGGTCTAAACCACTTGGTTTTAATAGCCTCTGGAACAGCTTCAACATTCTTGAAATAATCAGGAGTTCCCGTATTGAATCCATTTAAGTGATTCTGGGTGTGGTGCCCTACGGTATGACCTTTAGCTTTTAACATATCAACTATTTCGGGGTGTCTGTCTGCATTATCGCCAATTAGAAAAAATGTAGCTTTTGCATTATGCTTTTCTAATTCACTCAAGACCCATTCTGTAACCACAGGCGTAGGGCCGTCATCAAAAGTCAGGTAGATGGCCTTGTTATCCCTTCCCACGAAAGTGGCATTGGGATAAAACCGACGAAAAAACTTTGGAAAAGTGTATGGATAAGTTCTAAACAAACCCATTACTCCTTCACAATTTTCACCGGCAATCCAATTCCTTTAAAAAACTCTTGTTTGGTCAATTGACGAGAACTAGGGTCGAATTTATAACAAATGGCCACTTGATTTGGGTCAATTTTTGCCCACCACATACTATTCAAATTAAAATATCTGAACTGCCCCTTGTAGACTCTACATCCAGCGTAAAAAAAACCGTAATCCGTAATTAAGGAACTATTATTGAGCCCAGAATTATTGGAAACCTCAACTGACAAACTATTAAAATCTGCTTCGGTGGCCAGCCTAAACCCTTCTGGAGCAATTCCTCTAACATCGTGCACTGCGTACCAATTGTACAATAGCCCATATTCGCTAACCGTTGATGGATCACCATTTACGTAGCAATAAGCCGGTTGGCCATTTTGGGAAGCAGAAAACCATTCCTCCTCAGAAGCCACTAGAGGAATCTCATCTCCATTTCTAAATTGAGTTACCGAAAGATTTTTAATATACCATGTGGTTTCACCCACACTAAAAACAGTTTTTACTTTTGCAACCTCTTTCTTTACTTCTGGTTGTTCAATATTTGTAGTTACAATACTTGAGGTTGAAGAGGGTTCAAAAGCAAGGTGTGCAAGATCATATTCATCATTCCAACGAGACTTAATAACATTCCTTAGCACGGTCAAATCAACTTCGTAGTTATAAGCAGAAGTGGTTAAATGACTGGCCTTGTGGAGTACAGCTATGTATTCATTATTTATGTAAAAGACATTGTATAAATCAAGCCCTTTTCCCCAGTTTCCCTTGATAAGCTCAGCAATTCCACCTTTGCTAGATGATCTTACATATTTACACTCTGACGATCCGTAGGACTTTCTGAATGCTGAAAAATAGTTAGTTCCATTGTAAGCAATTCCGACCAACAAAAATCCTTCATTAATTCTTTGATTGATTTCAGCGTAAAGTTCAGATTGAGTATCTGCAGTATTATAGCTACTGGTATAGTGCGTTGAACTCTTATACATTATTGCGACCCAATATCCCACTCCATAACTAACAGGTCCTAGGTTGTATTCGCTTTCCCACTTAGAAGAAATTTGACTTCTTAGATCAGAAATACTAGAAGAATAAAGTAAAATTCCTTCGGTAAACTCACTTCCTTTTGAGTACACAGAAAACCAACCTTCATCAGTATACGTTACCGAAGATAGAATGTAGCCGTTGCTCTTTCTTGAAGAAATAGCAGAATTCAAGTCAGAAATAGAAGCCGAAATATTATAGGCTGTATATTCTGTTAAATTATTTTTATTAAAAACTGCAAAATAGGTTTGCGAAAAAGTAGTAAGACAAAAAAGCAAAAAACTGCTTAAAAGCAAACCTTTCTTAACATACTGAGCCATTGGATAGTCTGGTATTTTTAAAGTTGTGTAAAGATAAGAACAATTAAATAACCCTTTTTACCGAAAATTCAGAGATTTGTGACACCATCTTTTAGCGGACGAAAAAAATCTCAACTATCTCGTTAAAATTTTACCGAAAACACTTGACAAGAATATCTTTTTACTTATTTTTGCCGTCCAATTCAAGGAATTGATGCCCTATCGTCTAATTGGCAGGACAGCGGTTTTTGGTACCGTCAGTCTAGGTTCGAGTCCTAGTGGGGCAACAAAACGACAAGCCACATCGAAAGATGTGGTTTTTTTTTGGCCAATACCTGAGCAAAAAACACTTTTTTGTGAAGGGATTGAGACCTAAAAACCCAGACTTGGGGCCTTGGCGTTTTGGGTCAAAATCTAAAGCAGAAGGTCCACTAGCCCGGTGGGCTGGCAATCCTAGTGGGGCAACAAAACGATAAGCCACATCGAAGATGTGGTTTTTTGTTTTTGTACCTTTTAAAAGAGAGCAATACCTCTTAAAACAATCTCAAAATCTCCTTGATTTTTTGTAAAAAAAACTTCAATAAACCCTTGTTATATCTTAATTTTCCGCAAAATTCAAGGAGAATAAAACACATTTAACTTTTCGTTTTATTGCTCTCACAAAAAAAGGGTTAAATTCGCCCTCATTGAATCTTTCCATTATGATACAACAGTACAAAAAACTGAACAACGTAATTGGCTGGTTGGTTTTTGCCATTGCCGCTTTTACTTACTTGACCACTATTGAACCTACCTCGAGCTTTTGGGACTGTGGTGAATACATTTCAACCTCGGTAAAGCTACAAGTTGGGCACCCTCCAGGGGCTCCTCTTTTTCAATTGGTAGGGAACTTTTTTAGCCATTTTGCTATGGGTGATGTTACTCAACAAGCTTTGATGGTAAATATTGTTTCGGCACTTTCTTCCGCGTTTACTATTCTATTTTTATTCTGGACCATCACGGCACTAGCCAAGAAGATGGCGTTAAAGGATGGAGAATTAAACGTTGCTAAAATGTACACCATCTTTGGTTCTGGTGCTGTTGGAGCATTAGCTTATACTTTCTCAGATTCTTTTTGGTTTTCAGCTACAGAAGGTGAGGTTTATGCAATGTCCTCATTCTTTACCGCTGTTGCATACTGGGCCGTGTTAAAATGGGAAGCAGCTGCTGATACAGATCCTAAAGCGAATAAGTGGTTATTATTCATCGCCTTCTTGGTGGGATTATCTGTTGGAGTTCACATATTGGTATTCCTTACCATTCCGGCCATTGCAATGATTTATTACTTCAAGAAGTTTGAAAAAGTTACCACGCGTGGCTTTATCATTGCCAATGTAGTTGCCTTATTAGTTTTAGGGATAATCTTCAAAGGAATTATTCCATTAGTGCTAAACCTATTTGGATCCTTAGAAATTGTTTTTGTTAACACCTTAGGACTTCCTTTTAACTCAGGCACCATCTTTGCCTTCTTATTGATAGCAGTTTTGGTAATTATCGGCTTAAACTATACCAAAAAGAAAAACCTTCCTCTTTACAATCAAGCCATATTAGGTTTTGTCTTTTTAATGATTGGTTATTCATCATTTGTCGTTTTGGCTATCCGTTCAAATGCAAACACACCTATTGATGAAAATAATCCTGAAGACGCATTGAGTCTCTTAAACTACTACAACCGTGTACAATATGGTGATTGGCCAATTCTTTACGGAAAGAGTTTCAATGCAGAATACGATCCAACGGAACCTTTTAAAGACGGTAAGCCCATCTATAAAAAGGATGAACAAAAGGGTCGTTACGTTGTAACGGATGACAACAAGAACTCGATCCCTAACTATAAAGATTCATACAAAGGCTTTTTTCCAAGAATGTGGTCTGAAGATCCAAATCACATTAAGGGATATGTTCAAATAGCAGGAATTAAAGACAAATCAAAACGTCCGACATTAGCCCAAAACTTAAAGTTTTTCTTTAAATACCAATTGGGTAAAATGTACTTCCGTTACTTTATGTGGAACTTTGCCGGAAGACAAAATGACGAACAACATCGCTACGAGTTAACCAAAGGAAACTGGGTTTCTGGTATTAACGTGTTGGATGAAGCTAGGTTAGGACCGCAAAATAACTTACCTCCAGTTCTCAAAAACAATAAGGCGAGAAACCACTACTACCTCCTTCCTCTTTTATTGGGTATTTGGGGATTGATTTTCCAATATCAGAAAGACAAAAAAGACTTTTGGAGTGTATTATTGTTCTTCTTGTTCACTGGAGTTGCCGTTGTATTATATACCAACCACAAACCTTTTGAACCAAGAGAAAGAGACTACGCATTCGTAGGATCGTTTTATGTATTTGCCATTTGGATTGGATTAGGAGTATGGGGATTATTTGAGGTGTTAAAAGCCAAAATGAAAACAGCTCCGAATGCCATTATGTTAAGCGTAGGACTTCTTGTTTTAGTCCCAGGAATCATGGCAAAAGAAAACTGGGATGATCACGACAGATCTAACCGATACACCGCAAGAGATATGGCAAAAGCCTATTTAGACTCTTGTGAAAAAAATGCTATTCTATTTACCAACGGAGATAACGACACGTTCCCACTATGGTACGTTCAAGAAGTTGAGGGTTATAGAACGGATGTTAGAGTTGTAAACTTAAGTCTTCTAAACACCGATTGGTATATAGACCAAATGAAGAGGAAGGCATACGATGGCGACCCTGTGCCTCTTAGTTTTGAAAGAGACGAGTATCAACAAGGAACCAATGATGTACTTTACTACAGAAACACTGTAAACGGAACGTTGATGGTTGATGATTTCTTAAACTATGTGAAATCAGGAAGAAAAGATTCCTACTTCCAGGCATTCCCAGGATCTAAATCGTCTAAAGATTTAAAACTCTTCCCAACGAAGAAAATAAGAGTACCTATTGACAAAGAAAGCGTTCTTGCCAACGGCGTTGTTAGCCAGTCAGATTCTGCTTTAATTCCAGAATATATTGATTGGACATTAAATACAAATGTCCTTTCTAAGCGCGATCTAATGGTTGTTGACTTGGTGGCTCAAAATGCTTGGGACCGTCCTATTTATTTTGCAGTTACCGTTGGAAACAATTCTAAATCTTTCTTTTGGTTAGACCAATATTTCTCACTTGAAGGTTTAGCCTATAGATTTACCCCTATCGCAAAAACTACTCAAAGCAAAGGCATTGAGTTTGGAGTTGTAGACACTGAAAAGATGTACGACAACATTGTAAATAAATTTGAATGGGGTAACATGGAAGATCCTGACGTTTATTTAGACGAGACCAACAGAAGGCTTTCTTACAACCTAAGATCTATCATGGGAAGATTAGCGAGTTCTTTAGCTAAAGAAGGTAAAAAAGACAAAGCCCTAGCCGTTTGTGATTTGGCAATGGAAAAAATGACCATTGAACAATTTGGCTACAGCTACTTCTTACTATCCTTAATAGACGGGTACTACAAAGCTGGAGGAAAAGAGCAAGGTGATGCTTTAATTGAAGGATATATAAGTGAGTTAGAGCAAGAACTTGCATACTTTGCTCAATTCTCTCAAAAAGATCGTGTGGCAGTTAGTGATGATTGGCAATCAAGTGGTCAATACTTTCAAATGTTAATTGGAATTTACCAAGAAAACGGAGCGTCAAATGAAGAAGTAACAAATTATATTA
>CBFICS010000010.1:0-72570 GCA_965661055.1 uncultured Schleiferiaceae bacterium | reverse complement strand
CTTGATCCCTCGATCCCTCGATCCCTTGATCCCTTGATCCCTTGATCCCCTAATCCCCTAAAAAAAAGCCTCAGAGATTTCTAAGGCTATTTTAAATATTTACTATTTGTTTTTAGGTTTCTTGGTGTTGTAGCCAAAGAGTCCGTTGTCTTTAATGATGTTATCTACATAGGCGGGAAGTCCTTTTTCCCATCCGTCGGCGCCAGTCTTAATCTTCTTTAAGATGTCGCGACTAAAGACATTCAAGATGTTTTTGTCAAACCCTTTGATGTCTACAATGCGCTTATTGTAAAGTAGGTAGTCGTAAATAGGTCGCAGCCTTGGGTGGATCTTGATATTTTCACTAGTGATTAATTCACTGTCTTCGGATTCCTTATACGGATACACATAAATCTTGATATCACGGCTAAAGATTTTTCCAAAGGCCTCCATGATGCCACCGGGAAGTGTGCGGTAGTACTTTTCGTTAAAGATTTCAATGAGGTTGTTAACCCCGAGAATTAATCCCATGCGTCGCTTAGAATATCTGCCAAAATATTCAACCAGCTTATAATACTCTTGGTAATTGCTGATCAATACGGTTTGGCCTATGCTACATAGTATTTCGGCCCTGTCTAAGAAGTCTTGCTCATCTAGCTTACCGTCGGCCAATAGGTTGTTCAAGGTAATCTCAAACAAAACCACAATGTCGTCTTTATCTACTTTGCGTTCTTCGGTAAACTGGCTAAAGCCTTTCTTAATCATGTCAATATTCACCTTGGTAACGGGTCTGAAAGATCCACGTAAGGCCAAGATGTTTTTCTTGTACAGTATGTCAGCAGGGAGTAGGTTGTCTCCATCGGGTCCAAAAACCACCGCTTCGGTGAAGCCGTTGTGTATCAACTGCAAGCTCATCAATCGGTTGTCTACTTCTTCAAAGTCAGGACCAGAGAAGTTGATAAGGTCGATTTCAATAGCGTCTACCGAAATATTGTCGTACAATGACTTGATGAATTCTTTAGGATCGTGGTAAAGGTGAAAACAGGCGTAAATTAAGTTGGCACCCATATCTCCAATGGTTTCTTGCTGGTGCTTGGCCTCGTTTTCGTTTAAACGGATGTGAATAATAACCTCATTGGGCTTTTTGTTGGCAGAGGTTTGAAACCTCATTCCCATCCAACCATGGCCTTTAAAACTCTTAGTAAAGTTAATGGTGGCAACGGTATTGGCATAGGTAAAAAACTGCTTGTCGGGATATTTGCTGCGATCAAGTCGCTTTTCGATCAACCCGTACTCATGGTCCAGCATTTTTCTCAAGCGACTTTCGGTAACGTATCTACCGTCTTTTTCAATGCCGTAAATATCGTCACTAAAATCCTTGTCGTAAGCAGACATGGCCTTTGCAATGGTGCCGGAAGCCCCGCCAGCTCTAAAAAAATGACGAACTACCTCTTGTCCTGCACCGATCTCGGCAAAGGTTCCATAGATTTCGTTGTTCAAATTGATCTTTAAGGCTTTTTGTGCGGCGGTTAAAATTATTCTTTCCATGAAAATTTTAGGTCATATTGTCAAAGGTAATTAAACGAATACTTTATTTCTTGGGATTTATAGGGTAATTTTATACAAATTTTAATTCATGGCAGGTCAATTAATCATATTGGGGTCGGGTACTTCGCAAGGTGTACCCGTTATTGGTTGTGATTGTGAGGTTTGTAAAAGCAAAAATCCTTTTGATCAACGCTTTAGAGCTTCTGTATATGTAAACCTAAACGGTCATGCCATTCAAGTAGATTGCGGACCAGATTTCAGACAACAGTTCTTAAGTAATAATTTACACCACATTGACCTTTTGCTGCTTACCCATGAACATCAAGACCACATTGCGGGTATGGATGATTTGCGCCCCTTGATATTTAAGCAAAAAAAGGGGGTAAGGGTACTTGCTACTGAACGGGTTCAAAACCGACTAAAAGAAATGTACTCGTATGCTTTTGAAGAAATCAAATATCCGGGGGCACCTTCTTTTGACTTAGAAGAAATGCCACGCGTAATTGGCTTAGATGACCAAACGCATATCGTGCCGATTAAGGTTACTCACGGACCTTGGCCCGTGTTAGGATTTAGATTCGGTAAGGTGGTTTATCTCACTGATTGCAAAGGGGTTGAACCGGGTGAAGAGGTGAAGTTTAAAGGAGCTGACACCTTGATTGTAAGCGGACTTAGACTTAAAACGCACTACAGTCATTTTTCATTAGACGAGGCTATTGAGTTTGGAAAACAGCATGCCTTTAATCGCATAATTATTACCCATATTAGCCACGACCTTGGCCTTCATGAAGAGGTGTCTAAAAACTTACCGGAAGGGGTAGAGTTAGGGTACGACGGACAAGTAATTGACCTTTAGAAAGAGAGGTACTGCCCCTTGTTAAAGATTCCTTTTACTCTTCCTTTTAAATGAGATTGGTACATCGGGTTGTTTACCGCCTTGCTCATGGCTTCGGCTTGAGAAAGGGTCCATTCTTCAGTACTGCTAAACAAGGTGAGTTCAGCAATATTTCCTTCAGAAACACTGATTTCGGGTAGGTCAAAAATTCTTCGGGGATTTACCGATACCATTTCAACCCATTTTTCCAGTCCTATTTTTTCAATGAGTTCGCTACTTCCCGCGAAAGCGGTCTCTAAAATGGCCATACCAAATTCTGCATGGTCAAATTCACACTGCTTTACCTCAATGTCTTTGGGCATGTGGTCGGTAGAGATCACGTCAAGGGTCCCATCAATAACCGCTTCTATCAAGGCGTCTACGTCACTTTGCGGACGTAGAGGAGGAAGGGTTTTGTAGTTTGTATCGTATCCGTTGACTTTCTCGTCTGTATAAAGTAGGCTGTAAAGGGCCACGCTGGCGGTCACTTGCAGTCCTGCGTTTTTGGCTTCTCTAATTCTCTCAACCCCTTTTGCCGTGCTAACCCCAGCAATGTGTAGATGTCCGCCAGTATACTCTAAAATGCTCAAATCTCTTTGAATAGCCACCTCTTCAGCACTAGAAGGAATGCCTTTAAGTCCTAAGAGGGTACTAACACTTCCCTCGTGCATCTGTCCGCCAAAACCTAGGTTTTCGTCGTAAGGCATAGAGAATATAGGCGCCTGAAAGGTTGAGCTGTATTGTAGGCCAATCTTCAAGAGGTTGGCGTTTTTGATTTCTTTTTTGCCTTCGTAAAACCCGATGGCACCTGCTTGGTACATGTCAAACAATTCTGCAAGGTCTTTTCCATCTCGCTGGGTGGTAACTGCGCCCAGAGGATAAACGTTTATGGGTTGACTTTCGGTTTTGCTATAGATGTATTCTATAGCTCCCTTGTTATCTGTAGTAGGAGTAACCTCTGGGGTTAACATCACCGAGGTAAATCCGCCGTGAGCGGCTGCAGAACAACCCGAATCAAAGGTTTCTCTTTCTTCGTGGCCAGGCTCGCCAAATTGAACATGAGCGTCTACCCATCCGGCAGAAAGATACATTCCCTTGGCTTCAATCACCTTGCCTACGGGGTTTTCTATAGCGCTTGAAACTTCAACAATTTGATCTTTATCAATGATTACATCTACCTCCATTCCGTTAAAAGGACTTTTTTGATCGATGAGTGTAGCTGATTTAATAGTGAATTTCATGCGTATCTATTTAACTTAAAACCCTAATTTCTTCTCAGTCTAAAGAAGAGTCCTTCAACCATCAGAAAGAGTATTGCAAAAATGAGACAATATTTCCAAATGGAAGACCCGTCGTGGTAATCTTTTGCAAAAGAAGTTACTTTTTTGTCGCCATCAATAAACTGAATACCTTCCCTTTCAAGGCTATTTGTTCTACTGTGATAGTAGATAAGTTCACTTTCGTGGGAAGGATTATTTATGCCTATCGCCCCAATGGTATCGGTTTTTAAAACCGCCGTAAACAATCCGGCACGGTTCCATTCTGGATGGAGGTATAGATGGGTGGTTTGTCCATGGGTCTGCTGCTGAGGAATCCATTCTGCACCGTCTTTGTCGATGAGGCGAATAGGAGATTGGTCCGTTTTACGGGCTCGCAAGGCAAATCCTTCTGAGGTACCTGTCTTGAGGTACAATACCGCCGGAGATCTTTCAAAGAGAAGAGATCTTGAGAAAAACACCGGAAACCAATCGTTGGCAAGGGTAGAGGCGTCAAGCTCACGGGGAGTATTTCCCAACCAAACCACATTCCCATTGCCAAGGTTCCACCTGCTGGCAAAGGCGTTGCCTAAGGTGTTTACATACAACGGGTACACCCGGTTGTAAGGAGGGGTCATTACGCGTGAACTCGGCAGGGTAATTCCTTGTGTGTTTTTGGGTTCTTTGCTGAATACTCCCGTGTAAAAGGGATCTTTAGCTTCTAGGGTAAGCCATTGGTTGTTTTCTGATTCTATTGGGCTTGGACCTTGAAACAGGCTAGATAGTTGGTTGCTCTCTAGAATTAATAGGTTAGCCCCCTCGCCAATGTGTTGGGAAATAGCATCAACCCATCCTGGTGATAGGCTGTTAACACCTTCTAAAACAATTAAATCGGCAGCTTCTATCTGACGGTTGTCAAGGTCCGTAATGGGTGCCTTTTGATAGTTCATTTCTTCACGGCTAAAAACGGACTCTAGTTTTTTAAAGGGTTGTTCTTGGTAGTAGTGAAGAATGTTGTATTTGTCTTTAACGTAGTATGAAAAGTAAAAAGAGTTGTCTAGTCTAAAGTTCGGATCTTCTAACTTTAGTTCTCCGCGCGTCCAACCGGAAGACTTGTGGTATAGGTCAAATTGGACAATGCATTCACCTCTTGTATTGATGTCTCCTTGGGTTACTGACTGAAGTTCTCCGTTTAAGAACAATTCTACCTTGGCGGTAGGCGATTCTGAAACGGGTTTCATAAGGACCCTTGCAAATAGCGACTGAGTGGTATTTAGATGACTTTCTGGTGAAGAAAACCATATAGAATCTATGGTAGAGTTAGAAAGGCTGTCGGCCACCGAATAGTCTAAAAGGGTAGCAGCGGTTAATTGAGTGTCTGCCAAAAAAGGTTCCCATTGATCAGATTTCTGAAAATCAGAAAAGGCAATGAAGTTACCAAACTTAGTCTTGTCTATGGAGGCTATCTGAAAATCAAAGGTGGCGCGATCGGTTTGATCTATGAGGTTTATGATGTCATTTTTGTGAAGGACTTCTATGCCGTTAGGACTTTGAGGGTGACCGTACAGTCTGAATTCTGCATCTAACGGAAAGTCTGCGACAATATCTCTTGCATCACTCAGGGCTTTCAGGTAGATGGGGGTTTCAAACTCGTCAACATTCATAGAAGGTGATAGGTCAATGTACAAGCCAACGGTCTTGTTCTCTTTTTCGGGAGTCGTACCCCATTGCGGATCAGCAAAGGCAAAAACAAAAAAGGTAATGGCCAATAACCTCAAGAGAAGAATGAGCCAGTGCTCAATCTTTCTGCGTTGTGACGATTTGTCTTTTACTTGTTTTAAGAACCGAATGTCGCTGTAGTAAACCGTTTTATAGCGTCTTAGCTGAAAAAGGTGGTAGAATATCGGAATAGAAAGCCCTAACAAGCCCCATAAAAAAGTGGGTTGGTTAAACATCATAAGGAACTAGTAATTGCAGGGTTCATGGCTTTCATGTGCAGTTCGTCATCACAAAAATCAAAAATATTCTGTTCAACGCCCTCTAAATCTTTAGAAAATATACTCGAACCAATGGGGTGGGTCTTTGCATTGGGAAGTTTAACGAGTTTTTTGAGGGGCGAAGAGAGTTCTTCATGCATCCAAAACACATCATAAACGTCAATAACATCGTCTCTCTCTTGGTCGTTTTTAAAGTATACTAAAGTGAGACTAGGGACGGTGATCTTTTTAAAGGTCTCTTCTGTCATGGTGGTTTCAACCAGTTGTTGCATGTTCACCAAAGATTCTATTCTGTATTTAGAGTACCAATATTTATCGTACTCTGGGTGGTCTTTTAGATTGTGTAGTATTCTAAAATCACCTTGCATGGCAATCCACGCCATGGTTTTTCCCCAATGGTTGTTTAAAAGGGGTGCAGTAAAGGGTTGTGGGTGAACATTGGGACTTAAGTTTACCAGTGCAAATATCTTCTCCGGAAAAACCGAGGCAAGCTTTAAAGAAAGGGTACCGCCAGTGCTTGTGCTCATAACAATGACCTTTTTCCCCAGGCGTTGCGCTAAGGCAAGTCCTCTTTTGGTGCTCTCCCAAAGGCTGTCAGGATTGTAATTCAACATGGGGTTTTCTGAGATAATTCCGTGGTCGGGAAGTCGCAACAGAAGTAGGTTGGCGCCGTATCTTTTGGCAAAGTCTAGGTGCGCTGGAAACCCTTCGACGTGAGAGGCTGAGTAACCATGAACATATAAAATGCAATATTCTGTGGGTCTAATACTGTCATTCCAAATGATTTTTGAATTGTTATTTGGTTTAACAGGGTAGTGCGTTTCAAACTCATTCAGAGAATCTTCTAAATGCTGAAGAGAAGAAGAGTAAGAATAGAAATCAGTGCGGTAATTGGGGTCTTCGGGCTTGGGACCTAAAAAGTAAGCCAATACAAGAACTACAAGGATAACTACCAGTTTCTTCATTATTATTTCTTTAATTCTTCAGCGCTTTCTAAGGTATAGAAAAATGAAGTATTGATTTGGTCACTGATGATAAACTTACCCTTAAAAGTTACAATTTGATCTGTTTTGTACTTTTTGGGTTTATCTAAGACCAATTCGACCACCGATTCAGGTCCAGCACCGCCACAAAAGAAGCAAGAGCTAAAGGGGTAGGCAGAAAGAGCAAAATTAACCCCTTCAAGGTCCATTGGGATTACATACCCCTTAAGGGTTACCTCAGTACCGTTAAGCTCCATTAAATGTTTTGAAAATTTTGGAAGATATTCCCATTTCTCCTTTTCGCTATTGAATACTTCTTCAAACTGAAGTGACATTAGCTCTTGAAAATTTAGCTTTTCAGGAACTTTTTGCCAAGAAAAGGCAAGCAACAGAAAGACCAAGGGTAGAAATCTATTAGCCATGGTTTTCTGCATTTTCTAGCGTGTAGAAAAATCCTCCGGTAGAATATCTATTGAGGCGTAAAGTACCTTTTACCAAGATAAACTGATCGGTAAGGAATTTACTTTGAGGATCTTTAAATATCAATTCAATGACGGTTTCTGGTCCTGCGTTGCCACAGAAAAAGCAAGAACTAAACGGATTCATGCTGAGAACGTACTTGTTATCTGAAACCTCCATGGGGATAATAAATCCTTGAATGATGACTTCTTTACCGTCGTACTTCTCAAGAGTGGTAGAGAACCGAGGTTTGAAATTACCCAGTGCACCAGACTCTTCAGTCACCTCATAAGTGGTTTGCTGAAGTACAAACCAAACCAATTTCTCTTGAGAAAAACTAAAAAGACTGGATAACAAAAAAGCCGAAAGGATAATATACCTACGCATGATGCAGTGTTTTTGACAAATTTAAGGTAAATGCTCTAATAGAAGAGGGTAAAGCAGAAATTATGCCCAGCCCAATAGAACCTAAAAGTAACACGAAGTCACTCTGTGTAATCCATTGAAAAACAATCCCTTGTTGAAAATCAGATTCAAAGATGCCATTCATGAGCAAAAGCCCACTTCGGCTAATTATATACCCTAACACAAAACCAAGAAGCGCTAAGTAAATACCCTCTAAGGTCAATGAAAACCAAAGGGTAATCTTTTTAGCGCCTTGAACTCTTAGCAAGGCTAACGCGATTTTTCGCTGTTGTAACTGGTTGTAAAGCCCAATAAAAATACTGAGCCCCGAAACCAAGAGAATGACAATGGCTAAGGTTTTTAGTAGAGATACCAGTCCGTCGAGAAGTCCAATTAATCGATTGACCTCAATGGCCGGCATAGCCGCTTGCATATTGGTTTGAGAGTTTATGTATCTAGGTAGTTGAAAGGTTGCCATAGGGGTGGCATAGGACAATAAAAGAGCAGTAATTTCTGCGGTGCTGTCTTGCGGATATTCAAAAATGTAATCACCCTGCTCATGGTGTGCATGAGAATCGTGTTCATCTGAGTGGCTGTGAGACGCCCAAACCGTGGGTAAAGGAGTGATGATCAACTTGTCTAAGACAGAATTTGAAGGTTTGAGAACTCCGGATACCACCAACGATGCGTGGTCATGAGCCTCAAAATCGCCTTGAACCCCGTGATTCCCAAAAAACTTGTCTCCAACCTTGAGACCCGTAGTTTGGGCCACATTACTACCAATCACCACCTCGTAATTGTGATGAAAGCCTTCGCCCGATTGCAATTCACCTCCGTAGTGGTTGATCAATTGATGGTCTGAACCAACAATTCTAAAGTTCTTATAATTGTCGCCTAGGGCCAGCGGAATCGCTGTTTTGACGAGTGAATTTTTCGCTATTTTCTGAGCTTCTATGGCGTTGATGTTCCCTGTGGGATTGTCGATGTGATAAACACTGCTTAAGATAAGCTGTAGTGGACTTCCTTTAGCACCCACCACGAGGTCAATGTCTTTTAGGTCTTTCTTGATGGACTCTTCAATAGCCTGGGCGCCGAATGAAATCCATAGAAATACCCCAATACTCAATCCGGTAAGTAGAATACTCAGTCCACTAGACAAAGGCTTTTCCCAAGTGTTCTTCCAAGCTAATACAAAGAGATTCATAATTCTATTAGGGTATTAAATTCAGATTTTAACCTCTGGTCATGGGTTACTACAATCAGCTGCGCATGGTATTTAGAGGTGATTTTGTCTAGCAATTCAATAACAGCTCTCGCGTTTTGATCATCTAAGGCACTGGTAGGTTCATCCGCAAAAATGAACTTTGGATTTCCTAAAATGGCTCGGGCAATAGAAACCCTTTGTTGTTGACCCACACTGAGGTGGTTTATGTTTTTTTGGGCTTGATCTTGAATGCCTAACTCCTCTAAAAGACTCATGGCCTCTGAGGACTCAATTTTATGAGAATTTCCCACGTTTTTAACCAGTAGATTTTCCAGTACGGTTAAGGCCGGAAAGAAGTGAGGCTTTTGAAATACCAACCCAATCTCCTTCCCGCGAAAGCGGTCTATAGAACTAACAGATTGTTGAGAAAACGAAAAGTCATTTAGAATAATTTCTCCAGACTGTAAGGGCAGAATTCCGGTGAGGAGGTGAAGTAAGGTAGATTTTCCACGTCCTGAAGGACCTAAAATTAGCGACTTGGGGTCTGCTAAGGTCAGGTCGGGGAATGAAATCTCCGATTGTGAAGAATAACTGTACGTGAGGTTTCTTGTTGTTAGCATGCCATAAAATTAATGCATTGAAAATGTTTGATTGCATTTTTTAGAAATTCTTTTTGGGTCATGAGTTTACGAGTATTTTCACTTTCTTCCTCATTCTGCGGGTGAATTTTTGACCTTGAGAAAGGTATGTAGAAAAAAAAAACTTTGCCGAGGGCCATAGGATTACACTTACAGAAAAACAAAAAAACACTATAAGCGATTTAAGGCGTTGAAAAGCATAGACCCTTTGATATAAATCTTTTAGAGCTTAGCCAGCAGCAAATTTCATCAAACATCAAATGAATCGCAGAATTGTATTAATTTCAACGGGTAAAATACGAATCATGAAAACATTAGTAGTTGGGGCGAGTACCAACCCAGAAAGATACAGTTATAAGGCCGCGAATATGTTGGTTGATCACGGATCTGAAATTGAGCTTTACGGCCTAAAGAAGGGCACGGTAAGGGGAGTTGAGATTTCAAGTGAGTGGCCCAAGCCCGATACAATAGATACTGTGACCTTATATGTAGGTCCTTCAAATCAAGGCGCCATTGCTCAAAACATTTTAGATTTAAATCCTCGCAGAGTGATTTTTAATCCGGGGACAGAAAATAAAGAGTTTGAAGATTTGTTGAAGCAAAGTAAGATTGAGTTTGAAGAGGCTTGTACTTTGGTTTTATTGACCACTTCACAGTTTTAGAAAGATTAAAATCTACCTTTACCAAAAATATTACGATGTCAGAATTTCATTTTCCCATACCACTAGAAATGATAGTGGAATACGTTTCATTAAGAGACAGTTCAATAGCTCAACCTTCTGTAGAAAAAGGGGTGCATTGGTTTACCGCTGTTTTTAAAGAGTTTATGGGACGAGAAGCTTCGGCGAACGATTTGTTACAGGCGTGTATTGAGAAAGATGGATTTAGTGCCACCGGGATTGAGCCTGCAGACATGGCTAGAGTAGTAGAGCTCTCACTTGATTACTTCGAAATTTCTGGACTCTACGAATAGCCTATGAATTCTGAGGAAAGAAGAGAGTGGTTGCACAAGACCGCCGATTGGATGGCCGATTATTACGATTCGCTAGAAAGTAGACCGGTGCGTTCTCAAGTGGTGCCCGGTGAGATAAAGGCGGCCCTTGGGCAAACCTTTTTTGACGAAGGTAAACCCCTTGAAGAACTGTTTCCGCTGGTAGATGAAGTCATTATGCCTGGAATGACTCATTGGGGGCATCCACGTTTTTTCGCATACTTTCCTTCTAACACCTCGCTGCCCTCGACCATGGGAGAAATGATGATGACCGCCATGGGTGCACAGTGCATGGTTTGGGAAACGTCACCTGCCGCTGCAGAAACAGAAGAGTTGGTTTTGAGGCAGTTGGGTGATTATTTAGGGATTCCCAAAAACTGGGATGGTGTTATTCAAGACACCGCCTCAACGGCTACTCTTTCTGCCTTTCTTGTGGCCCGAGAAAGAGCCACCCATTTTGCTTTCAATCAGAAGGGCAAATCAGAGAAAACCCTCAGGTACTACGCGTCAGATCAAATTCACTCCTCTATAGAAAAGGGAGTGAAAATTGCGGGCATTGGTGCAGACAACCTAGTGTATGTTCCCACCAACAGCGACCTTCAGCTTGACCCCCAAGCGTTTGAAAAATGCGTTCTTGAAGACCTTGAAAACGGATTTCAGCCCTGCTGTGTGGTGGTTGGCCTGGGTACTACAGGGGTAACGGTTATAGATTCTTTAAAAGAGATCGCTGAAATAGCCCATAGACACAACATTTTTATTCATGTTGACGCCGCTTACGCGGGAGTTTTAAGTCTATTGGAAGAGTTCAAGTTTATGATGGAAGGTATTGAACTGGCTGATAGTTATGTGGTGAATGCCCACAAATGGCTTTTCACCCATTTTGACTGTTCTTTGTTTTATGTGAAGAACTCTCAAGAATTGATCAATACTTTTGAAATACTCCCCGAATACTTAAAGACCTCTGCAAAAGGAGAAGTCAAGGACTACCGCGATTGGGGAATTCCCTTAGGACGTAGGTTTAGAGCCCTAAAACTGATGTTTTCTCTGCGCACCATGGGCATGAATAAAAATAAAGAGACCCTGCGCTTTCACCTAGAAATGGGCAAGTGGTTAGAAGAAAAAATTGTTCAGCATCCTGAATTAGAATTGGTTTATCGACGCACTACCAATTTGCTCGCCTTTAGATGGAAGAAACCCGAATGGTCAGAAGAAATGGCAGATGAAAAAACGGTTGAACTTTTAGAGATGGTTAATGCCGATGGATTTTTCTACTTGACAAAAACCAATGTAAGGGGACATAAAGCCATAAGGTGGGTACCGGGAAATACCCATCTAGAAGTTAGACATGTTGAGGAAAGCTTTGGTAAATTATTAGAGTATATGGCGCGTTTATCTTAGTCTTCAGAATGCAGTAGACTTACCGTGTGCACGGCTGCAATTCCCGCAGTTTCTGTCCTAAGTCTACTTTTTCCTAGGCTAATCATTTTCAATCCTTTAAGATTAGCTATCTCAATTTCTTTTTCGCTAAAATCTCCTTCCGGACCTACAAAGATATTTATGGTTTCCTCCTTGAATTCCACGTTTTTTAAAGGCGTTTTTTCGCCTTCTGCGCAGTGAGCAAAATATCCGTTTTGAACCCGTTTCATGGCCTCTGTAAAAGAGATCATTTCATGAATCACGGGGACCTTTGTTTTATGAGATTGTTTGGCAGCGCTTAGAAGGATTTTCTCAAGACGTGGCAGTTTGATGTTTTTTCTTTCAGAGTGCTTGGTAAGGATGGGGGTAACTTCAGAAATTCCTATTTCTGTCGCCTTTTCTAAAAACCACTCAAAGCGATCAATGTTTTTGGTGGGGCTCACAAACATGTGAAGTTGGTAAGAAGGGTTGCTCGTGCCAGGAATTACCTTATTTACCCGTGCAACCGATACTTTTTTTCCTACTTCAGTGAGTGTACATTCATAGAAATTATCATCATTGACAATGACGTGAATAATATCACCTGGAGATTTACGCAAAACCTTAGCAAGATGATGGCCTTCTTCTGCGTCAATAAGTATGTTTTCGCCTTGTAAATGCCCAAAAAACAACTGCATTACACTCCGATTTTATCTTTTTTCACCTTTTGTTTGCCTGCGTGCTTTTCTATGTACTCAATGATTTTTCCTGCTACATCAATGTTTGTAGTCGATTCTACTCCTTTAAATCCAGGAGAGCTATTCACTTCTAAAATCAACGGTCCGCGACTTGACTGAAGCATATCAACCCCAGCAATATCAAGCCCCAGAGCCCTAGCAGCCCCAATGGCAGCTTCTTTTTCGACCTTGGTAAGCTTTATTTTAGAACCAGAGCCTCCGCGGTGAATATTACTTCTAAAATCTCCTTCTAGTCCTTGTCTTTTGTAGGCGGCAACCACTTTACCACCCACAACAATGGCACGAATGTCTGCACCATTAGCTTCCGCTATAAATTCTTGAACTAAGATGTTGGCAGACAATCCGTAAAAAGCTTCAATTACAGATTTGGCCGCTTTTTTGGTTTCGGCTAAAACCACCCCAAGACCTTGCGTTCCTTCTAACAACTTAACGATAAGAGGCGTTCCGCCCACTTGTTTAATAAGGTTATCAATGTCGGTAGGGTGATTGGCAAAAGCCGTTTTAGGAATACCCACATTGTGTCTCGCCAAGATTTGCGTGGCACGTAGCTTATCTCTTGATCTAACCAAAGCCAGAGAGCTCAAGGTGGTAAACACCTTTTGCATTTCAAACTGACGAATCATAGAAGATCCGTAAAAAGTTACGCTTGATCCGATTCTTGGAATGATGGCATCCACCTCTCTAATAGGATTGTCCCGGTAATAAATTTCAGTACTTCCGCTTTCCATGACCACATAACACTTGGTGTGGTTCATTACTTTAACGGTATGGCCTCTGGCTTCACCGGCCTCAACCAATCTTTTGGTAGAGTATAGCTCTTTGTTGGTTGAGAGTACTATGATATTCATGAAACGGATTTTTTCAATTTAAAAGAAAGATTTTCTAGGCTAACATCTACTAAAAATTTCCCGTAAAGGAAAGCTTTACCCAATAGAATAGGGTAGTTCATTGTGCTTCGATCGGCTAAGGTAAAGTCAATTTCATGAGTTTCACCAAAAAGGGTAATGTAAGAGTTTACCACAAATCGGTTTTCAACTTGACCGTTAGAACTCTTTACTTCCTTATTGCTAAAGCTATTTACACGCATCCACTGATCTTGATACTGCTTGTGATCTTCATCAAAAAGTTTGAAGCTGAGAATTTCTTCCCCATTAATGACCTCAATTTTTGTTTCAGAGCAATGAATAGAAGAGGTAAATGCACCTGTATCGATTTTACACTTTATGTTGCTAAAACCAAATTCTGGAAGGTCAATTTTGTCAACACTACCAATAATGGTCAAATTTTTTGTCGGTTGAGTCATATATTTTAAATATGAATTCTTGCTTTTGCGGTTGTACTGGTACTGGCAAAATCTTTTTCTAACCATTTAAAATACCCAGTAATACCGATCATTGCAGCGTTATCTGTGGTGTATTCAAAGGGTGGAATGAAGGCTTTCCAACCTTCTTTTTCACAAAGTAAAGTTAGTTTTTTTCTCAATTCCCCGTTAGCAGAAACGCCACCTGCTAGAGCAATTTCTGAAATGCCTGTTTCTTTGGCGGCTCTTTTTACCTTTTGAATCAAAATTTCAACAATAGTATGCTGAATAGACGCGCACAAGTCATGGATGTTTTCTTGGACAAAATCGGGGTTTTTAGCCACTTCTTTCTGTAAAAAGTAAAGAATGCTCGTCTTAAGTCCACTGAAGCTAAAATTAAGCCCCTCTATTTTGGGCTTGTTAAAGGCAAAGGCTTTTGAATTACCCTTCTGCGCATACTCATCAATGATGGGTCCGCCAGGGTAGGGAAGTCCCATGATTTTGGCGGCTTTATCAAAGGCTTCACCGGCAGCATCGTCTATAGTTTCTCCTATAACTTGAAAATCTGAAGGGCTATTTACCTTCACTATTTGGGTATGTCCGCCGCTCACCGTTAAGCACAAAAAAGGAAAATTTGGTTTATCCAGTCCGTCGTTATCTATGAAATGAGCCAAGATATGTGCCTGCATGTGGTGAACCTCAATGAGAGGGATGTTCAACGCAAGGCTTAAAGACTTTGAAAATGAGACACCTACAAGCAATGATCCCATTAAACCTGGACCACTGGTAAATGCAACAGCAGACAATTGTTCTGGTCTTATATTTGCTATATTTAACGCTTGGTTAACGACGGGTACAATGTTCTTTTGGTGAGCCCTAGAAGCGAGCTCAGGAACAACCCCACCATAGGCTTCGTGCACCGCCTGATTCGCGGTGATGTTAGACAAAACGGTTTGGTTTTTTAAGACCGCCGCCGAGGTGTCATCACAAGAAGATTCTATGGCAAGAATATAATTGGCATTTTGCATTCGACAAAAGTACAAGGTTATTAGAAAAGTTTTTAAAATATTAAAGTGGATTGTCATCGGATTTGTGGTATTGATTTTATCCATATCTGTTGCGACCTCTTTTCCTACCGTTCAGACTTACTTGGCAAATTATGCCATGGGATTTTTGAAATCATCTTACGATGTAAATATTTCCATCGAAAGGTTAAAATACAACTGGCCTAATGAATTGGCCATGGAAGGGGTTTATCTTGAAGACCACACCAATGATACCATTGCATATCTAGAAGATCTTAAGGCCGGAGTGTTTGGGTTTGACATGACCAACAATCACCTGATGCTAACCCATATCCATTGGCAGGGAGGGAAGTTTTATTTGAGAAAGCATCCGCAAGATTCTGTATTCGCCTTTTATGATTTCATTATGTCTTTTGACGATGGATCTCCAGTAGATACCACGGCTCAACCGTTTAGCATGTCGGTTGACAAGATTGAAATCAGAGACATTACCTTTGAAAAAAACCGAATAGGTTGCCTTGATACCTGTACCCAAATCTTCTTAAAGAATGCAGGGGTCGTGGTAAAAAGCTTTGAACTGTTTGATGGATATGTCACCGGTGATATTCGCGATATGTTTTTCATCGATGAAGATCGCTTTCAACTTTTTACCTTACAAGCTAAGGCTGGTTACAAGAGCAATAACATTCTGGCAGAAGATCTTTACTTTAAAACCACTCAAAGCGAACTTACCGGAAGTGCCATACTGACTTACAACGATGGTGACTTTAGCGATTTTATTAAAAAGGTTGACCTAGACGTCCACTTTACCGAAAGCCTATTGAGCAGCGCAGAGTTTAGAAGTTACCTTCCAGAATTTCCAGACTTTGGTAATTTTCAATTTTCAGGAAACGGCAAAGGTACCCTTGATGATTTTGAGGCCACCAATATAGATTTCAGAAACCTAGATAACACCAGACTTTTTGGAAATGCTCATGTGACTCAATGTACTAATGTTGACTCTATTGTTGTTGACGCTCAAGTGGGAATATTCAAAACCAATGACAAAGAAATTTCTGCCAACCTCAATCAGTTTCTGAGCGAACCTATAAATGATGAAATAGCCGTTTTTGGCAATGTTGATTTACGGGGTGAATTTGAATGGTCAATGAATCACTTCCTTATGGATGGCGAGGTGTCTACGGCGGTAGGAAATGGGTATGCTAATGTTGCGTTAAACCATACCCAATCTGCCAAAGATATGACCTACAAAGGTTCTGTTGACTTTAGCAATTTGAACCTGGGTAAGTTGTTGAAAGAAGATGAATTGGGGTTAACCACTATAAAAGGTCACATTGACGGAAAAGGTGCCACCGTAGACGACATGGACATGATGGTTGCTTTAGATGTTAAAAAGCTTGACTATCACGGCTATAAATACACAAATATTGACCTTAAGGGGGAAATAGAAAAATCAGCCTTTAACGGGTTGGTAAAAATTAAAGATCCGAATATTGACTTTGACTTTGTTGGAAATGTTGATCTAGCCAATGACACCAGTAAGCTAGACTTTAAGGCAGACCTTAAAAGAGCTGATCTTTACAAGTTACAACTATGGGATGATACCACCTCGGTGATTTCAGGGTTGGTTGATATAGATTTTGACTTTTTTGAAGACCGTTGGTGGGACGGAAAAATCGCCGTTGAAAAGATAACCTATGAATCTGATGATAGGTTCTTTTTCTTTGAAGAAATAGTTCTTAATTCAACCCATTCAAATCAGTCACAGAATATTGATCTTCGTTCTAAAATTGTAGAAGGAAATCTTAAAGGTAAGTTTAAGGTATTAGACTTATTTAACAGTGTTCCCTACATTTTAGAAAAGGGAATTCCCACCTATACATATCTAAAGAAAGAAAAGCCTGTGGTGGTGGCTGAGGCAAACTTCAACTTCAACAACACAGAGATTTTGTCTACTCTGTTACATGAAGATTTCTTTATTGAACCCAATACTCAATTTACAGCCAAGATAAATACTGACCATCATGAACTATCGGCCCAATTAACCACTGATGGAATATCTTATAAAGACTTAGGACTCTATTCTTCTCAGGTTAATTTATTGCAAAAGCGAGAAAGTTTTTTCCTAGATTTTACCTCTGACCGGTTTAAGGCCAATCAAGAAATTATTGACTCAGTAGTTATTAAGGCAGATGCTATATCTGGAATGGCAAAAATTAATGCCAAAGGAATTTATTTAGACAGCATTAATTCCAATATTAACCTTGTGGCTTTGGGTAGAATTAATGATGATAATTCTATTGGGTTTGATTTAAAGGGTACTACCTTTAACTATGGCGACACTTACTTTGATTTAGGAGATTCTTCAAATCTAGTCGTTGACAGTATTGGCGCTATTTTCTTCCATCATTTTGTTTTGGAAAGTTCTCGAGACTATTTGACGCTAAACGGTGAATTAAGCACTCGTGATAGCAGTGAACTTTCTCTGAAGGTTGATAGCCTTTCATTTGCACCCTTGAATTACTTGGTGGGCTCTAAGTCTTCTAAATTATCCGGGACCTTAACCGGTAATGTTACGACTTATGACATTCTAAACCATCCTAAAATTGTCGGGGACCTGCACATAGACACCTTGTACTTTAATGATAGAAACCAAGGTCATATTGACTTCACCTCAGTTTGGAATCCTGAAAAAAGGTGGTTAGATGTCAACCTAAGTTCAACGATTAAAGATTTAAACACCCTAGATTTTTCCGGATACATTAGTACAGACTCCACGTTGGCTCTTCATTTAGATGGAAGGTTAAACAGGCAAAGAATAGGGGCGTTTAACTCTTTCTTTGAGGGTATATTGTCTAATATGCGCGGAATGGCCATGGGAGAAGTTGAAGTAAATGGAACTTTACGACAACCCATAGTATCAGGAGGTTTAACCTTGAATAAGGTAGGCTTCACAGTTCCTTTTTTAAATACAGATTATTCATTTGAAGGAAAGCAAAAGGTTGAGTTTTTAAAGGATGAAGTGAAAATAACTCCCTTTGAAGTTAGAAATACTAAAGATCAGTCTAGAGGGTCGTTTATGGGAAGTTTAAGACACAAAAACTTTAATGATCTTGAATTAGACTTTCATGTAAAAGCCACTAATTTACTTGCCCTAGATACCAAGTTAGAAGACAATCCATATTTCTATGGAGAAGTAAAAGCCACAGGCGATGTGGATATTGTAGGTCCAATAGACGATATTGAGCTTACCATTAAAGCAAAAACAGAAGAGGGGACAAACTTTAAAATTCCTTTGGGTGGTCCAAAAGAGATCAGTCAGTTTGAGTACATCACATTCGTGGATTATTCCACATTCTTACCTCAAGACCTTGATTTAGTAAAAGCCCCTACTTTAAACGGATTGACCATTAACATTGATGTTGAAGTGACTCCCAAGGCTCAGGTTGAGTTAATAATGGATGAAACGGTGGGTGATAAAATTTCTGGAAGTGCAGAAGGAAACCTCCGGATGAAAATTTTTCCAGGTGGTGAGATTACGTTGTTCGGTAATTTAGCGATTGTCAAAGGAAATTATTTATTTACCCTTCAAAACATATTGAACAAACCCTTTGATGTAGTTCCTGGAGGAACCATCTCCTGGTCGGGTGACCCCTTTGATGCCCAGGTGAGCCTAGATGCTCTTTACGTAACCAAAGCATCTTTAAAAGATTATTTAACCACAGAGTCAAATAAAAAGTATCCGATAAACTTGTACCTAGATTTAGAGGGCAATCTAATGAACCCTAACATCACCTTTGATATAGAAATTCCCACGGCCAATGCAGCCTTACAAGATGAATTGGCAAACCAATTGTCAACCCAAGACAACATGAACCGTCAAGCTTTTTCACTTTTGATTCTCAACTCATTCTTTACCGATAATATCTCTAGTAGTGAATATGTGAGTAACTCAGTAACGAGTAATACGAGTCAAGCTCTATTTACACAGCTCTCTAACTTCTTAGCTCAAGGATTGGGTAAATACGTTGACATACAGCTGGGTTATAATCCGGGAACAGGAGCTAATCCTAATACAGGGACCTTTAACAATGAAGAGGTTGAAATTGGTATTTCAAAAACATTCTTTGATGACAAAGTAACCTTTAACACGGTAGTTGATGTGCCCGTAGGATCTAATCCAAATACAATTGCTGGAGATGTAGAGGTAGAGTATCAGATTACCGAAAAGGTGCGAACTAAAGCTTTTAACCGATCAAATCAAGACAACCCTGCTTTAGATAAGCTTTCACCTTATTCACAGGGGGTTGGAGTATTGTATAGAACCGACTTTAATACCTATTCAGAATTAATGGATATTTTATTTGGGTCAGGAAAAAACGAAGAGGAAAAAGGGGAGGTGCCGCCGGAAAACAAAGAAGAAAAAACGGACGACCCACCCAGTGAATCGCCCGCAAATACTAAAAAACCTGAATAAGAGTTTTTCCTCTTTTTCAGTTATTACATAATAACATTTTCTACAATGGTTAAGCCATAGCCTTCAATGCCCACCCTTTTAATGGGATTTTTGGTCAATAGCTTAATGTTCTTCACTCCTAAATCGTGAAGTATTTGTGCGCCAATACCAAAGTCTCTAGCGTCTTTGGTAAACGATGTTACCTTTGTATCAACGCCATTAGACAAGGTGTTTTTATAAGATTTGATTCTCTTTAAAAGAGAAGATGAGTCTTGCTTTTGATTCATATAGACAATAACTCCTTTACCTTCCTTTTGAACAGCCTTCATCGCCTTTTTAAGCTGCGAAGTAGTATCGTTGGTTAACAAGTGGAAAATATCATTTCCCACGGATGCAGAATGCATACGGGTCAATATAGGTTCAGAAACACTCCATTCGCCCATGGTTAACGCCATGTGAATTTGTCCGTTTGTGGTTTGTTCATACGCCTTGAAGCTAAAGTCGCCGAATTCCGTGTTGATGTCAAACTCTTCCACCTTGTGAATTAGAGATTCAGTATTCATTCTATAAGCGACCAAGTCTTCTATAGAGATTACCTTAAGGTCAAATTGTTCAGCAATTTCAAAGAGCTGTGGCAATCTGGCCATGGTACCGTCTTCGTTCATAATCTCAACGATAACCCCTGCTGGCTTACATCCTGCAAGTCTCGCTAAATCAATGGCAGCTTCGGTGTGCCCCGTTCTTCTCAGTACGCCACCAGGTTTTGCTTTTAGTGGGAAAATATGCCCTGGTCTTGCTAAATCAGCAGGTTTAGTCTTTTCATCGACCAAAGCCAATACTGTTTTTGCACGATCACTTGCAGAAATACCAGTGGTACAGCCATCTCCAATTTTATCTACCGAAACGGTAAATTGGGTATGATGAGGATCGGTGTTTTTTGTCACCATTAGATCTAACTCAAGTTCAGAGGCGCGACTTTCTACTATGGGAGTACAGATTAGTCCTCGTCCGTGGGTAGCCATGAAATTGATCATTTCTGGTGTTGCCATTTCGGCGGCAGCCACAAAATCACCTTCATTTTCTCGGTCTTCATCGTCAACGACAATGACAACACGACCTTTTTTTATATCCTCAATAGCAGAATCTATAGTATCAAGTTTTCTGCTGATTTCTTTTTGTTGGTTGCCAGACATTTGTTGAAATTCCTTTAGAATATTTTATTAAACCCTCTAGAAGGGCTGTGTTCATGAGCGTAAAATGAGTAAACAAGCGAAGGCCAAAAACGTTCTTGCCTCTTTTTAAAAATTGCAAGTCTACTATGATGGACAAAATTACAACTATTTGAAGTATAGAAAAAAACAAATAGAAAGGGTTATTAAAGGCCAACCAAACGCTTGATATGGTAATAAGGATGAGTAGCAGAGGAGATATCCAACGCAGCAACTTATGAGATAGAAATAAAAATCCAGTAGGCCAAGAAAATAAAAACGCCTTAAATCGGGCTAAGTTTTGAAAATTACCAATAGATATTCTCACCTTTCGCTTGTATTCTTCTTTCCAATCGGTGCTAACATCTTCAAAACAGATGGCCTTTGGATTAAACAAAGTCACTCCTTTGTTTTGGATAACCTTCATGGTGATGTAAAAGTCTTCCATGAAAGTAAGAGGAGGAATGGGAACAAAAGCCTTAGTTTTTATGGCATAACATCCACCTTCAACACCCATAACTTGCTGAAAGGCTCTAGATTCGTTGGTTTTGATGAAGTTTTCATATCCCAAATATTGATCTTCTTGTTTCGCAATTCCGCGGTTTGAGGGCTTGTCGTACGAAATGTTACCACCTACCAATTGAACATTTGGATCTTTTAGTGGTGATATGAGTTGAAATATTAAATCAGGACTAAAAATAATGTTGGCATCGGTGCCTATATAAATGTCTGTATTTATTTGTGACGCTAAATGATTGATGATGCCAGACTTGCCCATTCTTGAGGGCGATCTATAAAGGTGCAGTGAGGAGTATTTTACGCGTAGTTTTTCAATAATATCTTCGGTTTGATCTGTGCTGCAGTCTGATCCTACCCAAACACTAATTTTATCTAACGGATAATTAGACTGATATATAGAATTTATCTTTTCTTCTATTACACTTTCTTCATTGTAAGCCGCAAAGATTACAGATACTTCAGGTAGTGCATCTTGAGTAGAGTAGGCTTGTAAAGCTCTTTTTTTGGTCGGCCAGAGGTGAAGAATTATTGGATAGAACAAATAGGAGTGAAGGACCCCTAAAACTCCTATCCAAAAAATGTAATCTAAAATCATCCCTTAATAATGTCTGAATAAAAACTCAGTAGTTCATCAGCTAGGGTGGATCTTTCAAGACTCGTGACTACCCAGTATCTGGATGCTTTACCGAGACTAATAAGGTCGGTATTCTCATCTAAGGCAAGAAGACATTTTTCAGCAAATTCTTCCGCCATGTCGGCAATCCATATCGCTTCATTTCTAGGAGCATCAATACCTTCAACTCCCACGGAAGTGGTAATAATGGGTTTGCCAAAAGCCATAGATTCAGCGATTTTAATTCTCATACCAGAACCAGAATGCAAGGGAACTACCACCGTGCCGTGGTTTTCCATGAATTGTTTGGTGTCTTCAACCTCACCTACAAATTCAAACCCTTGAATGTTTTTAGTTTGAATATCTATTGGCCAATTGCGTCCGCCGAGATAAAATTTTGCCTTTGGATTTTTTTCAATGACCAAGGGCCAGACCTCATTTAAAAACCATTTCATACCCTCTTGGTTTGGCATCCAATCGCCGGCCCCCAAATGAAATAAGTCTCTCCTCTCAATAGACAGGGCAGGGTAGTCATCTGGGTTAATTCCAAAAGGAATGGTTAGGGTCTTTTTATTGGGCGCGAGGGTTTTTAAAAAGTTAGCATCTACCTGAGTGATGGCGATAAGCGCATTGTAGTTTTGCAATGAGTTGACCTCAAACTGTCTTAATCTACTGTTCTGAAGCTTTAAGTACGCTTTTTTTACTCCGCTTTGGCTGTGTTCTATGTAACGATTCCAAATCTGATGTTCAACATTGTGAGCTCTTAGGATGATTTTAGCCTTAGAATACTCTTTAATTACGTTTACATAATCACTTAAAAAGACCCCTTCAATCTGGATAATGTCAAAGGTTTCCTTTTTAAGCACTTTGATCAATTCATTTTCAAAAATTTCTTGGTTGAATCTTGAAACATGATAGGACTCTTTCTTGATTAAGTTGGCAAGGATACCGGTGGTTGTAACGTCCGTATTGATGGGGACCCACCTTACTTTAAGCAACTTTTTCGCTTCTTCGGGCAGGTTCTTTGGGTCCTTGTAATGCTTTTTGGTATTCATAGTTAATACCGTTACATCAGCACCTTTTTCAGCTAACCCCATAGCCATTGAATATATAGCTAATGAACTACCGTCTTTAGGAGGAAATGGATTTTTATTGCAAAGAAGTAAGATCTTCATATTATTTTTTCCAAAAAATAAGTTTGCCGAAAAATCTTTTGATTTTATTCAGCAGTAATTTGTATGATTCTGCGCTAAACAAGTTTGAATCGTTAGCGGCCTTGTAAGTCAATAAAAAGCCTAACGGCATTAGTATAGATGATGATAACCACACTGCGTATTCAGGCTGCCAAATTAACTCTCTACCCATTTTCTCGAAACTCATGGTAAGAACGTGGTAGACTATAAAGATAAGAACACTTACCACAACTGGAAGTCCCATACCACCTTTTCTAATAATCGCACCAAAAGGAGCTCCGATAAAAAAGAGGACAATACATGAGAAAGAAAGGCTAAACTTTTTGTGCCACTCTAAAAAATGACGTGCGATTTGCTTTTCTTTCCAAACCGCTGCTTCATCCATAAAGTCGAAATGCTGACGGTTGCTTCTAGCGGCTCTTAAGGCGTTTTCAATCACTCTAAACCTTAGGTTTTTAGGAATATTAGCCAAAATAGTAGTATCGCTTGCTACAGGTATATATTGAAGGCTATCCGCGTTAATTTCTCTGTAGTGATATTTGCCTAAGGTTCTATTGGCCTGTTTTGAAATAAACTGATCTAAATCTAAAACAAGAGTATCAACCGCCACCAATAACTGAGAGGTGTTTAGCATGTTGAAGTCCTTTCTGTTCTCCTCGTTTAGATCAACTTTTTGAAATTCTGAAAGACTAAATCGAATTTGTGTTTCTTTAAATGAAGATTTTAAAAAGGGACGCTTAAGCCTTGATTTTCTATCAGAAGGCTTGACCTCTTCATAAGAATATCCGTCTTGCAACGTAAAGTAAAGCCATAACTCATCCGGAGAAATGCTCATTTTTCCGGTTCTAGCGGTGATGACCTTAGTATTATTAGGGTCAGTAGAATTGTCATAGATGATTATATCATCTAACAAGTCTTGATTTTCGCCGTATTTCTTACCCACCTTAATGGTAAAACCAGGAATCTCTTTATAAAAAACACCTTGCTTAATATTAAGGGTTGGTTTGGTTTTAGAGATGTTTATAAGGAGGTTATGACCTTTAAAGTTTGCTACAGGAATTACGTAATTGGTGAAGAAAAAAGCTCCAACACTCATCATCAATACAACCCATAACAGCGGACGCATAGCTCTAATTAAACTAATTCCTCCAGATTTTAGAGCGGCCAATTCATAGTTCTCTCCAAGAGATCCGAAGGTCATGATAGAAGAGAGGAGGATTGAAATGGGGAGTGCTAAAGGAAAGACTCCTGCAGAAAAATAGAAAAGTAGTTTTACTATGTAAATCGTCTCAACACCTTTTCCCACTAAATCGTCGATGTATTTCCATACAAATTGCATCAACAAGAAAAGCTCCATTACGAAAAACGTAACAAAGAAGGGCTTGATGAATGATTTAATTAAAAACCTATCGAGGAGTTTGAACACAACAATTAATCAAAAATGATATAATCACTATAATCGGACGCTACAAAGGTAAGGTATGTAGCAGGTAATTTAACGTCCCAAGTCGATTCTTTTACCTCAAAGCGAATATCTACGTCATTTGTCCCCATTCTCTTAAAAGAATACACTGAAAAATCATCTGTAAATATCCCTAAAGTAATTTCTCTCACCTGGTCAGTTACCTTAGGTTTTAAGGTGATGTACTGAACGGTTCTCTTTCCCACCTTTTCGGTACCTGCTAACTTGTAGCTAAATCCTTTGTCAAAACTATTAAGAATAGAAGAAGGAGTAATAGGTGCTGAATTCTCTTCATCAATTTTAGAAGAAGTGATTTCTAAGTCAGCCTTTGATATGGTGTAGATTTTTGTTCCGTCACACAAGTATTCAAAGTCGTTCATTTGCAGGCGATATTTTTCACCCGCAACTACTAAAGACCCTGGATAAGTTATGGTTTTCTTGCCATCTTGACCCGGTCTATCCATGGAATAGTTAAAGGTTAACTTTTGGTTTTTATGTTGGCTAATAGCCTCTTTTGCCTTGCTTAAGATATCTTTTGCTTCCTTGTGAGACTGAGCAAATGAGGTAATTGAAAGAATTACCAATAGGGTGGAAAATATTTTTCTCATGGTTTAATTTAAAGATTCGTTTTCCAATAATCGGTCCAAAGTTACTTCATCTGGAATTAAAACTTGTCTAGCCTTACTCCCTTCAAAAGGTCCGATGATTCCGGCTGCTTCTAATTGATCAACAATTCTTCCCGCTCTATTGTAACCCAATTTCAACTTTCGTTGGAGTAGGGAAGCAGACCCTTGCTGGTGAATTACCACTACACGGGCAGCATCATTAAAAAGTGCATCTCTTTCTGAAATGTCAATACCTTCAGAGTTGCCCCCACCGTCTTCACCCACATATTCAGGAAGTTGGTACGCTTCGGGGTAGGCTTGTTGATTGCCGATAAAGTCGGTGATTTCTTCAACCTCAGGGGTGTCAACAAAGGCACATTGAATACGAGTGAGGTCACTTCCTTGAGACATCAACATATCTCCACGTCCTATCAACTGATCAGCACCACCGGCATCTAAGATGGTTCTAGAGTCAATTTTACTGGTTACTCTAAAGGCAATCCTTGCGGGGAAGTTGGCTTTAATAATACCCGTAATTACGTTTACTGAAGGTCTTTGGGTGGCCACGATAAGGTGAATTCCAATGGCTCTTGCTAATTGCGCTAGACGAGCAATAGGAGTTTCAACTTCCTTACCAGCCGTCATAATTAAATCTGCAAATTCATCAATTACCAAAACGATGTAAGGCAGGTATTTATGTCCGTCGTTAGGATTCAGTTTTCTGGCAATAAATTTCGTATTGTACTCCTTGATATTACGACACATAGCGTCTTTTAACAAGTCATACCTATTGTCCATTTCAATACACAACGAGTTTAAGGTATGAATAACCTTAGTCGTATCTGTAATAATAGCCTCTTCAGTATCTGGAAGTTTAGCTAGGTAATGTCTTTCAATTTTATTGAACAAGGTAAGTTCCACTTTTTTAGGATCTACCAAAATGAATTTGACTTGTGAAGGGTGCTTCTTATACAGAAGACTTGTCAAAATAGCGTTAAGTCCGACGGATTTACCTTGACCTGTAGCTCCTGCCATTAATAGGTGAGGCATTTTAGCTAAGTCAAAACAGAAGGTTTGATTGCTAATGGTTTTTCCCATGGCAATGGGTAATTCCATGTCAGATTTCTGAAATTTTTCTGAGGCCAAAACAGTTTTCATAGAAACCGTTTTAGGATCCGCGTTTGGCACCTCAATACCAATGGTTCCTCTACCTGGAATCGGTGCGATAATTCTAATTCCCAGTGCCGATAAACTCAAAGCTATATCGTCTTCTAGGTTTTTGATTTTTGAAATACGAACACCCGCAGAAGGAACAATCTCATAAAGAGTAATGGTTGGTCCGATGGTGGCCGTAATTTTATCAATACCAATATTGTAGTTATTAAGCGTCTCTTTAATTTTCGACTTATTGGCTTCTAATTCTTCTTGGTTTATGGTGATGTTAGAATTACCGTAATCTTTGAGTAAATCTAACGGCGGAAGTTTAAACCTAGATAGGTCTAATTTAGGATCGTAATCTCCGAAGTCTTTAGCACTTTTTTTAATCTCGCTCGACTTTAAGGCATCGTCTTCTTCAATAGTTTCTATTTCAAAATCAACATCATCCTCTTCTGTGGCAGCCTCTTCTTTAGGTTTTTCAGAGACCGTAGAATCTTCTCCGGTTTCCTCAACGATCTCATTAATTTCTAGAGGCATTTCATCTTCTATTGCTTCAGGCTCATCATTGGAAGTGTATTCGGGCTCATCGTCAAGAGAAACCTGAAGTTCTATCTCGCTTTCAGCCATCACTTCTTCTTCAAACTCTTTCTTAACCTCAGATACTTTATCAGTGCTAACAGAAGACTTTGATTTTATTCTATCAAACCATTTTCTAAACGTTTCTGGAGTCCATTGAAAGGTTATGGTTAAATAGATAAGTAGAGTTGATATCCATATTACCGCAATTCCAAATCCGCCGAAGAGCGAATGCAACCACAAATTGGTGAAATATCCAAGTCCCCCGCTTAACAACGAAAACGATTCTGAAGTTAAACTGCCAAAAAGCAAAGAAATAAGCAGCGTTAACACCAAGTTGTTTTTAAAGACCGTAGAGGGTTTTAGTAAATTTGAGTTTAAGGCAATTTTCACTCCTAAATTCAGAAAATAAAAAGCCCATAAAAAGGCAGATACTCCAAACCATTTATAGATAAAAAGGTGGGCTAGGTACGCTCCCAGTTTTCCTAAAAAGTTATCCGCTTCAATGGCAGGGTGAGAAAGCCAATCTGAAGAAGAAAGCGTAAGGTTTGAGAAATCCGTTTTCCAGCTAATGAAATAGGAGATAAAACTGGTGAATAGTATTAGAGAAAAGGAAATTAAAAACAGCCCTATGGCTGCCTGAAAAGACTTGTCTTTAAATGCATTCCTGATTTTTGCAGACCTACTTATAGGCTGTTCAGCCGAATTTTTTGATTTTTTCTTTGCCATAATAATAGTAACGTCTCAAAAATATAAAAATATGTAGGGGTAAATTATTCGCAAGAACACAGTTTTCAACAATTACACCCTTGATAAAAGTTTTAAAATAAGGCGAAAAGAGTTGAAAAGCTATAGGGTAAGATGAAATAGGTTTGTATTTTTGCAGCAATAAAAATCACTTTATGGTTCACTTTGTAAAAGTAATGTCTGAGCTAGGCGCAGGTACTAGAGGGGCAAGTTTAGGGTATGATGCGTTGCGAATAGCTTCTTACAAACTTGGTTATGATCTCTTTGACAAAAGAGGGGTAGTAGATGTAGAAGAGCAAAACGAATTATTATCTGAAGAAGTTGAGCTTCCTACCGCCATTAGGGTTGAGGGTATTGTTGATATGTATTCTAAGATTTCTAAAGGAATGCAATCTGTATATAAAAAAGGACAATTTCCTTTTGTGATATCGGGAGATCACAGTAATGGTGGAGGTACCATTGCTGGGATTAAAAAGCAGTTTCCAGACAAGAGGTTAGGGGTTGTATGGATAGACGCTCATGCTGATTTACATTCGCCATATACTAGTCCTACGGGAAATGTTCACGGAATGCCCCTAGCTACCGCACTATCTGAAGATAACATTGAGTGCAAAGTAAACGAGCCCAAGCCAGAGACTCTTCAAGCTTGGAGCGAGCTGAAGGGTAATCAACCAAGAATCAAACATTCAGACCTTGTTTTTATTGGGGTTAGAGATACAGAAAGCCCCGAAGACGAGCTCATGAAGAGACATAATATTCCAAACTTCACCGTTGAGCAACTAAGAAGCGAAGGAACGGCAGCCATTCTTGAAAAATCGTTGAACCATTTAAAAGACTGTGATATTCTTTACGTATCGTTTGACGTAGACTCTATGGACCCTAGTGTAAGTAGAGGTACGGGTACTCCCGTTGAGAACGGAATTACCCCAGAGGAGGCTACCGAATTACTACTTGGTTTCAGTCAAAGAGAAAACCTTGTAGCCATGGAGATCACAGAGATAAATCCATTGTTAGATGACAAGGGAAACGCCATGGCAGAGACCTCTATTGTAATTTTAGACCAAGTGGTTAAACAACTAGAAACAAACGGAAAATGAAGCTGATCGATAAACTGACTTCAAAAACCATTGAGATATTAAACAATCAATACCAATGCGGTATTGAGAAAGTTGATTTTCAAGAAACCAGAAAAGAGTTTGCAGGACAATTTACATTGGTGGTATTTCCCTTTGTAAGGTTTTCAAAGAAAAGCCTTGAAGATACGGCTCACCAACTAGGCGATTTACTCTGTGAAGCCATTGAAGAGGTTAAAGGCTTCAATGTGGTTAAAGGGTTTTTAAACATTGAAATAAGCAATTCATATTGGACAGACTTATTCAATTCTACCATGCTTGAAGACCAGTACGGGGTAGTTCCTGCCACGGAAGCTAGTGAAATGGTAATGGTTGAATACTCATCGCCTAACACCAATAAACCTTTACACTTAGGGCATATCAGAAATAACTTATTAGGATATTCTGTAAGTAAAATTAAAGAGGCTGCCGGTAAGAAAGTTGTAAAAGTTCAGATAATCAACGACAGAGGAATTCACATCTGTAAGTCCATGTACGCATGGCAAGCATTTGGTAATGGTGAAACTCCAGAATCAACGGGGCTTAAGGGCGATAAACTAGTTGGTAAATACTACGTTGAATTTGATAAAACTTATAAGGCAGAGATAGAAGAACTCGTTTCTAAGGGAATGGAGAAAAAACAAGCGGAGAAGGAAGCTCCTTCTATGCTTGCGGCACAAGAAATGCTAAGAAAATGGGAGGCTGGCGACGAAGAGGTTGTTTCTCTTTGGAAAACCATGAACAATTGGGTTTACGCCGGTTTTGACCAAACGTATAAAACACTAGGGGTAACCTTTGATAAAAACTACTACGAAAGTGAAACCTATATTTTGGGTAAGAACGACGTAGAGGCAGGATTGGCAAAAGGAGTTTTTTACAAAAAGGACGATGGTTCTGTTTGGATTGACCTTACCGCCGATGGGCTGGATGAAAAGCTTGTACTTAGAGCTGATGGAACCTCAGTATACATGACTCAAGACATTGGCACAGCTATTCAAAGGTTTAAAGATTTCACTATAAGTGAACTAACTTATGTTGTTGGAAATGAACAAGATTACCACTTTAAGGTTTTGTTTTTAATCCTTGAAAAATTAGGGTATTCTTGGGCGTCGAACCTGCATCACCTTAGCTACGGAATGGTAGACTTACCCACCGGAAAAATGAAGTCTAGAGAAGGTACCGTAGTGGATGCCGATGATTTGATGGAGGAAATGGTAGAAACCTCAAAAAGCATTTCAGAAGAGTTGGGTAAGCTTGACGGACATTCAGAAGAAGAAAAGCAAAAACTGTATCACACCATTGGTATGGGAGCTTTGAAGTACTTTATGCTAAAAGTAGATCCTAAGAAAAGAATGATGTTTAACCCAGAAGAATCTATTGATTTTAATGGGAATACGGGTCCGTTTATTCAATACACTCACGCTAGAATTAGCAGTTTAGAAAGAAAAGGTTCAGAATACTTGGCCATAGATACTCAGGGGTATGAGTTTTCTGACGATGAAACAGCTGTTGTGATTACCTTGTCAAAATTCCCTGAGGTCATACAAAGTGCCGCGGAGAATCAAAGTCCGGCGATAGTCGCTAACTACATATATGACTTGGTAAAAGAATACAATGGATTTTACCAGAACAATAGCATTTTAAATGCAGGTGATGACATCACCATTGCCGCAAGGCTAAAACTCTCTAAAGTGGTTAGAGAGACCATCAATACCGGAATGGGTACTTTGGGTATTGAGTCGCCAGAAAGAATGTAATATTGTACCTTTACAATTGATAAAAAAGTAGAAGAATGTTTGATAATTTAAGCGATAAGTTAGATAAGGCGTTTCATATTTTAAAAGGACGTAACAAGATTAGTGAAATCAACGTTGCAGAGTCTGTAAAAGAGATTAGAAGAGCATTGTTAGATGCCGACGTTTCTTATAAAATCGCTAAATCATTTACTGATGCCGTAAAAGAAAAAGCATTGGGTTCAGAGGTTTTAACAACCTTGAAACCAGGGCAATTAATGACCAAGATTGTTCGTGATGAGATGGCCTCTTTAATGGGAGGTGAAGCGAGCGAGGTCAATCTACAAGGTTCACCGGCAGTTGTGTTAATTGCCGGACTTCAAGGATCAGGTAAAACTACTTTTTCTGCCAAGTTTGCGAATTACCTTAAGCGCAAAAAAACTAAAAAAGTATTGTTGGTAGCAGGTGACGTTTATCGTCCTGCGGCCATTGACCAGTTAAAAGTACTTGGAGAACAAATTCAAGTAGAAGTGTTTAGCATAGATGGGTCAACGGATCCGGTTGAAATTGCTAAGCGCGGGGTTGATCACGCTAAAAGTAACGGGTTTAACGTAGTTATAGTAGATACCGCGGGTCGTTTAGCGATTGATGAGCAAATGATGTCTGAAATATCTAATGTTCACAAGGCGATTACTCCTTCAGAAACCCTTTTTGTAGTAGATTCAATGACAGGGCAAGACGCTGTAAATACGGCAAAGGCCTTTAATGATGTATTAGACTACGATGGGGTTGTTCTTACCAAATTAGACGGTGACACTCGTGGTGGAGCGGCTCTTACGATTAAGAGTATTGTCAATAAACCCATTAAGTTTATTGGTACAGGAGAGAAGGTAGAAGCACTTGATGTTTTCTATCCAGATAGAATGGCCGATAGAATTTTAGGAATGGGTGACGTAGTTTCTTTGGTTGAACGTGCTCAAGAGCAGTTTGATGAGGAAAACGCTAGAAAGATTCAGAAGAAAATTGCCACTAACTCATTTGACTTCAATGACTTTATTGATCAGATTGCCCAAATAAAGAAGATGGGTAATATGAAGGACCTTATGGGAATGATTCCAGGAATGGGTAAGGCTTTAAAGAACATAGATATTGATGACGATGCCTTTAAGCACATTGAGGCCATGATTCATTCGATGACTCTTGAAGAAAGATCAAACCCTAAGCTGATAAACGGTAGCCGCCGAAAGAGAATTGCTACAGGCTCAGGAACTACCATTCAAGAGGTAAATAAGCTTTTAAAGCAATTTGACGACATGTCAAAAATGATGAAGATGATGCAGGGCAGTGGAGGTAAGAGAAACTTAATGGGAATGATGCGTGGCATGCGCTAAAAAATAGATTATGGCTGATAACATCCTCAACGGAAACACCACAAGTAAACAAATCAAAGAAGAGATTAAGGTTTGGGTTGACCAATTGATTTCTCAAGGTAAAAAAACTCCACATTTAGCGGCTGTTTTAGTAGGTTCTGACGGGGCAAGCATGACCTATGTTAATGCCAAGGTTAAAGATTGTGCGCAAGTTGGATTTCAGTCAAGCTTAATTGAGTTGCCAGAGACCATTTCACAAGAAGAGCTTTTACAAAAAGTTGATGAACTAAACCGTCAAGAAGACTTAGACGGTTTTATTGTTCAGCTGCCCCTTCCAAAGCACATTGACGAACAAAAGGTGATCGAAGCCATTGATCCTAATAAAGATGTTGATGGATTTCATCCCGCAAGTGTAGGAAAGATGTTGTTAAACCTAGATACCTTTATTCCTGCTACTCCTTACGGAATCATTGAGCTTTTAGATAGATACCAAATAGAAACCAGTGGAAAACACTGTGTGGTAATAGGTCGCTCTCATATTGTAGGTTCTCCTGTTTCTGTATTAATGGCAAGAAATGCCAATCCTGGAAATGCAACGGTTACCCTTACGCATAGTAGGACACAAAACTTAAAAGAGATTGCTAAGACTGCAGATATATTAATTGTAGCCTTGGGTAAAGCCGAGTTTGTTTCAGCTGATATGGTAAAAGAAGGTGCAGTAGTGATTGATGTGGGAATTACAAGAGTAGATGATTCATCAAAGAAGTCTGGATTTAGACTTTTGGGTGATGTAAACTTTAATGAGGTAGGCCCAAAGGCCTCTTACATTACTCCTGTTCCTGGGGGTGTAGGTCCCATGACCCGTGCCATGTTACTTAAAAATACGGTTAGGGCTTACAAGGTTAGAAATCAAATGATGGACTAGTTTATTTTAAAAGTATAGACTAGTTTCTCTCCAACGAAAGTTGAATCTAATTTAATTTCTTCGTTTTTGTAAGCCTCTGTAGCATAATTAATAAGCTTAGGATTTTCAGACATAACATTATCAAGCTCTAAAACACCTCTTTCATTTACATGTAAGATCAAGGTGAAGGAGTTTGTAATGTATCCCTGTAAAATTGCAGCATCTCCTTCTTTGAACAAATCACTGAATTGATTGAGAATTGATTGATGAGAAACTACAGGGATGGGTTTTGCACTTGTTTTCTCATCACCATGAGAAAAGCCAGAAATACTCATAAAAACTAGGGCAGCAAAGATTAACTTTTTCATTGTAGGTTGTTTTTTGATTTTTACGCTACAAAGGAATAAAGCTTTGCGATACAAAAGGTTACGTCCTTATTATTGGTTGTTTAATAAAGAAAAAAAAGGGTGTAAACTTTAAGTAATCAAAAAAGAGTTGGAAAATGTGGACTTAATTTTTACTTAACGAAGTCCCTTAGTTTTTCTAAATTTTCTTTAGAAACTGGTTTTACAAAATAGCCTTTAACGCAAGAGTATTGCTTACTCAAATGGATGTCTTTTTCAGAAACTGAACTGGTCATTATAAAGACATTTAAATTTGAATACAGCTCTTCCAATTTAGAAACTTCCGCTAAAAAGCCCCAGCCATCTAAGACGGGCATGTTTAAATCGAGTAAAAGGGTATTAGGAAATGGTTTATTAGCCTCGTCAGAAAAGTGATTTAAGGCTTCTTGACCATTAGAAAAAGTCATCACACTATCAGAAATCTCATATTTCTCAATAAATCGCTTGGTAGTGAATTGAGAAATGAAATCATCGTCAATAATAACTATTGTGGAGTTCATATCAATTTGTGGTGGTTATTTGAGCATCTCAATATAGACTATCAAATTTTCCTTTGTTGCAATATAAGATGATTGGTGTTATTTTTTCTTTTTTTGGAAGAAAATTTCAGTTTTGATTCTACCTTTGTACCCATGAATGAAAAGACGGATGAACTAGTAAAAAAGGGCGAAGTTTTACCTTTAATGGAAGCCTTTTACACCTTGCAAGGAGAAGGTAAACATACAGGAACAGCGGCCTATTTCATTAGAATTGGAGGTTGTGATGTTGGCTGTCATTGGTGTGATGTTAAAGAAAGCTGGAACCCAGATATTCATCCGCCTACACACATAGATGACATTGTAGAAGAGGCAAAAAAATATTCTAGAACCATTGTTATTACAGGAGGAGAGCCACTCATGTGGAATCTTGAACCCCTTACTACAAAACTCAAAGAAAACGGCTTTACCATTCATTTAGAAACCTCTGGTGCCTATCCTTTTTCTGGAAACATCGATTGGGTTTGTCTCTCTCCTAAAAAGAACATGCCTCCTTTAGATGAAATCTACCATATGGCAGATGAATTAAAGGTGATTATTTACAACCAAAATGACTTTCTGTGGGCAGAGAACCATGCTAAAAAAGTGAAAAGTCATTGCGAGTTGTACTTGCAGCCAGAATGGTCAAAAAGAGAAATAATGATTCCAGATATGGTTGAGTATATAATGCAAAATTCTCAATGGAAAATTGGATTACAAACTCATAAATACCTTCATATTCCTTAATTTTTCATTGAATTCTTTTTTCTTTCTACTGAAGTTACTCCTTCAACACTTTTTAATTCGTCCATGATTTTTGTAAGGTGCTTTTTGTCGAGGACCATAACGGTAATATGACCTTCAAAAACACCTTGATCACCACTGATGTTCAATGACCGGATGTTTACATTAAGGTCATTTGAAATGATTTGAGTCACTTGATTTACCAGTCCCATGGTGTCAATTCCCTTTATGGTTAAATTGGCAATAAAGCTTGATCTATCAGATTGTATCCAATTGGCTTTAATGGTCCTATTAGCGTATCTCGACTGCAGGGCTATGGCATTTGGACAATCATAGCGGTGAACTTTTATTCCCTCATTAGAAGTAACAAACCCAAACACATTATCTCCAGGTACGGGGTTACAGCACTTAGACAATTTATAATCTAGGGGTTCTTCATTGTTTCCGAATACGAGTATTGAGCCATCGACAATTTGTTTAGGCTTTTCAATGGGTTGAGTAGTCTTTTTTAGTTTACTTTTTAAGAAATTATAAATACCCCCAGAGTTGGCTTTAGCAAACTCTTTAATTTCCTTATTGTCAACCAAACCTGAACCTACCTTGAAAAACAATTCTTGTGGCGTCCTTAGGTTAAGGTAAGCCATAAGTTTTTGGACGATAGAATCGGTCATTTTCATCTTAACGATGTTTAACTTCCTTTCTAACTCGTGTTTCCCTTTATCAGTTATTTGTCTTATTTCATCCTTGAGCGACTGTTTTATCTTTCCTCTTGCCTTGGCGGTTACCACATAGTTTAACCAATCTTCTTTCGGAAATTGTTTTTGGCTTGTCAGTATTTCAACCTGGTCTCCACTTTTTAATTTATAATTCAACGGAACAAGCTTTCCATTAACCTTGGCACCCAGTGTGTGAACCCCAATTTCGGAGTGAATTTCAAAGGCGAAATCAAGGGGTGATGCTCCTTTAGGCAAAATCTTCATGTCACCATCTGGAGTAAACAAGAAGATCTCATCACTAAATAAATTGAGCTTAAAGCTATCAATGAAGTCTACGGCATTTGGATCTGGATTCTCTAACATTTCTCTAATGCGAGTAATCCATTTCTCAAGCTTGTCATCTCCTGAGGCGTCCTCTTTGTATTTCCAGTGAGCAGCGTATCCTTTTTCTGCTAGCTCATCCATACGCTTTGATCTAATTTGAACCTCTACCCAATGTCCTTCAGGTCCCATTACGGTCGTGTGCAAAGATTCATACCCGTTAGACTTAGGTGAAGAGATCCAATCTCTCAGTCTATCGGGATTTGGACGATAAAAGTCCGTTACGATAGAATAGGCTTTCCAACAATCTGCCTTTTCCGTTTCAGGGGGTGAGTCAATTATTATTCTAATGGCAAACTTGTCAAAAACTTCATCAAATGAAACCCCTTGGTTTACCATTTTTCTTCTTATAGAGTAAATGGACTTAGTTCTTTCCTTAATAGAAAACTCAAATCCTTCTTTTTTCATCGCATCTCTAATGCGACTGCTGAACCTCTTTAAGTATTTTATTTCTCCAGCTTTTGAGGCAGAAATTTTTAGTGATAAATCTCTGTATACTTCAGGTTCTGTATACTTTAAACTTAGGTCTTCTAGCTCTGTTTTGATGTTGTAAAGACCCAATCTATGAGCCAAGGGGGCGTATATAAACAGGGTTTCTGAGGCAATTTTTAATTGCTTATGAGAAGGCATAGACTCCATGGTCCTCATGTTGTGAAGTCTATCGGATATCTTTATTAATATTACCCTTACGTCATCGCTTAGGGTTAATAGCATTTTTCTAAAGTTTTCTGCCTGAACACTTACATTCTGATCAAAAACTCCGGAGATTTTGGTCAATCCATCAATGATTCTTGCGACGTGCTCTCCGAACAGTCTTTCAATATCTTCTAATGTATAGTCAGAATCTTCTACAACATCGTGAAGCAGGGCTGCGGCAATAGACGTAGGTCCGAGTCCTATTTCTTTAGCGACAATTATGGCCACTTCAATGGGATGAAGAATATAAGGTTCGCCAGACTTTCTACGCACACCATTATGCGCATCAAGGGCAAGGTCAAATGCTTTTCTTACCAAAGCTTTGTCCTTTGTGTCTGCCTTTCCCTCCATATATCTGAGAAGACTTCGGTATCTATTGATGATATCCTTCTTCTCTTGTTCTACGTCTATGCTGGTCTCCATTAAAATCGATATTGTTTTATAAATGTAGTAAATACAAGGCATAAAAAAAGCCCTTCCTGGAGTGGGAAGGGCTTTTTTAGAAAAAATATTTTCTATAGAGAAGGTAACACTTTGGTTCTCACTTCTCCAAACCCGATTCTCACACCATTTGCCTCTGAATAAGCCTTCATGGTAACGGTATCACCGTCTTCAATAAATGAGCGTTGTTCACCAGAAGTCAAGGTGAGTGGCTTGGTCCCGTTCCAACTCAACTCAAGCATTGAACCGTAGGAGTTAGGGGTAGGGCCAGAAATGGTTCCTGACGCCATTAAATCACCACTGTGAATATTACAACCATTTACTGTGTGATGAGCAAGTTGTTGTGCCATGCTCCAATACATATGCTTGTAGTTACTCTCACAAATTAAGGAGTCTTCATGACCGTCAGCGGCTATGTACACTTCTAAATTAATATCTACATTCTGCTTACCTGATTGTTTTAAATAGGGAAGAACCTCAGGTTCTTGCGTTGGACCCTCTACTCTGAAAGGCTCTAAAGCATCCATCGTCACAACCCATGGAGACATTGATGAAGCAAAGTTTTTTGCTAAGAATGGTCCTAATGGCACGTACTCCCATTGCTGAATATCTCTTGCTGACCAATCGTTAAAGATTACCATTCCAAAAATATAATCTTTGGTTTCTTCAATAGAAATAGACTCTCCTAATGGCTTACCATCAGTAGTGATGAATCCCATTTCAAGTTCAAAATCTAACTTCTTGGAAGGACCAAAAGAGGGTTTGTCAGCATCCTTAGCTTTGGTTTGTCCTTTGGGTCTTCTGATTTCTTCGCCAGAAACAATGATAGAAGAAGATCTTCCATGATATCCTACGGGAATGTGCAACCAGTTAGGAAGCAATGCATTATTAGGATCTCTAAACATGGTTCCCACGTTAGTGGCGTGTTCTCTAGAAGAGTAGAAGTCTGTATAATCTTGAATGAAAACCGGCAACAGCATTTGAACTTCACTTACTGGAAAAAGAACCCTTTCTCTGTGTTCAGCTTGGTCTTGAAGTTCGTGATTGTTAACATCAAAAAGTTCTGCAATTCTATCTCTAACAGATCTCCAATGAGGTTTACCTAAAGAGATAAAATCATTGAGGTTATCTTGTAAGAACACATCAATTGGCAACTCTAATTCATCAAAGTAGCCCAGTTGGTGCAATGCCGATAGATCAATTGCCGTATCGCCAATTCTTGTGCCAATGGTAATGATGTCATCAGAAGGAATAAAAACTCCAAAAGGAATATTTTGAATAGGAAAATCGCTCTTGTTTTCTACAGAAATCCACGACTTTCTTGAAGGATCATTTGCGTAAATCATATTTATATAATTTGGCTCAAAATTATAATTATTCATTAAAAGGAGAAGAGAATACAAGAAAAATAAAGCACATAGTTTTGTTAAAACTCTTCAATCAAAATTCCCATTTTTCCCATTTGATAATCTCTCATGGCTTCTAACACTTCGGTTTGGGTATTCATTACATAAGGGCCGTATTGCGTAACCTTTTCATCAATGGGTAAGCCGGTCAATACCAATGCGACAGATCCCTTTTTAGCCTCGAAATGCATATGATCTCCTTTTGTTACAATCGCTGTCTTTTCATCTACCAGACCCATTCCACGGAATTGAACATTGTTTTTTACGGTGTAAACTAAACTGCTGTGGTCCTTGGGAATGTGAAAGTCCCAAACTCCGTCTTCGGTAAAATGAACCACAAAGGCATTGAGGTTAGTATCTGTTTTCACAGGACCTTTAACTTCTTGCAAAGCGCCAGCGACCACTTGGGTTCTTGACGACTTTTCAATAACAGTAGGAATTTCATTTTCTTGAAAAGCTTGATAGCTAGGGGTATCAAACTTGTTTTTCGCCGGACTGTTAATCCAAAGTTGAATAATTTCTTGTTCACCTCCAGACTGGGTCAATTCAAGAGAAGGGCGTTCAGAGTGTATGATTCCCATTCCCGCCTTTACCCATTGAATTCCACCAGCGCTAACAATGTGGCTGTTTCCGCGTGAATCTCTATGGTGGACATCCCCTTTAAATATAAAAGTTACGGGAGAAAATCCTCTATGCGGGTGAGGCCCTACACCTTGTTCTCTCGGGTGGTAACCCTTTTTGACTCTAGATTTATGATGGTGTAAAAGTAAAAAAGGATCGAGTTGTTGAATTTTTTGGGTGGGGAAGGGTTGATCTACAAATCCATCTCCCATAGGTACCTTTTGCGAAGGCAATAAATATTTGACAGTAGACATAATTTAAATTTTACACAATGTTACAACATCAAAAAGAGATTTGAATGGGATATTGTTGAAATCTATACTTAGATAAATTTAGACAATTCATTGAAACCAAAGCGGATATTTTACACCTTTGCTTACGTATTAAAATTTGAGTCACATGGAGAGAGATCAGGTAATTTTTGACCTTATTCAAAAGGAATATACTAGACAAACTCATGGTATTGAGTTAATTGCATCTGAAAACTTTGTCAGCAAACAAGTTATGGAAGCCATGGGTTCCGTGTTGACGAATAAATATGCAGAAGGTTATCCAGGCAGAAGATACTACGGAGGATGCCAAGTAGTAGACCAAGTAGAAGACCTTGCTAGAGAAAGAGCCAAGGTTTTATTTGGAGCTGAGTATGTAAACGTACAGCCTCATTCTGGTTCACAAGCTAACGGTGCGGTATTCTTGGCATGTTTAAAACCTGGAGATAAGATAATGGGTTTTGACTTAAGTCATGGTGGTCATTTGACCCATGGTTCACCCGTAAACTTTTCGGGTAAAACTTACCAAACCTGTTTCTACGGTGTATCAGAATCTACGGGTACTATTGATTATGATCAGGCAGAAAAAACAGCAAAAGAAGAAAAGCCTCAAATGATTATTTGTGGAGCTTCAGCATACTCTAGAGATATTGATTACGCTAGATTTAGAGACATTGCTGACTCTGTTGGCGCACTTTTATTAGCAGACATTTCTCATCCTGCTGGATTGATTGCGAAAGGTTTGTTAGATGATCCTATGGACCATTGTCACATCGTAACCACCACTACCCATAAAACTATAAGAGGTCCTAGAGGGGGTATGATTATGTTAGGCAATGATTTTGAGAACCCTTGGGGATTAAAAACTCCAAAAGGCGAGATAAAAATGATGAGTGCTGTTTTAGATGGTGCTGTTTTTCCTGGAATTCAAGGGGGACCCTTAGAACACGTTATTGCTGGTAAAGCGGTTGCTTTTGAAGAAGCTCTAAGTGATTCGTTCTTCAAGTATGCTATGCAATTACAAAAGAATGCTCAAGCTATGGCAGAAGCATTGGTTGCAAGAGGTTATAACCTAATTTCTGGCGGAACAGATAATCACATGATGTTGATTGATCTTAGAAATAAAGATATTTCTGGAAAAAAAGCAGAGAATGCTTTGGTTCAAGCTGAGATTACGGTTAATAAAAACATGGTTCCGTTTGATGATAAGTCACCTTTTGTGACTTCTGGAATCAGAGTGGGAACACCAGCTATTACCACCCGAGGGCTTGTAGAGTCTGACATGGAAAGGGTAGTCGCTTACCTTGATGACGTATTAATGAATGCCGACAACGAAGGTAAATTAGTAGATATAGGTAAGGAGATTTCTTCATGGATGGGAGAAAAACCACTTTTTGCCTGGTAAATTTAAACAAACCCCGACAATTCGGGGTTTGTTATTTTTTAAATTAGCTAGATGAAGGTAATTCGAATTCCCAATAATCAGTCAGGCGTTTTATCAAAAATAATGGAAGACTACCAGTCTGAGTCTTCTGATTTAGAGCCTTTTTGTTCCGGATGGCAAACAAAAAAGGACTTATTAAATCAAGTTTCTAGAAAAAAGAATGCTCCCATAAATAGGGAGGTTTTGGTCACTGAACTACACAAGCAATATGCTCAAGTTTCTGATATTCATGAATCCGTACTTTATAATATCGACCAATTAAAAAATGAGAATTCATTTACGGTTGTTACCGGACACCAATTATCGCTTTTCACCGGTCCCCTTTACTTTTTATACAAGATTGTTTCCGTCATTAACATGACGAAAAAGCTTAATCAAGAGGTAAAAGAGAATCATTTTGTTCCAGTATTTTGGATGGCCACCGAGGACCATGATTTTGAAGAGATTTCTTCTTTTTTATTCGAGGACAAAAAACTTACCTGGGAAAGAGAAATAAACGGGGCGGTAGGTAAAATGTCTACCATCGGACTTGAATCGGTTTTTAAAGAGCTAGAGACGGTATTACCAACGTCTAATAATAGCCAAAATCTACTTGAATTATTTAAGAATAGTTACCTAAAAAACAAGAATTTAGCTGAAGCAACTAGGGTTTTAGTAAACAACCTTTTTGGCAATTTTGGATTGGTTATTATTGATGGGGACGTTCATGAGTTAAAGAAGCTTTTCATTCCCTTTATTACGGAAGAGATTATAGAATCTAAAGCTGCAGATTACGTAAGCGAACAGTCAGAAAAACTAGCTAAAAAGTACCATTCTCAAGCCTACACTAGAGAAATAAACCTGTTTTACCTAAGCCACGGGGCAAGAAATAGGATAGAAAGAATCGATGATCATTTTCAAGTAGTTGATACAGATATTCAATTTTCTGAAAATGAAATACTTGAAGAGATCAATAATCACCCAGAGAATTTCAGTCCGAATGTGATTTATCGTCCGCTTTATCAGGAAGTTATACTCCCTAATATCGCCTATGTTGGCGGTGGAGGAGAGTTGGCCTATTGGTTGCAACTCAAGTCTAATTTTGAAAGGTTAAATATTCCCTTCCCAATTCTATGGTTGCGAAACAGTGCCGGGTTCCTCACCAAAAGTGGAGTGCATCACCTTAGAAAGTTAACTATCGAAACTGCTGACGTATTTAAATCAAAAGACGCTGCCATTCGCAAGTTGGTTGAGGGGCAAAGTCCGATTGGTTTAGATTTGACAAAGTATAAAGATCAATTAGACAAGGTGTTTACTGAGCTTTCTACACTAGCTGAAAAGACTGATTCTAGCATGAAAAATGCAGTGTTAGCAGAGGGTAAGAGGCATGAAAAGGCCATTGATAGGCTTGAGAGAAAACTGCTACGAGCTGAAAAGAGATCGCATTCTGAAGCTTTGCAACACTTAAGTGCAGTCCAAGATTTTTTAAAACCCAATGGCACTCCACAAGAAAGAGTAATGAACTTATCGACTGCCTACATGTCTTTCGGACCCCAATTCATTGAGGACCTTCTAGACAATCTTGATCCCTTTGAAAAGTCCTATACCTTGTTTTTAGAAGAATAGTGGCAATTTTTATCATTATTCCAGCGGTGGCTTTATTGGCAAGCTTTTTAACCCTAATAAGTGGTTTTGGCTTAGGTACCATCATGCTTCCCGTTTTCGCAATATTTTTTGATTTACCGCTAGCCGTGGCGTTAACTGCAGTAGTTCACCTGTTGAACAATGTTTTTAAAACAGGTATTCTTTGGGGTAATATACATTTTAAAACGTTTGCTCTTTTCGGAATACCAGGGATTTTAGGTGCCTATTTTGGTGCTAAATCATTGAATTACTTATCAGAAAAGGTCGTGTTTTTTGAAGGTCAACTAGATTCTGGAATAAATTTACTGAATTTGGTTTTAGGGGTCTTGATGATTTTATTCGCACTCACTGAACTGTTTCCAAATCACAAATTGTTCAGTTTTAAAGGAAATAACCTATTACTGGGTGGCGTATTAAGTGGATTTTTTGGAGGTCTTTCGGGTCATCAAGGGGCTTTGCGAAGCGTTTTTTTATTGAAAACTCCACTGACTAAGAACCAATTTATCGGTACAGGAGTGGCGATTGCTCTTTTGGTTGACCTGATTAGAATTCCCGTTTACCTTCAAAATTTTAAACTTGAGTCGCTGTATGAGCAATGGCCCTTATTAGTTACTTCCGTTTTTGCTGCTTTCGCAGGAGCTTATGTTGGTAAAAACTATATAGAAAAAGTTAAAATGAAAGTTGTTCAACAATTTGTGGGATGGGGTATGATTGGAATAGGAGTAATGATAATTTTTGGAATATGAATTTAGAAAACTATATAGTAGACGTACCCAATTTTCCCATTGAAGGTGTAACCTTTAAGGATGTTTCACCTTTACTTTCAGAAAAGTTCTCAGAAACCATAGAAGCCATGTGTCAGCAAATATCTCCAGATCAATGGGAAGAAATAGATGTTGTTGCAGGAATTGACGCAAGGGGCTTTATTTTGGCTGCTGGCATGGCACAACGCATGAATAAAGGAATGGTTCCAATCCGCAAAGCAGGAAAATTACCACCTCCCGTTATTAGTTACCCGTACGATTTAGAGTATGGATCTGATGTTTTAGAAATAAAAGGAGGGAAGGGCAGAGCACTTTTAGTAGACGACGTTTTAGCTACCGGTGGGACCTTAACCGCAGCAGTAACCCTGTGTGAAAAAGCTGGATACGAGTTGCAGGATTGCCTTGTTTTAATTGACCTTTCCTTTTTAAACAACTTTACCTTTAACCAAAAGTCAGCCAAATCGGTTTTTAAATATTGAGCAATGATAAACGACATTCTCGTCATAATGGCCTTGAAGAAAGAAGGCGGTGAAAATTTAGAGAAATTAGGAGCTAGAGTGGTATACTGTGGTCTTGGCAAAGTAAACGCGGCTATGGTTTTGGCAGAAGAAATCATGAAAAATCCACCCAAGCTAATTGTTAATCTAGGCACTGCAGGGTCTTCTCTGTTTAAAAAAGGTGAACTGGTCGCATGCCACCAGTTTATTCAAAGAGATATGGATGTAAGTCCGTTGGGTTACAAACCCTTTGAAACCCCTTTTGACGAGGGACCTATCGTGATAGAACACCCAAAAACCTTTCATCACTTAAAACATGGAATATGTGGTACAGGAGATTCTTTTGACACGAGCCATGATGGATCTAAAGGTGAGCTAGTTGACATGGAAGGCTATGCTTTGGCAAAAGTGGCTAAAAAGCACAATATTCCCTTTGCGTGTGCAAAGTACATTTCTGATGGTGCTGATGATAGAGCCGATGAAGATTGGTATGAAGGATTAAAGTCTTCTCCAGAGCGATTTGAGCAGCTATTTGTGCAATCATTTGTCAAATAATCTATCTCAACTTAATTATACCCAAACTTTGGTTGAAAACTTGTAATAAACACTAGAAAATAGTTCTGAAAGTGTTTACCTTTGCCAAATGCAAGAAATGATCTTAATCCTCGATTTCGGTTCTCAGTATACGCAGCTAATTGCACGTAGAGTAAGAGAGCTTAATGTGTACTGTGAAATTCATCCGTACAATAAAATTCCAAAAATAGACGAGAGAGTAAAGGGTGTTATTCTTTCTGGATCGCCACATTCTACTTTAGAAGAAAGAGCTCCAGCGCCTGACTTGTCTGAAATCAAAGGAAAAATTCCTACCCTTGGGGTTTGTTACGGAGCTCAGTACTTAGCCTTGAATTATGGCGGAAGTGTAGAGCCTTCAAAAATTCGTGAATACGGTAGAGCAAACCTTGAGTTTATTGATGAAAGATCATCGTTGTTTGCACACGTTCCTCACGGTTCTCAAGTGTGGATGAGTCATGGTGATACCATTACCAACCTTCCAGAAAATTATAGAATAATCGCTTCAACTGCAGATGTCAATGTTGCGGGTTATAAGATAGAAGGTGAAGATACTTGGGGAATTCAATTTCACCCAGAGGTTTATCACTCAAAAGACGGTGCTACTTTATTGAGAAATTATGTAATTAATTTGTGTGGTTGTTCTGGAGATTGGACGCCAGCATCTTTTATTGAAGACACCGTTTCAGAATTAAAGAAGACCATCGGAAACGACAAGGTTGTGTTAGGCCTTTCAGGAGGTGTTGATTCAACCGTTGCGGCGGTTCTGCTTTCTGAGGCAATTGGCGACAAGCTACACTGTATATTCGTAAACAATGGTTTACTTAGAAAAAATGAATTCGACTCTGTATTAGACCAGTACAAGGGTATGGGTTTAAATGTAAAAGGGGTTAATTCTGAATCTCAGTTTTTGACTGAATTAGCAGGAATTAGCGACCCAGAAACCAAGAGAAAAGTAATTGGTAGAGTATTCATTGAAGTATTTGATGAAGAATCAATGGCCATTGAAGATGTTTCATGGTTAGCGCAAGGAACCATTTACCCTGATATTATTGAATCTGTTTCTGTTAAAGGTCCTTCGGCAACCATTAAGTCTCACCACAACGTAGGCGGTTTACCTGACTACATGAAGCTTAAGATTGTAGAGCCATTAAAGTCGTTGTTTAAAGACGAAGTTAGAAGAGTAGGTAGAGCATTGGGTATCGATGAGGAGTTGTTAGGAAGACACCCATTCCCAGGACCTGGATTAGCCATTAGGATCTTATCAGATATTACTCCTGAAAAGGTAGCCATTCTGCAAGAAGTAGATCATATTTTTATTCAAGGATTAAAAGATCACAATCTTTATGATCAGGTGTGGCAAGCAGGAGCTATGCTATTACCCGTACAATCTGTTGGAGTAATGGGTGATGAAAGAACTTATGAAAATGTTGTAGCTTTAAGGGCCGTTGAATCAACAGATGGTATGACCGCAGATTGGGTACACCTTCCTTATGATTTTATGGCAAAAGTTTCAAATCAAATCATCAACAAGGTTAAAGGTGTTAACCGCGTTGTATATGATATAAGTTCAAAACCACCAGCAACGATTGAATGGGAGTAAAAAACATTAAAATACTAGGGATGAGCATGTTACTTACGTGCTTGTCCCTATTTGTTTCAGGGCAAGGTCAACATCATGTTGAGAAAGGAGAAACCTTATACGGTATCTCCAAGCAATATCACATTTCTGTAGAAAAGCTCAAAGAAGCTAATCCTTTTTTAAATAGTCGTGGATTAGACGAAGATGATTTATTAAACATCCCTAAAAAAGTAGTGACAGATAGTGTAGAGGTAGATTCAACCTTGATTTTACACGAAGTCATTAAAGGAGAAACCCTTTACGGGATATCTAAAAAGTACAATTCTACAGTAGATAAGATCATTGAATTAAATCCATTCTTAGAAGAAGGATTAAAAATTGGTCAAATCATTCAGATTCCTATTAAATCTCAAAAGCTTCAACCTAAAGAATTAAATCCGATTCAAGGATATAGGTTTAGAAAAGTTGAACCCGGAGAAACCATCTACGGAATTACTAAAAAGTTTAACATTACAGAAGCTGAGTTCCTCAGTGCTAACCCTCAAATTGTCGGACAAGTTCTTAGGCTAGGTGAGTTGATCCAGGTCCCAATGACCCAGGAAGAACTAGAAAAGACAGCAGATGCAATTGAAGAGGTAGAAGAGCAAATTAAAGAAGAAGAGGAAGCAAAAGTCATCAGAGAAAAAGAAGCTGAGGAAGAAGAAGGTCTTCCCATTTTTGAAATTGAGCCCCTTCCAAAAGATCCTAAACTGCAGGTTTATCAAATACAAGAAGGAGATACCTTTGAATCTGTAGCCAAAAAGTTTAATGTTTCTATTGATTGGATTGAAAAGTTCAATCCGGATGTGATAGACGGGTTAGAGCCTGGCAATTATCTAGTAATTCCTCTAAAGAGAAAGGTGAAGCTAAAAATGCCGTTAGTAGGTGATTCAATGATTGATAGTGTAAAGATAATTCCTAATAAAGCGGTTAATGTCGCATTGATTTTACCCTTTTCACTAAACTATCTAGATTCATTGTATGCATCAGGTGCTACACCAAATGCATTTGATATTATGTCATTAGAGTTTTATGCTGGATTTAAAATTGCGATAGATTCACTGGCCAAAGAAGGAAGAGAAATTTCTGTTCAAGTTTATGATTCTGAAAAAAGTCAAAACGTTGTTAAAGACCAGATAGCCCCCAAAATTAGGGCTACTCATCCTGATATTGTTATAGGACCCTTGTATTCAAAAAACGCACAAGTACTTGCCAAAGAATTAGAAAGAGATTCCATTTTAATTGTTTCTCCGTTGTCAAAAAAGCTACAAAACCAAAAGCTCCCTAATTTGGTGAATTGTATTAGTCAAGAAGTAGCAGAGCTCAATGGGATTAGCTCTTATCTCAATAATGTAGATACTGCTTCTCAAATTATTTTAGTCCATATTGACACGCCAGAAAACAGGAAAAGAGTAAGACAATTAAAGGCTAGAATTTTACCCCAAGTATATTCTATAAGAGAAGTTTGGTTAAGTAGTGAGCTACCAAACAACGGATATTTCAAAAAATACCTAAACAAAAAGGCTGTAAATCGATTTGTTTCTGTTGATGAAAGTAAAGCCTTATTAGCCACTTTAATTGGGCAGGTTCACGGCATGTCTGGAGATTCAGTTCAATTGATTTCAAATTCAGAAATCATGAGCATGAAAACGATAGACTTCAAGTATCTAAATGCATTAAACTTTGTTTGTACCAACTACTACTTTGTTGACTATCAGTTAGCTTCGACCAAAAACTTCTTGAGAAAATACAGAGAATACACACAAACAGAGCCTACTAAATTTGCGATATCAGGATTTGATGTTGCCTACTACTTTACTCAGTCAATATCAACGGTGCCATTGACATGGGATAAATATCGTGGATTGGGATATAACTTTGATTGGCAAACCAAGTTACCACATGTAAATCAAGGTATTCATGTCTTAAGATTGAAAAACTACAACTTTAATCTAGTATTTAAATGACAATCTCAACCGTAAGGTATTTAGGAGAGTTACGATTAGTGGCACAGCACACTAGATCAAATATTGAAATTGAAACCGTAGCCCCTCCAGATAACCAAGGCAAAGGAGATTCATTCTCTCCAACCGATTTATTAGCCACCTCATTAGCTACCTGCATTGTTACGATAATGGGAATAAAGGCTAGAGATTTAGGTGTTAACTTGGAAGACACAAGAGGTGAGGTGTTTAAGATAATGGCTGCAAACCCTAGAAGAGTTGCAGAGGTGAAAATAGATTTTACACTACCCAGTGGTATCAGTGAGAAAGACCAAAAAATTTTAGAGGCAGCAGGTAGAGCTTGCCCGGTTGCAAAGAGTTTGCATCCAGATTTGATTCAAACCATAAATTTCTATTGGAAATAATGAACGTAAGAGATTTAGAACCCAAGGCAATGTGGAATCACTTTGCTGATTTAAATGCGGTTCCAAGACCATCTAAAAAAGAAGAAAGAGTAATTAAATTCATGGTTGACTTTGGAAAAAGTCTAGGTTTACCCGTTTCGGTTGATGAAACAGGGAATATTTTAATTACAAAACCCGCCAGCCAAGGCATGGAAGATAGGCAAACTGTAGTTTTACAGTCACATGTCGATATGGTACACCAAAAAAATACAGATACTCAATTTGATTTTGATTCAGAGGGCATTAAAATGTATGTTGATGGTGACTGGGTTAAGGCTGATGGCACCACATTAGGTGCAGACAATGGAATAGGGGTGGCTTCAATTATGGCCATTTTGAGTAGCACTGATATTCCGCATCCACCTATTGAAGCCTTTTTTACTGTAGATGAAGAAACAGGAATGACAGGTGCTTTTGGGCTTCAGCCTAATGTTTTAACCGGTTCTATTCTTTTAAACTTAGATACAGAAGACGATGATGAACTTACCATTGGTTGCGCCGGCGGTGTAGACCTAACAGCTACTAGAAATTTTGAACTAGAAAGTGCAGAAGGCCTAACCGGATTGAGAATTGCAATTAGAGGTCTTTCTGGTGGACATTCCGGAATGGATATTCACAAGGGCCTAGGTAACGCCAATAAATTGATGAATAGACTTTTGTCTAAATTAAATCACACAGGATTGCGCATTGAAAGCCTAGATGGCGGGTCATTGAGAAATGCAATTCCTAGAGAGTCATTTGCGGTGATGGGAATTCCTGCAAATGCAAAGGAGACATTTGATAAAGAATTCAGTCAGATTGTCAACGAGTTTAAAACAGAATACAAAACAACTGATCCAAACTTAGAGATATCTATTGAAAATTCTGTGTCTCTTTCTAAGGTGATAAAAAAACAAGACCAGGACAATCTATTGAAAGCCATAGCCGGTGTGGCCAATGGGATTTACAGAATGAGTCCAGACATAGATGATTTGGTACAAACCAGTAGTAATTTAGCCAGAGTTATTCTTTCAGACGGTTCTTTTCAAGTGCAATGCTTAACCCGTTCAGCTGTTGATTCAGAAAAGATGGACATGGCGCATTCTATTGGTGGAGTTTTTGAGTTAATGGGTTGTACTTATACTTTAACGGGAAGTTATCCTGGATGGTCTCCTGATCCATCAAGTACCATTTTAAAAACCATGAAATCTACATACCGCGAAATGTTTAATGAAGAGCCTAATGTATTGGCTTGTCACGCAGGATTAGAATGTGGTATTTTAGGAACCCATTATCCAGAAATGGAAATGATATCATTTGGACCTAACATCAGGGGAGCACATTCTCCAGATGAAAAGGTTCAAATTTCTTCAGTTGAAAAATATTGGAAACTCTTTTTAAGAGTTTTGGCAGATACTCCTAAAAAGTAAACAAACAAAAAAAAGCCACCTTGTAGGGTGGCTTTTTTTTGTTAAAATGGATAATTATTCTTTTAACCCCTTATAAGGGTAGATGACTTTTGTCAACCACTTAGAAGTATCAGGCTCCATTCCTGGATCTGTGACATAAACCTCCATTGGAGATCCGTTAGACTCTATTTTATAGCTTTCCATAAAAACATTTAAGTCTTCATGTGCGTTTGCAGTTTTTTCATAAGGTCCGTAGTGATCAATGTAGATTACATGACCACCATATGATTTTCCTTTTTTCACTTCATCATTTCCTGGTAAGTCGCTTTCTGCAGGAATAGCTACCTCCATAGAAAAAGTCTTATCCACTTCATTCCATTCATTATAAATTGTAAACGGAGAGCCTGTCATAATTTTTGAAGCTTCCTCTGTGCCACCAAGATACCCCATGATTTTACCGTAATTTTCGGCAAACAACTGTGAATTCATTTTATCAAAAGTTCCCTTTACTTCAACATAGTAGTAATCTTTTGACTCTAGGGTGGTTGAATCAATTTCGAAGAACTCTCTATCAACAGATTCTGCTAAAGCTTTAATGTTTTCTAATCCTGCTTCAAAATCAGGACCAATGGCTACATCCATTCCTTGCGCCATAAATCTAAACAAGAATGGCATTTCACCTTTAAATCCCCAAGTTAAATAAGTACCATGATCTTTATCTTCAAATGTCCAATATCCATTAGAACCACCCATACCTTCGAAAGAAATGTCCGTGGTCATAGATTTCCCTGGTTCTGCAGTAAGAATAGTTAAAGATCCGTTACCTGATTGCTCACTTTCCCAAGAATAAGATGCACCTTCACCTTTTGTTTTCTCAGAAAACTCTGAAGTCATAGTAGAATCTCTTAAATACCAAACAGACCATTTAGGCCAAGTTTCTAAATCTGAGACAATATTATATACAGCATCGGGGTTTTCATCAATTTGAATTGATCTGCTTACATCATACTTTCCGTCTAGGGTAGCGCTATATCCTACAAATCCGAGGATAAATACAATAAGAATTATTCCAACAATCTTTAATATTTTCATAGTTTAAGTTATTTAGTCCTACTAAAGGTAGTATTTTGATTCAATAAATTAATAAATTAGGGCCACTTAACAGAAAAAAAATGCTTAAAAAAATAGGATTATCCCTTATAGCGATTTCTTTATTGGGTGCTTGCACATCTAATGATCACAATACGCAAGACAAAAAAATGGAAAAAGAAAAGTTTCAATGGCAAACAGAACAGTTTGCAGACATTAGAATTTTAAGGTATCAAATACCGGGTTGGGAAAAACTAACTTCTCAACAACGGATTTATGCATATCACTTAACCCAAGCAGGACATGCGGGTAGGGATATTATCTATGACCAAAACTATAGACACAATTTAGAGATTAGAAAAGCTCTTGAAACCATAGTTAGAGCCAATCCAGACGGTGATCAAGATCCACAGTGGAAAGACCTTATGACTTATTTAAAAAGGATTTGGTTTTCTAACGGAATTCACCATCATTATTCAAACTTGAAATTCAAACCAGGATTTTCTGAAGCCTATTTTGAGAAATTAGCTAAATCTTCTGGTGTAAACCTTTCTCAAGAAGCTAAACAAGCCATTTTTGATCCTCAGTTTGATGCAAAAAAAGTCAATAACTCTGGAGATTTGGATGTGGTTTACAACTCAGCTGTTAATTTTTATGATGCTGACATTACACAAGAGGAGGTAGAGGCTTATTACTTAAACCAACAGCCTGAAGACCCATTAAAGCCAACATCTATTGGTATAAATACTACCCTTGTAAGGGGAGAAAATGGTGAATTGGTAGAAGAGCCATGGTCATTAAATGGTCGTTACTCTGAGCAAATTGCCAACATTATTAGTCATTTGTCAGAAGCTCAAAAGGTAGCAGAAAATGAAAAGCAAACAGAAGCTCTTGGAATATTAATTGAATATTACAAAACGGGTGATGTCAAGCTTTGGGATGATTACAACATAGCATGGGTTTCGGCCACAGAAGGTGATGTTGATTATATCAATGGTTTCATTGAGGTATATAATGATCCTATGGGAAGAAAGGCAAGTTTTGAAACCATTGTTCAGGTCCAAGACTTGGAAGCATCAGAACAACTTTCTACTGTAAGTAACAATGTTCAATGGTTTGAAGATCACTCTAGTATTTCTGATGAGTATAAAAAACAAAATGTAAAAGGAGTATCCTATAAAATCATAAATGCAGTAGGGGAGGCAGGTGATGCTTCACCGAGTACCCCCATTGGTGTTAACCTACCCAATGCTAACTGGATTAGGGAAGCTCATGGTTCTAAATCAATTTCTTTGGGTAACATAGAACACGCTTATGAAAAAGCGGCAGGTAAAGGTTTGTTATCAGAATTCGCTTTTTCATCAGAAGAAAGAGAAATTGCTGAGAAGTATGGCGATTTAGGTAGCCGATTGCATACCGCTCTTCACGAGGTTGTTGGACATGCTTCTGGAAAATTAGCTCCTGGTGTTAAGCCCCCAGCAGAAACATTAAAGAACTATGCCTCTACGTTAGAAGAAGCTAGAGCTGATTTGGTGGCCTTGTTCTTTATCAGAAACCAAAAAATGATTGACCTTGGTTTAATGGAAGATTTTGGTCCTGCAAGAGCAGAATACGACAGCTATATTAGAAATGGAATGATGCTTCAGTTGAGAAGATTAAACCCAGGTGAGGATATTGAGGAAGATCACATGAGAAACCGTCAATTGGTAGCTAGTTGGGCTTTTGAAAAAGGACTTTCTGACAACGTTATTGAAAAGAAGGTTTTAGATGGAAAAACTTATTTTGTCATAAATGATTATGATAAATTACAAGTTCTTTTCGGACAATTACTCAAGGAAATTCAACGAATAAAGTCTGAAGGAGATTTTGAAGCAGGAAAGAATCTTGTTGAGACCTATGGTGTAAAAGTTGATCCTGAGTTACATGCTGAAGTATTAAAGAGAAGTGATAAACTAAATATAGCTCCTTATGCAGGGTTCATTAATCCAAAATTAGTACCTATTATGGAAGGAGAAAAAATCATTGATATCCAGGTAGAGTATCCACTTGATTTTTCAACACAACATTTAGAATACAGCAATTCTAAATAAACAAAAAGCCCTGACGTGAGTTAGGGCTTTTTTTATATAGTTAAATATTCTTTTAAAGTAAATTAATTTTACTCATTAAACCAGCTCTATTAGCTCTAGATATTGGAATTACTTTTTCTCTAATTACGAGAGTTCCTTCTTCAATATCAACAATATGAGTAAGGTTCACGATATAAGATCTATGGACTCTATAGAAAATGTTATCTGGGAACTTTTTAGCCATAGCCTTAATAGTTCCATGAATTACATGAGATTTACCAGGTGTAACGATTTTTACATAATCCCCCACATTTTCTATATAAAGAATTTCATCAAAAGAAAGCCTTACGAACTTTCCGGAAACCTTGATAAATACTTCGTTAACACTTTCTTGATTACCCACGTAAGGCTCTGCAGAAGCCTTTGGGGTTGCATTTTTTAAAGCCTTTGAAATGGCCACCTCAAAAGCGCTATAGCTTATCGGTTTTTTCAAGAAATGGGTTGCATCGTGTTGAAATGCTTCAAAAGCATATTCTTTCTTTGAGGTAGTGAAAATTACTTGCGGTAGGATAGGGGACTGCTCTAAAAACTCTAGTCCACTAAGCCCTGGCATTTCTATATCTAAAAAGATTAGATCTACTTCATTTTCTTTGAGGTATTCTATTGCATCTAAACCATTGGTGAAAACGTCTAACAATTCAACGTTCTCGTGCTTTTTACAATGATTTTCTAAATTCTTTTGAGCAATGATCTCATCCTCAACAATAATGCACTTAAGATTCATTTTCAAGCATATTATTAATTCTAGAAAAATCTTCTGAAACAATAGCTACAGCGTGAGTTACCGATACGGTTAACTCTGCCAACATTGCATTGAGTTTTTCTTGTTCTGTTAGAGATTTTGCATTTAGCTCAAACTCTTTTAAGATTGATTCATACTTCGGGAAACCCACCATAATAAATGTAGGTTTAATTTTATGGGCAACTTTTCCTGCTTCTTCCCAACTTCCATTTTCTGAAAGAGACTTAATACTCTCTAACTCTTTAGGAGTTTGTTCTAAAAAAAGTTCAAAAATTGATCTTATATACTCAATATCATCGCCTAAATAAGTCAGGATAGTTTCCTTGTCAATTTCTGGATGAAAAGTAAAATCTTTATTCATTCAGTAAATGTAAATTATTAGATAGAATTAAGTAATAATTGTAAAAGTTTTTTTAACTTTTTGTAGGAAAAACATTAAAACGATACCAAAAAACGAAGAAATGATACCAAAAAACGATTATTTTATGTCATTCATCGAAACCGATTCGAGAAATATTTTTGGCGTATTACTTTAGCGATCGAAATCTGAATCACTTAGTTGATCAGATTTCATAGTTGGGTAACTTCAATTTAGGGTTGGTAAGGAGCCAGATCATTGATCTGGCTCTTTTTTTTTATTATAATTACTAATTTTTCATGGAAGAAATATTTACCGCCAGTAACCTAGTTGCTTTTTTAACCCTTTCCTTTTTAGAAATTGTTCTCGGAATAGACAACATAATATTTATTTCTCTTTTAACCAATAAGCTGCCTCAGCAGATTAGAAAAAAGGCAAGAAGGTCTGGTATAGGGCTTGCACTTGTTTTAAGAATAGCGATGTTGTTAGGAATTACATGGATTATTGGACTTTCAGCACCCTTGTTTACTCTGGGTGATCATCCGGTTACCGGTAGAGACTTAATTCTTCTCTTCGGCGGACTATTTCTAATAGCGAAAAGCACCAAAGAGATACACCATAAATCAGAACCTATAGAAGAGAATTCTTCTAAGCCTAAGGTGGGTGCAAGTTTCATGTCTATTATTTTACAAATTGCCCTATTAGATATTGTGTTTTCTTTTGATTCAATTTTAACAGCCATTGGCATGTCTAATCAATTGCATGTAATGATTGCAGCTATTATAGTTTCATTGGTTGTTATGTTAGTATTTGCCGGAAAAATTTCATCCTTTATTGAAAAGCATCTTTCGCTTCAAATTTTAGCGTTATCTTTCTTAATTCTCATAGGATTTGTTCTAGTTGCTGAATCAGCACACATAGAGATTCCAAAAGGGTATATATATGTTGCCGTTGGATTTTCTTTAACCGTAGAGTTGATCACTTCCAACATTAGGCGAAAATCTCAGAAAATAAAGGAATAAAAAAAGCGGCCTCATTGGCCGCTTTCTTTTTTAGTTATTATCCCATCGTTCTTCAAACGACTCGTCTATCTCATCCATGTCATCTTTACTTTTCAGCTTTTTAATCTTTGAAGATAAAGGACAATCTGCGCATATAAGACCGTCTTCGGTCATGGTCCATGTGTAATCTACCATATCACCGTCATAAGTATCGGTAAGGTTTTCAATATTGTAGATGATTTCCATCATAGACTCATCGAGGTAAACACTATATCCAACGGGTAAAAATAGCTTCACGGAAACCTCCTGGCTACGCAATTTTTGATCAACTTGGAAGCTAAAATATCCATCAAACTTTAACAACGAATCATTCTGAGTTACATGGTATTCAAGTCCTTTAGCTCTATCTCTAGCCAACAAACGGTTTTCACCAAAAGCCTTACCGGTAATTTCAATGTATGGAACAAGTTTGTCGGTTTGAAAAACACTAAACTCAACGTCGTCTGAATAGAGTTTGTCGTTTTCTATTAAGAACGGATTGTCATTAAGGTCGTAATTGATGTCCGATTTTTGCAGATATGTATAAAGAGTTTTAGAATTCACTTCTAGCGGTTGAACCGAAGTAAATTTAGAGTTGGCTTGAAATTGATTTGCAATTTTTATTCCATTAACCCCTAAGATTCCAAGACCTACAATAAACATAAGAACCCCAATTATATATATCCATCTATTTTGGTTTCTCCAATTAAACAGAATTCTAGTCGCCAACATAATGGTGATGATTACGGGAAACATAGCTACTAGAAAAAGACCAAATAGAACCCAATAATGCATACTGGGTGTGGTCCATATCATGTCAAAAAAACCACCCCATTGAGAATAGGAATAATCAATTCCCCCAATAAATATTGTACCCCCAAAGACAAAGCTTATAAAAGAAAACAATACTGAAATTCCAACAATGAACAATATGACTCCAATTAACTTACCCGCCACCTTGAATATTCCTTGAACTACTTGAATTAATACATCAATTATTCTTTCAAATAGGTTTTTCACCTTACCCGTTAAACTAGAGTCAGTAACCCTTTCTTTCATGTTGTTCAACTCGTCTTTAACCGATTTCTCGATATTAGATAAATTGATAGGTTCACCTTTCATCTCTAGTTTTTCAGCTGTTGTCTTGGCTTCTGGAATAACAATTAGCAAAATCAAATAGGGAATGAGGCCCATTCCATAAATAAAGAACATACCAGCCATCACTAATCGTATCCACACCGGATCAATTCCAAAGTAGGCGCCTAACCCAGAAGCAACCCCACCAATAATCTTATCGTCCGGGTTTCTATAAAGTCTTCTAACCTTGTTTTTTGAAGTCGTAGACTTAGATTTTTTTTGGTAATAAGTATCTTCCTCCTCGTTTTGGGCGTAGTCTTCAGGTTCACCCATAATGGCAATAACTTCTTCTACTAATGGAAGGGTAACCACTTCTTTATCTCCTAATTTCTCTTGGAAAAGTTCGGCAAACCTAGATTCTACATCATGAATTATTTCACCACCACCTTCTTCAAATTCGAATATTTTTTTGAGTTTTTCTAAATAAGAAGTTAACAAATGGTATGCATTTTCATCTACATGAAATATCATACCTGCTAAATTTATGTTTATTGTTTGGTTCATGATTCTTTGCTTGTGGTTAATGTTACAGCTTCAACTAATTCATCCCAAGTGGTATTGAGTTCCTTTAAAAACTCTTTGCCTTTTGGGGTAAGTGCATAATACTTTCTCGGGGGGCCAGACGTTGACTCTTCCCAATTATAAGTAAGTAGTTCAGCGTTTTTTAAACGATTAAGTAGGGGATACATAGTGCCTTCAACAATTATTAGTTTTCCTCTTTTTAGCGTTTCAATAATATCTGATGCGTAAGCATCCTTGTTATTTAAAACCGAGAGAATACAATATTCTAAGACCCCTTTTCTCATTTGGGCTTTTGTGTTTTCAATTTTCATCTTTTCTAATTATGAATTGATTTCTCATGGTTAATATTTTAGGTATTGATATCAATTGTTCTATACAAAGATATATTAAAAACACAGTACTATGCAATACCAAGTACTATATTGTTTAGAAATTCATATGAAGTTTCTTACATAAAAATCTTGTAAACTCTTAAAGAATGCGGGATGTAGGGAAAGGGGAGAGGTCAGAAAAAAATCGAAAAAAAAATCTAATCTTCAGGTACTTCTTCAAAAAATCCATCTAAAATGTAGAAATGACCATTGAGTTTTATTCCCTCAAAAACAATTTTGTCATAAATTAATTGGTCATCAATTTTTGTAGAATACCTTATAATGAAATATCCGTGATGGTCAGTTTCACGAGGTACAAAGGTGGCAGTGAGAAATTCAAATTGGTAGCCATCAATAACCTTTTCTTTATAAAATTTAACAATGCGTTGAGCTTCTTTGTAAAAACTTGCTTTTACCTTAGGGTAAGCTTCAATTGCTTGAGATTTGTAAAACTCTCTTTCTTCTGCATTGTAATCTTCGTGGTCCACAAAAACCATGTACGTATTTAAAGGGACCAATTGAGTGAATATTGAATCTGCCCGTGTAAATAGATTTTTGAAAATCCGTTTACCATATTCAGTTTCTGTGTTTTGAGAGTAACACGAAATCGAGAAAACCGTAAAGGCTATTAAGAAACTACGCTTCATGGGTTAATTTCATTGATAGGAGACATCAAAATCCATTCATTGTTATAGTTGACCGCTAGAAACTCTAGGACAATGTCATAGTGGTTTTTCTTTTTGTCAATCCATTTCCCCTTTAAGGTAAAGTAATTTGAAAACCAGAGTTCATTATTCTTCTCTTTAGTAAAACCTTTGTCCCAAACTAATTTCAGCTCTTCTATGGTAAGAGTAGCATGAAAATCTTCTTGTAGAGCGGTTAATTGAGATTGAAATGCAGACTTCCATTCAGAATACTTTGCATTTACCTCCATTAATGATTGATCAATGGCATTCTTATCCCAGTGAGTTTGCAAGGTCAAAAACTCATGGAACTCTTGAGGTGTTAAATAAAGTGAAGTGAAGTCAAATTCAGGATTGGTGAGACCGCTTTTGATTTTTTCAACAAAAACAGAATCCGCCTGACCAGACGCAGGTAATGATACAAATACTACAATACAAAGAGAAACTAAGAATTTCACAAGCTCAAATTATTTCCATAAAGGTAATAATTTCAATGAGCTAACCGCTACTACATTTGAACGTACTGTGGAAATCGTGACTTCAAAACGGTACTTATTCTATCTACTAGAAAAAACTCGTACATTCCAGAAAATCCTACATTCAGCATTAGTGATGCTTTTAATTCAGATTTCTTTGCCGAAAGCTTTGACCAAATAGCGTTAAAGTAAACTTGCTTTGAGTTGCTATCTTCTATTAAGATTAAATTTTCCTTTACCTTGTTTAAAACCTTTTGAGTTTGAGATTTTAAATCAGGTGTTTCAATTAAACTTTCAAATGTCCGATCTAAGTAGAGTAAGATGGACTGCTCTTCAATATTCTCCACGTTCCATCGCTTATTTGATTAGAATAGGTCTTTTCTACCAAAAAACAATAGAAAATTATTTACCAACTTTGTCGGTTTAAAATATCTTCTGATTCTTTTTTGCTAATATAATCACGATAGCAATTTAATATGCTCACCAAAAGTTGGTAATCTGTCATGGTGCTAATGTTTGACTGATTGTACTTGCAGAAAAAAGCCATTTGTTCTATTTCCTCTTTGGTTAGTCCAGTGATTTCAGAGATTATTGCCCGATTTTTTCCTTGTCTTAGTCTTTCTCTATAGTAATCTTCCTTCTGTAACTCCTTTAGTTTTCTCAACTGTTTTGGTCGACTTCCAAAATAGTAATATAACATATCAATGGGGCTTGTCATACTTGGCATGGCCATGGTTTTTACCTGGGTTTCTGATTCATCAGGCACCTGTGGTTTTCCAATTGGCATAGGTTTAGGTTTGTTTGATGTTAAGGTGTATGAAAAAATACTTACCTCATCTAACAAGAAATTTCTTGACTCTAATTTTATTATTATTGGAATGGAGGTGGAGGTAGAGTCATTATCCCAATAATAACCATACTTATATTGAATATTAGAAATCACTAAGGTGTCACCCTTGCTCATTTTTAACTCAAAAAAACCCAAATCATCTGTAGTTGTAGACTTATTGGTTTTTGAATTGATAACATAACAGTCTGGTATACCATAACTAACACTGTCCTTGGCCATTACTCTTCCTTCCCTAAGTACTTGACAGAATACACTCATGGTGGAAATTAGAGAAACCAATACGGTGAGTTTTATTTTACCCATTTAATAATTAAGTATCCGAATACAATAAAAGAATAACCTATTTTCAGGGAAGTGCCAATAATAAATCCGATCAATGCTCCCCAACCGCTTTTCAAGGCCTCTGAAGAGTTTTTTCCCGCGAAAGCGATTTCACCCACAAAAGCACCCAAAAAAGCGCCAACAATTACGCCAAGTGGCGGAAAGAAAATCATTCCAACCAACATTCCGATTACGGATCCGGAAGCTGCAAATTTAGTGCCTCCATACTTTTTAGCACTTATGGCGGGTATGTAAATATCTGCTAAGGTTATGGCTAACGCTAAAAAGCCCATAAGCAAGCAAATACCCCATGAAAACTCCATGTACGGAGTGAACATAAAAAGCAAAAAACCTAAAAAGCTAATCGGTGGACCAGGAATAACGGGGACAATACCGCCTACAATTCCGGTTAGGGTCAATAAAACAGCCATGATTAATAAAAAGGTATCCATAAGTTAAAAGTACTTAAAGTCATTGACTGTAAAGGTCAAGAAATAATTTTAACAAAAATTAAACAAGGGGCAAATCTTTAAAATTTTACTTTCGAAAAGTTCTGCTACGCTTAAAATCAAATTATTATGGAAAGTTTTTGGAAAAAAAATGGGATTTGCCACTCTTTTGCTGGCCATGCCTTTTATGGGATTTTCACAGTCAGAACCCAACAGGAAGATTCTTGTCAAAGTGGTTAAAGATGGAAAATCTACTGAAATGGTCCTAGAAGGAACTCAAGAAGAAATTGAAAAAGCCCTGCAAGAAACTTCTGTTGAAAATGAAGATGTACTAGCCTTTATGGACCAAAATGTAATCCTTGATTTAGAAGGTGAAGGAAGACAAGGGTTTTCATTAGACAAGAAGAGACCTATTTTAGGAATAACCTTTTTAACTGGAAAGGAATCGGTAATTGTCGAAAAGGTTATAGAAGAAAGTGCAGCAGAAGAAATGGGGATAAAAAAGGGAGACCAAATAATCTCAATAAATGGTAGGCAAATAACCAATGAAGAGGATCTGAAATCAGAAATCTCAAAAAACGGATTGGATAAAGAGATTGAGATAACCGTTTTGCGAGACGGTAAAAAACAAAGCTTTAAGGGCAAACTAAAATCAATGAACATTCAAATGCGAGAGGAAGTAATACTTCGAAAAGTTCCAAGAGAGGCAAGAACGCCTCAAAAAGAAATGTTTTTCTTCGATGCCATTACTCCTAGAGATCAAAAAGTATTTGAAAACATTTTAAAAGGTTTAGACTACTCACAATTAAATGCGGATGTATCAATAAAGGAATTAAATGGCGACAATTTTTTAATTACAGCAAGTAATCTAGAGAATAAAAAGGTTAGCCTTGAGATTTTTGATGCCAACGGAAAATCAATTTTTTCTAAGAAGTACGAGGGGACAACTGAATTTGCGCAAACTTTTGAGCTAAAAGATATTGTGCCAGGGTTCTACTACGCAATAGTGAAGCAAGATGATGCGCTAGTAAAGGAAAAGTTCACTGTAAAATAAAATCAAAGATTAATACTTTTAAGGCTGCCATTAGGGCGGCCTTTTTTATTTTTATACCATGAATTTTGCCGTTGTAGATTTAGAAACCACAGGAGGGGATGCCATGCATCATCGCATTACTGAAGTGGGTATAGTTATTTATGATGGACAAAAAGAGATTGAGCGTTTTCACACATTGGTTAATCCGCAGAAAAACATTCCATTAGGCATTCAGCATCTTACCGGAATTACCAATGAAATGGTGGCTGATGCTCCGCTTTTTTCTGAAATTTCTCAAAGAGTTTACGACCTTGTATCTGGATGTATCTTTGTCGCTCATAATGTTCATTTTGACTTTTCATTTCTAAAAAACGAACTCAAAGAAGCGGGATACTCTAACTGGAACCCCAGAAAACTATGTACCGTAAGATATACACGAAAAGTACTACCAGGGTTAAAGAGTTATTCTTTAAAGAATTTGGTAAGCCATTTTGGTCTTAATAATGAAAATCCACACAGGGCACTATCTGATGCCATTGCAGCACTTCAAATTTTGTCTGAAGTTTTAAAGCGAGATACCCAAGATGTATGGAAGGAAAGTGTTAAACTCAAAAACAATTATCAGTTTTTGCCTCAGCAAATTAGTGCATCAGATTTTGATCAACTTTCTACCAACGCTGGGGTATATTATATGAAGGGAAAGGGAGGTAAGAACCTTTACATTGGAAAAGCAAAAAACATTAAAAGCAGATTAAAATCTCATTTTACCACCCAATTAGACTCTGAAAAAACCCAAAGACTGTTACGAGAAATACAAACTATCGATTACCTTGAAACAGGTTCAGAATGGATGGCTTTTTTGTTTGAAGATCAGGAAATTAGAAAATATTGGCCAGAGTTTAACAAAGCCCAAAAAGTCCCTAAAAGAACCTACGGACTTTTTAACTATAAAGATGGGAAAGGAAACCAAAGGCTAGCGGTAAATAAAACCTATTCTTTATCTAGTTCTATTAGATCATATTATTCACATCCTGCGGCCATTCAAGACTTGTATTCTATTAGAGACATGTACGATCTAAATCCAGAATATTTGGGTATTGGTGGAAATTACCCCTTTAAAAACCACGATGAAAACGTGTTAAGGTTTATTGATGACAATAAGGTGAATCAAGCCTTTTATGTTACTGTAAAAGGTAGAAATGAAACCGAATGGGGAATGGTAGGGTATAAGGACGGATTATTCTGCCTAGGTGGATATATCCAAAAAGGGGAGAAGGTCCATTCATTAGACTCTGAGAAAATTGAAATTCTGGTAACGGATAGCAGTCCTACGAACCAATGGAAAGCCCAACAACTATTAGAGTCAAAGGAGTTTTTCGAGAAAATAGAGATATAAAAAAAGGGAGTTAAAAACTCCCTTTTCTAATTATTCTGTTGGTGATTCTTTTGATTTCAAAGATTTCTTATCCCCAATTGAGACGGTTATTTTATCCTCAGATTTTTCGTCGTAATCGACACTAATAACATCACCTTCCTTGATGGATTCTTTAATAATCTCTTCAGCCAAAGGATCTTCAACGTATTTTTGAATTGCTCTAGCTAAGGGTCTTGCACCAAATTGCTGATCAAACCCCTTGTCAGCGATAAAGTCTTTTGCTTTATCCGTTAACGCTAGGGTGTAACCCAAACCAGTAACTCTGTCTGTCAACTTCTTAAGCTCAATATCGATGATCTTGTGAATATTCTCTCTAGAAAGAGTATTAAACAATACAACATCGTCAACACGATTTAAAAACTCAGGAGCAAAAGCCTTTTTTAAGGCATTTTCAATAACGCTTTTTGTATGCTCATCAGCTCCTTGTTCTCTAGATTTTGTTCCAAAACCAACTCCTTGACCAAAGTCTTTAATTTGTCTTGACCCGATGTTAGAGGTCATGATAACAATGGTGTTTTTAAAGTCAACTTTTCTACCTAACGAATCGGTCATATGTCCATCGTCAAGCGCTTGTAACAATAGGTTAAATACATCAGGGTGAGCTTTTTCAATCTCATCCAATAAAACCACTGCATAGGGTTTTCTCCTGACTTTTTCGGTTAATTGTCCACCTTCTTCATACCCAACGTATCCTGGAGGGGCCCCAACCAATCTTGATACAGCGAATTTCTCCATGTACTCAGACATATCAATTCTGATTAGACTATCGTCTGTATCAAATAGTGATTTAGAAAGTTCTTTTGCCAGTTGGGTTTTACCCACTCCCGTAGGACCTAAAAAAATAAATGAGCCCATAGGTTTATTCGGGTCTTTAAGGCCTGCACGGTTTCTTTGAATGGCTTTCACCACCTTTTTCACCGCCTCGTCCTGTCCAATAACACGGCTTTTTAACTCTTCCGTCATAGCGGTTAAACGAGAACTCTCTTGTTGAGCTACTCTTGATACTGGAATTCCAGTAATCATTGAAACTACTTCAGCAACATCTTCCTCAGAAACAGTTTCTCTATTCTTTTTAACTTCTTCTTCCCATGCTTTTTGAGCAGCTTCTAAATCTGACTCAACATGTTTCTCATCGTCTCTAAGTCTAGCAGCCTCTTCATAACGCTGTTTTTTAACAACGCTTAGCTTCTGTTCTCTAATTTCCTCTAATTTCTTTTCCAATTCAATGACTTGATCCGGAACGTGAATAGAGGTGATATGAACCCTACTTCCTGCCTCGTCAAGGGCGTCAATCGCCTTGTCGGGAAGGTGTCTATCAGCTACATAGCGCTGGGTTAAAGTAACACAAGCTTGAATAGCTTCTGGTGTATAATTTACATTGTGGTGATCTTCGTAACGCTCTTTGATGTTGTTCAATATCTGAATGGTTTCTTCTACCGTTGTAGGCTCTACCATCACTTTTTGGAAACGTCTCTCTAATGCACCATCTTTTTCAATATACTGTCTGTATTCATCTAAGGTGGTTGCACCAATACATTGAATTTCTCCCCTAGCAAGGGCAGGTTTAAACATGTTAGAGGCATCTAGAGAACCCGTTGCGCCACCGGCACCTACAATGGTGTGAAGTTCGTCGATAAATAAAATGATATCATCGTTCTTCTCCAATTCATTCATCAGCGCCTTCATACGCTCTTCAAATTGACCACGGTACTTTGTACCGGCAACTAATGAAGCAAGGTCTAAGGTTACCACTCTTTTGTTAAAGAGAACGCGGCTCACTTGTTTTTTAATGATTCTTAGCGCAAGTCCTTCAGCAATAGCTGATTTACCCACACCAGGCTCACCAATTAGCAAGGGATTGTTTTTCTTTCTTCTTGAAAGGATTTGCGATACACGCTCAATCTCTTTTTCACGACCTACTACAGGATCTAACTTGTTATCTTCAGCCAACTTGGTCAAGTCTCTACCAAAGTTATCAAGAACTGGAGTTTTAGATTTCTCAGTAGTGCGACCTGTTCTGGAAGCACCCGGATTGCTTGATCCAAACCCACTTCCTTTACCTTTGTCAAATCCTTCATCCTCATCATCAGAAAAGGGAAGGTCGGATTTTGGAAGGGTAGGAGTGGTATCTGAGTAATTGGCCATGAATTCAGTTTTTACTGAATCATAATCAATACCTGTTTGTTTTAAAAGTCGTGTAATAGGGTCATCGTCATTTCTTAAAATGCAAAGTAATAAGTGAGGAGTTCTAATGACGTCACTTTGAAATAGCTTAGCTTCTAAGAAAGTGGTTTTTAATGCCTTTTCTGCTTGCCTTGTAAGGGGTAAGTTTTTCTTTGAAGAAACTTGTTTGTTAGTATTAGGTACACTGATTGATTCAATCTTTTGCCTAAAAGTAGGCAGTTCCATACCCAGTTCTTTCAATATTTGAATAGCACTTCCTTCGCCTTCGCGAATGAGTCCTAGCATTAAATGTTCTGTTCCTATATAGTCGTGACCAAGCCTTAGTGCTTCTTCTTTACTAAAGCTAATAACGTCACGAACGCGGGGTGAAAAATTTTCGTCCATAATGTTTACCGTTGGATGTATGAGTCTTCGTCGTTTATAATATTAACGAAGAATGTGCCAAAGATGTTTATCTTCAAAGTTAATCTTATCCTTTTTTAAAAGAAAGGAAAACACATTGTTAATTATTAACAAAAATCTGTGTAAAAATCGGCAATTATTAAGCTCTTCAAACTTACTTGAAGTCAATATTAATAGTATTTTTGGTTTTTACATAAATTCTAACCGGCACTGACATTATGGCTGAAGGAGAGAAAATAATACCGATTAATATCGAAGAGGAAATGAAATCCTCATACATCGACTATTCTATGTCGGTAATTGTTTCTCGTGCGTTACCCGACGTTCGAGATGGATTAAAACCTGTGCACAGAAGAGTCCTATACGGGATGTCTGAGTTAGGGGTATATTCAAATAAATCATATAAAAAGTCTGCAAGAATTGTAGGGGAGGTACTCGGTAAGTTCCACCCACATGGTGATTCTTCTGTATATGACACCATGGTAAGAATGGCTCAATCTTGGTCTCTAAGATATACCTTAGTAGACGGACAAGGTAACTTTGGGTCTGTAGATGGTGATAGCCCGGCAGCAATGCGTTATACCGAAGTAAGGTTGCGCAAGATTGCCGAAGAAATGCTTACTGATATTGACAAAGAAACGGTTGATTTTCAATTGAACTTTGACGACTCATTAAGTGAGCCTACCGTTCTTCCAACCAGAATTCCAAACCTGTTAGTTAATGGGGCTTCAGGTATTGCAGTAGGTATGGCAACCAATATGCCACCTCATAACCTTACCGAATCTATAAACGCCATTAACGCATACATTGATGACAATGATATTGATGTTGATGGTCTTATGGAGCATATTAAAGCGCCAGATTTTCCAACAGGAGGTGTGATTTACGGATACGAAGGTGTAAGAGACGCTTTCCATACGGGTCGCGGTCGCATTGTTATGCGAGGTAAAGCCAATATTGAGGAAGTTAGAGGAAGGGAATGTATTGTTGTTACAGAAATTCCATTCCAAGTGAACAAGGCAGAGATGATTAAAAAGACTGCCGAGTTGGTGAATGACAAGAAGATTGACGGAATTTCTGATATACGTGATGAATCTGACCGTAACGGACTTAGAGTTGTTTACGTTTTAAAAAGAGATTCTGTACCTAACGTAGTTTTAAACAAACTGTTTAAATACACTCAGCTACAAACTTCTTTTAGCGTTAACAACATTGCCTTGGTTAAGGGTCGTCCGGAAACGTTAAACCTTAAAGATTTAATTAGACACTTTGTTGACCACCGACATGAAGTTGTGGTTAGAAGGACCAAGTACGAGTTAAAACAAGCTGAGAAGCGCGCTCATATTCTTGAAGGACTGATTATTGCCATTGACAATTTAGATGCAGTAATTTCATTAATCCGCGGAAGCGCCACCGTAGAGGAAGCGAAAAACGGATTAATCGAACAATTTAAACTGTCTGATATTCAAGCGAAAGCAATTCTTGACTTACGTCTACAGAAGCTTACAGGACTTGAAAGAGATAAATTAAAGGCTGAGTACAATGACTTGATGGAGCTGATTAAAGATTTAAATGAAATCTTGAACAGCAAAGAAAGGAGAATGTCAATCATCAAGGAAGAACTATCTGAAATCATGGAAAAATATGGGGATGAAAGAAGAACCCAAATTGAGTACGCTGGTGGAGAAGTTAGTATTGAGGACATGATTCCTAATGAAGAAGTAGTTATTACTATTTCTCATGCAGGTTACATCAAGAGAACTAGCCTTAACGAATACAAGAAGCAGAATAGAGGAGGAGTAGGTACTAAGGCCGCTTCTATGCGTGGGGAAGACTTTATTGAATACGTCTTTGTCGCGACCAACCACAATTATATGCTATTCTTTACTGAATGGGGTAAATGTTTCTGGTTAAGAGTATTTGAAATCCCTGAAGGATCAAGAACATCTAAAGGTAGAGCCATTCAAAACCTTATCAATATTCCTATGGAAGATAAGGTTAAGGCTTTCATTAATGTTCAAAATCTTTCTGATGAGGACTACATAAACAATCACCATATTGTAATGTGTACTCAAAAGGGAATTATTAAGAAAACTTCATTAGAAGCTTATAGCCGTCCGAGACAAAATGGAATTAACGCCATTTCAGTTAGGGAAGGGGATATGCTACTAGAAGCAAGGTTGACCAATGGAAATAACGAAATTGTAATGGCTGTCCGTTCAGGAAAAGCGATTCGATTCAATGAAAGCCTGGTAAGAAGCATGGGAAGAAATGCTTCTGGGGTTAAAGCAATTACATTGGCTTCAGAAGAGGATGAAGTAATTGGTATGATTTGTGTTGAGAACGAAGGCGAAAACGTTCTTGTAGTTTCTGAAAATGGATATGGTAAGCGTTCTGAATTGGATGATTATCGTGTAACCAACAGAGGTGGAAAAGGTGTAAAAACCATGTCTATCACTGAAAAAACCGGAAATCTAATAGCCATCAAGTCAGTTACCGATGACGATGATTTAGTGATCATTAATCGATCTGGAATCATGATTAGATTAGGCGTGAAGGATTTAAGAGTAATGGGACGTGCTACTCAAGGTGTACGACTTATCAACCTGAAATCTAAAGATTCAATCGCTTCAGTAGCTAAAGTTCCAGCCTCTGATGAAGAAGAGTTTGAAGAAATTGACGGTGAAGTAGTAGGGGGAGTTGAAAATCCTGCCGAAGGATCAGGCGAAACCCCCACTGACACACCACAAGAATAATTGAAATAAAACAAGAGAAAATCGTTTTTATTAGATTTGTATCCGTTCAGCCCAATGCAATAAAAAAGGGTTGATTTAATTAAAATTGAAAGAATGAAGAAGTTAGCAATCTTTACATTATCTGTTTTCGCAGGGATTTCTGCCTTAGCACAAGGGACCACTATCTCAAGTGCTAAAATTGCTTTAGATGCCCAAAGGTTTCAAGAAGCTGTAGACTACATTGAAGAAGCCGGGCGAATTGTAGACGAAAAGAAAGGCGATGTAGATGATAAACAAATGAGTAAATACTATTTCTACAAAGCTGAGATTTATAGAAAAATTGCCTTAAGTAGCAGTGAAGAAGTAAAAGCCATCAATCCAGATGCTGCTGAAATTTCTGCAGACAATTACTTAAAGTTACTTGATTTTGAAAAAACTCATAGAGAAAGATATTCTGATGAATCTAAAGAAGCATTGCCTTATGTTTTAAACAAATTGGGTCAAATAGCTTTTCAATACAACAACGATGCTGACTATAAGGGCGCAGCAGCAATGTATATGAAAATTTACAACATCAAAAAGAATCCAATTTTAGGAGATAAAGCAAAAATTGACACCACTACTTATTTTAATGCCGGAGTTCTTTCTCTAAATGCTGGAGATACCGCACAAGCCATTAAAGTGTATCAGGAAATTGTTGACTTAGGCTATAAGGGAAAAATCAGTACAGCTACTAGTGTTGAGACAGGAGATGTAGCTCAGTTTGCCAATAAGGCACAAATGATGCAGTATGTAGAAAATGGTTCTTACAAAGATCCTAAAACAAGCGAAAGTCAACTTCCTAACTTTTATGGCGTACTGATTAATTTATACAATGCCAGTGGTGAAAAGGAAAAAGGATCTGCATTATTAGATCAAGCAGCTAAGAAATTTCCAAAGAACCAGATTTTCATCAATATGCAGATCAATTCATATTTAGCGGATGAGAAATATGATGAAGCAATTAAGGTGATTGAGATGTCTGTAGCTAGCAATCCTGATACTACTATGTATTACAATGCAGGAGTTATTTACCAAAATCAAATTAAAGATTTAGACAAAGCAGAGCAGGCATTCGATAAATGTTTAGAGTTAAACCCTAAATATTATGATGCAATTATTGCAAAGGCACTTTTATATTTGACTAGAAGTAATGAGATGGTTGCTAAGATCAATGAATTAGGTCTTAACGAAACCACTAAGTACAAAAAGTACAAGGCTGAAAAGTTAGAAATTGACAAAAAGGCTTTGGCGATATTTGAGCAAGCATACGAAATGAAACCAGATGATAAAGATGTAATTCAATATTTAGCAGGATTATATGCGAATGTAGGCGATCAAGCGAAATCTGATAAGTTCTACAAAATGCTTAAATAATAAACACTAAAAGAAAGGAGGATTTATCACCTCCTTTCTTTATTCATTACTATTTAACATAATATTAATTATAGGATATTCATTTGAGATGATAATTGAGGCCCGATAAAGGATTATTCACGAAGTTTGTAATACTTAATTGTAATATGGAAGAAATTAAATGTCCGCAATGTAAAAAATGGAATTTTGGTCGCCCAGAACATTGTACCCATTGCAATCATTCGTTTTTCGAAAAAGAAAAAAAAGAACTCATGGAAAGAAAATCATGGAAAGAATTTTCTATGCCTGTCATAAAAATTAATCCTGAAGATTCTCCTTTATTAAATTTCTTCAAACACATTATTAGAATCCATCAATTAATCTTTTTAGCCATTGTATATTTTGTGGTTTATATGATGGTTGGTTTTAGCGGATGAGAATTCAGTTCCAAATTACCCTCTTTCTTGTATATTTTATACTGTATAGTTTTTTGTATCTCAACAAACACTTCCTTTACATTCCTGAATGGAAATTACTCCAATTCTACTTTGGAGATTTTTTTGCCCCAATTTTTACTTTAGTACTTTATCGTATAACTATATCTTTAGTTTTAAGCCGAAAATTAGTTTTATGCAGGTTCTCGTTACGTATGACGTGGTTTTTAATTTTCGTACTTATTCTTGTATTTGAAGGTTATTTACCCAATAAGAAGGAATTTAACCAAACGCAGGACTTCATAGATGTTATTATGTATATTATGGGTGGTTATGCGGCCTATTACCTATTTAATGGAAAAAATACCTCAGATTAGGTAAGAGTAAAATTCTAATTTCACCTTATATTCATAAAAAATTTAAACTATGAGATTAGCCAAATTAATTTTCTCCTTTGCTTTAGTCGGAATTATTTTTTCTAGCTGCTCAGGATTGTCTGACCTGTACGGTTCAAAAGTTAAAAACCCTTATGATGATTTCACCAGTACCTCTAGGTATTTTAGAGCTTCAGGTATGGGAAAATCACCCCAAGCAAACGTTGCGAAAAGAAAAGCTAATATGGAAGCAAAAGTCCAATTGGCGGGCCAAGTAGATGTTTATGTAAAGTCTATGACAGATGATTATTTCAATCAACGGGAGGATATTTCTGGAGGGATTTCTGCTCGATCAAAATTTGAAAACCTTTCTCGAGAGGTAATAAACACAAGGCTATTAGGGGTTAGAATGAAAGGCGAAGAAGTTTATGTAAGTGACAATGGAGAATATACGGCCTTTGTTGCCTTAGAAATGCACAAAAAATCTTTTTATGAGGAGCTTGAAAAAAGAATTGAATTAGAAAGTGGATGGACTGACGATGAGCGACAAGTTATGTTGGAGTTTATTGAAAAAGAGATCACGAAAACTGAAGAAGAAGAGGATTAATCCTCTTCTTTTTTTGCATTATTTGGAATGAACAAACGAACAGTAGTCCCCTGCCCTTCTTCTGATTCAAGATCTATTCTACCTCCCATCCTGGTGATGGCCTCTTTTACAATATAGAGCCCCATTCCTGAACCATTACTCTTTTGAGTGGCTCTGTAGAACATATTGAAAACATCCTTAATCTTATCGGCTTGAATTCCAATACCATTGTCTGTAATTGAAATTTGAGCGCCCTCAACATCACCATTAATGGTTATGGTAACCTTAGGGTCATTTCTCACACAAGAGTACTTTACCGCATTGGTGATTAAATTAGAGAGGATGATTTCTAATTTTATTGGATGACCATAAAATTTTCCAGATTGCTCGACCTCTATCATCACAGCGTTTTCGTCCATTTGACAATCTAACACAGAAGAACCAACAAGCTTACCTATGAATGATTCCCAATCTATTTTTGTTGAATCTAAGTCGTTATGAGTGATTTTATAGTAGTTGACTAATTGCCTAGAAAAACCTTCCAGTTTATGAGTCATTTCACGAATCATCTTAAAGTATTCATGTGACGAATCATCTTTATACAACTCCATTTCAACTAAATTCAATACTGAAAGTATGGACGTAATGGGAGCTCTTAAATCATGAGAAATACTGTAGATAAATAAATCGATTTCATCTAAGGCCTTTTCTAACCGTTCATTCTTCTCTTTGAGTTCGTTTCTAGTTGAGTACAACTCTGATCCTCTTCGAATGGCTAAGCGAAGAGTTTCAAAGTCCCAGGGTTTTTCTACATATCTGTAAATTTGCCCCTTGTTAACCGCGTCAATTACAGCGGTAATATCAGAATAACCGGTAAGTAATATTCTAACCGGATTTGGATTGGTTTCTACCAATTTTTCAAAGAATTCAACCCCAGTTTCTTTCGGCATTCTTTGATCAGAAACAACAACATAAATTTCGTTGTTATTCATGATATCTAGAGCATCTACCGTGTTTTGCGCTAGGTACACATCAAATTCTTGCCTAAAATTTGCTCTGAATGAATTGAGGTTATTCAATTCATCATCTATATACAAAATTGGCGTTTTGATTAATGTGCTCACAGATGATTATTATTTTCTATCGGTAGAGTAATTCTAAATTCTGCCCCTTCACCAGGCCTAGAAACCACATCTAAGGTTCCGCCATGGCTTTCAACGATTTTGTATACAATTGAAAGTCCAAGACCAGTTCCCTGCCCTACAGGTTTAGTTGTAAAGAAGGGTTCAAAGATTCTTTCTTTAACATGATCTGGAATTCCAGGACCATTATCTTTTATCGAAATTAATACAAAATCCCCTAATTGCTTAGTAGATATGACTAAAGTCGGATTTTCAACTTTTTTATCTTCGGTAAGTGCTTGAATACCATTGGTTATGATATTCATAAATACTTGATTCATTTTTCCTCCTAAACATTCAACTTCTGGAAGTTGCTCGAAATTCTTCTCAATTTTTACAGAATCTTTGTGTTTGTTTCTCAGAAGAATTAAAGTAGACTCTAGACCATCAATTAAATTGACTTTTTTCAAGTCACTTTCATCTAATCGGCTAAAGGTTTTTAGACCACGGACAATTTCAATCGTTCTATCCGCTCCGTCTTTAAGTCCATTAACCAACATATTTAATTCATCTTTAAGGAATGAATAATCGTAATGTTCTTTTCTTTGCTTAATGAAATCTACCCCTTCTTGATAGTTGTTCGACTCCAAATTACTTTGAATATCCTCTATTAAACTAAAGATATCATCAATGTCTTGTCTAATGGGTTTAACATTAGAGCTCACAAAGTTTATTGGATTATTGATTTCATGCGCAATACCTGCAGTTAGCTGTCCTAAACTAGCCATTTTTTCGGCTTCTACCAATTGGCTTTGCGCTTCTTTTAAAGAGGCCAAGGCCGAGGTTAGGTTTTGATTGGCATTTTCTAGCTCTGACGTACGCTCTTTTACTTTTTTCTCTAGAATTACGTTTTGTTCCCTAATTAACTTCTCATTTAACAGAGATGCCTCAAGTTCCTTTTTCTGAGAGATTTGAACCTGTTTTCTGTAAGTATTGATTTTATCCGCCAAAGCGAAAGAAAGAAGGACTACCTCAATTGAAGCACCAATTAGAATGACGTAGTTAAGCCATTCCGGCATGTCTCCTTTAAAATAGTCTTTTATCACAAAAAGGAAAACGGAAACGATAAATAAACTCCATCCCAACAAGAAATAAAGAGCAGATTTATTCCCTTTTCTATACAAGTAAGCTCCTGCGTAAATGGCTAATATGGCACCCGTTCCGGCAACCCCATTTATTATATTATGGCTAATAATATGAAAGTCAAAAAAGACAAGAATAAATGCCAGGATCTCAAGAACCATGAATACATTGAAAACGACTGCCAGTCTTTTCATAGTACTCGATAAATGCAAAAACTGTTTTATAAAAATCACAGAAAACAATCCTACCACAGCCCCTGTAAGCTGAACCATATTGACTGAAAACCATGGGCTGTCTGGCCAAAGAAACTTGTCAAAGGTTCCTTGTAAAGCACCTTGAGTAATTCCAAGGGTAGCTATATACAATACATAATAAATATAACTAGAATCTCTAACCGAAAAGTAGATAAATAAGTTGTAAAAAGCCATTACAAAGATTATTCCTAAGAAAATTCCTGAGAATAAAATGAAATAGGTATCAAATACGCTTAACTCTTCTTTATCTACTAATAATATTGGAAAGCTTAATGGCTTTTTACTGCTTACCTTCAAATATAGGTGATGATATTCGTTAGGTATTTTAAATA
>CBFICS010000009.1:0-77751 GCA_965661055.1 uncultured Schleiferiaceae bacterium | reverse complement strand
CCTTAAGAGATTACAGCTCTGATTTGAAAGGAGGAAAAACCATTTTATACGATCAATTTCAAAATTAGCCATGAAAATATATTCAGAAGAAGAGGTGTTGGCTTCAAGCCTTAATTACTTTAAAGGAGATGATCTTTCAGCGACCACTTGGATGAACAAGTATGCATTGAAGAATAAAAGGGGTGAATACGTAGAGAAGAATCCCGATGAAATGCACAGGCGGTTGGCCGTTGAGTTTGCTAGAATGGAAACTGACTTTACGAAAAAATCTAAGCCTAATAACTCACCATTTGTTGACCACGAGCCTTTAACGGAAGATACGATTTACTCGCTCTTTAAGGATTTTTCTAAGCTAATTCCGCAGGGTAGTGTTTTAGCTGGATTGGGCAATAACTTTCATCTTATGTCTTTGAGTAACTGTGTGGTTTTACCAGCGGTTCATGACAGTTATGCCGGAATAATGGAACGCGATCAGCAACTAGCGCAGCTGTTTAAACGACGTTGCGGCGTAGGAATTGACATCAGCGGATTGCGTCCTAAGGGAATGCAAGTCAACAATGCTGCAAAGACTACCAGTGGCGCCGTATCTTTTATGGAGAGATTCTCAAACACTACTAGAGAAGTGGCTCAAGGAGGAAGAAGAGGAGCTTTGATGTTGACAATAGACGTGAACCATCCTGAAATTGAAGATTTCATCACCATTAAGAGAGATTTATCTAAGGTTACTGGAGCGAACATTAGCGTCAAGGTCACCGATGATTTTATGGAGGCGGCAACTCAAGATAAAGAGTTTACACTGCAATGGCCCACCGATAGTAAAGATCCGAAGCACCAGGTCGTTGTTAAGGCAAAGAAATTATGGGACAAGATTATTGAATCGGCTCATGCTTCGGCAGAACCTGGGATTATTTTTTGGGATGCACAACATACTTACAGCACAAGCTCTGTATATCCTCAATACAAAAATCAAAGTACCAATCCCTGTTCTGAAATTGCTATGCAAGGAGGTGATAGCTGTAGGCTTATGGCCTTAAACCTCTTTGGCTTTATAAAAAATCCATTTACTCCAGAAGCTACATTTGATTTTGAAGATTTTAAAAAGGTGGTTTATCAGTCTATGCGGTTAATGGACGACTTGGTGGAATTAGAGTTAGAGTCTATACAAAAGATTATTGATAGAATTTTGGCCGATGATATTCCCGAAGACCTTAAAACGGTGGAGTTAAAGACCTGGAGATTGTTATATGAAAACGGCGAAAAGGGTAGGAGAACGGGTTTAGGATTTACCGCTTTGGCGGATACTGTTGCCGCTTTAGGACATGCCTTTGACAGTGAAGAGGCTTTACGTTTCGTCGACGAGATGATGCGAGTGAAATGTCAATCAGAATTTGAATCATCAATAGACTTAGCGATTGAAAGGGGGGCTTTTGATGGATTTTCTCCAGAGGTAGAAAACACTTCTGACTTTGTAAAAATGCTTTCTGAAGAGTTTCCGAACACCTATGATAGGATGATGAAGTACGGAAGGAGGAATGTCAGTATTTCTACCGTAGCCCCAACAGGCACTATTTCTATGTTAGCTCAAACCAGCAGTGGTATTGAGCCTGTATTTATGACTTCATATACTCGCCGAAGAAAATTGAATAACGACGAAAAGGTCACTCCTGATTTTGTGGACGATTCGGGTGATGGATGGAAAGAGTTTGTCGTATTTCATCAAAAATTAAAGATGTGGAAAGAGCTCCATCCAAAAACCGATGACAGTGAAAATCCCTACGAAGGTTCAACGGCCAGTGAGATTGATTGGAGAAAACGCATTCAATTGCAGGCCATCGTTCAAAAATACACCACTCATAGTATTTCTTCTACCATCAATTTGCCCAGTGATACTTCCCCCGAAAGGGTCAGTGAAATTTATGAGTATGCTTGGAGGCAAAACATAAAGGGAATTACCGTTTATCGAGATGGGTCACGCAGCGGCGTGTTGGTTTCTACGGAAGAAAAGAAGCCCGAAATAGAAACTGTTCGTCCTGATTCATTGGTGGCAGATGTGGTTAGATTTAACAATGAGAGTGAAAAGTGGTTGGCAGTGATCGGTATGCTTAATGGAAGACCCTATGAGATTTTTACCGGTCGGTTAGAAGATTCAATCATCATACCCAAATGGGTAGAGTCAGGTTGGGTAAACAAGGTAAAAACCGATACGGGCCATCGCTATGATTTTCAGTTTTTAGATAGAGACGGATTTAAAATCACCATTGAAGGATTGTCCAGGTCATTTAACAAAGAGTATTGGAATTACGCCAAACTTATTTCTGGAGTATTGCGACACGGTATGCCGCTTGATCAAGTTGTTGATTTGGTAGAGGGGCTAAATCTCTATGACGAACACATTAACACCTGGAAGGCAGGGGTGTTAAGAGCGTTGAAAAAGTACGTTCCTTCAGGTACTTCATCTTCTAATCAATGTCCTGAGTGTGACGATCCAGAAGGCCTGGTATTTGAAGAAGGATGTTTAAAGTGTAAAAACTGTGGATACCAAAAATGTGGTTAGGCTAAAACATCAGCTACCACAAAGGTAGAACCCCCAACATAAATAAAGTCGTCTTGAGAAGCGTGTTTACGAGCAGCCATCAAGGCGGCTTTTACATTTTCATGGGAGGTATAGGAAAGCTTTAAGGATCGAGCGATTTCTTCTAAATCGGCCAGAGCCATTTTTCTTGGAATGGACGGTTCAGAAAGATACCAGTTAGCACTTTGCGGCATGAGTTTCATAATTTCTCCAGCATCTTTATCACTTACCATACCCCAAACAATATGAAGCTTACGGTATTTTTCGTTAGCCAGTTGCTTAGCAATTTCCGACAGTCCTTCGTGGTTGTGAGCCGTATCTAAAACTACCTTTGGGTTTTCTTGAATTTGCTCCCAACGACCATGCAGTCCGGTATTTTTAATTACTTTGAGTAATCCGTTGGCAATATTGTCTTGAGAAATAGAAAATCCGTTTACGCAATCTAAAGCATTGAGAACGGTTCTTTGGTTTTTTACTTGGTATAAACCTTTTAAATCGGAAGGCATTAACCTATGCGGAGATTTTTCTGCCAAGGTTAAGGGAGCATTTTTTCGCTTGGCTTCTGCGGTAAATACTGGAAAAGTTTCAGGGTGGTATTCACCGATTACCACCGGAACATTTTCTTTTATGATTCCTGCTTTTTCACCCGCGATTTCTGGTAAGGTATCTCCTAAAAACGCCTTGTGATCATTGCCAATGTTGGTGATGATTGAGACCTCAGGTGTTACGACGTTGGTAGAATCTAGTCTTCCCCCCATTCCCACCTCAATGATGGCGATGTCTACATTGTCAGCAAAGTACCAAAAGGCAAGGCCAACCGTCATTTCAAAAAAGGAAAGCTGTAATTTCTCAAAGTCCTTTTTGTAGGTATTTACAAACTCAATAACCTTTTCTTCAGAGATGCATTCACCGTTTATTTTCACCCTTTCTCTAAAGTCCACTAGGTGAGGAGAGGTATAGAGCCCAGTTTTATAGCCAGCTTCTTGAAATATGGAAGCCAGCATGTGAGAAGTAGACCCTTTGCCGTTGGTTCCGGCAACGTGAATACTTTTAAATTTATTTTCTGGGTATTGCAAAAGACGCATCAATTGATGCGTCTTTTCTAGGTCAATTTTATAATTTGATCCGCCTACTCTTTGGTACATAGGCAGCTGATTAAACAGCCACTCAATGGTTTTATTATAGGTTGTCAATTCTTATAGAAGTTGTAAATAATAAATCCGACTTGCTTATCTGGAGCATTAGGGTCTCCTTGCCAAGTAGTTTTTCTTGCGGCTTCTTCAGCTCTTTTGAACAAACATTCTGAGGTAGTGTTTGACGCCGGACCGTTAGGGATTTTTTCTCCTGCTTCGGTGCCTACTACTCTACCATTTCTATCTACGTATATTTTCACAACCACGCGACCTTCATCAGGACAGTTATATTCTGGTTTGGGTTTGGCTACGGCAAGTCTATTTCCCAAACGGTAATTTCCCGTATTTCCTGTTCCGCCGTTTCCGGTCCTGTTTTTTGAGTTGGGATCTCCGTTAGGATCTCCTTGGTCACCGCCTCCCTTAGTTTCACCTTCACCTTTTGCGTTGCCTTTCTCAAAATCTCCTAGAAGCTTATTCAATTCTGAACTGGGTTTTGGAGGTTCCGGTTTCTTTTCTTCCACGGGTTTTTTCGGTTCTTCTTTTTTCTCTGAAATAGAAGGGGCATCTACTGTTTCTTGCGTGGCCACCTCGTCAATAACCGGGTCTGGAGTGATTTCTTCAACAGGCTTGCTCACAGATTCTGTAGGAGCAGTTTCTGCTTGGGCTGTATTGCCAGAACCATTGTCTGAATAACCAAAGTTGATAGCAATTCCATCTTCTTTTGGGGGATCAAAATACTCCATACCCACAAAGAGGAATAAAATCATTAAAACGGAGTGAAAGCCAATGGTAATGGCTAGCGCTCTCTTTTTTCTTTTGTCATCTTCGGTTTTCATAATTTAAGAAGGATCTGTGGCCAAGACCATTTTAATTCTGTTTCTATAGGCAATGTCCATCACCTTTACCACCTTACCGGTAGGAACAGATTCATCTGCACGTAAAATTACCACCCCTTGATCAATTCCTTTAAGCTTGTTCATCAATGCCGCTTCTAGGGCAGATTCACTGATGATGTCGCCATCTAGAGAAAATTGAAGGTCTTTACTTATGGTTACCTGTACATCTTGTTTTTTTACCGTCTGAGCTTTGCTTTTAGGTAAAACGACATCAAGAGCTGAGGTGGTAACCAAAGTAGAAGTGAGCATAAAAAATATAAGCAATAAGAACACTAAGTCGGTCATTGACGACATAGAGAATTCTGCGCTTACTTTACTTCTCGATTTTAAATTCATAGTTACCGATTAAATAGGTTCGTGTAGCAAATCCAAGAATTCAGTTGCACTTACTTCTATTTGGTAAATCAAATTATCAATTCTAGCGACCAAGTAGTTATATCCAAAATAGGCTACAATACCTACGGCAAGTCCTGCAACGGTGGTGGTCATTGCGGTGTAGATACCTTCTGCTAATACACTTACGTCTACTTGTCCGCCGGCAGCCGCCATTTCTTGGAAGGCCAAAATCATTCCGATTACGGTACCTAAGAATCCAATCATAGGAGCACCACCGGAAATGGTCGCTAAAATGGGCAAGCTTTTTTCCATTTTTTGAACCTCGATTTTCCCTTGGTTTTCAATACTTGCGGCAATGTCTGTCAAGGGTTTACCGATTCTATCTACACCTTTACCCACCATTCTAGCAATGGGGTGATCGGTTGTTTTGCACAAGCTTCTAGCGGCTTCTAACTTGCCGTTTACCACGTCGTCTTTGATGTGGTTCATAAAGTTTTGGTCTAGTTTGTTCGCTTTTTTGATGGCCTGAAATCTTTCCCAGAAAATGTAAACGGCTATGATAGAAAGAATAAATAGCACTCCCATAATAATCATACCACCAATACCTCCACTGGTAATAAGCTCCATGATAGATAGGGTTTTTGCTACGGGCTCTTCGGTTAAACCTTCAACGCCTTCTGCTTGCTGGTTCATTGTTAATTGAAGAAATGGACGCATGTTTTTCTGTTATGTTTAATGTTTGTGTTACTAGAACAACCCAATTACGGGACTAATATTGTGTAATGTGGGACAATCAAACTTATTCAATTATCACATCTACTTTAGGAATAGTACTTATAAATATTAACAATTGGTTTTTAATAGGTTTTAGGGGAACAACCATGCGAAAAGTCAATATCACGACCAGAAATAGTTAATCCTGTTCCCTTGTTCACTTCATTCCACCATCGCTAATAAAAAAAGCACCCCAAATTGGAGTGCTTTTAATTTCCCGCTTAAGCGGAAGAATTATAATTTTCTATATATGGAAAATAGTTTCTTGTATGATGTATACAATGGCGCCTGCAAAGTAGCCCATAAGGGCTAAGAGACTGATTTTTTTCAAATACCACCCAAAGGTGATTTTTTCTAGTCCCATAACGGCTACCCCTGCGGCAGAACCGATGATAAGGGCAGAACCTCCTGTACCTGCACAGTATGCCAGGAATTCCCAGAAAAGTCCGTCGGGACCAAAAAATCCAGCTTCTATTGGGTACATCCCCATAGAGGCAGCTACCAAAGGCACGTTATCAACGATGGAAGACAGAAGACCAATAATAGTTCCTACAATGTAAACCCCTTTTTCAGTCCCTGTACCAATGTTATTGTCAAGGTAGGTAGCCATTTCTGTTAAGTGACCCGCCGATTGAAGTGAACCTACGGCCAAAAGAATTCCCAAGAAGAACAATACAGAGGCGATATCAATTTTCTTAAGCACCCCGATTACTGAGTAGTTAAGTTTTTGGTTCAAACTTTTCGAGCGGTGCATAATGTCAGTTACCAACCAAAGTGCCCCAAGAGAAAGCATCATTCCCATAAATGGAGGTAGGTGGGTAAATGTTTTAAAAACCGGCACGAATAAAAGTCCTAAGAGCCCAACAATAAACACAGTATTTCTCTCTTTGCTGGTGGTGGGGTCAATGTCGTGTTCGACATCATTCACAAATTCAGGTCTCTTTACCTCTCCTTTAAACTTAAAGCTCAGGTAAATAAGTGGAATAAGTAATGTGATTAAGGAAGGAATAAACAGTTTAACAATAATGTTTACAGTGGTTACTTGACCTCCAATCCAAAGCATGGTAGTGGTAACGTCTCCGATTGGCGACCATGCACCTCCCGCGTTAGCGGCAATAATTACCAGACCCGCATACATCCAACGATCTTTTTTATCATCTACTAATTTTCTTAGCAAAGAAATCATTACAATACTTGTAGTAAGGTTGTCTAAAGCAGCGCTGAAGAAGAAAGAAAGTACTCCAATAATCCAAAGTAGCTTTACCTTATTTGTCGTCTTAATCTTGTCTGTTATTACAGAAAACCCTTCATGTGCATCTACCGTTTCAACAATGGTCATGGCTCCGATAAGGAAGAAAAGAATAGAGCTGATTTCTGATAAATGCTCAAAGAGTTGATGTTCTGTGACGTAATGAGATATGACTTCGCCCTGTTGGTTTACGTCCATACCGTGCTCTGTAAAAAGAGAAAGTATGGCGTGAGAGATAGAGTTAAAGTCGACAATTTCGTAGGCCCCAAGAACGTAAACCGTCCAGGTTAATATTCCAGTAATAAGAGCAGAGGCAGCTTTGTCAATGTGTATCTGATGTTCAAATGCTATTGCTAAATAACCAAGAACAAAAATGATGATCATTAATGTATACATCTCTTGTTTTTTGTGTTTATTTTTTAGGTCCTCAAATATACCTTATAGAGGTTTATAGAGGTTTAATTGAGAATTAATTTTCACATCAATTGGTTTAGAGCAATTTGATAGGATGTTTTTGTCAAGTTTTTGGTGTCTTGATTTACCTTGTGAGTTGCTTCTAATGCACCTTTAATAGTTTCAGAAGCGTCTTTAAAGATGGCGGTGTCTGTTAGTTCAATGTCTGACTGCATTAGGTAACCAAAAACCCTAGCCATTCCGCAGTTGCTGATAAAATCAGGAATACAGCTAACCTTTTCATCCGCGTAAGCGGCGATAGGACCGTAGAAAATTTCATTGTCAGCAAAAGGAACATTCGCACCAGCCGAAATAACTTCCAGTCCGTTGTCAATCATTTGGTCTAATTGATCTTTAGTCAAAAGTCTTGAAGCTGCTGCGGGAATAAAGATTTCAGCACCAACACTCCACACTTTTTGATTTATCTCATCAAAAGGCATGATGTTATCCGCCTCCAGGTAATTAGAGCTTCTGTCGTTTAATAGGGTAGTAATTTCTTCAAAAGAAAAGCCCTCTGTATTGATAAGGCCACCCACGCGATCAATGATTCCGACAACTTTTGCACCTGCTTGCGCAAGGTACCAAGCCGCTGCACTAGCAACAACTCCCCAACCTTGAACAATTACTCTTTTTCCAGCTACTGAGCCCCCGTAAATATTGTAGAAATGTCTAACCGATTCACTCACCCCATAACCCGTAATTAAATCACCCGCTTTGTTGGTAGAATTTGGGTCGGGTGTAAGATCTGTATTAGTGACTTGAAGAGATACGCCCTCTTGAAGTTGTTTTATTTTGGTAGCTTTTTCTTCTGCTGAAGGCTGGTAGTGCCCTTGAAGAACTCCTTCTTGTGGGTGGTTAATTCCCAAAGAGGAGGTGATAGGAATAACTTCAGTTTTTTGGTCAACGTTCATGTCGCCACCGGTTCCGTAATAGTTCTTTAACAACGGACGAACGGCCTTATACCATCTTTCTAAAACTCCTTTTTTACGAGGATCTGCAGGATCAAAGTTGATTCCTGATTTTGCTCCACCAATAGCAGGTCCTGCCACGGTGAATTTTATTTCCATAGTTTTCGCTAAAGACAATACCTCGTGTTGGGTAAGGCCTTTTCTCATTCTCGTTCCACCTCCTGCGGCACCTCCTCTTAATGAGTTTATGACTACCCATCCTTCGGCTTCGGTTTCGCTATCATTCCAATGAAAAACAATTTCTGCTGGTTTTGCCTCGTAGGCCTTGAGTTGCTCTAACATGTCTTCTCTTTTGATTGCCGCAAAATTAATCTATTGCTTTAAAATAAACACTAAATAGCAGGCCAAATAACCCCAGACGAGTGATCTTTTTGCGCCCCTGTAACCGAAGATAAAACGTTTACTTCACCTCTTTTCCGCAATACAGCTAAAAATCCAAAGATTAAAGCTTCCTTTTGTTCTATCCAGTTTTTGGGTGGAATCACCACCTTGGTTGATGTTTTTTTACTGATGTTTTTCATCAAAAACTGGTTGTAAACCCCTCCTCCGGTAAATAATACGGGCCCATCAAATTGGTCAATGGTGTCTGCAATAATGGTTGCAATGTGTTGATTAAAAGTGGCTAAAAGATCAGGAGTTGATGCGGTTGAGTATTTTTGAAAAATAGGCTGAAGAACGCTTTCAATCCATTCTCTACCCAGAGATTTTGGTGGACTTTCAGAATAATAAGCAAGGTTATTTAGTTCATTGAGTAGGGGGGTGATCACATTTCCACTTTCTGCTAAAAGTCCCCGGTCATCGTATTTAAGTCCTATGTTTTCAGCCCATCGATTCATAACAAAGTTGGCTGCACAAAGGTCGTAGGCAATCCGTTTGCCTCTTGATTCAAAAGAAATATTAGCAAATCCTCCAATGTTTATACAGGCTGAAAAATCGTAGAACAATTCATGGTCCCCTATGGGAACTAGAGGTGCACCTTGTCCGCCAAGTGCTACATCTGCCGTTCTAAAATCACAAATGGTTTCAATGCCTGTAAGGTCTCTAATTTCTGGTCCGTTGCCAATCTGCAGGGTTATTCCTGCTTTAGGATCGTGAAAAAGCGTATGCCCATGAGCACCGATTAAATCAATGTGTGTCACGTTTTTCTCTTTCAAAAAAGAGATTATTGAATGTCCTGAAAACTCCCCAAACTCATGGCTTAGGTTTTTTATTTGTTCTGGGTCAAGAGAAGAGAAGGCATTAATATCCTTTGAGATTTTTTCTGGGATGGGGTAGGTGTGATACTCTAAAATTTGAAATTTCCACTGAGAATTTTCACGAAAGAACTCCGCATGGCAAATATCTAGCCCGTCTAATGAGGTTCCAGACATTAACCCCAAAACAGAATAACGCTCTGAAATTGAATCTGTGCTAATTAAATATGAGGTTTTTGGCATAAAAAAAATTATCTTTGTGGTCCAGATAAAAGTAAAGTAAAGATAAATCTCCTATACCATGAATTTTGAACTTTCGGAAGAACATAAAATGATTAGAGACGCAGCAAGAGATTTTGCTCAAAATGAACTTCTTCCAGGTGTAATTGAAAGAGATAACAAACAAGAGTTTCCCACCGAACAAATAAAGAAAATGGGAGAGCTAGGCTTTCTCGGAATGATGGTTGATCCTAAATACGGCGGTGGTGGTATGGATACCATTTCTTATGTGTTAGCCATGGAAGAGATTTCAAAGGTTGACGCTTCTGCTTCAGTGGTAATGTCTGTGAACAACTCTTTGGTTTGTTGGGGACTTGAAAAATTTGGTACAGAAGAGCAAAAGCAAAAATACCTTAAGCCTATGGCTACTGGTGAGGTAATTGGTTGTTTCTGTTTGTCTGAGCCTGAAGCGGGTTCTGATGCGACTTCTCAAAAGACTACCGCCATTGACATGGGCGACCACTATTTGGTTAATGGAACCAAGAATTGGATTACCAATGGTAACTCTTCAAAATTTGCACTAGTTATTGCTCAAACCGACGTAGAAAAAAAGCACAGAGGAATTAACTGTCTGATTCTTGAAAAAGGAATGGACGGATTTGTTGTTGGAAAGAAAGAAGATAAATTAGGAATTAGAGGTAGTGATACCCATTCTTTAATGTTTACAGATGTTAAAGTTCCTAAAGAAAATAGAATTGGCGAGGATGGATTTGGATTCAAATTTGCCATGAAGGTCTTATCTGGGGGAAGGATTGGTATTGCAGCTCAAGCTTTAGGTATAGCATCTGGGGCTTTTGAATTGGCTGTGAAATATTCTAAGGAAAGAAAATCATTTGGCAAGCCAATTTCTGATCACCAAGTGATTGCTTTTAAATTGGCAGATATGAGTACAAAAATTGATGCTGCTAGAGCATTGGTTTTAAAGGCTGCCTGGTTAAAAGATCAAGGATTGCCATTTGACAAAGAAAGTGCGCAAGCTAAATTGTATGCGTCTCAAGTTGCCATGGAAGTAACCACAGAGGCGGTACAAGTTCACGGAGGATATGGCTTTGTAAAAGAGTACCACGTAGAGCGTTTAATGCGCGACGCAAAAATTACTCAGATTTATGAAGGGACTTCTGAAATTCAGAAAATTGTTATTTCTAGAAGTGTTCTTTCAGAATAGTTGAAAAACTAATACCTTTGAAAAAACCACTTCTTTTTGAAGTGGTTTTTTTCTATTATGGAAATAATAAAATCATTTGTTCTAGACCTCATTTGGCTTTTCAATGAAATGTCTCCTTATCTGCTCTTGGGATTTTTCATTGCAGGATGCCTACATGTGTTTTTGCCCCCGGGCAAAATGACGCAGTGGTTGGGTAAACCCAATTTGAAATCTGCTGTATATGCCGCATTTTTAGGAGTCCCTTTGCCCTTGTGTTCTTGTGGGGTTATTCCAACAGGAGTGTCTCTATACAGCAACGGATCAAGTAAGGGCGCCAGTATTTCGTTTTTAATTTCTACCCCACAAACAGGAGTAGATTCTATTTTGGTGACCTATTCATTGATGACTCTTCCGTTTGCCTTAATTCGACCTGTGGTAGCTTTTGTGTCAGGCATACTTGGAGGAGCTCTTACAAACTCACTTACGGTGAATGAACCGGCAAAGCCCATAGAGAATAAGGCCACACAACCTTTGTACAAGAATAAATGGGCTGAGCTTTTTAGGTATGCATTTATTGAGTTTTTAGAAGATATTGCCAAGTGGTTGGTCATAGGTTTAGTAATTGCTGCTTTGATTACCACGCTCGTTCCCGATGATTTTTTTACTCAATATTTGACCAATTCATGGCTTAGTATGTTGGTGATTTTATTGGCCAGTATTCCCATGTATGTTTGTGCTACTGGATCTGTGCCTATTGCTGCTGCCTTAATGCTAAAGGGATTGTCGCCCGGGGCTGCATTTGTCTTTTTGATGGCGGGTCCTGCCACGAATGCGGGAACTATCGCCGTTATCGGAAAGTCAATTGGAAAGAAACCTTTATATGCTTATCTAATAAGCATTATTGGGATGTCTCTTTTGGCCGGAAGTTTCATTGATTTGGTGCTTCCTGCTTCTTGGTTTGAAATATTAAATCCACATTCTGCAGATCACCATGCCTCTCACGTTATTCCCGAATGGCTTCAATGGACCAGCTCAGGAATTTTGTTAGTATTAATCGTGAATATTTATTTTAAAAAATGGTTTGGAACGAAAAGAGATCACCACAAACACGATTCAAAAATTTCTAAAATGAACACTCAAATAAAAGTTGGAGGAATGACTTGTAACCATTGCAAGGCCTCTGTAGAAAACAATTTAAAATCACTTCCTTTTATTGAAGAAGTAGAGGTGGACCTTAGTTCAGGAGAAGTAAGTATTAAAGGAGAAAATATCGATTATAAAGCGGTAGAAGATAAGGTGTCTAGCCTAGGCTATCAATACAAAGGAAAGCTTTAACGTTCCATAAAACCAGATACATTATCATTACCTGACCCGTCATTGACGGTCAAAGTAAACGTAATGTAATCTAAGTCGTTGTTTATTGTTCCAGAACCTGATATGTTGATGGCGTCTACGGTTTGAAACGGAATGGTTATTGATTTTGAAGTGACATTGGCGTAAACTACAAATTGGTTGCCCTGCCCATATAAACCCGTCACAGAAACCTGATCGCCACTGCCATATTCAGAAATTTCTACTTGGTAAACTTGCGGTGCAAAGTTACCGGTTACTTCATTACAGGTCCAAGAACCAACCCAGTCTAGTCTTACGTCAAATTCTTCAACGTCCTTTTGACAGCTAGCCATTGAAAAAACCATCATGGCAAAAGCCATGACGGTTGTACTTGTTTTTGAAAAACTATTTATCAGTTTCCTTTTCACCTTCTTTTTCCTTTTGGTATTCTTCATTTAGGTACTTTCCTACCAATTGAGTAATGTCAAGTGATTTACTCGAAAACAAAACGTTTCCAGAAGCTTCTTGGGTTATTACTAGCTGAAGGTTTTTTTCTTTCTGAACTTTGTCAATGGCCTTGTTGAGGTCTTCTTTTAAAGAAAGAGTCAACTCCCTTTGCATCTCCATCAATTTTTGTTGCTCAGACTGAGACATCATTTGGAATTGCTGTTGAATTCTTTGCAAGTCTAATTCTGCTTCTTGTCTTTCTTGTGGAGTCATTTTGGCTGCCATTCTAGAATAGACTTCAAAATCTTTTTCAATTTCTGTTTGTCTAGCCTTTATCTTCAATTCAGATTTTTGTGCTGAATTTTCGAATTCTGCTTCTAGTTTTTTGTGTCTCTCATAGATCCCCACAAGGGTGTCTAGATTAACCACGCCAACCTGTTGAGAAAGCTCAGCTTTTACCACATCACTAGTTTCAAATGATTCCATTTCGCCGCTACCTTTAGAAAGGTGCATAATAAACAATGCAATAACACCTGTTAATGCAATGATAGAAATCGGGGTAGATAATTTATTCATGAGGTTAAGTTAAAATAATTTGTCAATGATTGTGTCATCGGCAAGGTTAGGAATTGTTACGGTAAGTTCTGGGGTTCTTTCCATTTCTCTTTTTATTGCGAAAAGTGCTTCCTCATTTCGCGCCCAAGATCTTCTAGCAATACCATTGTTTACATCGTAAAACAACATACTCTGCAATTTTCTTGAGGCTGCTTCACTTCCGTCAAGTAACATTCCGAAACCACCATTAATCACTTCACCCCAGCCAACACCACCGCCGTTGTGAATAGATACCCACGTTGCTCCTCTAAAACTATCGCCAATAACATTTTGAATAGCCATGTCTGCTGTAAAGCGAGATCCATCATAAATATTTGAAGTCTCTCTAAAAGGAGAGTCTGTTCCAGAAACATCGTGGTGATCTCTCCCTAAAATTACTGGTCCGATTTCACCCTTGGCAATAGCATCGTTAAATGCTTGAGCAATTTTTGAACGTCCTTCTGCATCGGCGTAAAGAATTCTAGCTTGAGAGCCTACCACCATTTTGTTTTCACCTGCAGCTTTTATCCAGCGAATGTTATCGTCCATATGCAATTGAATTTCCGCAGGACTATTACTCATGATTTCTCCTAATACCTTAGCAGCAATTTGATCTGTTTTCTCAAGGTCTTCAGGATTTCCTGAGGCACAAACCCATCGGAACGGTCCGAATCCGTAATCAAAACACATTGGACCTAAAATATCTTGCACATAACTAGGGTATTTAAAATCGATGCCATTATCTGCCATCACTTCAGCTCCTGCACGGCTAGACTCCAGTAAAAATGCATTTCCATAGTCGAAGAAATACATTCCGTTATCAGAAAGGGTGTTTACGGCTGAAATATGTCTTCTTAAAGTTTCTTGAACTTTGGTTTTAAAAACCTCTGGATTTTTGGCCATCAATTCATTGCTCTCTTCAAAAGATAGGCCTACAGGATAATATCCTCCAGCCCAAGGATTGTGCAATGAAGTTTGGTCAGAGCCAATGTCAATTTTTACACCTCTTTCAGCAAGTCTTTCCCATAATTCTACAATGTTTCCGATAAAGGCGATTGATCTAATGGTGTTTTCTGACTGATATTTTAGAGCTAAGTCGATAGCCTCGTCAACATTTTCGATGATTTCGTCTACCCAACCCTGTTCGTGTCTTTTATGGGCTGCCGCAGGATTAATTTCTGCAGTAATACTAACTACCCCTGCAATGTTTCCAGCTTTTGGTTGAGCGCCACTCATCCCACCAAGCCCCGCTGTCACAAATATTTTGGTACCAGAAGTCTTTCTCAATTGGTCTAGCTTACGGGCAGCATTTAATACAGTGATCGTCGTTCCATGAACAATTCCCTGGGGCCCGATGTACATAAATGACCCAGCAGTCATTTGTCCGAATTGCGTTACTCCAAGTGCATTAAATTTTTCCCAATCATCCGGTTTGCTGTAGTTTGGAATCATCATACCGTTGGTGACAACTACCCTAGGGGCTTCTTTTGAGCTCGGGAAAATTCCCATTGGGTGGCCACTGTACATGTGAAGTGTTTGTTCTTCTGTCATTTCAGATAAGTACTTCATAGTCAAAAGGTATTGTGCCCAATTTTGAAAAACGCCTCCGTTTCCTCCATAGGTTATCAATTCATCGGGATGCTGCGCTACCGCAGGATCCAGATTGTTTTGAATCATCAACATAATAGCTGCTGCTTGTTCACATTTTGCTGGATAATCAGCAATAGGTCTTGCCTTCATTTCATAATCTGGCTGAAACCTATACATGTAAATTCTACCGTAGGTGTTCAGTTCTTCAGCAAATTCTGGCGCCAAGATTTCATGCCATTCCGGTTTAAAATATCGCAAGGCATTCTTTAATGCAAGCTTTTTCTCTTCGGTGGTTAGAATTTCTTTTCGATCTGGAGCATGGCTGAATTGGTCCGATCTGCCTTTTTTTTCTGGTAACTGAGAAGGAATTCCCTCTTTAATAGCCTTTTTAAATTCTTGTGATGTCATCTTGTTATATTTTATCAATACGCCCAGTCTTTTTATTAAAGCCATAGGGGCAATGCTTGCAACCACTTTGGCAACAATAGCCTCTTTTTTTATGGTATATTTCCGTAAAGACAATGTACCCTTCTGGGGTTTTGTAGAAGTCCTCAGGTTGTAATTCTTTCTTTGAATTTTGCATGCTGTGCAAATTTCGTTTTTTACCTTGACCTCACAAAATGAAAAACGACCATTCTCAAATAAAACTACCAAGTCCTGAGGTAGAAGTGAAGCCGGATTGGTTACACGGAACAGGGGTGAAACTTTTCGTTAAGAGAGATGACTTAATACACCCGTTTATTAGCGGCAACAAATGGCGTAAGCTCATGGGTTATTTTCAAGGGGTTGACCTTTCAAAGTTCTCTAGTGTTTCTAGTCTAGGCGGCGGGTTTTCTAATCACTTACTAGCTCTTGCCTTCTGGGGGCATATTAACGGTGTAAAAACCAGAGGGTATGTTCGGGCGGAAGAAATTGAAAAAAGCACCCCTACCACATGGATGTGTTTTCAGTGGGGCATGGAATTAATTCCAATTTCAAGAAATTATTCGGTAAGTAAATTGCCCTACGATTCACGGGAGTACTATATTCCTATGGGTGGAGAAGACGTGCCTGGGTTATTGGGGACTTCTCAGATGGTAGATGAATTGACGAGGAGTTATGATGTAATGATGTGCTCCATGGGCACAGGAACCACCCTTTCGGGGATGGCGATCTCTGCCTCCTGCCAAAAGATAATCGGTGTGCCGGCCCTTAAGGGAGGAAGTTATTTAAAACCTCAAGTTGAAAACTTTTTAAAAGACCGCCATGGGGAGGCTACGGCTAAAAGTATCTTTGAGCAAATTGATTTTTGGACGGAAGAACACCTAGGTGGTTTTGCAAAAATATCTGAAGGTCTCATTCGTTTTATTAATCAATTTTACCTCGAAACCCAAATTCCATTAGATCCGATTTATACCGGTAAAGCTATGTGGGCTCTGAGTAAACGCATAAAGGAATTTCCGGAAGGCACTCGAATATTGTTTTGGCATACAGGGGGTGTGTTTGGGGGCATAGGAATGAATAATAAATTAAAGAATAAAGGACTACACATTGAATACCTATCTAAAGAATATCCCATCGTTTTTCCTGATATTTTTCCTAGCTACCACGACCTTATGGGGTCAAAGAGATGATGTTGCGTATATCAATAAATACAAATCGATAGCCATCCAAGAAATGCAGCAATACGGTATTCCTGCCAGTATTACACTTGCGCAAGGAATTTTAGAGTCTGCAGGAGGAACGTCAGAGTTAGCCTCGAAATCAAATAACCACTTTGGTATAAAATGTCACAACTCTTGGGATGGTGACAAGGTGTACCACGACGACGATAAAAAAGGGGAGTGTTTTAGAAAGTATGACGATCCTGAAGAGAGTTTTAGAGACCACAGCTTGTTTTTGTCAACCCGCAGTCGTTATTCTTTTTTGTTTGAATTAGACAGAGCCGATTACAAGGGTTGGGCTAAGGGGCTTAGAAAAGCAGGGTATGCCACCAATAAAAAGTATGCAGACCGTCTAATAGACTTGATTGAAAAGTACAATTTGGATCAATTTGATAAAATAGAAAATTGGAATGAATTGTCACTGGAAGATCGTCATGTGGTAATGGTTCACCTGAGCGATTTAAAGTACATAGAAGTCTCAGAAGGCGATACCTATGATAAGATAGCTTTAGAATTTGAGTTAGATGTAGAGGATATTTTAGAGTACAACGATTTGAGTTGGGACGATCCCCTTCCGATAGGTGAAAAACTTTTTATTGAAAAGAAAAACAGAAGGGGTTACGAGAAATACTATACCGTAAAAATGGGTGACACCATGCATTCTATTGCCCAAAAATTCGGAATGAGACTTGAGTATTTGTACCGCAAAAATTTGATGTCGCCGGGGTCACAGCCCCTGGTGGGACAAAAAATGCATTTGCGAAGAACCATCGGGAAAAAGTTCCTTTGGTTTTTTTAACGACCCACCCTGCGAGTTAGTCCTAGTTTTACCCCAAACATTCTCCCGCCAAGGGTGCTAACCTCCCCTTGAGAGTGAGTGTAGCCAATGTATGCGGTCAATTCATAATGAAACTTATCGGTGGCAATGCCTTCAAAAGAAAATCCTAGGTTAAATCCTGGGTTTAGATTGAGTTGCTGAAAGCTGTCTAAGCAAAGAAATACCTCGGTATTGAAATAGGTTGCGTTTTGGTGCTTTTTTAAAATAGCGTACTTGTAGTTAATATGGACTAGAAAATTTAACGAAAGCCTTACTCTTTGTTCATAGTCATATTTGGGATCTAAAGGGTCAAGTGGTGACTCAATGAGTCGGGTAGCCCCCATGCCAAGACCATAGCCAAACTTAGACGATTTATTAATTGAAATATAATCACCAAACGTTGAATTGAAATTTACCATTTTAGTAATGTTCAATGACCGCCATTCAATGATTTCGTCCATGAAAAATTGGGTACCAAAATCAATATAATACTGCCTGTCTTGAGCTTTTGAAGAAAAAGATGATATGCAAAGATAAAGGGTAATTATTACAGCAAAGTAATGTTGTTTCATCTACGGCAGAATTGGTTAGGGAATAAAGTTATGTTTTTTGTTTTTAAATTGTGGCAAGAATTATTTAACGATTGTCTAGCAATAAATTGAACAGGAAAATGAAAACTCTAAAATCTGGTTTAAGAATCAAAAGAAACAATGTGCCTTTTTTGTTTTCGGGAAAGAGGCTTAGAAGCTTTTTGATTTTCACATTTTTGACGTTGTTTTCAATTAACACCTTTTCTTGTACCTGCAACTGTGAGGGAGATTGTTCTTTTAGTGTTATTGCTAAAACTCATGACTTTGTGGCTCTTGTAAAAGTTATAGAATACTCTGACTATATTGAATCTATTACCATGAATCCGGAAGATAGGTTGCCTTATTCTATGACTGTTGAGATTGTGAAATTGTACAAGGGTAAAGAAACAAGAAAGAGAATAAAAATTTGGGGAGACAATGGAATGTTGTGTAGGCCTTATACCTCTAATTTTGAAGTAGGAGGATGTTATCTAATTACACCTCGAGAAATTGCTCATGACTCTGAATTTGGCAAGGCCCATGATTATGAGTTTTTTTCTTGTTGGTCGGATTATTTAAAAGTAGATCTTGATAAAAAAGTTGCAGAGGGGAATTACTCTCGTTGGAAAAGTAAAATAAGCCTTGAGAAATTTGAAAAGAAGTTGAAAGAACAATAGCATTATTTATTTTAATCTCTTCAATCCTATGGAATGGAAAAACTAATATCTACCTAATTTTAACTATAAGCTATGAAAGAGGTTAGTTTTCTGTTTTTACTTTTAGCTCTTTTAGCTGAAATTGTTGGGACTATTGGTGGATTTGGTTCTTCGGTTTTTTTTGTGCCGATAGGAAATTTTTATTTTGATTTTCAATCGGTTCTAGGGCTTACGGCGTTGTTCCATTTGTCAAGTAATCTGAGTAAAATTGTTTTGTTTAAAAACGGATTAGACAAAAAACTAATTCTAACCATTGGCATCCCATCAGTAGTGTTTGTTGTGATTGGCGGGTTACTGTCTAAAATATTTAATACGGTAGTGTTAGAGTATGTTTTAGGGTTCTTTCTAGTCTGTTTTAGCCTTTTGTTTATTATTAGAAAAACATTGTCTTTTTCGCCTTCGTCAAAAAATGCAGTTTTAGGAGGTACATTGTCCGGTTTTTCTGCCGGACTTTTAGGGACAGGAGGAGCCATAAGAGGTTTGACCATGGCTTCCTTCAATTTAGAAAAAAGCGTTTTTGTAGCCACTTCTGCCTTTATTGATTTTATGATAGATATTTCCAGAAGCGTGGTATATTATAGAAATGGGTATATTCATTACCACGATTTAAAATATGTCCCTTTTTTATTGGTCATTGGGTTATTAGGAACTTACCTAGGAAAGAAGTTGTTGGCCTACATTCCTCAGAAAAATTTTAGAACCATTTCTTTAGGTCTCATTTTATTGATTGGAATGGTTACAATTACCAAACTTCTGATTGGTTCAAGCAACTAATTTTGCTAAACCCTATCTTATCGAATAAGCCATTAAGGTGCCATCACCTGTGCCTACAAGTAATACCGGGATAGATCGGTTTTCAAGCGGACCTAGTTCAATCCCTGTGTTTCCAAAAACGGGAAAGCCATCAACCATTTCACCCTCTTCGTTGTAAACGTAAACCCTATCAGGGTTTTTTGTAGTTACACCGTACAAGTTTTTTCCGTGAATAGAAAAAGAATAGGGCCCAGCAATGGGTGTCCCATCTAATTGAGCTGTAAAAGGATGCAACTCATCTCTAACATTTAGGTGGGGACCCTCTAAAAAGACGTAGCTGTGGCCGTTATAGCTAAAGGTGATTTTTTCGGTTTCATCAAAGCCAAGATCTGTTTCGTCAATGCTTCCCGTAAGGAATACAGAGACCAAAGTTGCTTTCTCTGAAAGCGTAACCACTCTTGGTTGACTGTCTTTGTTTACAAAAAACCAGGGGTTGTCAGAAAGAGGAATTTTTCCATCGATATCTGTCCTTAGTTCACCTCTTCTATTAATGAATTTCACCGCTCCGCCCGAGCTTGTCACAAGGATGAAATCTTTGCCGTTTACCGCAAAGTGTTCAGGAGAGTGTTTAATGTCAGAATTCATTCCTTCAAAAACCCATCCCTTTACCATTTCACCGTCTTTATTGTAATTATATAGTTGATTTCCGGTAGGAACAACAAAACGATAATTCCTGGTTTTGTCATAATCAAATACACTTACAGGTGCCGTTGATTGAGCTTTAAGAGTTACTGGGAAGTTTTCTACATCTCTACCTAAGCGATCTAACATCCAGAGCTTTGAAGGAGTGTTGAAAACCAATTGAAGTTTATTGTTTTTGAACAAATCTACTTGGTGAACGCCTCCTAAAATAGGTTCGCCTATAGATTTGTTCCACAAGATCTTTCCTTTTCCGTCAATCAGATAAATTACATTGTTTTCATCTTGAACAAACACTTCATTTTTTTGGGTGTAGTGATTTTTGATCAAATGAGGTTTGCCCTTCATCGGAGCTTCTAGAGTAAGCGACCAAAGCTGTCTTGCCTCTTCAATTTGCTCTTCTTGATACTTTATCGTTGATTGAAGGTAGCTAACTTCTCCTTTGTTTAGTATGTGGATACCTGCCCAAGTGACCTTTTCTAACTTTTTAGTTTTCTTAGCGATTTCAGCTGCAGTTTCACGGGTGGTGATTTTATCCAGAAGTGAAATAGCTTCTGGGTTTTTAACCATGGCGAAAAGATGGCCAGCGCTTGGGTATTGCTTGTAAAATTCAATGAAATTTTCATTTTGATTCAGCGTTTTTTCCGCGGATATTTCATTGATTACATTTTTAAGTACTAAATCATTATCGGCAAAAATCAAGTAGTTTCCTTTTTCGGTAATATAGGGTTTGTTAAATCCTTTAAATAGTCTTCCGAAGGCCTCTTGAAATAATTGATTGTAGGCAGAGGAATAGAGAATGTGGTCTCTATAGGTTTCATAGACCTTGTTGTTGGTCAAAAACTTTCTTAATTCAGCACGGTCGTCCTCATCATTGCATTTTATATATCCAACCTTAGTGGCTGAAAGATCTGTGCTGACATTTTGCAAGTAAAACACTCCGATTTCATTATCCACTAGCGGATAAATATCTACTAAGGGATTTATTCCCAGGTCGCCTAGTCTTATTTGTTGTGACCTAAAGGCCTTGCCCTTTTTTAAAAACTCAAGCCTTTCAGAATAAAAGTCTTCCCCATTGTCAATGTGCAATCCTATCCACATGGCAATGTGGTTAGGTAAAACAGCAGGGGCTTCAAATTCACCTTTGCCCAAGTTTTTAAAAACTGATAAATATCCGCCACAGGTGTCTGGGTGCAAAACCACACCATTCAATACCATTTGGTTGCTTTCAATACTGGCGTCAATTCCCGCCCAAATTGAGGTTGAGGATAACCAGTCTGGTTTGGTGCCTGGAAAAACAGAGAGGATTAACTCAGGGAGCTTTTCATTTTGGATAAATACATTGAAAGGATCTTTCGTGTTGGCAGTCTTCTTTACCTTGTTAAAAAACTGGTTCTTCTCTAGTGAAAATTCTGATTGTAATTGTCTAATTCCCTCTTCAATTAAACTGTGTGTGGATGAAGAAATAATGACTTGTTTTAGTGAAGAAGCATACCACTTATTTTCATTGAGGGAGAACTCGAAAATATCTACTCCACTGTAGTTTCTTACCAAAGTTTTCTCAGAGATTTTTGACAAGAGACTCGCTTTTTCAACATCTCTTAATACCCATAACCAACTGTATTCATGGGCCCCGCTTTTTTGGCTTGCAATCCATATGGGTTGATCTAAAATTTTTGGAGCTTTTGAAAACCATTGCTTTAACGCATGGGCTTGGGTGAAAAATTCATAAAAAGCGTTAAGGGTGTCTACTGTGTTGGCAACCAAAGAGTTGTCCCAGTTAGTTGAAGCCTCCTGAATGTCGTTAATTCTAATAATTACCGGAGAGGTAATGGGTATGGCCTCTACCAAATCACTTGATTCAACCGTAGAGTCTGTACACGATGTAATCGTAAATAACGAAAGTAAAATCAGTAAGTAACGCATGAGAATTTTTTGGTTGTTCAAAGGTAATTATTTCGGTTAGTTTCAGCGGTATTATTTAGGTGGCTTTATAAATCTAAACTCAATTGATTGGGGAGGAGTTGGAAGCTCATTCTATGATGCTTTGTTGGCCCGAGTTCGGCAATGGCACGACGGTGCTTTGGGGTAGGGTACCCTTTGTTTTTTGCCCAGTCATAACCTGGGTTTTCACCGTCTAGTTGTTTCATAATTAAATCTCTTTCTGTTTTTGCCAATATACTTGCGGCTGCAATATTTAAAAACCTACTGTCTCCTTTTACCATGCAGACATGCGGAATATCTGCATAGGGGTTAAAGCGATTGCCATCTATTAATAATGAACTGGGTTTTACAGACAACTGGTCAATGGCCCTATGCATAGCTAGAAAGCTAGCATTTAGTATGTTTATTTTATCAATTTCTTCAGGACTTACTACGCCAATGCCAAAAGCCAAAGCCTCCTTTTCAATAATTGGCCGCAGAGCATCTCTTTTGGCTTCGGTGAGTTTTTTTGAATCGGTTAATGTTTCTGACTGAAAATCATCCGGAAGAATAACGGCTGCGGCTACTACTGGGCCAGCAAGACAACCTCTCCCAGCTTCATCACATCCGGCTTCAAAGCCGTCGGGGTTATGTCGTAGACTTAGACTCATGAATTGTATTTTGAATAAGGGCCCAAAGTTTCTTTTCTTCCAGGTCCCATGAAAACAGTTCTTTTCTCTTCTTACCTTTTTCAATTAAACCTTTTCTCAAACCTTCATCTTGCGCAAGGGTAATAAGAGATTGTGTTAGCTCATCTATTGAGTTGGGTTCAACCAAAAGGGCTGCATTGCCTGCAATTTCTGGCATTGCTGAGGTGTTGCTAGTAATAACAGGGGTTTCAGCGTAAAAGGCTTCAACAATAGGAATGCCAAACCCTTCAAAGAGGCTGGGGAAGAACAGTGCCTCGGCAGCTCCTAGCCAAGCGTTGATCATGGCGTCTTCACAGCGTCCGGTAAAAATAATATCGTCCTTGTGGGTTAACTTCTCAAATAAGTTTTTAGTCTTGGCGGGCCAATACATGGTTTGTCCGACAACCACCAATTTATGAGAAAGTCCCGTCTTTTCCTTGAAGCGATCAAAGGCTTGAAATACTCTTTCTAGGTTCTTTCTTGGATTTAAAGCGCCTAAAAATAAAAAGTAAGGTTCTTCTTGAGTTTTGTTTTTTCTGAAGGTAGATTTTTCTACATCTGTAAGTCCTCTAAAGCTAGATTGCGGACCGTTGTAAACCACAGAGATTTTTTCAGGGTTTACTTTGTATAGTCTAGAGATGTCTGATTTTGTGAATTCAGAAACCGTAGCAATATGCGTGGCTTGTTCGGCAAATTTCGGCATGTATTTTTTGTAAAATGCCGTAACTCTTTTGGGTGACCAGTTAGGGAAGTGTTCAAAGTTTAAATCGTGAATGACCGCTATCGATGGGGTTTTTGATTGTAGGGGAATAAATCCGTCTGGAGATAGAAATACATCTGGCTGATGTTTATTCAAAACCCTTCTTACGCTCATTTGGCTCCACAACCTCCACAAGATCGGGTGTCTTGCTTGTGGTCCTACCATAATAGGAGTAACGTTGGGTCCGTAAATGAAATCAGGATCCCAAGGCCGGTCAAAAATGAAAATGAATTGTACTTCCGGGTGATTTACAACCATGCGTTTTAATAGGTGATGGGTGAACCATCCCATGCCTTCAAGTTTATTGGGCAGCAGCCATCTCGTGTTTACAGCTATGGTTTGTATATCTTTGGCCATTGAAAGGAAGTAAAAGATAAAATTAACAATATTGGCCCAATGGATAAGGCTAAAAAGTTATTTTTGGAACCAATCCGCAAAAAAGAATTCATTGATCTCAAAAATACTAAATGACAAGTGGCTAAAAGACTTGCTTTCTGGCGGAGGCATTGTGCTTGTATTTAAAGTGTTAGGGGCGTTAAGTGGATATTTATTCGCCTTTATTGTGGGTAAATCTTTAGGGGCCGAGTCTTTTGGTACCTATGAACTGGCCTTCACCGTTTTAATGATCCTCGGGACTTTTGGGCGATTAGGATTAGACGGGGCTTTAGTTCGGTTTTTAGCAGAGTGGCAAACCACAGGAGAACACGGAAAAATTTTATCTCTGTATAAACAAGTTATTCTTCACGGAACCATAATTTCTGTTTCGCTGGGGGTGGTTTTGTTCTTTTTGTCTCCTTGGTTGGGCAGCTTTTACGGAGGTGAAACCACGATTATCAGCTTTAAATATGTAACCTTGGCGCTGCCGTTTTATATGTTTTTAACCCTTAATCTTGAAGCGATTAGAGGGTTTAAAAAAATGATTGCTTTTTCCATCTTTCAAAACGGATCGGTCCTTTTACTGGCCTCGGCCATTTTATTCATAGGGTCTCATTTTGACATTCCAACCTTAGAGTTGCCCATGGCTGCTTTTACCTTTGCGCTCATGGTGGTTTCGGTTATCAGTGGCCTTTCTTATTTCAGAATTCAATCCAGAGAACTGAAAAGTTCCCATCCCACGAAAGTGGAAATGTCAAGAATATACAAGGTGGCGTTGCCTATGTTGGTTTCTGGGGCCTTGTTTTACATCATTTCTTGGACAGATGTTTTAATGATTGGCTATTTTGAAAATGAAAAGGCCGTGGGTGTTTATCGAATTGCCTTTAAGATTGCTACGCTTATTACCTTTACTCAATTTGCCATAAATTCTTTTGTCGCGCCTAGTATTAGCGAGTTAAATGCGAATAAAGCCAATGGCGCCTTTAGACGCTTACTGAGACAAGTTGGGGTTATTAATTTTTGGATGGCCACTCCGCCAGCTTTGGTGATTTTTATCTTTCCTGATTTTATGTTGTCTCTTTTTGGACCGGAATACGCCAGTGCAATGGTTGTGCTAAAAATTCTTGCGGTGGGCCAGTTGCTAAATGCCTTATGCGGGCCAGTACTATACATTTTGAACATGACGGGTAAAGAGAAAGATTCGCAGAAAATAATGTTTGTGGTTACCTTTATCAATATTTTTTTAAACGCAATTTTAATTCCCATTTATGGGATTGAAGGGGCGGCATGGGCTACATCCATTTCTATGATAGCTTGGAATATTTCTGCAGTTTACTTTGTGGTCAAATATTATGAGGTATGGCCCGTTTCTTTTTTAGATAAAATATTTTATCGCGGTGAAAAAGGTTAATTTATTTTTGGTGGGCGCTGCCAAATCCGGGACCACGGCTCTTGCCGAACTTCTGTCTCAGTCGCCTGAAATATTTTCACCCAGCATCAAAGAGCCGGGCTATTTTGGCTTAGACATTAATCCCGATGACTTTTCGCCTGAATACGCAAAAGTAGTTCAGTTGCCTCGCGATTATTTTTCAACTAAACCCCTAAAAGAACAGCATCAGTCCTTTATTAGAGAGGCGTCACTATACCAAAAACTCTATGAGGTTCAACAGGGTGAAAAATACTTGTTAGACTCATCAACAGTTTATTTATTAAGTCGCCTTTCGGCGGAGGAAATAGCTCGTTATAACCCTCAAGCAAAAATCATTATTATACTGAGAAATCCCGTGGAAAGGGCCTTTTCACATTATAAAATGGCCTTGCAAATGGGATTGGTTACTGGAGGTTTTAAAGAAGAATGGGATTTGGATTTAGAAAAGAATCCTAAAGGGGTCGGTATTTCTGAAATGTTTGCCGAAACGGGAATGTATTCTCAGCAACTTAAACGTTACTTTAGCGCTTTCTCTAAAGAGCAAATTTGCGTTCTTTTGTACGAAGATTTTAAATCGATGACTTCAGACATTAAAAGTCAATTGAAGTCCTTTTTAGAATTAGATTTACCTTGGGAAAAAACAGGAGAAGCTAACGTGTCTTCGGTTCCAAAGCATGCGAAATTCAACCAGATTTTAAAAGGTAGTGGTTTCGTGCAAAAAATGAAAAACCATTTGCCAGAATCTTTACAGGCTTCCATAAAAAAGTGGATGAGTCAAGAAGATTTGCAAATGAGTGCGGAAATGAAAAAAGAGCTTACTGACTATTATCGAGAAGATATTTTGGAAGTAGAGAAAATTACTGGATTAAATTTAAATCATTGGAAATAGATAATTATGGATTTTGATTCTTCAAACTTGGTTGTTTTTATCTTTAGATGGAAAAAACCGTTGATTATTATTCCGCTTATTGCGGGAGTTTTAGCGGCCGTATTTTCGGGACCCTACTTTATTCAACCCTTGTATGAAAGTTCGGTGGTGGTGTTTCCTTCAACCACAAACTCTGTTTCTAAGGCCTTGCTTCCTCAACAAAGTGGCAAAAGCGAGGATATTCTAGAGTTTGGTGATGAAAATGAAGCAGAGAAGCTGCTTCAGATTTTGAATTCTAACGAAATCAGAAATCACATTATTGAAAAATTTGACCTGATGAATCACCACGATATTGATCCAGAGGGCAAATATCCTAAAACACTACTCAACGATGCGTTTAGAAGTAATATTAGTTTTAGGAGAACCGAGTTTATGTCTGTTCAAATAAGTGTTTTAGATACCGATCCAGATACTGCAGCTCTAATCGCCAATGAAATTTCTAAGCAATTAGATATTGTAAAAAAGAGAATTATCAAAGAAAGAGCTACCCAAGGAATTGATATTATTCAAGAAGAGTACCAAAGAGTTCGCAGCGAAGTAAATCTGATTTCAGATACGTTGACGATGATTAGAGAGAAAGGGGTTTTAGATTATGAAGCTCAGGTTCCTGTATTGAATGAACAATTGGGTATTGCTTTGTTAAACGGAAAGAAGAATGTTGCTGATCAGATTCAAAATCAATTAGACACACTTGCTAAATATGGGGGAGCTTTTATTTCGCTAAGAGATGAGATTTCTGTTTTGAAAGAAGAGGAAGTGAGGTTGAAAATTAAGCTTGACCAAGCAAAGGTTGACTTAGATAAAAACCTGCCTACCACTTTTACCGTAGATACTGCCTTTAAAGCAGAAAAGAAAACCTACCCGGTTAGGTCTATCATTGTTTTAATTGCTGCTTTTTCATCCTTTGTATTCACATTGGTTGTAATTCTTATATCAACCTCACTGAAAACCATTAAGAAGCCATAGATGAGTTCGGTAAGTGAAAAATTAAGGACTGGTGCTCTTAGCCAAAAGGCTATTTACATCATTTCGATTTTATATTTACTTACAGCTTCGGTTGGGGTGGCTACAGAAAACTTTTGGATTTTAGCCGTCCCCTTTGTCTTACTGGTAGTTTGGTTTGGCGTTTTTAGATTGGATTGGTTGATGCTTACCATTACGGGGATAATTCCGCTGGGAATTACTTTGACCGATAAACAATTTAACTTGGGGCTTAGCCTGCCCACAGAGCCTCTTCTGTTTGGGGTTTTGTGTATTGTCATCGGAAGGTTTTTATTAACGGGGCAAATAAATGTTAGGCTGTTAAAGCACCCTGTTAGCATTTCAATTATCATCTATTTACTGTGGATGTTTTTAACATCTATTACCAGTAGCATGCCTATAGTTTCAATAAAGTACTTTATTGCTAGGCTTTGGTTCGTAATTCCGTTCTATATTGTTTTTTCGCAAGTATTTAGAAAGGACTTAAAAAACTATAATCGCTTTTTTTGGCTCTATTTGGTTTCGTTAACCATGGCAGCTATTTATACCATTTATGTGCATTCGCAGTATGGTTTTTCAAAGCAAAGTTCTACTTGGGTAATGTTCCCCTTTTATAAAGAGCACACTTCATGGGGTGCTGCTCTAGCTATGTATTATCCGGTTTCCATCGTGTTTTTGGTAAGGGGTAAAATGACACCTATTTTGAGGTTTTTAGCTTTGATTGTGTTTTTGGTTCTAACCGTTGCACTGATTTTGAGTTACACCCGCGCCGCTTGGGTAAGTATTGTTGCTGCGGGCTTGGTGTACTTGGTAATTAAGTTTAAAATTAAATGGTATTTCATTTCATTGGCTTTGGTAGGAGTGGGGTTAGTCGCTTATGCTAACATGGATTCTATTCTCAATAAGTTTTCAAAAAACACCCAAGATTCTTCTGAAAAACTTACAGAGCACGTACAATCAATTTCTAATATTAGCACAGATGCTTCTAACCTTGAAAGGATTAATCGATGGAAGTCTGCCTTGAGGATGTTTGAAGAGCGTCCCGTTTTAGGTTGGGGCCCAGGGACGTATATGTTCAAATATGCTCCTTTTCAAAAGCCCAATGAAAAAACCATTATTTCAACCAATGGAGGAAACCGCGGAAATGCTCATAGCGAATACATTGGTCCTATGGCAGAAAGTGGAGTAATGGGTTTATTAACCATTTTAGGAGTGATTGCGGCATTCTTTATCACCGCCGTAAAATTGTACTCAAAACTTGATTCTCCTCAATTAAAATCCGTTTTAATGGCTGCCCTCTTAGGGTTGGTTACTTATTTCACCCACGGATTTTTGAATAATTTCTTAGATATGGATAAGCTTAGTTTGCCTGTTTGGGGATTCATGGCAGTCATTGTAAGTTTAGACTTATACTATAAGTCAGAGCAAAAAAAAGAGGCTTAGTTACCTAAACCTCTTTTGTTTATTTTAAATTTTCCAAAACCTCCGGAAGGACCCTCAGCGAAGCCATCTCTTTGTATTTTTCTCTTGCCTCACCTGCAGGATATCCAAAATAGGTTTTACCACCTTCTAAGCTTTTAGAAACCCCTGATTGAGCAAGAACAACCGCCTTAGTGCCAATAGTTATTCCACTAGAAATACCTACTTGGCCCCAAAGAGTCACCTCGTCTTCAATGACAACGCACCCGGCTATCCCCGTTTGCGAAGCAATTAAACACTTCCTACCAATTTTGGTGTCATGGCCAATTTGAATTTGATTGTCCAGTCTGCTTCCTTCGCCAATAATAGTAGAGGCAGTTACCCCACGGTCTATTGTACAGCCCGCACCGATGTGTACATTGTTTTCAATGTAGACATTTCCACCAGACTTCAGTTGATCAAATCCTTCAGGTCTATTTTTATAGTAAAATCCATCACCACCAATTACAGAATTGGCGTGAATCACCACATGGTCACCAATAACTGTATGGTCATAGATGGTTACATTTGGGTGAATAACACAATTGGCGCCAATACTTACATGGTTTCCGATAACAGCTCCCGGTTGAATAATTGTACCTTCTCCTACTTCTGAAGTTTTAGAAATAGCGTTTGCCAATGGCTCAAAAGGCTTGAAATGATTAATTAACCGAACAAAATCTCTAAACGGATCCTCAGAAATTAAAAGTCCCTTACCTGCAGGACAATCAACTTCTTTATTGATTAATACCGTTGTAGCGTTTGATTTTAAAGCCTTGTCATAGTATTTAGGGTGGTCAACAAAAACAATGTCGCCACTTTCTACAACGTGAATTTCATTCAAGCCTAAAACTTGATGGTTAGCTTCACCAATAAATTTACATTGTATCAGTTCTGCAACTTCAGCCAATGTTTTGGGAGATGGAAATTTCATAGTTACTCTTTAGCTCTCTCTTTATAAGCTCCAGTAGCAGTGTCAATGACAATTTTTTCACCTTGTTCAATAAACAATGGCACTCTTACTTCAGCACCCGTTTCTAAAGTTGCGGGTTTTGTTGCGTTTGTCGCTGTGTTTCCTTTGATTCCAGGCTCAGAGTAAGTAATGGTTAATGCCACAGATGCAGGAAGCTCAACACTTAAAGGTCTGTCTTCATCCGCGTGGAAAACCACTTTTACTTCCATTCCGTCTAATAAAAACTGAGGCGCATTGATCAATTCCTTTGCAATGGTAATTTGTTCGTAATTATCATTGTTCATAAAGTGATACTCACCCTGGGCTTCATATAAGAACTGGTAGCTTCTTGTTTCAACTCTGATCTCTTCAATTTTTGTCCCTGCAGGGAAGGTGTGTTCTAAGACTCTACCTGTATTTAGGTTTCTCATTTTAGTCCTTACAAATGCAGCACCTTTTCCTGGTTTAACGTGTAAAAATTCAATAATTGAATAAGGGTCGTTATTGTAATTAATACATAGACCGTTGCGAATATCTGATGTACTTGCCATTATTTTATGGTTTTCTGATTTTTGAAAATATTTTGTAAAAGTAGCTTTTTAAAGCTATTTTTTGAAATGCGCAATATCTAGAGTTTTTTGCGCCATAAAGTATTCTCCTTTTACGTGGTTTGAGGCAATGATGACTGTATTTTTTTCGGTATAAGTAGTCATCATATGCGTATACCAATCCTTCCCTTTTTGGTCCAGGTTTGAAAACGGTTCGTCTAATAACAGCACGGGTGAATCTGAAAGAATAGCCAGTGTTAGTTTTGCACGCTGTTTCATTCCCGATGAAAAATTAGCAATTCGCTTTTTAGATACTCTTGAAAGTTCAGAAATCGCCAAGACTTCTTGGGCAGAAAGGTTGTTTTTAAACGGTTTGAATTTCTGGTGAAAATCAATGAGTTCTGGAAAGGTAAAATCTTCAATAAGATCTAAATAGGGGGCTGAAAGGCTAATGTTCTTTATGCCACTTTCGTGGGAAATTTCACCCCTCTCATCCTTGTAGACAACCCGTCCGTTGGAAGGAGTTAAATTACCACTAACCAAGCGTAATAATGTGCTTTTACCCGAACCATTGCCTCCGGTAAAAACCCATTTAGAACCAATTTCAAAGGTTTGGTTTACACCTCTAAAAATGATGTGATGAAGAAAAGACTTAGAAATATCTTCTAATTCAATTTTCATCCTTTATCCCGTTACTTTAGAAAGGCTAAATCCCTTCATAATTCCACGCTGAGAATTCTTGATAAAGGTCAAAATTTCGTCTCTTTCTTTGGTTGGGTTAAATTCAGTTTCAATTATTTCTATCCCTTGGGTAGTGTTGTAGTTCTTTTGGAATAATACGCGGTAGATGTCTTGGATTTCATTGATTTTGTCATTGTCAAATCCACGACGGCGTAACCCAATTGAGTTGATACCCGCAAAGCTAATAGGTTCTTTAGCAGCCTTTACGTAGGGAGGAATGTCTTTTCTTACCAAAGATCCACCACCCACCATGGCGTGAGAACCAATTTTAACAAATTGATGAACGGCTGTAAGTCCACCGAGAATGGCGTAATCTCCCATTTCAATATGTCCACCAAGTGCCACTCCATTAACAATAATGCAATTGTTGCCAATAATACAATCATGGGCAATGTGTGCATAGGCCATCAACAAGCAGTTTTTACCGATGGTGGTATGTCCTGACGCTTTGGTTCCACGGTTAATAGTAACACATTCTCTAATAATGGTTCCGTCACCCACAATTGCCAAAGAGTCTTCTCCTTCAAACTTTAAATCTTGAGGTATGGCACTAATAACGGCACCCGGAAAAATTCTACAATTTTTTCCAATTCGGGCACCTTCCATAATGGTAACGTTTGATCCAATCCATGTTCCCTCACCAATTTCAACATTTTTGTGAATGGTTGTAAATGGTTCGATTACCACGGTGTCAGCAATCTTTGCGGAAGGATGTACGTATGCTAGCGGCTGATTCATGTGCTCTATTTTTCTTTTGTGATTTGGGCCATTAGTAAGGCTTCTGACACTAATTGGTTGCCAACATAAGCCTCGCCTTTCATCTGAACAATACCTCTTCTAATAGGTTCGGTTAATTTAAGAGAAAAAACCAAGGTATCTCCTGGTACCACTTTTCTTTTAAACTTAACATTTTCCATTTTCATGAAGAAGGTCAAGTAGTTTTCTGGATCTGGAACAGTGCTCAATGCTAATATTCCACCAACTTGAGCCATGGCTTCAACTTGTAATACACCAGGCATTACCGGAGTGCCAGGAAAGTGCCCCACAAAGAAGGGCTCATTCATGGTTACGTTTTTCACTCCAACAATTGAGTCTTCACTCATCTCCATGATTTTGTCTACCAATAAGAATGGCGGGCGGTGAGGAAGCATTTCTTGAATAGCCGTAACGTCCATTTTGGGTACAGCATTCAAATCTATTTGAGGTCCTTTGTTGTTCTTTTCTTGTTTTTTAATCTCCTGAATTAGAAGCTTTGCAAAGTCAGTGTTTGCTTTGTGACCAGGCTTTGTGGCAAAGATTCTACCTTTAATCGGACGACCTACTAGGGTAAGGTCTCCAATTACGTCAAGCAGTTTATGTCTAGCTGCCTCGTTGTTATAGTGTAAGTCAAGATTGTCTAAAATTCCGTTGGGCTTTACGTGAACAGAATCCTTATTAAAGGCTTTTTTTAGTTTTTCTAACGACTCTGGTTTGGGTTCGTTGTCAACGTAAACGATCGCGTTGTTTAAGTCGCCGCCTTGAATAAGTCCGTTGTCTAGTAAAAACTCAAGTTCATGCAAAAAGCTAAAAGTTCTAGCGCTGGCAAATTCAGATTTAAAATCTGAAATATGGTCCATATGGGCATTTTGCGAACCCAATACTTTGGTCTCATAATCAACCATAACCGTTACCTGAAAAGTATCAGCAGGTATTGCCATAATCTCAATACCTGAATCATCTTTATAAATGATGGGCTCAGTAATGACAAAGTAATTTTTCTCAGCCTCTTGGGTTTTGATTCCGGCACTTTCTAGTACTTCAATAAACTGAATTGAAGAACCGTCCATAATCGGTGGCTCTGCTGCGTTGAGCTCAATAAGACAATTGTCTATTCCTAATCCGGTAAGTGCTGCTAGCACGTGTTCTACCGTGTTTATGTCAGCACCATCTTGAGAAATCGTGGTTCCACGATCCGTGGTAGAAACCAAAGTTGCCAAAGCATCAATTACCGGTTGATTTTTTAAGTCAGTTCTCTTGAACTTAATTCCGTGATTTTCATCAGCGGGATTAAATTTCATGGTTACATTTTTTCCGGTATGTAGTCCTACACCGGTTAATTCTACTGACTTCTCAATGGTCTGCTGGTTGCTCATTTCGTAAACAGTTTGTCTATTTCTTTGAAAAAAGAGTGGGTAATTTTTTAAAGTAAACATAAGATCGGTTGTAGTCACCAGCGTTAAAAGCGGGCGACCCCATAATTACAGAATTGTCTTTTATGTTAGAAGTCAATCCTGATTGGGCAGCGATTTTTACATTATCGCCAATGGTCAGGTGGCCAGCAATACCTACTTGGCCTCCTATCATACAGTTTTTGCCAATTTTGGTTGAACCTGCGATTCCTGTTTGTGCAGCAATTACGGTATTTTTTCCAACTTCTACATTGTGAGCGATTTGTATTAAGTTGTCAATTTTTACTCCCTCATGAATAATTGTGCTTCCTAAGGTAGCTCTGTCTATTGTAGTGTTAGCGCCAACTTCAACACCGTCTTTTAAAATGACGTTGCCTATTTGAGCTACTTTGTTGTATTCGTTGTTAACGTTTGGCGCAAACCCAAAACCGTCACCGCCAATTACCACTCCGCTGTGTAAGGTTACTTTATTGCCTATCACCGAGTCATGATAAATTCTAACTCCAGAGTAAATTATGCAATCGTCACCAATTGTCACATTGTCGCCAATGGTTACTTGGTTGTAGATTTTTACATTTTTGCCGATAACAACGTTTTTTCCAACCACGGTAAAAGTACCAATGTAAGCGTCTTCACCTACTGTAGCTGAATCGTCAATGGCAGCATTTTTATCTATTCCAGACACGGCGTGTTGCATCTGGTTATACAGTTCTAAAAGCTTAGCAAAAGAAGCGTAAGCATCATCTACAGCAATCATGGTAGCCTTTACCTCTTTTTCAGGTTCAAAAGATTTATTGACAATTACCAAAGAAGCTTCGGTTGTGTAAATGTAGGGAGTATATTGAGGGTTTGCCAAGAAAGACAAAGTGCCTGGCTTCCCTTCTTCAATTTTAGATAAATTATTAACGGAAACGGTTTCGTCTCCAATAACCTCTCCTTCAAGGAGTTCGGATATTTGTTTTGCGGTAAATTCCATTGCGCCAAAAATACTAAAAAAATGCAGGAATCATCACCTTTCCATGTATTCCTCTGGATAGCAAATAAAGTGTTTCGTAACCCGGTTGGAAAGGGCAGAAATATTTAGCTGATCAGCAGCCTTGGCAATATCTACAACAGATTGGTCTTTATACAAAAGCAATATGCTGTCTTTCTCTGGATTATATGCGTGGTTATCAATGGTTTCGTCTATTAGGTAATAGTTAGCATCTTCTAAAGAAATGTTTTTTTCTGCACTGATTTTAGCTAGAATTCTATCCTTGTCCTCAAGGCTCATGGGTTCATTGTAAACCTTTACTTTAAAAAGATTTCTATTTAAAATGGCCAAACTCAAATCAGAAAGAATAATGTCGTCACTATGAATCCACTCTTTAAGTGCACCTAAAATATCGTTGTCATCTAGAAGGGCAAACGTCTCAAGGTATTTTTGGTCCTGGTAAAAGTCATTTAACGTAATTCGTTGGTTCAAGAATACCTTTAACGCAGTTGAGGCGAAAATCTCCTTCCCCGAAAGGGCAAGTTCTCTGGCTCTTTTCAGAGCTTTAACAATCATGAACTCTGCACTGATTACCGTTTTGTGAAGATACACTTGCCAGTACATGAGTCTTCTTGCAACAATAAATTTTTCAACCGAATAGATTCCTTTAGCATCGACCACCAAAGAATCTTCGTGAACATTTAACATGGTTATGAGGCGCTCTGAATTTATGGCACCTTCTGTGACCCCCGTGTAAAAACTATCTCTTCTTAGGTAGTCTAGCCGGTCCATGTCTAGCTGACTGCTAATAAGTTGATGCAGGAATTTTTTTGGGTATTCATTTTTGAAAATTTGAATTGCTAGGCTAAGACCTCCATTAAACTCTTTATTTAAGTTTTCCATGAACATAAGACTTAGCTGTTCATGGTTAATTTGGTCTACCAAAGTGTGTTCAAGGGCGTGGCTAAAGGGCCCGTGACCAATATCGTGAAGCAAAATAGCGATGCAAACAGCTTCTTCTTCTTCAACCGTAATTTCACTTCCCTTGGCCTTTAAAATTTGCAAGGCATGCGTCATGAGGTGCATAGCTCCTAGGGCGTGGTGAAACCGCGTGTGGTATGCGCCCGGGTAAACTAAATAAGTAAGCCCGAGTTGACTTATTCTTCTCAGTCTTTGAAAATAGGGGTGCTCTAATAAATCGAAGATCTTTTCGTTGGGAATGGTAATGAAACCATAAATAGGGTCGTTGAAAATTTTATTTTTATTGATGTATTTCAAGAGGATTTGATTTTCTACCTTCAAAGGTAACTTTACACCCCTTACCTTTGTAAGGATTCGTCTAAAATTAAAGATAAAAAATATGAGCGAGATAAATATTCTGTGGGTTGATGATGAAATTGAATTGTTGAAGCCACATGTTATGTTTCTTGAGCAAAAAGGATACGTGGTAGAAACGGTAAACAATGGAAGTGATGCCCTTGAGTTAATTGATGACAAGGTGTTTGACATTGTTTTTTTAGATGAAAACATGCCTGGGCTTAACGGCCTTGAAACTCTTTCAAGAATTAAAGAAAAAAGAGACAGCCTTCCGGTGGTAATGATAACCAAAAGTGAAGAAGAGTCTATTATGGAGGATGCCATTGGTTCTCATATTTCTGATTATTTAATCAAGCCCGTAAACCCTAACCAGATTTTACTTAGCATAAAGAAAAATTTAGATACCAGAAGATTAGTGACCGAGAAAACGACTCTTAATTATCAGCAGGAGTTTAGACAAATCGGAATGGATTTGGGATCTATAAACAGCTATGAGGAATGGGAGGAGATGTACAAAAGACTTGTTTTTTGGGAGCTAGAACTCGATAGTTTAGACGACGATTCTATGAATGAAATTTTGGCGATGCAAAAGAAGGAAGCCAATGATTTGTTTTCGCAATTTGTAGAAGACCATTATGAAGACTGGATGAAAACCCAAGATGAAAGTATGGTTTTTTCTCATCAGGCCTTTAATCAGTTTGTAGGACCTACACTTCGCAATAAGGAAAAGGTTTTTTTAATTGTCATTGACAACCTGCGATGGGATCAATGGAAAATTATTCAAAAAGAGATTAATGCATGGTTTAGAACCGATCAAGAACATTCGTACACAGCCATGTTGCCAACGGCTACTCAATACGCAAGAAATGCATTTTTCGCCGGACTTCTACCTACAGACATTCAAAAGAAATTCGGTGACAAGTGGGTTGGAGAACAAGATGAAGATGGAAAAAATTTACATGAAGAGTTTTTCTTAGGCGAACAATTAAAAAGCTTAGGTTTAGGTCATGTAAAGTACAATTATACCAAAGTCACCCAGCACCAGTTCGGAAAGCGATATGCCGAAAAATTATCAAACATTTCAAATAATGATTTGAATGTTTTGGTTTACAATTTTGTTGATATGCTGTCTCATTCTAAAACTGAAATGGAGGTTATTAGAGAATTGTCAGAAGGGGAAAAGGCCTACCGTTCTCTAACCTTAAGTTGGTTTAAGAATTCTCCACTTTCTGATGTAATTAAGCAGTTGGCGAATAAAGATTTTAAAGTAATGATTACCACTGATCACGGAACGGTGAATGTGAGCAATCCCGTTAAGGTTATTGGCGAGAAAAATTTGAACACGAACCTTAGGTATAAGTTGGGTAGAAACATGTCTTATAATAAGAAGGAGGTTTTTGAAGTAAAAGATCCAAAAGCCATTGGAATGCCTACTTCTAGTTTTATGGATGTAGCAATTTTTACTCGTGAGGCTGATTTTTTTGCCTATCCCAATAACTTTAACCACTATGTGAAATATTATAAGGAAACCTACCAGCACGGCGGGATTTCTTTAGAAGAAATGATTATTCCTTTTGTGACTCTTTCAAAAAAATAAATTCATTGAAGTACACGGTAAACGGACTAGAAGAACTCAACAAGGTCGCGACAGAAATAGCAGACTCTATAGAGGAAAAGGTAATTTTGTTTTATGGTGAGATGGGAGCTGGAAAAACTACTACCATTAAAGCCATATGCAAAGCTTTAGGAGTTTTGGAAGAAGTAAGCAGTCCTACTTTTTCTCTGGTCAATGAATACATGACCTCAAACGGTGAAACAGTTTTTCACTTTGATATGTATCGCATAAATTCTGAGGAAGAGGTATATGATATGGGATATGAGGAATACTTTTACAGCGGAAATATCTGTTTGGTTGAGTGGCCAGAAAAAATTCCTACCTTACTCCCAGAAAAATATGGAGAAATTAAAATCTCTGTAAGTGATAAAATACGCACTATTGACTTTTTGTCAAGCGTTTAAAGTTAGTTTATGATATATACCTGGTTTGCTCGTCAAGTCCAAAAGAGACTTGCAAAACTTTGGAAGATTTAAGTACCTACCAATTTTAATATACCATGTTTCCGTTTTCTGCTGAACAACTATTACCCCAAGAAGAAAAACTTGCCATTGGCCGAAAAAAAGGATCCCTCCAAATAGGTGTCCCCAAAGAAACTTGTCTTCAAGAAGACAGGGTGGGGCTTTCACCAGAAGGGGTGTATTTGCTAGTGAGTAATGGGCATGAGGTTGTGGTTGAAACGGGTGCAGGTTTAGGTGCCAGATATACCGATTCTGATTATAGTGAGGCGGGTGCAAAAATTGCATACTCACCCAAAGAAGTATTTGAAAGCAACTTGATCTTAAAAGTTGAGCCGCCAAGTATGGATGAGCTTGACTTGATGAAGTCTCATCAAATTTTATTTTCAGCCCTTCAACTCAAAACGTGTACTCGTGAGTTTTTTCAAAAGCTCATGAAGAAAAAAATTACCGCCATTTCTTACGAGCATATGCGTGATGAAGAGGGAATGATTCCTGTAGTTCGCAGTATGTCAGAAATTGCTGGAAATGCTTCCATCCTTTTAGCCGCAGAGTATTTAAGCAATGCCAATGACGGAAAAGGATACCTCTTTGGGGGTATTACCGGAGTACCTCCCACGGAAGTGGTCATAATAGGCGCCGGAACCGTAGGGACTTATGCAGCAAAAACAGCCCAAGCAATGGGGGCCTATGTAAAGGTCTTCGACATAAGCCTTACCAAATTGAAACGATTACAAGAGTCTCTGCCCAATGATGTGTTTACCTGTGTGCTTTCTCCAAAAATTTTAGAAAAGGCGTTGATGCGTTGTGATGTAGCCATTGGGGCCATGAGAGCAAGCAATGGTCGTACGCCTTGTGTTGTCAATGAAGACATGGTCAAAAAAATGAAAAAGGGCTCTGTGATTATTGATGTGTCTATTGATCAAGGTGGGTGTTTTGAAACTTCTGAAGTGACCGATCACAAGCATCCTACTTTTGTAAGGCATGGTGTGATTCATTATGGCGTACCCAACCTTACTTCAAGGGTTAGCCGGACCGCCAGCTTTAGCTTATCAAATATTTTCGCTCCTATGCTAGAGGCAATTGCTGAAGAGGGAGGTATAGAAAATGCTCTAAAATACAAGTCAGGACTTAGACAAGGTATGTATATGAGCAATGGGGTACTGACCAACAAGGCCATTGGTGAGTGGTTTGACTTGCCCTATACAGAAGTAAATCTTCATTTTGGAGATTTATAACCAATTCGTTTTTACCTTCGCGGCTTTAAATACTTTTCGTTTTGTTAAAGAGAATAGGGTACTACCTGGTAGGGGTGGTTTTAGGTAGCCTTTTGGTTATGGTTTTTTTCGGAGATAGAGATTTACAGTGCTCTTACTTTCCGAATGACAGGGTTTTAAGTGACCTTAGGAAAAAAGAAATTACGTTTTCGCCAACGGCAAAATGCAAATGGGATTGTGCCGAGCTTGACTCTTTAGCTTTTGACTACATTCTAAATAACGGAGAAGTTGACTTTTCAAAGTCTCAAACCAAGGAAGAAAGCCAAAAAGCATACTACATCCAATCCAAAAAGTTTGAAAAGGAATTTAGTGTGATGATTGAAAACTATGATTCAACCGCCATCATTGTTGATGTAATGGCTAATGAAAGCTGCGATTGCCGCTAAACCGCCATTTTTTTACGTCTCTCTAATTCTTTGTCAATCAAAGTCAATTCACGTCCGGTTTGTCCCGCAACACTTGTGTTTTCTTCTGCTCTTCTAAAAAGGTAAGGCATAACATCTTGAACAGGACCAAAAGGCACGTACTTCACAACGTTAAATCCTTGATGGGCTAGGTTAAACGAAATGTGATCAGACATTCCGTAAAGTTGTGCAAACCAAATTCTAGGATCGTCAATTGACAGTCCTCTTTCGTTCATCAAATCAACTAAAAGTTGAGAGGACTCTTCATTGTGGGTTCCTGCTACTACGCTAAAAGTATCAATGTGATCAAGTATAAAAGACAACGCTTGATTGTAATCGTGATCAGTAGCTTCTTTAGAAGGTTGAATAGGGTCTGTATACCCATGTTCAAGAGCGCGGTCTCGCTCTTTTTCCATGTAAGCTCCTCTCACAATCTTCATTCCCATTTTGTACCCATGACGGTCGGCGTGTGACCAGGCGTTTTTTAAATATTCAATACGATCCCAACGGTACATTTGTAAGGTGTTGTATACCATCGGACTTACCGTATTGTACTTCATCATAAGCTCCTGAACCAAGTCGTCAATACAATCTTGAATCCATGACTCTTCGGCGTCTACCATTACAGGAGTTCCTGCATCATAGGCCGCTTGGGCAATGGTGTAAAATCGATTGATTACTCTTTCCCATTCAGCCTCTTCACTGGCAGACAGGGTTTCTTTTTTGTTCACCTTTTCATACAGGGCAAAACGACCCACACCCGTTGGTTTAAACACTGTTAGCGGAATGCCCACATGTGTTTTTGAAACCTCAATGGTCTTTAGGGTGGTATTCATGGTGCGGTCAAAATCCGCTTCAGATTCTTTTCCTTCTACAGAGTAGTCTAGAATGGTGTTGACCTTGTTTTCTAACAGTCGCATTATGGCAGGGTTGCACTCTTCAATGCTTTCGCCTCCAACAAAATGTTCATAAACGGTTGCCTTGATAACCCCTCTCACAGGTAGCCCTATTCTGAAACTCAGTTTGGTAATGGCTTTTCCAGAGTTTACTAAAAACGGATGAGAAAGTGTTTTAAAGAGAAAATAACTCTGTCTTAGCTCAGTGAGGCTCTTAGACTTAAAGGCAACCTCAGTGTTAGAAAAATCAATCTTCATGACCCTTAATTTTACACAACAAATATACATTGTAAAGTGTAACTTTGTGCTAGTATATGATGCAAAATAATACCTTTTTTTCGCCTATCTATTTCGGAGAAAATGCTCTAGAATCATGCAATAAGTGGTTAGAAGAGCACCGAGATGAGTTTTCAAAAATTTTCATTTTAGTCGATGAGAATACTCAGCCTTTTTGTTTGCCAAAATTTTTGGGAAATACTCCTGCAATTCACGATTATGAGTTACTTGAAATCCCTTTCGGTGAGGAAAGTAAGTCTATTGAAATTGCTTCTCAATTATGGAGTGTTTTAACCGAACTGAAAGCTGATAGAAAGTCTTTATTGATAAATTTAGGAGGTGGGGTAGTTACAGATATTGGCGGATTTGTTGCGGGAACGTATATGAGAGGAATCTCTTATTTGAACGTCCCTACTTCTTTGCTGGCTCAAGTTGACGCTTCCGCGGGAGGAAAAACTGGAATTGATCACATGGGGGTAAAGAACTTGGTCGGACTGTTTAATCAGCCAAGAGCCGTGTTTGTGTTTCCTGAATTTATTGAAACTCTTCATGAATATGAAATACGTTCTGGGTACGCAGAAATCTTAAAGCATGGATTGATAAAAGATGCCGATCATTTTTTTCACGCCATGGAAGAGCCCGAATTGGGTTCTGAAAGCTTTTACTCTCTGATTGGAAGAAGTATTGAAATAAAAAACGAGGTTGTAAAGGCTGATCCTACCGAAGCGGGTGTTCGGAAAATATTAAACTTCGGACATACCATTGGACATGCCTTTGAATCGTATTTAATGAGCATAGATCATGGCGTTTCTCATGGTGAAGCAGTTGCTGCAGGCATGGTCGTAGAAACATGGATGAGCCATAAATTTAACGGATTACCGCTTAGAGAATGTGATGGAATTCTTCAAGGTTTATACGCATTGTATGGCCAGTTGCCAATTTCTTCTGAAGCGATTCCAGAATTATTGCAATGGATAAAAAAGGACAAGAAAAATCAATCTAACAAAGTCAAGTTTTCTCTTTTAAAGGATTTAGGTTCTTGTGATTTTGATGTTGAGGTCTCTGAAGAAAACATAATCTTGGCGCTACAAGAGTATTGCGTTTAACGATATACTATTGAGAACTGAATGTTTAAGCCATTAGGTTTGGTTGCATACAGGGTGTAATGACTTAATATTCCGATTTCAATTTTTCTGATTTTTGCTTTTAACCATACTTGAATTTCTGTCCCCCGGCCAGAAATGGACCTAAATGGAAACCCTGAAAGTATTGTTTTTACCGGCCTGTAAAGTGATTGTTTGTTAGCGTTGAATACCCCGAATGCTGCGCCGTACGAAGAGCTTTCGTTTCTTTTTTCTAGATAGATTCCTGTATAATGGTTTTTCAAAAAGTCATGGCCTCCCGTAATGTAGTTTCCCCTTACTACAAGATGGTTAAATGTTCTACCCATAAATATTCTGAATCGGTTGCTTTCACTTTGACTCCATTGACCTGTGAAGTCGTATTTGTCAAGTCTCTTAGTTAGTGAAATATCAAAAGACTTCACTTCAGGTTGTGTAAGTGATTCCAAGTTTACGTTGCTTTTTCACATTCTGAAATTGGAAACAATTTTCCCAAAAGAAAACTGATTTTCCATTGACCACTGGAGACTAATTCCGCCCATTTTATTAAAGAGGTTTAACTCTGTGGTGGGGTAAATATTCCATTGTGATGGAGATTTAGAAAGTGAAAATCCAAGGTAGTGGTTGCCGCCCATAACCGTTAAAGACTGAAGGGTCTGTGCAAATTTTAAATCTTGATTTACAGCCGCTTCGTATTGAAAATAAGTGCTTTTCCATTTTTTGTGAAATGAAATAAACGAACGAATTTCTCTACCGTAATTAGGGATTTTCTCTAAAGCTGGCGAGTAGAGATAAACTTGTCCTACGGTCCAAACATATCCTTTGGTTGACTTAGAGAAATTGAATCCAAGCACATTTTGTGTATAGTTTTTAAACCTTTTTTGAGTGTCTAAAGAATAAATACTCGTGGTGCTAGAAAGACTTTGAAAATCACCATTTTCTTTTTGGGCATTCAAATTTCTCAGTCCATAGTAGAAATTAAATTCCCCAGATAAAAAAGTTCCCGATACGCCGATTCCATAAATTGCACTTTGTTCCATAAATCCATTATACGGTCTTATTTGGTTTTTTAAACGAAGCGACTGAAAAGGCGAATATTGTTTTTTCATTGCGAATCCGTTAGAAAAGGTAAGTCCTAAGCCTTGGCTTATCAAAAAACTTCCCAAGGTTATTTGATCAATATTTTTGCTCTTCGGATGGAAATTCAGGTAACCTGTTAGGTGATTAATATGATGGTTAATAATCCATTTTTCTCTGAAGTCTCTTTCAAGTGTCAAGGCCATTTCTGTGTTTTTCGAAATGCGTGAGGAAGAGAACCATCTTTCTCCTCTATTCCAAAAATCTTTTGAAAATGATTTTGTTTGGGTTTGGTACCCGATTGAAAAATTATTTTTTGAGTGGGAGTTGTTTTTTGAATCAAGGTAAAATGACTCCTGAAGGACCTTTAGTTTTTCCAGGTTCATACCTTTAATATCTAAGAGGGGCCACCAGCTATGAATTTCATACATAGAGTTTCGGTAATTCAAAAGGTTGAAAACATCAAACTCTGTTACTGTTTCTATACCTAAAAAGTCATCAGGTTCTGCTAGGTTAAAGTTCATTTTTGTTGCAGTAAACTCAAGTTCAGAATTTTCAATACCCGCCTGCCATTGCCCAAATACTTGAACAGACACTAATAGATAGAGGAATAGATGTTTACCACGCATAACTCCCTTGAATTTCTGATGCATATTGAACTTCTAGAGAATAGGTGACTCCCAATCCGATGAAAGTATTTCCCCATATGAATGAAGAATTTACAGAAAGTGACTTTTGATTAGGGTTCACTTGTGTTTTTACTCCCCAAGAAGGCGATTGATAAACAAGACCAAACTTAATAGACTGAAAAGGTATTTGGTTCAGAAATGAGCATTGAATAAACGGAGTGAAATGGTGGACTTCATATCCAAAACCTAACGTGATGGCAGAAGACTGGGTGCTGTCTGGTGCCAGGCTTATGTTACCTTTAAATTGATAGTGATCAGATTTATAGAATGATGAAACACCAAAGATCAATGAGTTTCTATTCTCAAACCCTTCAAACTGCTCCTGCTGAAATGTCAAAATTCCCCCGGTATAAAAATTTTCAGAATGGACGTATGCTGAGGCTGAGAATTGATTTTTTGAATAAATGGCGTCTCCAAATCGTGTGATTTTTATGCCTGTAAAAACATGGTTTACGGGAAAAAGAATTCCAATAGAATGATGGTTAAACCCCTTAGTCTTGTAAAACGTCGTGGTAGAAATATACAATTGGGTCCTCTCCATTTTCATGGGAGGAGAGTACAGGTTTAAAGTGCCTGAAAGATTAAATTGATTGTCCTCGTGTTGGGCAAAAACAATTGTAGGTAAGAATAAAATGCAGAGTAGTAGGCTTTTCATACCTAGAAGTTACCACCCGAATTCTAGACTGAAAAAATCAAATTCAAAGGAAATGTCCTATTTTCACATTGTGAAACATACTTTAACCATACTTTTTATCCTCTTGGCTTTAGGAGGATTTTCTCAGCAATATTCTTTTAAAACCTACGGGGTAGAAGACGGGTTGCCCGTATCCACCATCAATGACATAGTTCAAGATCCTACAGGTTTTTTATGGGTAGCTACTGAAGGTGGGGGAGTTGTGAAATTTGATGGCAATCTCTTTCAGTCAGTGGATTTGCGCTTGCCAAGTCCCTTTGTGTCATCTTTGCTTATTGAAGGTGATTCCATATGGGTTGGAACCGAAAAAGGACTTGTTCTTCATTCTGAATCTAAAATTGATTCACAGGCAAATGTCTCTTATTTAGAGGTAGGCAAAGTGAATAAAATCACAAGAGAAAAAGACGGTTTATACGTGTGTTCACGAAACGGATTATTTTCTTACCAAGAGGGGGCGTTTAAAAGGATACACTCGTTTCAAAATGTTTATGATGTCATTGAAGACCATGGTGCAATAATTTTAGCTGGGCAAAACGGCTTGTTTTCAATAATAGGCCAAGCGGTAGATACATTGAGTACCCGCCCACATAAGTCCATTGTTAATTCCAAGAGGTTTGGCGTTGTGGTGGCTAATGATGTTGAGGTTTATTCTCTCTATTCAAACATGCCTAAACTCCTCGCAAGAGATATAAGGACCCTTATTAACGTCGAAGAAAAGATTTATGCGGGATCTTATTTTTCTGGATTTTATTCTATTGACGACTTTAGTTGGAAGGCGTTTAAATCACAAAATGGACTTCAAGATGAAAAGGTTAGGGTTTTGTTTCAAGACTTTGACCACAACATTTGGATAGGCAGTCTTTCAAGGCTTTCTCAGTGGGTTGATCCTTCTCTTTATGTTTTGTCAAGTGCAGAAGGTTTATTAGAAACAGAAGTGTGGACCGTACAAAATGATAATAACGGAATTGTGTGGTTTGGTTCTTCTAAAGGCATTACGGGTTGGGATGGATCAATGTTGATACGGTCAGAGGAAAACATTTCACATCCCACAGGAGTGGTTTTAGACATCGTAGAATGGAAAAACACCTTGTGGTTGGCTACTGAAAATGGGCTGTTTAAAAAAGATCACCGAAGAATACTTCCCATAGGAGATCAGATGTCGTTGCCCAAAGATTTTATTTTTTCCCTGTGTGTGTACAACGGGAAATTGGTGGTTGCCACAGGAGGAGGAATATATATCTCCGACGGAAGTCGATTTGAAAAATTAGAAGGATTAGAGGCTACTGTTACACAAATGACCAGTCGAGGAAACAACCTGTATATTGCCACCGCCAGTCAAGGGGTTTTTAGGTTTTCTGAAGGTCAATTTTCTCCATTAAGCATTAAGGGAATTTCTTTAGACAGCACAAATATTACTCATATTGAGTGGGTCGATGACCAATTGCTAGTTAGTACCTCTAACAAAGGTCTTTGGTTTTACTCTTCCACAAAGTCGCAAGTTTTAAATGAGGATAGAGGTCTAGTTTCTGATTTGGTTTGGTCAACAATTCAAGTAAGTGAAAACGAAGTTTGGGTTGGGTCAGAGAAGGGAGTTCAAGTCTTACACAAAGAAGGCGGTGTTTGGAAGACGGGTGAAATTCACGGAGGTAATTCAGCCGAACTCACCCTAGAATGCAATGTTTCTGCAGCTGCTTATAATCAATGGAAAGATCAAGTTTTGTTTGGTACAACAAAAGGTCTTGTGGTTATTGAGCGCAGTAAAATGAAGCAAGACAGCTACCAAGGTAAGGTACAGATTAAGCGAATAGATCTCTTTTTTAATGAAAACACAAAGTGGTCAGAGTATTCAAGAAATCAAAAACCATGGGTAAAAATTCCTGAAGAAGCACAGTTGCCCTATGATCAGAATTATTTGAGGTTTTCTTTTATTCTTCCCCTTGCGGGGGATGATGTTGAGTACAGGTATAGGTTGATTGGTCAAGATGAAAAATGGACCGAGTTGGGTGGAACGCGTGAGGCTGTATTTACCAATGTTTCTCCAGGAAAGTACACCTTTAGCGTGCAGTCTAAAAAGGTTTATGAAGAATGGCCCAGCACAAAAACTGATTTTTCATTTACCATTACTCCGCCGTTTTGGCTTTCTTGGTGGTTTATTGTAAGTGTTTCTGTCTTCTTATTCCTAATAGCGTATTATTTAATCCAGCTTAGGATAAAAAGGGCTAAACAAGCCCTTGCCATAGAGAATGAAATTGCAGAATTAGAAAGAAAAGCCCTAAGACTTCAAATGAATCCACATTTTGTGTTCAATGCATTGGATGCTATTTCTGGTTTTATTTTCAAAAACGATCCTGAACAAGCAGTAAAATACCTTAACAGTTTTGCTAAGTTAATGCGATTGACATTAGAGAATTCTAGAGAACATTTAATTCCACTTCAATCAGAAATTTCTCTTTTAACCCATTACTTGACCCTTGAGTCGCTTAGGTTTAAAGGAAAATTCACCTATAGCATGGAAGTAGATGATGAATTAGATCCTTATGAAGTTTCCATTCCACCAATGTTAATTCAGCCTCATATTGAGAATGCCATTCTTCATGGGTTACGACCCAAAGAGATCGGTGACGGAAAATTAGAGGTTTCTTTTAAGTTGGTGAGTGATCAAATTTTAGAATGTTCAATTACTGACAACGGTGTGGGTAGAGACATGTCTAAGAAAAAGGAGATAAAAGAAACTGGCAAAAAATCACTTGCAACAGAAATTACCAAAGAGAGAATAGAGCTTTTAAACAAGTCTAAGCATCACAAGCTGTCATTTTCTATTATTGACCTTAAAGATGAGGAAGGAAACCCCGCGGGTACTCGTGTTGTATTAATTATTCCAGTAGAGGAAGATTTTTAGTCTATTCTTAAAATACCCTTGAGTTTCTTTTCGTTTACTAGTAATAGGTCTACTTTTAATCATTATAGGGTCATGAACTAATAATGAATTGTTACTTTTAATTTAGAAAATCAAAAGCCATGCTAAAAGCACTAATTATAGATGATGAATCAAATTCAAGAGATTCATTAAAAGGAAAATTAAAACTGTTTTGTCCTGAGATTGTTGAAATTTACGAAGCAGACTCTGTTGCTTCAGGTGTTTCTTCCATAGAAGCTCATCGTCCTAACGTAGTGTTTCTCGATGTAAAACTTACAGGTGAAAGCGGATTTGAGGTGATAGAGTATTTTACCAAGAATGATGAATCATTAAATGCTGAAATCATTTTTACCACAGCTCACGATGAGTATGCCATAAAAGCGATCAAGTTTAGTGCCTTAGACTATTTGTTAAAGCCAATAGATGCTGAAGATTTAGTGAGGGCTGTAAGAAAAATTGGCCAGAAGGCCGATGTGGGATTTTCTGATAATATCAATGTGTTATTAGAGAACTTTAGACAAGCCCAAGACTCTCCTAAGAAAATCGTTATTCCTTCATCTGATGGGATGCATATTTTAAAGGTTTCAGAAATAATGAGATGTGAAAGTTCATCGAACTACACCCAGTTTTTTCTAGTAAGTGGAAAGAAACTTCTCGCTTCAAAAACATTAAAGGAATTTGATAATATGCTTTGTGATTACAATTTTGAAAGGATTCACAAAAGTCATTTGATTAACATGAACTATGTCAAAAAGTATGTCCAAGCAGATGGGGGATATGTAGTCATGGAGGATGAGTCAAGAATTCCCGTTGCGAATAGAAAGAAGGAGCATTTGGTTAGCTTTTTAAAGTCTATGTAGGATTAAAAGATTATTTTAATAAAAAAGCCCTGAAGGATATTCAGGGCTTTTTTATTTAAGTTTTTCTAAAAGCAATAATTCAATTTTTTCCATTTGAGTCCGGGGCCTCCAAGCCTCCTCCCCTAATAAAATTAAATGAAAAAATTTTAATAGTCGAGTGGTAACCGAGTGTATTTGGAAAAACCTTGGTTTATTTCTCAATTTCCTTCGCAGAGTCTAAAACCTTTTTCTTCAACCCCTCTTTATACTCAATTATTTTATTCATAACCTTTTGATCTGAAGCACCAATAATTTGGGCGGCAAGTATTCCTGCATTTAAGGCTCCGTCAAGTGCTACTGTAGCCACAGGCACTCCACCAGGCATCTGAAGAATGCTTAAAACACTGTCCCAACCATCTATAGAGTTTCTAGATTTTACGGGAACACCAATTACCGGTAAAGGACTCATACTTGCTACCATTCCTGGTAGGTGAGCTGCGCCTCCAGCTCCTGCAATGATTACTTGTACACCTCTTTTGTGTGCGTTGGTTGCGTACTCAAATAATCTTTCAGGTGTTCTGTGTGCCGAAACTATAGTTATCTCATAAGCAATACCTAAATCTTTTAGAAAGTCAGCGGCCGCTTGCATTACTGGAAGGTCGCTTTTGCTACCCATTATTATACCAATCATAGCTTATTGTTTTGATTCTACTATTAAATGTTGTTTGGCAATTTTCGCCATTTCTCTTGCTTCGTCTAACGTAGGACCAACCACTGTTACGTGTCCCATTTTTCTAAATGGACGAGTTTCTTTTTGTCCGTAAATGTGAATATTTACTCCTTCCATTCCCAAAAGATCATCATAACCCTTATAGACTACATCTCCTGTAAAACCATCCGCTCCTACAACATTTGCCATTACCGCCGGGCATTTTATTCTCGTGCTTCCTAACGGTAAATCAAGGACAGAGCGAAGGTGTTGTTCAAATTGCGAAGTATAATTCGACTCAATCGTCAAATGACCTGAATTGTGTGTTCTTGGTGCCACTTCATTTACTAAAATATCACCCTCTTGGGTCAAGAACATTTCCACTGCCATTAACCCTGCAATTCCAAATGCATCTGCAGTTTTCTTAGCTATTTCTTGTGCCTTTTCTTCTATGCTTGATGAAATATTAGAAGGGCAGATTACAAATTCCACTTGGTTTGCCGTAGGGTGGAATTCCATTTCAACTACAGGGTAAGTTTGGACATCTCCAGAAGGAGTTCTTGCAACAATTACACTGAGTTCTTTTTCAAAGGGCACCAGCTCCTCTACTAAGCACTCTCCTCCACCTAACTTTTCAACATCTTCCTCGGTTTTTACGATGTGTACCCCAAATCCATCGTAACCTCCTTCGGCGGCTTTCCAAACAAAAGGCAATTCAAATGCCCCTTCAGAATAAGCTCTTTTTAGGTCATTGGCAGTTTCAAAAACCTTAAAAGGAGAGGTGGGAATTTGATTTTCTTCGTAGAATTTCTTCTGTCTCACCTTGTTTTGAATGATTCTTAAAACAGAGGGTTGAGGATATACCTTAACTCCACTTTTTTCTAAGTCTTCTAATGCGTTTACATTAACGGCTTCAATTTCTATAGTCAGGGTATCTACGTCACGGCCAAAGTTCATTACCGTGTCATAGTCTTTTAAGTCACCCACTTCAAAGTGGTTTGAAGCCATTCTACCAGGAGCATCGGCAGAAGGATCTAATACTTTAGTAGTGATGTCGTATTTTCTAGTTTCGGTTAACAGCATTTTGCCAAGCTGTCCGCCGCCTAAAATACCTAAGGTAAAGTTCCTGTTTGAGAATATATTTTTCATCAAAGACGATTTTTCGATGTTTAATTTCTTGGCAAAGGTACAATCTCTGCAAGAGGATGCACAGAATAAATTTTACCAGTTTTTTCTTCAATGCAACGATAGCGAGATCTCATCTTTTTTTCAAGGGTTAAAATCTTGCCATTAGAGATCATGAATTTTTGCTTCAGCTCAAGGTTTTCAATGGTTTCAGATGTATTTTCACCCTTTAATGACTTCATTAAATTTACGTCGTAACAAGAGCTAGACTTCACGTTAGAAAAGTATTTAGCTAGGGCTTTTTGTTGTTCTTCAGTATAGATACTTGATGAAAAATGAGGGGCAAAGAGCTTTCTGAAGGTCAATTTCCATTCTTTTCCGTGAGGAGAAGCCAATCTTCCATGTTCTAAAAATACCATGTAATGCGCTAATTCATGCACTAATGTGAGTAAGAACTCTCCACTTGATAAATTTGAGTTTACCGAAATACTGGGTAACTTTTCGTTATGTGGAAAACGAAAATCACCTGATTTGGTTTTTCTTGGTTTCGATATTTTTAACCTAAAAGGAGGTAAGTCTTTTGTTTGGGCTTTTAAAATATCTAGAGTTTCTCTAGGAATCCATTTTAATAATTCTTCAGTCAATGTCCATTGTTTTTTTGGATGAAAATGAAGGACAGTCACAATCGGTTGTTTTACATCCTGTTAGACAAGAGATAGAAACAAGTGTAAACAAGGATATGGTGAATAATTTTTTCATTCGCAAAATCTTCTTCATAATGGTACAAAATTAAGTTTAATTTAGCGAAATGATTTATCGATTGATAGATGGCATTGGCCAATATTTTATCCTTTTGGGGCGGGTTTTTAAAAAACCTGAACAATGGGGCGAGTATAGAAAAAGTCTGATGAAGGAAATTGACCAGCTTGGTCTAGATTCTCTTGGTATTGTTTCTATTATTTCATTGTTTGTTGGAGCGGTGGTTACCATACAGACAGCGTTAAACCTAGATGATCCATTAATTCCTCAATACTACGTTGCCATTGCTACTCGAGAATCTATTATTCTGGAGTTTTCTCCCACTATGGTAAGTTTAATCCTCGCCGGTAAGGTGGGGTCAAACATTGCCTCTACCATCGGTACCATGAGGGTTACTGAACAAATTGATGCCCTAGAGGTCATGGGGGTTAATTCTTCTAGTTTTTTAATCTTACCTAAGATTGTGGCTTGTTTACTTTTCAACCCCCTATTAATAACCTTATCTATGTTTTTAGGACTTTTAGGTGGTTATTTGGCAGGAGATTTAACTGGTATGGTAACGACTTCTGACTTTCAGTTAGGGCTACAAATGGGATTTAAACCGTTTTACATTGTTTATGCTTTGTTGAAAACGGTGGTTTTTGCATTTATCATCGCTTCCATTTCTGCTTATTATGGATATACTGTTAAAGGGGGAGCCATTGCTGTAGGTAAGTCATCTACCGATGCGGTAGTGAATAGTAGTGTTGCTATTATTTTGTGTAATTATTTGTTAACCGATATATTGTTAAGCTAATGATTGAGGTTAAGGGAATACAAAAAGCATTTGGCGATAAATCAGTACTTAAGGGGATTGATGTTGTTTTTGAAGATGGAAAAGCCAATTTAATTATAGGTAGATCAGGATCGGGAAAAACGGTTTTCTTAAAATCTATTCTTGGTCTACATGAGGTTGATAATGGTGTTATTCTGTTTGACGGGCGACCTTTGCATGAAATGGATAAAAAGCAAAGAAAGGCTTTGAGGCAAGAAATCGGTATGGTGTTTCAAGGAGGTGCCCTTTTTGATTCACAAACGGTTGAAGAGAATGTTTTGTTTCCGCTCAATATGTTTTCTGACCTTACGCCGGCAGAGAGAAAAAAAAGAGTTGACTTTTGTCTTGAAAGAGTTAACCTGACCAATGCGAATAAACTGTATCCGGCAGAAATTTCTGGTGGAATGCAAAAGAGAGTCGCCATTGCTAGGGCTATATCAATGAATCCAAAATACCTTTTTTGTGATGAGCCAAACTCGGGTTTAGATCCAGAAACTAGTATAGTTATTGATAACCTTATTAGGGAGATCACTGTAGAGTATAACATTACCACCATAATCAATACCCACGATATGAACTCCGTACTTGAAATAGGTGATCACGTGGTGTTGATGAAAGAAGGTTTTAAGGTTTGGGAAGGTAGTAATGATGAGGTTCTTACCTCTCAGAATGAAGATGTTATTGACTACGTGTTTAAGTCAAACCTATTTAAAAAGGTAAGACAGGCTCTTATCAAATAATTGCCCTTGCAGGGAGATAAACCACACTTTTAGTTTCAAAAAAGTCCTCAGAAAAATAATCTGTGAGATCGTATATTCTATAAAAGTCAAACGAACTAAGTTCTTCTGAAAGATCACCCCCTTTTAAATATAGAATGCCGTTTTCCAGTTTATGACGACTTTCTTTTTCAATTTTATTGTTAATCCATTCAACAAACCTTGGCATGGCAGTCACCGCTCTAGAGACCACAAAGTCAAACTTCCCAGAAATGGATTCTGCCCTTCCGTGAATCGCTTTTAGATTTTTTAAACCTAACGCCTGTGCCACCTCGTTAACCACCTTGATTTTTTTACCAATTGAATCGCATAACACAAATTCAGTTTCTGGGAATAAAATAGCTAGGGGAACCCCAGGAAACCCACCTCCTGTACCAACATCTAAGATCCTTGCACCAGGATTAAACTGCATAACCTTGCCAATTCCTAAAGAGTGCAGTACGTGCCTTGTATACAGCTCTTCAATGTCTTTTCTAGAGATTACATTGATTTGGCTATTCCACAGAGTGTAAAGCTCTTCTAATTGCTCAAATTGCTTTGTTTGCAATTGGGTTAAATCCGGGAAGTATTTTTTGATTATTTCCATTTTTTGGGTTTGCCGTAAATCAAATTAAAAAATTGCTGAGTGATTGAAGCGAGCAAAATTGAAAATTCAAAGATAGGAAAACCCCAGATGGCTTTTGTCTTTGATAATTTATGATTGTAAAAGGCATATACAACTCCTGCCAATAAAAAACGAGTGCCTACAAGGGCCAGAATTATTAGATTAAAATATCCTTCAATGAACAAGCCTGGAATCCATCCGAAGTAGGTAAGGAGTAGGGTTGCAAAAAAGAATCCAAGTAGAAACTTATGTCCCTTTTTATAAAATCTAGAGGTAGAAAGGTGGCGTCTTTTTTGGTGGAACCACTCTGACAGGGTTTCTTTAGGTTCGCTTAGAGTTTGTGAATCTGCCGATAATGAGAATGATGTATTTCTTTTTGTAGCAGCATCTTGAATAAAAAGGTCATCATCCCCGGAAGGAATGTGCATGTGTTTCACAAAACCCTTGTGTTTATAAAACAGATCACTAGTATACCCTAAGTTTCTACCAACCCCCATGTAAGGATATTTCCAAGCAGCCGCAGAGAAATAATGAATGGCCGTCTGGAGAGTTTCCCATTGGATTAGTGTATTGGTAAGTGTATTTTTTCTTTGGTAACCGCCATAGCCTAGAACTATTTCAGATTGATTAAACTCATTGGCTAGGGTTGCAATCCACTTATTGGATGATGGTTTACAATCTGCATCGGTAAAAAGTAGATGATGGTTTTTTGCGGCTTTAATGCCAAGGGTTAATGCGTACTTTTTTCCGTTCCAGAATTGGTCTGTTTCGGGTACCGTTACAATTTTTAAATGAGAATATTGATTTGCTAACTCTTCTAATACTTCATCGGTATTGTCAAAACTCTGATCGTTTACCGCAATTACTTCAAAGTTGGGATATTCTTGTTCAAGTATTAGTGGCAAAAACTTTTTAAAATTTTCGCTTTCATTTCGACCACAAATAATTACAGAAACGGGACTAGTAGGTGCCTGTTTTTCATTATCCTTTTTAAGCAATGCCTTGATAAAAAGTAAGAAGTAAATGATTTGAGTGGCGAGAGCGCCTAGCCAAATGTATAGGTAAAGGTTTGTGGACATTGATGTTAAAATGGTTGGTCAAAATTATAACATTATCCACAGACTAAAATAAAAAAGCCCCGCAAATGCGAGGACTTTTTTTGAGTTGAATAGAGTATTGCTTATAGCGAGTTTTACGAAAAAGTGTCTGTTAAATATGGGAATTTATTCCCCTTACTCTATTCACGCTATTGTTTTTATAAAGGTTGGGTGGTTGTAAAAAAAAAGTCCCCTCTCCATTTGGAGAGGGGACTTTATATGATTCATAAGATTTAAATCTTATTGTACAGTCAGTTTGTAAGTACCTACTTTTTCTCCTGACTTGATGTTTAAGAAGTAAACACCTGGAGTTAAAGAAGTAAGGTCTACTCTTTCTACAGATCCAGCAGTTGCTTTAACTGAGTTAGAGATAACTGTTTGACCTACCATGTTGATGATGCTCATGTCGTAAGAACCTTGCTCAGCAAAGCTAACATTTACAAAACCGTTAGTAGGGTTAGGGTAAGCAGAAACGCCAGTTAAAGCAGTTTCTTCCTCGATTCCAACTTGCATACACATTGCTGCAGAAGCTGCAGGACAGAAAATCGCACGGATGTGTGGAGATTCTAATGTAGTTGAGTTGTTAAATCCAGAGTACCATTGTGCTCCACCAATGTACATTAGTGAGTTGTCACCTGTTTGTGGGAAAGTAGCATCGTTAGCGATACGAACTTCTCCGTTAGCATTTGACATTCTAACTACGATGAAATAAGCTCCAGTTGTTAAGTAAGGAATACCGTTGTTTGCATCAGCGACAGGAATATTAATTGTAGTTCCAGGATCACCTGAAGTTAAGGTGTAAGAACCATACGCTAAGTTAGTTCCTGGTGTAGCAGCAGAATAATCAAATCCAGCTGTGTCATATACTTCGATTTCTATGAAACCACCTGCTTGAGAAACAGTAGATAATCTAAGGTCTACAGAGAATAGACGCTCATCATTTTCTAATTGGAATTTAGAAGCTACCGCTTGAATTCCACTCATATCTGTACCGATAGAGTTAGAGAATACATTAAAGTCTTGAGACATTAATGAATCAGTTACATAGTATGTAAATGTATCAGTTACATATGGGTAATTTACTCCGTTGATAGAGTCAGAAGAAAACTTATATACGATGGTATGAGTTCCTTCTGCTGATGCAGTGAAATCAGTTGAGGTAACTAAGTCGTTGTAAGTTAATGTATCACCAGTCGCCAAAGTAGCCACAGTGTTTGAAGAAAGAGTGGTAAGTAAGGTTGTTCCATTCCATACTTCAACTTCTAACTTACAGTTAGTTTGAGCCGCCGCTCCGTAGTTATGCACGTTAGAGTCAAATCCAACTGGACGTACTTGTTTTAAGGTAGTGATTCCATACTTTGGCTCACCTCCGTCTCCGTTAGAAATCCAATCGTGAGCTGGAGCACCGTTATAAACTGTCCAGTTAACAATGTGGCTAGGAAGGTCTTCAATAGACAGGTCGTCCATCATCCAAAAATAGAAGGCATCAGATCCTCCCATAAGGAAACGAATCATTGCGTACTGCGACCCAGCTAAAGAAGCTGGAAGCTTGTAGCGGACACGGCTATCATTTGCAGTTGAAGAGTTTACCCCTAAATTTTCGTAAACATTTACAGTATCTGTCCAGGTTAAACCACCATCAGCAGAGAAAGTGATTTCAAAGTCAGCTGTAAATTTACGAGCATAAGAAGTGAACAATAATTCAATTTGATTTCCTGCAGCTGCCGTTAAGTCAATAGTATCAGTTGTCAAAACTCCTGTGTGAGGAGTTGGAGCAACACCTGTACCAAATGCACCGGCAGTACCATCGGTATCTAGGAAATCTGAATCGAATATAACGAAACCGTTAGCAGCTGTGGTAGAAACAATAGGATCTCCAGCAGAAGCGTAACCACCTCTTGAACCTTCAGATACGTCAGGAGTTGTAGATGGGCCTCTGTATTCCCATTCCGCTCCTGCGGCTGTGTTAACGTTTCCAGTTGCGTCTAGAACTTGGTTTGTCCATCCCGCAGGAATTCCAGAGCCAAAGTCTTCTGACCAGTAAGTTGTACCTGCTTGCTTAGAAGCAGTTGTTTGGTTCACATGTCTACTAACGCCGTGATCACCTTTCATTGGAGTAGGCTCCAGTTTAGGTAGGCTTTGAGCCATCATTGCTCCACTAGCAAGAGTAAACAGAACCAGATTGGTAATTTTTTTCATGATTTACGCGGATTTTAATTCGTAACAAATTTAATCTTTATACAAAGAAGAGGAAAATTTTTATTCAAACAAATACAAAATTGCATTTATTACAATAAAAAATCTCCGCATCTTACATATTAGTAACGTATGCGGAGATTAAAAGGTTGAGAAAAACTCGTTTTTTTTTATTCTGCGTATGTTTCTATAGGTTCACAAGTACATATTAAGTTTCTATCTCCGTAGGCGTCATCAACCCTTCTTACTGATGGCCAGAATTTATTCTGCAGTAAGTAAGAAAGAGGGAAAGCTGCGGTTTCTCTAGAATATGCTTGATTCCATTCGTTGGCAGTTATCATTTGTAAAGTGTGCGGTGCGTTTTTCAATGGGTTTTCAATCTCATTAAACTCACCCGTAATCACTTTGTCAATTTCTCCCTTAATAGCAATCATTGCATCACAGAATCTGTCAAGCTCTATTTTGTCTTCACTTTCTGTTGGTTCTACCATCAAGGTGCCGGCAACTGGGAAACTTACCGTTGGAGCATGGTACCCATAATCCATAAGTCTCTTTGCAATATCGGTAACTTCAATTCCTCCGGCTTTTTTAAACGGACGGCAATCTAAAATCATTTCATGAGCACATCTGCCATTTTCTCCGCTATATAAGACCGGAAAGTGAGGTTCTAGTCTTGCTTTCATGTAATTGGCGTTTAAGATGGCAAATTCAGTGGAGTTTTTAAGTCCTAACGCTCCTAACATTTTTATGTATGCGTAGGAAATAATTAAAATTAGTCCAGATCCGTAAGGTGCAGCTGAAATGCCAGAAATAGCTTGGCTACCTCCTGTAGAAATTACAGCGTTACCTGGTAAAAAGGGTCTAAGGTGTTCTTTTACACAAATAGGTCCCATTCCTGGACCTCCACCTCCGTGAGGAATGGCAAATGTTTTGTGAAGGTTTAAGTGACACACATCAGCGCCAATTAGACCAGGACTGGTCAAACCAACCTGCGCGTTCATGTTTGCACCGTCCATGTAAACTTGTCCGCCGTGCTTATGTACAATGGCAGTAACTTCTTTTACAGACGCTTCAAAAACACCATGTGTTGAAGGGTAAGTTATCATTAATGCGGCTAAATTGTCGCTGTGCTTTTCTGCCATAGCTTTTAAGTCTTCTACATCAATGTTTCCTTGGTCATCACACTTAACAACTACAACTTTCATACCGGCCATAACCGCTGATGCAGGATTGGTCCCATGGGCAGAAGAAGGGATTAAGGCAATGTTTCTATGGCCTTCACCACGACTTTGGTGAAACGCTCTAATAACCATCAAACCAGCAAATTCTCCTTGAGCTCCAGAGTTTGGCTGAAGTGAAACTGCATCAAATCCGGTAATAACGGCAAGGTCATTTTCAAGTTCTTGAATGATGTATTGATATCCTCTTGCTTGATTTTTAGGTACAAATGGATGAATGTTGGCAAATGATGGCCAAGTAAGAGGAATCATTTCAACGGCAGCATTTAACTTCATGGTGCATGAACCCAATGGAATCATACTGTGGTTTAATGATAAATCTTTTCTTTCTAAACTTTTAATGTATCTCATCATTTCAGTTTCTGAATGATACTTGTTGAATACATCATGTTGTAAGAAAGGAGTTGCTCTTGAAGCAAAAGAAGGAATGGAATCCTTTTCTATGAGACTGTCAACTACTGTTGGCTCTACACCCTTAGCTTCGGCAAGAACTTCAATGATATCATTAATCGCTTTTAGGTTAGTTGTTTCATTAATACTAATTCCTAAAAGGTTGTTGTTAATATGTCTAAAGTTAATTCCCTTTTCGTCAGAAAGTGTCCTTACTCGCATATAATCAACATCTGCAAGATCTAATAAAAGAGTATCAAAGTAATCTTGGTTTAATTGCTCGTAACCAATTTTTGTGAGTTCTCTTTCTAAAGTTCTTGCTGAGCGATGAATTTTTGAAGCAATTTGTTTAAGCCCATCTTCACCGTGATAAACGGCATACATACCCGCCATTACCGCAAGCAAAACCTGAGCCGTACAAATGTTTGATGTAGCGCGGTCTCTTTTAATGTGCTGCTCTCTTGTTTGAAGTGCCATTCTTAGCGCTTCGCTACCATCTTTGTCAATAGTCTTTCCGATAATTCGACCAGGAAGTAACCTCTTGAATTCTTCTTTAGTAGCAAAGAAGCCAGCGTGTGGACCTCCGTATCCTAACGGAATTCCAAATCTTTGGGTAGTACCCACTACTACGTCTGCACCCCATTCTCCTGGAGGGGTTAAAAGTACTAAGCTCATTATGTCAGCAGCAACCGCAACGCCCATTTGATTGGCTTTTGCTTTAGCTACCCACTCTGAGTAATCAGGTACTTTACCGTTAACCGTAGGATATTGTAGTAAACAACCGAAAAAGTCATCAGAAAACGCAAAGTGTCTGTGGTCACCAATAACTAATTCAATGTCCATTGGGACTGACCTTGTTTTCAAAAGGTCAATATTTTGAGGGAGACAGTCTTTGGAAACAAAGAATTTATTAGATCCTGATTTTGCCTGCTCTCTTGATCTAGCATTGTAAAGCATTACCATCGCTTCTGCCGCTGCAGTAGCTTCATCAAGAAGAGAAGCATTGGCCAATTCCATCCCCGTAAGCTCGGTAACCATAGTCTGGAAGTTTAAAAGAGCTTCTAGTCTACCTTGAGCGATCTCTGCTTGGTAAGGAGTGTACGCGGTATACCAACCTGGGTTTTCTAAAATGTTTCTTTGAATAACCCCTGGTAAAATGGTGTTGTGATAACCTAATCCAATGTAGGTTCTGTATACTTTATTCTTCCTAGCCTGCTCTTGAATATGAACCATGAACTCATGTTCTGTCATGGGTTCGTCAATATTCATTAATCCATCTAACCTAATGTCAGAAGGAACAGTCTCGGAAATAAGTTGTTCTAAAGAGCTTACACCTATTGTGTTTAGCATTGAATCAACGTCCTCAAACTTAGGACCTATATGCCTGTGAGCAAAAGAATTAATATCCATGTGCTATTGCTTAAAATAATGGCTGCAAAGGTAAAGTAAATCCTTAAAATTAACGCGTTGGTTTTGCGATAAGTTTTATTTAATATGACAACTTTGTGCTTTCTTTGTAAAAGGTATTTTGAAAGCTATAAACAACATACTGAAATCACTAGCATATAGTAATGTTATTGTTGCGCTATCGGCCACCTCTTTAGCCGCTTCAACCTATCTTTACTTGAGATTTTTTGATCTCTACTATTTAGCCTTTGTTTTTTGCTCAACCATTTTTGTGTACAATTTTGCCCGATTCTTTGAAGGGGAATCAGAAGATTTTCAAAAATCGCCCATCACCATTTGGCATATAAAACACAGAAGATGGATTTGGATTTCAACACTGATGTCAGCTGCCTTAAGTTTGCTTTTTGCCTACCTTTCATTTGACCATGAAAAGTGGTTGTTGGCTATTCTGTCTGGGGGTATTGCCCTTAGCTACCCTTTAGGTTTACGCTTTCGCGGGATGAATATTACTTTGAAACCCCTTAGAGAAAGCCCCGGGATTAAATTGGTTGCCATCGGATGGGTTTGGATGATTATTTGTGGCTTACTTCCCTTTTTGGATGCTTGGCATTGGGAAGGGGTATTATATTTAGTAGGTAGATTTTTGTTGGTGGTAGGAATTACTATTGCTTTTGATATTAGGGACTATAATATTGACTCAAAGCAAATGTGGACCTTGCCCATGGTCTGGGGAAAGAAAAACGCTTGGCGTTTCTCCATGGTTTTGGTCTCTCTTGGGGCGCTTTTAGCGGTTTCTTTTGCCGTAATAATGAATCATCCCATGAAAATGGTTTTTGCAGAATTGTTGAGTACACTTTTAACATTATTTCTATTGTACGGAAGCAAAAAGATTACATCAGATATATATTATAGTGTTGCCATTGAGTCAACAACTATATTTCTATTTTTCAGCCTCTATTTATTCTCTTACATTTAGCAAAATTTTTAGAAATGACCCAAAAATTTGATATAGACTATGCACGTCAAATGGATTCTCAAGATCCACTGGCATCTTATAGGTCAAAGTTTCACTTGCCACAACACAAGGGTAAGGATGTAATCTATTTTACAGGAAACTCATTAGGCCTTCAGCCAAAAAATACAGAAAAGTATCTTCAAGAAGAATTAGAGGATTGGAAAAACCATGGTGTTGAAGGTCATTTTCACGCCAAAAGACCTTGGATGCCTTATCATGAGCAGTTTGCGAAATCGTTAGCTAGATTGACGGGCAGTAAAGAGTCTGAGGTGGTTTCTATGGGGACGTTGACCAATAATCTTCACCTTTTAATGGTGTCTTTTTATAGACCAACTTCTGCTAGAAATAAAATTCTTTGTGAGGCAAAGGCGTTTCCAAGTGATCAGTACGCCTTGTCTTCTCAGCTGAGATTTCATGGATATTCTTCAGATTCATTGCTAGAAATATCACCTAGAGAGAATGAGTTCACGATTCGTGAAGAAGATATTTATAAAGCCATTGAAGAGCAAGGTGATGAAATTGCTTTATTGATGATGGGGGGTGTAAATTATTACACGGGTCAAGTTTTTGATATCGAAGGAATCACCAAAGCAGCGCGGTCTAAAGGCGTTGTTGTGGGTTGGGATCTTGCTCATGCCATGGGGAATATTGAGTTGAAACTACATGATTGGGATGTAGATTTTGCCGCGTGGTGTACTTATAAGTATCTAAACTCAGGACCCGGAGCCATTGCTGGATTGTTTGTCCATGAAAAGCATTTAGGTAAATCTGATATTCCTCGCTTTGAAGGATGGTGGGGTCATGAAAAGGAATCGAGATTTTCAATGCCCGACCAATTTGTACCTATGAATACGGCTGAAGCATGGCAGTTAAGCAATGCTCCTGTTTTTTCTATGGCTCCTCAAAGGGCAAGTCTTGATATTTTTGACAGTGTAGATTTAGAAGTTTTAAGGGCTAAATCAATGAACCTTTCAAGTTATTTAGAGTTTGTATTGACAGAGGTAGGGAAAACAAAAGGTCATTCATTTGAGTTGATTACACCAAAAGATTGGAGTGCAAGAGCAGCTCAAGTCTCTGTTTTTTTGCACGGACAAGGTAGAGAGGTGTTTGATAAATTGATGAAAGAAGGAGTGATTGCCGATTGGCGAGAACCAAATGTAATTAGAATGGCTCCGGTGCCGTTGTACAATTCATTTGAAGACATATATAACTTTGGTAAGATTTTAGAAAAAGTAATAGACTAATGAGTAAGAAAGTTACAATAGTAGGTGCAGGACTTGTTGGTTCCTTGTGGGCTGCATATTGCGCAAAAAAAGGATATACTGTAAATGTTTTCGAAAGGCGTTCAGACGCTAGAAAAAGAGGGGGTATTGGTGGAAAGTCAATTAACCTCGCACTTTCAGACCGAGGATGGAAAGCTTTAAAAGGAATAGGTCTATCTGACGAGATAAAGAAAATGGCCTTGCCGATGAGTAAGAGAATAATGCACTCAGTTACTGGAGAACTTTCTGAACAACCCTACGGTAAAGAAGGGCAAGCAATTTACTCAGTGTCTAGAGGTGGTCTAAACGAAAAACTTATGGACCTTGCAGAGAAAAGTGAAAATGTAGAAATTACTTTTGATGCAAAGTGTACTGGAATTGATTTTGAAAAACCATTGACAAGGTTTTCTATTCATGGAGAAAACATAGAGGTTGAATCAGACTTAGTATTTGGCACAGATGGCGCTTTTTCTGCGGTTAGAGCCGCCATGCAAAAAACCAATAGATTTAACTACTCTCAAGAATACATTGAACATGGATATAAGGAGTTAACCATTCCTGGGAATGAAGATGGTACTCATAAACTTGATAAATCAGCCTTGCACATTTGGCCAAGAGGCAAGCATATGCTTATTGCTTTACCTAATCTAGACGGATCATTTACTTGTACTCTTTTCTTTCCTTACGAAGGAGAAGAAAGTTTTGATGCACTAGACTCGGTGTCTGCCGCGAGAGCATTTTTTGAAAGAGTTTTTCCAGATGCTATTTCCCTAATGCCAACCTTTGATCAAGAATGGGTTGAAAATCCTACGGCACCATTGGTAATTATTAGATGTTCACCTTGGACTAAAAACGGAAAAGTTGCCTTGATGGGTGATGCTTCCCACGCCATTGTGCCTTTTTATGGTCAAGGCATGAATTCTGGATTTGAAGATTGCACAATTCTAAATCATTTTATGGAAACCATGGGTGATGAGGATATGCTTTCGGTTTTAGAAGCTTATGAAAAAGAAAGGGTTCCTAATGGTAATGCCATAGCAGATCTTGCCATGAGAAACTTTGTTGAAATGCGCGACTTGACTGCGGATCCTGAGTTTTTGTTGCGAAAAAAAATAGAAGCTAAATTTTCAAAAAACCATCCCGATAAGTGGTTGCCCTTATATAGTATGGTTACATTCAGCCACATTCCTTACAGTGAAGCTATTAAAATAGGGGAGCGACAAGATGAAATAATGGAGGAGGTTATGAAGACTCCTGAAATTGAATCTATTTGGGATTCGCCAAAGATTGAAGAGTTAATCTTAAATAGATTGAGCTAAATAAAAAGGCCACCCAATGGGTGGCCTTTTTATTACTTTTCAAAGTAAATTATTTTACTAATTCGATAGTTTGGGTAACATTGTCAATAACACCACCACCTAAGTCAACGTCAAATTGAAGTACAAAATCAAATTCTGAAGAAGTAAGTTTTACAATATCAAAAGTGTCACCATCAAATGTCATTCTGTCGTCGCTTAATAAGCTCCATGATAAATCTTGTGATTGACTTGAACTTGCATCAGTAAGTGTAATAATATTTCCAGTCTTAAACTCGAATTGATAATTGCTGATGTCTGTAGTTACCGTTGTGTCGATACTTAAATCAACGACTACTTCTCTTTGTCTAATAACATCACCGTCCCAGTCACCTAAAATTTTCTCTTCTGTTGTTTGAGCAGGAGTCGTGCTTCCTCCGTTGTCTTTGTCGTCTTTTTTACAGGCAACTAATGTCATAGCTGCAAATGCAATTAATAATACTTTTTTCATTTTGTTTGTTTTTTATCGTGGCCAAAATTAAACTTTTTTTCTAATTGACAATATTATCTTACATGACAACAGTTTTTATTGAAAAGCGTTACTATTATTGTATTTTAGTAAAAAAGAAAGTCATTTGAAAAAAACGCTCCTCTTTCTCACTTTTGTTTTTTTCCTCTTACCCAAATTATCTGAAGGACAGTTCTATTATGGACTGTATCAGGTTTATGGTAAGAACCGTGTGCAATACACAGATTTTAAATGGCACTACTTTCGCTTTGATAGATATGATGTTTTTTACCACGACCAAGGTAAAGATGTGGCTCAAAAAACTGCCGAACTTGTCAACCAGAACCTATCTCAATTAGAAAAGTATCTTGATGCACGTCTCTCTGATCGAATTCAAGTTTTAGTTTTCAGAAATTTAACGGACCTCAAGCAGAGTAATGTAAACCTTAATACCGACGAAGCGTATAATACTGGTGGAGTTACGCGGCTAGTAGGCTCTAAGATGTTTGTATACTTTGATGGTAGTTATGCCCATCTTGAACAACAGATACGAACAGGACTTATTGACTTGATTTTGCAAAGTCAAATTTACGGTGGGTTTTCTGAGAGTATTAAAAACTCGACCTTGTTAAATCTGCCAACTTGGTTTATGGAGGGAGCGGTTTCTTATATGTCTAAACCTTGGACTACCGAAATGGATCAATACGTAAGAGATGGTATTGCTACCGGTAAGTATGATAGATTAAATGTTTTGACAGATGATGAGGCTGTGTTTGCAGGACATGCAATCTGGCAGTATATTTCAAAAACCTATGGTGCCCCTGTAGTCAAAAATGTCATTTATATGACGGTGGTTAATCGTAGTATTGATGATGGGTTTTTATATGTCTTGGGGGTAACAACTGATGAATTAATTCAGGGTTGGAAAGAGTATTATCGCAAAATGTATGAGCAGGCCTTTTTAGTCGAGAATATCTTTCCAGAAAACGAAGTAGTTAAGGGGAGAAAAAAGCAAAGGTTCTCTCAATTAGATATTACAAATGATGGAAAGTATATTGCCTACAACACAAATAAATTAGGTGAATATAAAGTCTACATTTATGATGTAGAAAAAGATCGACGCAAGCGTATTTTAAAAGGTGGTTATAAGATCTCTCAGAATACGGATAACTCTTTTCCGGTTCTTACTTGGAGCCCAAACAACAATATTTTGACTATTGTAACTGAAGAAAAGGGATTCTTATGGCTGTATTTTTACAATGTTGAAAAGAGAGAACTAGAGAGGAGAAACCTTTTCGGATTTGATAAGGTTCTTTCTATGGAATACTCACCAGACGGAAAAAGGATTGTGATGTCTGCGGTTAAAAACGGCCGATCTGATATTTTTGAATACACCTTGCTCTCTAAAACTATTATACCGCTTACCTATGATGATTGGGATGATTCTCATCCCGCCTACATCATGGGAGGTAAGCAAATTGTTTATGCATCTAATAGAATCCATGATACCCTAAAGTATGATGAAATTACTCTGAACTTCTCTCCCTTTAATGATCTCTTTGTAATCAGGAGTCCGACAGAAATAAAGAAGAAAACAAAAACAATGCTTTGGAGGTTGACAAACACTCCTTATTTCAATGAAACAAAACCCACGGAGTACGAACCTAGTTTCATCCAGTTTTTAAGTAATGACTTAGGCACCCAAAACCAATATTTAATTGGAATTGATAGCTCTGTTGCCTATGTAGATACCACAACTCATTTCAGTTATGAGTTTAGTAGATATCAAGTGACAGATAGTCCCCTAAATGTTACTGAGCTTGCGGTAAGTAAAGAGGGTGATAATCAAGTGAAATTACTTTATGGTAATAAAAGATTTAGGTTGTTTCTCGAAGATAAGTTGCCAGCAAAAGAGCTCAACTTAACACTTATTGAAGGGTCGCCAATAAAAGGTGGGAAGCAAAAATCAGACAATGTAACCATAGATGAATATGCCGAAATTGCATCTCCCCGACAGGGATTTGAAATTAATATTGAAGATTATGAGTTTGATGGAGATGTTTTAGAAAAACATCATTTTCTTTCTAAGAAAGAATTAGAACTCAAGAAAAAAGAAAGAGAAGAAAAAGCCTTAATAACTGAAAAACCGGCTGATAATCTACCATCTATTGAGGAACCAAAAAAGTTTGAAATACCTAGCAGTAGAGTGTACTTCCCTACTTTTTATCGGGATCAAGTTGGGGTCCAAGTAGGGTTTGTTTTTGACAATCCAAGTTATCAGCCATATACCGGTAGTCCACAACCCGGATTGTTAAATCCTGGATTTAATGCAGTGTTAAAAATGGGAATTATCGACCTGTTCAATAATTATACATTGGTAGGTGGTTTTAGAACTGATTTTCAACCTATAGCTGGTTTGTCCTTAAGTCCTAATTCTGAGGTGATGATTCAACTGGTAAACAATAAATCTCGTCTAGATAAGTCGTTGACCTACTTGCGTAGATCACAGGTAGGTTATCAGTCTATTTACTTTATGAGGTACATTACCAATGAAGCTCACTTCAAGGTTTCTTGGCCTTTTAATCCGGTGTCGGCTATTAAGTTTTCTATTGGAGGAAGACATCAGAGGTCAATTACCCTGTCTGATGGTCAAATTGGATCATTAGAGCGCGAAGAACAGATTAAAGCCTACGGAATTCTAAAGGCAGAATATGTTTATGACAATACCATTAAAAAGGGAATAAACCTATACAATGGTTGGAGAGGGAAGGTGTTCGGTGAATTTTACGAAGATTTTAATATTTCTCCTTCAGGGATGTTTACCGCCGGAATTGATGCAAGACATTATTTGCCTCTGTGGAGGGAAATGATATGGGCAAATAGGTTTGCCTACGGAACGACCTTTGGTCATGAAAAACTTCTTTATTTCTTAGGGGGAGTTGACAATCAAATCAATCCCGATTTTAAAAACAATACTCCGATAGCTCAAGATGAGAATTACATCTTCCAGACCGTGGTTACCAATTTGAGGGGTTTTACCCAGAATACCCGAAACGGTACAAGCTTTGCGGTTATTAACTCTGAAGTTAGAGCCCCTATTTTTAGAATGATGATGAATAAACCTATTCAATCCGAGTTTTTAAATACGTTCCAAGTAGTTGGGTTTACTGATGTAGGTACCGCATGGAATGGTGATTCTCCTTACTCTAGAGAGAATGCATTAAATAATGAGGTAATTGATAATGGACCTATTAAGATCATCGTTGACAAACAAAAAGACCCCATTGTTTTGGGATATGGATTTGGTCTTCGGTCAAAAATTTTCGGATATTTTATGAGAGCGGATTGGGCTTGGGGTGTTGAGGATGGTATTCAATTGCCAAGAGTGTTTTACTTCTCTTTGAGTACTGACTTTTAATTATCCTGCTTTAGCAATTTCAGATTTCCTACCAATGGTTTGCGAAATAATATCGTTTTCCAATTTCCAGCCTCTTGCCGGTGAATACTTCCTAGCATAAAATATTATCTGGAGGTGAAGCTTGTTCCACTTTTCTTTTGGGAATAGCCTCTTGGCATCTTTCTCTGTTTGTTCTACAGATTTTCCGTTACTAAGATTCCAACGATACATTAACCTGTGAATGTGTGTATCTACCGGAAACGCAGGAACATTAAAGGCTTGACTCATTAAAACCGATGCGGTTTTATGTCCAACGGCAGGTAATTTTTCTAAGTCTTCAAAACTACAGGGCACCTCGCCTTGATATTCTTCAATTAATATTTTACTCAACCCGTAAATCCCTTTTGACTTCATCGGGGTAAGTCCGCATGGCCTGATGATTTCAGCAATCTGTTCAACGGTCATTTTTACCATGTCATAGGGGTTGTCTGCTTTGGCAAATAATAAAGGGGTGATTTTATTTACCCTTTCATCGGTGCATTGAGCGGAAAGCAAAACGGCAATAAGGAGAGTGTAAGGGTCTTTGTGATTTAGAGGAACAGGGGTTTCTGGGAATAACTCCTCAAGCGTGTTTATTACGTAGCTGACTTTCTCCTTTTTGGTCATTCTATTTGGCTTTAATATGTAAAGAAATAAAATCTTCATTACTTTGAACAACCAATTGGAAACATTTGTTTTCGTATAAATAAGTAGAACTATGACACATTTAAAAGAAGGAGATAAAGCTCCTCACTTTAAAGGAATTGATCAAAACAATAAAGAGATTTCACTTTCTGACTTCCGTGAAAAAAAAGTAATCCTTTACTTCTATCCAAAAGATATGACTCCTGGGTGTACGACCCAAGCTTGTGATTACAGAGATAATTACAACGACCTTTTGAAAAAGGGGTACCAAGTAATTGGCGTTTCTGCTGATGATGCCTCTAGACATACCAAGTTTATTGAAAAGTACGATTTACCTTTTCCTTTAATCGCTGACACAGAAAAAGAGATTATTAAGCAGTATGGTGTATGGGGGTTAAAGAAATTTATGGGTAAAGAATACGATGGAATTCACCGTCAAACATTTGTAATAAACGAGGAAGGTGTGATAGAAAAAGTGATAAAAAAGGTTAAAACTAAGGAGGCAACAGCACAGACTTTAGAGAAATAAAATTTTAGATAAAAAGTGAATAACTTACCAATTGGATTTTCCAAGTAAGGCGTTCCTTTTTCTATTTTTGTTTACCTTCAAATAGAAAAAAAAATCAACGATGAGTAACGATAAAACTGCAAAGTTAAAAGCACTTCAACTTACTATGGATAAGTTGGATAAGACATACGGCAAAGGAGCTGTGATGAAGATGGGTGATAAAGCCGTAGAGGAGGTAGATGTAATTCCCTCTGGGTCTTTAGGACTTGATATTGCACTAGGAGTAGGTGGTTACCCAAGAGGAAGGGTAGTTGAAATTTACGGTCCAGAATCTTCTGGAAAAACCACCTTGACATTACATGCAATCGCAGAAACTCAAAAAGCAGGAGGTATTGCTGCCTTTATTGATGCAGAGCATGCATTTGATAGAACTTATGCCGAAAAATTAGGGGTAAATACAGAAGAGTTGATTATTTCTCAACCAGACAATGGTGAGCAAGCCCTTGAAATCGCTGATAACCTTATTAGATCGGGCGCTATTGATATTTTAATTGTTGACTCTGTTGCAGCCTTGACTCCTAAAAGTGAAATTGAAGGAGAAATGGGTGATTCAAAAATGGGGCTTCACGCTCGTTTGATGTCGCAGGCGTTAAGAAAACTTACCGGCTCTATATCTAAAACGAATTGTACTTGTATTTTCATTAACCAGTTGCGTGAGAAGATTGGAGTAATGTTTGGAAACCCCGAAACCACTACTGGGGGTAATGCTCTTAAGTTTTACGCTTCTGTTCGTCTAGACATTAGAAGATCAAGCCAAATTAAAGATGGCGATTCTATTTCTGGTAACAGAGTTAGAGTGAAGGTAGTTAAGAACAAAGTTGCACCACCGTTTAGACAAGCGGAATTTGATGTAATGTATGGTGAGGGGATTTCTAAGGTTGGTGAGCTAATTGATTTAGGCGTTGCCAATGAGATTGTTAAAAAGAGTGGCTCTTGGTTCTCTTACGGAGAGACAAAGTTAGGCCAAGGTAGAGATGCCGTAAAACAATTGTTGAAAGACAACCCTGAACTCGCCGAAGAAATTGAAGATAAGGTATATCAAAAGTTAAACGTAAGCGAATAATAAAAGAGGCCCTTCGGGGCCTTTTTTAATTTAAAAACCCGTTTAATTTTTGGTACTTTTACCACTCAAACCTTCAACAATGAAAAAGAGATACATATTTCTATTGCTCATACTGGGTGTTTATGCTTGCTCTAATTCCTCAGAAGACAATCGCGTTTCTGAATCTAAAGTTCAAGAAGTAAAGGATGCTAAAGTAGGAGGAAATGATCCTTACCTTGATTCACTTACCGCATGGATCTTTGAGCATCCAAAAGATACAAAGGCCCTTAACCTCCGTGCAGAGGCCTATATGGAAAAGAAAAATATAAAATACGCATTGGCTGATGCTCAAACCGCATTAGCTCTTGATTCACTTTCACCAACTACTTGGAACACATGGGGAAAGGTGAATATGATTTTTAACAAAACTAGAATCTCAAGAGATTCATGGGTAAAGTGTATTAAGATTGATCCGCAGTCAATGGACTGTAGAATAAACCTAGCTAGGTTATATACAACGGTTGGCGAATATGAATTAAGCGAAAAGGTTTTAATGGATGCTAAGGCTATTAATCCTCAAGAGCCTCGTATTTATTTAATTCAAGCAACCAACTTGTTAAGCCTACATCAAGATACGGTTAATGCAATTAGAATGGCTCAAAAGGCGATTGATGTAGATCCTGATTTTTGGGAGGCCCTTGATATGGTGGCTGTACTATATGCAGGAAAAAAGGATCCTTTGGCAGTTTCATACTATCAAAGACTTCTTCAAATAGATTCCACCAGAAGCGATATTTACTATAAACTTGGATTTTACTACATGAAAACAGAACAATGGAATGAAGCCATTGAATCATTTTTGAAATCAAGTGAACTCAATACCAATGATCCTGAACCTTTATTTAGTTTAGGATATGTACATATGCAATTGGGGGATTACCGTAATGCAATTAATTATTTCTCAGGAGCTATTAGTATTAGAGAAATTAATCATCGGGCTTATTACGGTAGAGGATACGCTTACCAAAAGCTAGGTGATGTGACAAAAGCAGAAGCAGATTACAGAAAAGCCTTGGAGTATAATCCTCAACATAAACCAAGTCAACAAGCCTACAAGGAGTTGCAAGAGTATAAGAATCAATAATAAATAAAAAGGAGAGTAAAACTCTCCTTTTTTTATTTGCTTTTCTTGGATAGAGAAATAAAATAGTCCCACATTTCTGGGGTGACTTTATCTAAAAAGTTCATTTGGCCAGCGTCCTGTAACCATTCCCCTCCGTCAAGAGTAACAACCTCACCGTTCATATACGCAGCGTAATCTGAAACCATATAAGCCGTTAAGTTGGCGAGCTCTTGGTGTTCGCCAGCTCTTCTCAACGGAATTTCATTGATTAAATTTAATTGCTCCATTAGGTCACCTGGTAAAATTCTTGACCATGCTCCTTCAGTAGGAAAGGGACCTGGAGCAACTGCGTTACTTCTAATGCCATACTTTGCCCATTCTACGGCTAGTGATCTTGTAAGAGCTAATACTCCAGCTTTGCTAATAGCAGAGGGCACTACATATGAAGATCCTGTCCATGCATAAGTGGTGACAATATTTAAAATGTTTTTGTTTTTTTCTTTTTGATCAATCCAATGCTTTCCAAACGCAAGGGTGCAATTCTTTGTCCCCTTTAAAACAATATCAATTACTGCATCGAAAGCTCTATGTGATAATCTTTCCGTAGGACTAATAAAGTTTCCAGCTGCATTGTTGACAAGTACATCAGGTGACCCTGCCTTTTCTAGAGTTGCTTGCAATAGGGCCTCAACTTGATCGTAGTCTCTAACATCGCACGCTATTGGAATTACCTTACCTCCGGTTTCATCAGACATTTCACGAGCTGTTTTTTCTAGGACGTCCAGCTTTCTAGAGGTGATAATAACTGTTGCACCAAGTGTTGAAAAGTAAGAGCTCATTGATTTACCTAATCCAGTGCCTCCGCCAGTAACGACGATTACCTTGTCCTTTAAAGCTCCTTCTTTTAACATGGGTTCAGTGTAGCGCATAAATTAAAATTTTTATGAATGTACAAACAATATTCATATCAATGTTATAACCCATGCCCCCTTTATTATATTTACAAAAAAATTCTAACGATGAAATTATTATTAGGTTTTATGGCGCTTGTGCTAATTAGCGCATGTAGTATTAATTCAGAATTCTACTTTGATAAGGACTTTTCTGGAAAGGTGATAAACACAATTGATATGTCTTCTTTTATGGCTATGGCAGGAGAATCAACCGATTCAATTGACATGCAAGTGAATGAAGGTATCAACGAAAAGAAAGATTCTATTCTTGATTTGTTTAATAGTATTGAGGGGGTTTCTAATGCAGATATGTTCTACAAAGAAGGAGTAGTTCAGTTCTCATATGATTTTGAAGATGTTGAGGCTTTGAATAGATCAGGTAGGAACATGAATTCAGAGGATGAGAATTTAAGAGGCTTTATGCTTGCCGATGGCTTTTTTGAAGTAGATGGTGATGAATTAAAATTTACGGAAAAAATAGATGAAGATTCAGAGCTTTTAAACGATACGGCCTTTACAAAAATGTTGCGCTTTATGGAGTTTTCAAACACCTTCTATTTTGAAAAACCTGTAAAAAGCTTTTCGAATACAAATTACTTAATGTCTCAAGATAAAAGAGAGTTGAAAATACAATTCAATGGAAATGACCTTTTGAACAACAAAAAGTCAATTAGCACCGAGGTAAACTTTTAAGATAATTCTATGAAAAAGCTAGCGCCCTTTCTTTCCATCATTCTCTTGGGGTTAGGATGCAGTCCTAGCGAAAATAATACTATGGTAACAGAACCAATTGCAAGAAAAGTACCTAAACGCCTAGAAATTCATGGCGATGTAAGAATCGATCCATACTTCTGGATGAATGATAGAAATGACCCCGTAGTTATTGATTACTTAAACAAAGAGAATGACTACCGAGAATTCGTAATGAAAGGGACTGAGGGTTTTCAAAAATCTCTCTATGATGAAATGGTAGGGCGATTGATTGAAGATGATTCAAGTGTGCCTTATAAAAAGAATGGGTATTTCTATTACACAAGGTTTGAAAAAGATAAACAGTACCCAATAATTTGTCGCAAGAAAGAAACCTTAGAGGCCCCAGAAGAGATTCTTCTCAATGTAAATGAATTGGCAGAAGGGAAAGATTATTTTCAAGTGGGTTCGGTTTCAATAAGTCCAGATAATCAGAAAATTGCCTTTTCTGTAGATGAGGTTAGTAGGCGCATTTATAAAATCTACTTTAAGGACCTTGTGTCTGGAGAGATTCTTCAAGATTCAATTCCAAATGTAGTGGGTGATTGTGTTTGGGCTGCAGACAATCAAACGGTTTTTTACTCAGTACAGAATCTAGAAACCTTAAGGTCGTGTAAAGTAAAGAAGCACGTTCTTGGTAGCCCGGTAGAAAACGATATTTTGATTTTTGAAGAAAAAGACGATACTTATTACGTGGGTGTAAGTAAAACAAAAAGCAGTAAGTACATAATAATCCATTCGTCAAGCACGCTTTCTGATGAAATTCAATATTTAGATGTAAATACTCCAAATGCTGAATTCACTTTGTTTCAAGAAAGAATCAGGGGACTTGAATATTCTATAGACCACGCCGGAGATCATTGGTACATTCGGTCTAACTCAAACAAGGCGAAAAACTTTAAACTGTCTAAAGCCACAGAACAAAACACTTTAGAAGAGTCGTGGATTGATGTTATTCCTCATCGTGAAAATGTTTTTTTAGAAGATGTTGACGTCTTTAAGAATTTCATTGTTAGTGAAGAAAGAGAGAATGGAGAATCTAACTTGATTATCAGAAACCAAAAAGGTGATATTCATAAAATGCCTGTTTCAGAACAGGCTTATACTTTGTCTCTCGGCTCAAACGTTGATTACGATACCGAATGGCTCAGGTATAACTTTACTTCGCTAAAACAACCCAACTCTGTAATTGATTACAATATGAGTACTGGAGAGCAGGAAGTGAAAAAGGTTCAAGAAGTAAAGGGTGGATATGATGCTGCACTGTACGAGTCAAAAACTATTTGGGCTCCTGCAAGAGACGGAGAAAAGGTTGCCATTTCTTTAGTGTACAGAAAAGATATGTTGAAAGAGGGAGAAAATCCTCTTTTGCTATATGCATACGGCAGTTATGGTTACACCATTGACCCTACCTTTAATTCTGCAAGATTGACCCTAATTGATAGAGGATTTGTTTTTGCAATTGCTCATATTAGAGGTGGCCAATACTTGGGAAGAGATTGGTACGAAAAAGGAAAATTACTCTACAAGAAAAACACCTTTACCGATTTTGTAGACTGTTCGAAATTCTTGGTAAAGCAAGGCTATACAAGTAGTGAAAAGTTGTTTGCTATGGGTGGTTCTGCCGGTGGACTTCTAATGGGAGCGGTGTTGAATATGGAGCCCACTCTCTACAAGGGGGTTATTGCAGCGGTTCCTTTTGTAGACGTAGTTACTACTATGTTAGACGAAACCATACCGTTAACAACTGGAGAGTTTGATGAGTGGGGAAATCCAAAAAACGAAACTTTCTATAATTACATGAAAGAGTACTCTCCGTATGACAATGTTACCTCACAAAAATATCCTGCAATATTAGTGACGACAGGCCTTCACGATTCTCAAGTGCAGTATTGGGAGCCAGCAAAATGGGTGGCAAAACTAAGAGATAAACGAACGGATAAAACGGTTCCTTTATTGATGTATTGTAACATGGAAACTGGTCATGGCGGTGCCTCAGGGCGTTATGAGGCCTACAAAGAAATTGCCATGGAATACGCATTTATGCTAGACTTATTGGGGATTTCAAAATAATTGAATCCACTTCATGATAAAAACGGGGCTGCTTTTTAAAGTAGTCCCGTTTATTTTAAATGGCTGTTTATTTGGGCATACATCTTCTCGGTTGCCCCAGAATTTTCTGAAATAAACCTATGCGCCTTGTTTCTTGATTCGCCATAAGTTATTGGGTCTCTCATAGAATTCATCCACATCATAAGCTCTTCTTGGTTGGTTACTATTTTACCAGCCCCCATTTCATCAGCCGCTTGACCTTCCCAAAACTTATCTGTTTTTGGTCCGTAAACCGTCGGAAGACCATAGGCTAAAGGTTCTAATATGTTGTGAAGTCCTTGCTTAAAACCGCCTCCAACAAAAGCTAAATACCCAAGTCTATAGATTCTACTTAAAATCCCGATGTTGTCAATGATTAAAACACGAATGTCTTCTAAAGAAGTAGTGTCTTTTAATTCAGAGTATAAAACCGCTTTCGCGGGAAGGTTTTCTTTTATTTCTTCAATGCGTTTCTTAGAAATGTCATGAGGAGCAAAAATGAACTTGAAGAATGGAAACCTCATGATTAAAGGGAAAATTAATTTTTCATCTTCAGGCCAGCAACTGCCTAAAATAAAAGCCTTTTGTCCATCAAGAAAATCTTCTACTTCAGAGAAATGAGCTTCTGACTTGGCTAGTCTGATTACATTGTCAAACCGTCCATCCCCCGTAAGGGTGGCATTGGTAAATCCTCGCTCTTGCAAAAGGTTTAAGGATGATTGGTTTTGCACAAAGATTCCTGTGGCTTTTTTTAATGAGTTTTCAATAAATCTCCCTGCCTTTGAAAATAGAAACTGTCCGTTTCTAAACGTTGCGCTGGCAATAAAAAATGGAATTTCAGCCTTAATAATTGAATTCATTAAGTGTGGCCAAAATTCATATTTCATGAATATTACCGCTTCAGGATTTAATTTTTGAACAAAGCGTTGGGTTTCTTTTCGGGTGTCAATGGGTAAGTAAAGGGCTAGGTCAAATGCAGAATCATTTTTTAAAGCATTGTATCCTGATGGAGAAAAAAAGGTAACCACAAACTGCTTGTTCGGATGGTTTTCTTTTAATTTTCTCAACAAGGGCCTTCCCATTTCAAATTCACCCAATGAAGCGGCATGCATCCAGACTACCATCTTGTTTTTCGGATTAAAACTTTCAAGGGTATGGTGAATTTCTTTCCTCCCCTTGATCCAATCCTTTGCCTTTTCATTCCCCGAAAGGGCGAAAATCTTGATTAATAATCGGTAAAAAGCAAATCCAAAAGAGTATAGAACCCTCATTAATAGTAGTAATACTTTTGTTGGTTTTTTGAATATACAGGAATAATCCAACTGAGCTTTATGCCTGTATATAAATCAAGTTTGTTGCCTAGGTCGTACTCACCCGTTGCGTAATTAAACTTGCGTGCATTCTTTGTGAATCCTTGAATAAATTCAAATCCAATGGTGAAGTTAACATACCTCTTTGATCCAAGATGGGCGTATGCTATGTATTGCGAAGTGTAAAATCCGGTGTGTAGTTCGTCGTACCCTTTTTCGTATTCGTCATTGATTTGTGGGACGTCATTACCAGGGTTTACAATGTCTAAACGGTGCCTAATATATCCGGCGCCCCCTTCAAGTAAAAGTCCGCTGTTGGGGTTTGGACCAAAAAAGTTTAGAATTTTACCAACATTCATTCCCAATCTATATCCACGTTGATTCGCCCTTACTTGACTGTAATCTCCGCCTGATGAAATGATGTCTAATGAATTGGTTCTCAAGGCAGCAAATGGATCATTTCCTGTAAAGTCATTTCCGAAGTGATAATTAAAATTGACCCCGAACAACCAGTTGTTTGAGGTCTTGTATTGGTAAGCTGCCCCAATGCTATAGCTTGATGTGTATCTAGCAGCAAAGTCTCCTCCAGTGGCAAATGCACCAAAGTTGGCGCTAAATAAACTGGCTGCTAACACAGAATCACGATTTCTGATTTGAGAGTACAGCGGATTTACCAATAGAATAAACAGAGCTACGCAGAACAGTTTTTTCATTTTCAAAAGAGTTTCGTTGCGAATATACTTAATTAACGTCTCATAGCATTTTTTAGGTATGATTGGTTACATTTGCCTAGTTAAAAAATGAAAACATGGAACCGATAAGAATGGTCGATTTAGTTCGACAACACGGTAAGATAAAATCAGAAATAGATCGCGCAGTTTTAGATGTTATTGAATCTACTGCCTATATAAATGGTCCTGAAGTAAAAAGTTTTCAAGAGGAACTTGAAAGTTACTTAGCCGTAGAAAATGTTATTCCTTGTGCCAATGGTACTGATGCTCTTCAATGTGCTATGATGGCTCTTGATTTGAAGCCTGGTGACGAGGTGATTACGGCTACTTTTACCTATGTAGCAACAGCTGAAGTTATTGCCTTACTGCAATTAACGCCCGTATTAGTTGATGTTGATCCAGATACTTTTTTGATCGATACTGAGGCTATTAAAAAAGCAATTACACCTAAAACAAAAGCCATAGTTCCAGTTCACCTTTTTGGTCAAACTGCCGACATGGAAACCATCCTGAATATTGCTAAAGAGCACAATCTTTATGTTATTGAAGATACCGCTCAGGCAATTGGTTCTGATTACACTTTTTCTGACGGTAGAGTAATGAAGGCAGGAACCATTGGTCACATTGGGGCTACTTCTTTTTTCCCTTCTAAGAATTTAGGTTGTATGGGTGACGGTGGTGCAATTTTTACAAGAGATGCAGAAATTGCCAAAACACTAAGAATGATTGTTAATCACGGCCAAACGGTTCGTTATTATCACGATCATATTGGTGTAAACTCTCGTTTAGATTCAATTCAAGCGGCCATCTTAAGAATTAAGTTGAGAAATCTAAACGATTATAGTTCATCTAGAGCTAAGGCTGCAGCGGCTTATGATAAAGCTTTTGCCAATCATCCTAAATTATCTGTCCCCAAAAGAACAGACAACTCTTCTCACGTTTTTCATCAAGACACCCTTAAAGGGGAAGGATTTGATAGAAACGGCTTGATTGAGTTTTTGGCAGAAAGAGACATCCCAGCAATGATTTACTACCCAGTAGCACTTCACATGCAGAAAGCGTATAAGGATGAAAGATATGGAACAGGAGTATTTCCAGTTACTGAAAAGCTTGTAGATCAAGTGTTCTCTTTACCCATGCATACAGAATTAGATGATGATCAAATTGAATTCATTACATCATCTGTTTTAGAATACATAAATCAATAAGATTATATGAAAATTACAGTTGTAGGAACCGGATACGTAGGTCTTGTTACAGGGGCTTGTTTAGCAGATGTAGGAATAGATGTTACCTGTGTAGATGTAGACGTAACCAAGATCGAAAACTTAAAGAAAGGTATTTTGCCGATTTACGAACCTGGATTAGAAGGTATAGTAGAGCGCAATACTCAAAAAGATAGATTGCATTTTTCAACCAATTTGGCGCAGAGCATTCAAGGATCAGATGTAGCGTTTATTGCGGTAGGAACTCCTCCCGGAGAAGATGGCTCAGCAGACTTACAGTATGTTTTAAAGGTAGCAACGTCTATCGGAGAGAACATGAACAGCTACGGGGTTATTGTTACCAAGAGTACAGTGCCTGTAGGTACAGCAGAAAAAGTAAAAAGCGCGATTCAAGCGGCGTTAGACAAAAGGGGAGTAGATATTCCTTTTGATGTAGCATCAAATCCTGAGTTTTTAAAAGAAGGTGCAGCGATTGAAGACTTCATGAAGCCTGACCGTATTGTAGTAGGGGTTGAAAGTGATAAGGCAAAAGAGGTAATGCAAAACCTTTACCGTCCGTTTACCTTGAACGGTCACCCGGTGATCATCATGGACATTCCATCAGCAGAAATGACAAAGTACGCTGCCAACGCCATGCTAGCGACCAAGATTAGCTTTATGAACGACATTGCCAACTTGTGTGAAATCATGGGGGCAGATGTAAACAGAGTTCGCGAAGGTATTGGCTCAGATCCACGAATCGGAAACCGTTTTATTTATCCAGGAATTGGATACGGCGGTAGCTGTTTCCCAAAAGACGTAAAGGCGCTGATTAGAACGGCTCGTGAAAACGGACATGAAATGCGAATTCTTCAGTCTGTAGAAGACGTAAATGAAGACCAGAAAAGCGTGTTGTTCAACAAAGTGATGAAGCATTACAAAGGAGACATCAAAGGCAAGACCTTTGCAATGTGGGGACTGAGTTTCAAACCACAAACCGATGATATGCGTGAAGCACCGAGTTTGGTTTTGATCGATAA
>CBFICS010000008.1:0-85663 GCA_965661055.1 uncultured Schleiferiaceae bacterium | reverse complement strand
TTCCAAAGAAGCACATGAATAAAGAAGAAAAAAGAATCATATGACTACTTTTATCATTTCAAGGACCTCATATTTTTTACGATTATTATGGAAACCCAATTTGATAAGGAGTTTAGTAAAGTTGATTTGAGAGACGTAGGACTAAAACCCATTGAAATGGATCAATGTACCTTTACTCAATGTGATTTTTCGAAAGTTAACCTGTCTGCCCGTCGGTTTATTGATTGCACCTTTATTGAATGTAACCTTTCGGGAGTCAACGTCAACCAAACAGCGTTTCAAAATTGCGAGTTCGATGGATGTAAAATGTTGGGAATACACTTTCAAAATGTAAGTCCATTTTTACTTCAATTGAAATTTAACGATTGTCAATTAAGCCATAGTATTTTCTGTAAACTCCCCTTGAAAGAAACCCAATTTATTCGTTGTGAATTATCCCATTGCGACTTTTCAGAAGCCCAACTTCAAAAGGCTAGCTTTAGTTTTTCAACCTTTAACAGAACAATATTTGATCAAACGCATTTAGAGAATAGTGACGTTAGAGATTCTAAGGGTTTTTACCTTGAATTATCAAATAATTTCTTGACGGGAATGATGATAGATAGAGAACAGGCCCTAGGACTTTTAGCGAATTATAAATTAAAAATTGAATAAGCAACCCAGGTCACATAGGCCCTAAAAGAAGTCCTTACCTTTGTGAAAAATTTAATGAAATGCCTACAAAAACTTTAAATACGGAAGAGTTTAAATCACTAGTTTTTGACTTTGAAAACGAAAGTGAATGGAAGTTTAAAGGAGAAAGACCTGCCATTATTGACTTTTATGCCGATTGGTGTGGACCGTGTAAAACCATTGCTCCTATTCTTGAAGAGTTAAGCGACGATTTTGAAGGCTCCGTAGATATTTACAAAATTGACACCGAGGCAGAGCAAGAATTAAGTGCTGCCTTTGCCATTCGTTCAATTCCTAGTATGTTATTCATCCCTATGAACAAACAACCTATGATGCAAGCGGGGGCTTTGCCAAAAAACATTCTAGAAAAAGTGATTAATGAAGAACTTTTAAAATAAGTTTATTTTATCTGAATAAAAAAACCTCGCTTCTCGCGAGGTTTTTTTATTAAGTGAATTCACTCGACAATATTATTTCCCTGGCTCTTCAGATTCAGTTTCGGGAGCGATTTCAATTTCTTCCTTTTCCTTTTCCTCTACCTCATCAACCTCCATAACCTCTGGAGCATCTACTGAAGGTGCTATTTCAATTTGCTTATTTGACAACTCTTCAATGGTTGCATAGGGAACCATTGGAGTTGGAAATCTGAATTTGGCTTTCAATGGGATCTCAAAAGTGTTTACCAAGGTAATGTAAACCCATATACCTTTATTATTTAGGTCATTTAGTTTATGAATGTCTTCAACATTCCATACCATTCCAACCTTACCTTCATAGACATCATTGTGAATTCTTTTTATTGGGTAATAGTTGTACTCTCCCGCTGCCAATTGGTGCTTCTCAAAATACACAGGACCTTGATTTCTAAAGTGACTCAGGTATGGACTTACCGCTAAAGAGTCAGTAATGTGATTGAAAAGTTTTTGTGCATTCTTAACATCATTACTTTCAAAATAATAGGCTATGTTTTTTCCATATAACATATCATCCAAATAGTAAAATTCAACCAAAAGGTTTTCTTTTTCATTTACAAATTGTAAATATTCAAAAGCAGTTCTTTTAGTTTTTCCATTTTCAAGGATAGAAATACTATCTAACACTTGAAACGAACCCCCAGCCAGCTTATAGTCTGGTCTATTTGCCTTAAATTCAATCAAAGTTTTAGCCTTATTGTCTCCGTATTTAAAAGTTTCTAGTCCTTCGAAAAAGTAAACTTCTTGAGATAATCCGATGACAGAAAAAGCAAAAAGGGCAATAAATGTAAAAATGTTCTTCATGTTGTAATTTGATAAATTATCAATAAAATTAGTCGTTGATACCTATACAAAGAAAGGAAATTTAAGGATATTGCAATTAATCCAAAGTATAATTAATTAATTTACGAAAGATTTTCTCACAATATTTACCTTTATACCAGAAAGTATTCACCATTCAAAGACCATTCATGAACCCAAGGAATCTATTTTTTTTACTTTTTGCATTTGGAACTTTCTTTCTAAATCCAACTCTTTCATGGTCACAAGGACAGGAACAAAAAAGTGTTGAAACCCCAACCCAAAAGGATCCTGTAACCAATGCTGTCTTTGATGTAAAAAACCTACCAGCATCTTTTCAAGAGTCAGACAACACCCTTAACAAAGCGCAAGGCTTCTTTAACAACAACCAATTTATTTCTGAATTAAAGAAGGATGTTGAGTCACATGAAGAAAAAATTAGTTCATTTTCTAGTGATACCAGTTCCTCGATTTTGTTTACTCAAAATTTCAATGAATTAGAAAACAAAAAGGTTCATTGGTCACAATTCAAAATTGATAACCAAAAGATTACTGAAAAAATAAACAATGAAATTGTAGACCTTCAAGAAGAAATAGAGAAATGTAATTTTCAAGTCATCAAGTGGAAAAACACGTTAGCTCTTTTAGATACAGTTACGTATTCAGAAACTACTTTTGAACGAATTGCTAGTCTTCAAGAAAAAGCCAAGGGAATTCAGAAAACCCTTGAAGACTCGCTGACCAGCTTGTTTAAAATTGGAGACCGTATTAATGAAAGTGCTTTATTCATTAATGAAGTAGCCAATGACATCGCAAACGTAATTAAGGAACGACAAAAAGATGTATTTGCCCTAAACAGTTTACCCATTTGGGACGAAATCACCCATTTTTCAGAATATTATTTAAAGGAACAGTTCAATCACAAACGAAAATCAATTAAGGAAGATATTTCTGTTTTTGTCGACAGTAATAAGCCCTACATTTACTTTCACTTCTTTCTGTTTATCCTTACTTTTTTCAGTGTATTTTATTTGAGGTATTGGTTTCTCAAAAAAGCACCAGAAAAAATTCAAGAACACACTATTAGCCTCATCGTTCTTGAACATCCTGGGTGGTCAAGTTTTCTCATCGGACTATTAATATTTTTTGTCTTATACCCAACAAGACCCACCACTTTATTAGACCTTATGGTCTTTACTGCGTCTATTCCTGTGTTGGTTTTGCTTCCAAAATTTATTCAAAATAAATTTAACTTATATCTTTATGGAGCGATTGTTTTAATGGTTTTTGACCTACTGCACTCCTCTATTCTACCCGATGATTTTTGGATAAGAATTGACTATTTGATTGAGGCCATACTCGCTTCAGTAATTTTAGGTTTAGCATTGAGAAAAAACAGCCCCTTTAAGGTTAAAAGTGACAATTTATACTTTGGAATAGTAAAGTTCTTATGACCCTTTTTATTCATCCTAGTGGTCATTTCCTTTTTTAGTAACCTTTTCGGAGCGGTAACTTTGGCAAGGATAACCGTAAAATCTGTTGTTCGATTGGTTTCAGGATCAGTAATTGTCTTTTTGATTGCAAAGGTTTTAGAGTCTATATTTCTATTATTCCTCGATTCTAAAATTCACAAAAACTCAGTATTTCTAAGCAGGTATCAAGAAAAATCAAAGCTTTATATTTTTTCAGCCCTTCGCTTATGGCTGATATTTATTGTTCTTTCAGGGTTTGCAAAAAACCTATTGATTTATGATTGGATAAGCAATGCATATGATGAATTAATGGCCGTTGGGTACACCTTTGGTGAGGTAACATTAAATATTGGTGACCTTGTCAACTTCATTCTCATCGTTCTTATTTTTTCCCTTCTTGGGAGGTTTTTTCAAGTTTTGGTTGCCGAAGAAATTCTGGGTAAGCTAAATATCAAAAAAGGCTTACCCCTAGCCATAGGTCTTGTCACAAAGTATTTTATTCTACTTCTCGGATTTTTAATGGCGGTGGCAGCCATGGGAATTGACCTTGACAAACTGAGTTTTATTTTAGGAGCCTTGGGTGTGGGTATTGGATTTGGACTTCAAAGTGTGATAGGAAACTTTATTTCAGGTCTAATTCTAATCTTTGAAAGGCCCATTCACATTGGGGATGTAATTATTGTAGAAAACCTTGAAGGAACTGTTACAGAAATCGGTATTAGAGCTAGTAAGGTCAAAACATGGGATGGTGCTGAAGTAGTTGTACCCAACATGAATTTTATTAGCAATAGCGTCACCAATTGGACGTTAAGCGACCAATTGAGAAGAAGAACCGTTCTTTTTTATGCTTCACCTGAAGCAAGTCCTCATGAGGTAATTACTTTAATCAAAGATTCAATTGCTGAAAAAGAGAATATTAAAAAGGATCCTGAACCCATGGTTCTTTACCAAGGCTATAAAGACTTTTACAATGTTTTCAAAGCGCTTTATTGGATTGAAGAGGATATGCTTATTACCGATAGTGACGTTTCTTCTGCCGTCTATGACAAGTTAAAGGCAAAGGGTTATCATGTCAATCCACAACACCCTGTGTTTTACAAACCGGGAAATGAAAACGCTTAAGACTTTACCACAAAAGACCAGGTAAACCAAAACTCTGAAACCATTTCACCCTTGCTGTCGTGTGCCACAGAATACGCACGATAGGTTTGAGGCTGTCTCGTTTGAATCGCTTGGTTTAATTTAAAAGCTAATTCATCACCTAATTCACAGGTAAAGGTCAATTTTGATTTTGCTTTTTGTTGGTATTTAGCTTGGTTTTCTACTATGATATAGGCAAAATTTTCATCGGATCCCTCTAAGGCATATAGTATGGGCAAAGCTGTAGAAAGTTCAGCAGCCATACTCTGAGAAGCAAAATACATTGACTTAAAGGGGTTTTTGGTGAAAAACCAAAAAGGCATTGTGGTCTCACAAAATGAAGGGGCAAATTTCACAACCCTCATCCCACTAAGGAATCCGGCAGGAACCTTGGCAGCCAAGAACAAGTACAAAGGCCATTTCTTTCTAACCCATTGACTGAATCGACTTTGTCTCTCCTTGTTTCGCATTTTCTAAAGGTAGTCTGAAATACCAAATAAAAAAAGCCCCTCAACCAAAGTCGAGAGGCTCATTTGCTGAGAGGGTACAATCTTATAGTATTACCCTAACTAACCCAAAACCTACGAGATTGTGTAGATCCCCCTCAGCCCAGTAAAGATGCAACTATTTTCACTGTTTTACAAATGTAATTCAATGAATTACACAATTTTAATAAATAATAGTAGCTATTAATCGACGGACGTTAGCATGGTTTCTGAATTCAAAAAGATAGATTCCTTGCCAAGTACCAAAATTCAATTTTCCACTGGTAATAGGTATGGTAATTTGATGTCCTACAAAAGCCGATTTTATATGACTAGGCATATCATCTAATCCTTCATCCAGGTGCTTAAAATAAGGCTCACCTTCTGGAATGTATTTATCTAAATATTTTTCAAAATCATGCCTTACGTCAGGGTCAGCATTTTCATTAATCCCAATGCCAGCACTGGTGTGCTGAACAAATAAATGTAACAGTCCAGCATCAGGTAGTTCGGGTAATTGCTGAATTACTTCAGAGGTTATTATGTGAATTCCTCTAGACTTAGGACTCAATTGAATAGTTGACTGTAAAACCATTTTCTTTTAAGTATTGATTAACGATGTGCTCCCCACCAGGTAAAGTTCTAGCAGCCCACAAAATTTTTAACTCTAATTGTTCTTCTTCCGTTAGTGGATATTTTGAAAAATCATTGACGGTATCTAAAACCCCTAAAATAATTCCTAGCGACACTGAGACGTTAAAACTTTCCACATATCCTCTCATAGGTATAGTAAAAGAGCCATCACATTCTGCGACTAAATCTTCACTAATTCCATGAACTTCATTTCCCAAGAGAATTGCTACCGGCTTGTCCATCGGAATTTGGGCTACAGGAACTGAGTTTTCATTGGGCATGGCCGCCCAAATAGCATATCCTTGTTTTCTAATATTTTCTAAAATGGCCTTTCTGCGATTGTCACCTTCATCTACTTGAGTTACCTGCAGCCACTTCTCTGCTCGTTTAGAAATATTGGGCTGAACCATAAAAAAGTGTTTCTCCTCAAGCGCGTAAACCCTATTTAAACCGAAGGCATCTGCGGTGCGCAAAAGCGCGGAAGCATTGTGATCTTCTCTAAGATTTTCGGTAAAAACACAAATTTGATTTGTCCTCTGAGAGGCCTTTTTAGTAAACAAATCTCTTTTATGTGGCGTTAACCTATCAGATAGAAAATCATACAGGTTGGTTTTTTCTTCAAAGGTCATGGTAAAAATATTGGAAATATAGATTTAGTAAATGCCCGCAAATTGCTCAATTACCTTAAATTTGCAATTCAAAATTAAAATTTCATGCTAAATAAAGCCCTTAGAATAGGATTATCTTCTGCTGTATTTTTATTAAGTATATGGCAATTCATTGACGGAGAAATAGGTAACGGCATCATGTGGTTACTGCTTTCTGGACTTATTATTCTCACCTACTTCAGAAACGAAAGAATTTTAATGTCTTTCTGGTATTTGAGAAAAAACAACATGGACAAGGCAGAGGCTATGATTGATAAAATCAAAAATCCTGAAAAAAGTCTTGTTAGAGGCCAATTGGCATATTTCTACTTTCTCAAGGGTATGATTGAATCTCAACGAGGAATCGGAAAAGCAGAGTCTTTCTTGAAAAAAGCTATTTCTACCGGTTTAAGAATGGACCAAGATAAAGCCATGGCAAAACTTCAGTTGGCGGGTATTGCCATTGCTAAAAGAAGAAAAAGAGAGGCGACAAACTTGTTGGCAGAAGTTAAGAAACTTGACAAACGAGGCGTTCTTGATGAGCAAGTAAAATATATTAAACAAGGTCTTAAGAAAATTTAAATAGACCTTTTGCGTTTGCGAACAATAATGAAAAAACGCCTCCTGAAATATTCATTTTACCTGGTGCTATTGGGATTTTTCTCAATAGCACTGTTTTTTTATATGGTAAAATGGGGAGTCTTTGGTCCCATACCTACAGAGGAACAGTTAAAGAAAATCGATCAAGATGAAGCTACCATAGTAACCGACCGCTTTGGTAACTTATTAGGCTCTTTCCATCAAAGTAATCGGATGATTATTGAGTTTGACAATATTCCTTTTCAGCTTTCTAATGCATTGATTGCAACTGAAGATGTGCGCTTTTATGAGCACCACGGAATCGATTGGAGAAGCTGGGTTCGGGTTTTGGTTCGCAGTGTCATTCTTCGTGATAAAAGCGGAGGGGGCGGCTCAACCATTACCCAACAACTCGCAAAAAACCTCTATGGCAGAGCTTCCTTTGGTTTTCTTTCAATGCCGGTGAACAAATGCAGAGAAATCATTATCGCTAACAAAATTGAAGACCTATATACTAAAAAAGAAATTCTTACCCTTTACTTAAATACCGTTCCTTTTGGTGAAAATACTTATGGAGTTCAAACAGCTAGTTTGCGGTATTTTGGAAAAAATACATCTGAACTTTCAATTGAGGAGTCGGCCGTTCTCGTCGGACTTTTAAAAGCAAACACTTATTACAACCCTAGATTAAACCCAGAAAATGCACTTCTTAGAAGAAATGTGGTGTTGGGTCAAATGGAAAAGTATGAGTTTATCTCAGAATCATTTTCAGATTCAGTAAAAGCTCTCCCCTTGACCATCAATTACTACAATCTTGAAAGAGAATCACCAGCAAACTATGCCTTGGTTCAAATAAAAAAGGAAGCACTAGCCATCTTAAAAAACAACAGTGACTATACCGAAGGAAGTATAGATAGAGAGGGTTTAGTCATAAAAACAACCCTAGATAGAAAGTTACAAGAATGGGGAAATGAAGCCTTGAAAACTCAAATTGAGACCCTTCAAAAACCCTTTGATCAAGATCAAAGAGCCCAGAAAAGACTTTCTGAAAACTCAAAAATCGTCCAAAGGGAGATTAAAAAAACAAAGCTCTACCAAAGACTTTCTAAAAAGGGGCTTTCTAAAAAAGACATTCAAGACTCTTTAAAGGTTAAAAAAGAAATACTTGTTTACAGCAACGGCAAGGCAGAAATAAAATCTTACAGCACCCTTGATAGTATAATCATAGAACAAAAAAGGCTATTTGCCGGATTTTTTGCCTTAGTACCTCAAGATGGAGCTGTTAGAGTTTGGGTTGGTGGTGTAGATCATCAGTTCTTCCCTTACGACCAAGTGTTGGCCAACAGACAAACCGCCAGTACTTTTAAACCTATTGTTTATTCTGCGGCCTTAGAATCTGGAATTAGCCCTTGTTCATATTTTGAAAACATTCAAAGAGATTACGATGGGTATAGCCCAGAAAATGCAAATAAAGAATACGGCGGGTACTATTCCTTACGGGGAGCTTTGAAAAAGTCTCTAAATGTAGTCAGTGTGGCCATTCAACAAGAGGTTGGTGCTGAAAAGGTTATTGCCAATGCACGAAACCTCGGACTTACCGGCCCCATAGACCCAGTACCTTCTATGGCATTAGGAGTTAACTCTGCCAATCTATATCAAATGGTGCCTGCTTATGGTGCTTTTGTAAATGGTGGATATAAGATAGAACCCTATTTTATTCTTGAAATTAGAGATACTGAAGGAAACCTACTCTACAAGAGAAATAACCCTAAAAAAGTAAGGGCCATAACAGAAAACACGGCAGAATTGATGCGAATAATAATGCAGTCTGTCGTTGAAGAAGGAACCGCCGCAAGAATTAGAACCCAATATCAGTTAAAGGGAAATTACGCCGGTAAAACAGGTACAGCGCAAGATTATGCTGATGGTTGGTTTATTGGATTCTCTCCTGAGTTAGTGGCGGGTGCAAGGGTTGGCGCCTCCTCTCCTCAGATTCATTTTAGTTCCGGAACTTGGGGATCAGGATCTAAAATGGCCTTACCTATTTGGGCAAACTTCTTCAAACAAGTTGAAAGAAATAAAGCCTATGCTAACTTGGCTTTTACCTCCTTCAATAACGACACCCTATTTACCCAACAACTGAATTGCCCCGATTATAAAGAAGGTGATTTTTGGGATAATATTTCGGAGTTTTTTAGTGGTCAAGACGATGTTAAGTACGAACTTAAAAAAGACAGTTTGACCCTTTACAAAATGAGACATCCAGAAAAAAAGGAAGAAAAAGAAGAAGAGGAAGATCGCAGTTTTTGGGATAAGGTATTTGGTCGCAAAAAGTAAAACTGCACCTTTGTATTATGAGTAGACTCTTCTCCACAATTATTTTTCTAACTCTCGCACTTACCTCAGTAGGGCAAGAATTATTCCCTGAATATACGGGAGAAGTGTTTTTCAATTCAGAAAACAAAACCCTTTCGGGGGAGATAAACATTTCTGCAAAGACACCCGTTGAACTTTCTTATTTACCCATTGAAAACTGGGTTCAGGCAGTGGTGGCAAAAAACTCTGACTTGGCTCGAGAATATTTAAACAATCAAAACACCTCTCTTTATTTCTCAGACCCATCAGAACAAGGAAATTCAAAAACTGAATTTCAGTTATTGGTGGATGGCGTTGATTCTGAATATTCGATAGAACACAGCGAAGATCTAACTACGATCACCCCAGGGTCTCCTATTAAGGCTGGTTCGGTATTTACCCTTGTAATAAAATTTAATTCTCACCTACCTGAAAGAAAATTTGGAGGGTTTGGAGCAGATCAAAGAATGATCAACCTTACTCATTGCCTTCCAAGACTTTCTACCTTTTACGGCAAATTTCATCCGATTAGAGCCAACATTAGGCAACATTCTGTAGCCTCATTTTATAAGGCAGAAATAAACTTAAAAACTAATTTAAACCTTGAACCTGAAGGTCACGGTGAATTTGTGTTTAGTAGAATTGATACCTTGGCAAATATTCGTTGGACCTATGAAGGAAAAGGAATTCTTGGTTTTTCTTTGGTAGAACATGCTGCTTATGAAAACCTGAGATTTTCTGGTCCAAACCGTAGCGAGGTGAAAATTGAAATGGGGTTTATTCAAGCTAATTCTTTTGGACTTACTCCCAATAGCATTGAAAAGATTCAGTCCTTTCTCTACCAAGAAGGCTACCCTACCCTGCCGAATAACCTAAAGGTTAGAGTGATTGAAAACAAATACCACATTAAATCCCACCCAGAAATTCTTTGGGTAGAACCCTCTGACGAGGTTCACCAGGCAGAATTAAACCTAATTTCAGCATGGCTAGAGGCTTATTGGTTAAATGAACTCATGATAAATGACCACTTGCACCCATGGGTCACCCAAGGATTTATACAAAAAGCAGAAAACGACTTCCTTGAATCTAATTATCCTGATTTAAAATTGTTGGGCTGGGCTGCAAATACATGGGCTGCTAAATTCTTTGACGTGGATCAATACAAGCCTACCTATCAAACCAAAGCTTTAAATTGGTTTATGGAACGTCAGGGATTTTCTCAACCACTATCAGATTCCGCAAGTACTTTTCCAAAATTAATGTACCAATCTGTTGTAGTGGGGAAAGGGTCTCAGTGGTTGGCAACTCTAGAAAATATTGCTGGTGATGTTGAATACAAACGCGGCTTAAAGAAGTTTTTTGAATCAGAATTAGAACATCCCACTCCTAAAGATATCCTTAATGCCGTTGATTATTACACCAATGAGAATGTTGACTGGTTTTTAGCCGATGGATACAAAACCAACGGAATCATTGATTACGCTTTGGTAGACAATGAAAAATGCTCTTACATTCAAACCGTAAAAATCAAAAACAAAGGAGACATTACCCTCCCCGTAAGGGTTACAGGTATTAAAAATGAAAAACCTGTAATCTCTGAGGTGTTTGACAGTATTGAAAAAGTAAAAACCGTCAATTTTCACCTAGAAGATTACGACTACCTAATGGTTGATTACGCAGGCAAAATGCCCGATATCAACGAAAAAAACAACACAACCCATACGCGAAAATTCTTTCGTGGATTTGAACCCCTAAGACTTCAATTTTACACGAGTCTTGAGGCACCCCATAAAACTCAAGTATTCTGGTTCCCCAGTTTAAAGTTTAACGCCTATGACAAACTCTTACCCGGAATTAGAATTTACAACAGAACTTTAATTCCAAAGAAATTTGAATATTGGTTGGGTCCTGATTATTCTTTGGGTACCGGTAAGCTTACCGGAACTGCGAGTTTTAAGTTCAATTTTGCTTCGCCAAAGACCGCTGTAAGATTATGGTCGCTAGGGCTTTACACACGCTACTATCATTACGCTCCCAACTTGGCGTATTTTAGAATATCACCCGCCTTAAATTTCTATTTCAAAAAAGATCACCCAAGGTCTACCCTACAGCGCAATTTAAAGATTAGGTACGTTCAGGTAGACCGAGAAGTGAACCCGATGGTCGATCCAAACACCTCATTAATTGCCACCAGTTTTGCCTCGTACAAGGTGGCAAACGTACAAATGATTTGGGACGATGTTGACATACTTTCTCCGTATAAACTGGTAGCTGATGCTCAATATTCTAATGACTTTACTAGATTTAGTGTAGAATATGATAAACGGTGGATGCTGCCCAACAAAAGGTGGTTAATCTGGAGGACCTTTGCCGCAAAGATGTGGGTTGCCAATGAGGATATTGATAGTGAAAGTGCCTATTTTTCTATGGGGCTGTCAGGCACTAGAGACTACCTATTTGACCATTACTTTATTGGTAGGTCAGATACCGAAGGACTGTGGTCAAGACAGTTTTTTGTTTCAGATGGAGGGTTTAAATCTAACACGTATAAATACGGTACTAACTTTATGTTGACCACCGGAGTAAATATTCCTATTTGGACCGTTTTTGGCGTGTTTGGAGATATTGGCTATGTAGATGATTTTGAAACACTTCGCTGGGACTACGGCGTAAGAATTTCGCTGCTGACTGACTTTTTAGAAATCTACCTCCCCATACAGAGCAATTCAAATAATTATTGGGAACAATCTGAATATTTATCAAATTCTAGAATGGTATTAAACCTAGAAATTGATCAGATAATAGACAGAGTGCGAAGAGGTTGGTACTAAAACTCTTCTCTTTTTTACAATTCAAATAAAGAATTTTTTCATTTTTTACACTTCAAGCTACTTGAGATTATAAACTCAATAGGATTGTATACAATAGTGGTTTTCATTACCTTTTCGGAGCTATATTTAGTATCTTTGCGAGGGAGCAGTCGAACAATTACTACAGATATTTATGGAAAAATTGAACACCAAAGAAGAGATTTCGCTGGAAGAAATGAAGGCCACCATCCTCAATGATTATAAGTTGGCAAACTTGAGTAGGGAAACAAGTTTACTAGGTCGACGTGAGGTGTTAACCGGAAAGGCCAAGTTCGGAATCTTTGGTGATGGTAAGGAATTGGCGCAAATAGCTTGGTCTAAGGTTTTTGAAGATGGAGATTTTAGATCTGGGTATTATCGTGATCAAACCTTTATGATGGCCATTGATCAATTATCGGTTGAAGAGTTTTTTGCAAGTTTATACGCCGATACCAATCTTGAAAACGAACCTGCATCTGCAGGAAGGCAAATGAACGGTCACTTTTCTACTAGGAGTTTAGATGAAAACGGCCAGTGGAAAAACCTAACTGAACAAAAGAATTCTTCTGCAGACATTTCTCCAACGGCTGGGCAAATGCCAAGACTTTTAGGGCTTGCTCAAGCTTCAAAAATTTATAGAAATGTAAAGGAGTTATCTTCAGATAATAACTTTTCTAAAGGTGGTAATGAGGTAGCTTGGGGAACCATCGGTAACGCTTCAACTTCTGAAGGACTCTTTTTTGAGACCATTAATGCTGCCGGAGTCCTTCAAGTACCTATGGTTATCTCTGTTTGGGATGATGAGTACGGAATTTCTGTTCACGCTAAGCACCAAACAACCAAAGAAAATATATCTGAAATCCTCAAAGGCTTTCAAAGAGACGAAACCGGTAATGGTTATGAAATCATTCGCGTAAAGGGATGGGATTACCCGGAACTAGTCTTAGCCTACCAAAAGGCATCTAAAATTGCCAGAGAAGAGCACGTACCTGTAATGGTTCACGTGAGAGAATTAACACAACCTCAAGGTCACTCTACTTCTGGGTCTCATGAAAGATATAAAAACAAAGAAAGACTTGAGTGGGAAGCAGAATACGATTGTATTCAGCAAATGAAAACTTGGATTTTACAAAATGCGCTAGCTACAGAAGAAGAGTTAGATCAGATTGTAAAAGATGCCAAAAAAGAAGTTAGAGAAGCAAAAGCAAGAGCTTGGAAAAAGTATCTTGACCCAATAAAAAGTGAAGTGGCTGAGGCTAGCGCCCTATTTGCCGCTTTGGCTGCAAAATCTGAACAAGGTCCATTTATTGAAAAAATAAAAAATGACCTAGAACAGATTACTGAACCCATCAGAAGAGATGTAATTAGTGCAGCCAGAACCATTTTAAGAATGGTTAGAAACGAATCGTCTGATGAGAAAATGGCAATTATTAACTTCTTAAAAGTTAACGCCGAAAAAAATCACGACAGATATTCTACCTATTTAACTAGCGAAACCTCTGGTAAGGCCATTGATGTAGAATCTATAGAACCTACCTATGCTGATGAGCCCGAAATGGTTGATGCTAGAATTATTCTTAGAGATAATTTTGATACAATTCTTGCCAACAAGTCAGAAACCTTGGTTTTTGGAGAAGACTCTGGAAAAATTGGTGATGTAAACCAAGGTTTAGAAGGGCTTCAAGATAAGCACGGTGAGCTCCGCGTAAGCGATGCGGGAATTCGTGAAGCTACTATTTTAGGTCAAGGAATTGGAATGGCCATGAGAGGTCTTCGTCCAATAGCCGAAATACAATACCTTGATTACCTTCTTTACGCTCTTCAGATAATGAGCGATGATTTGGCAACGGTTCATTACAGAACAAAAGGTGGGCAAAAAGCCCCTGTAATTGTTAGAACTAGAGGCCATAGACTGGAAGGTATTTGGCATTCTGGGTCTCCGATGGGAGCCATTATTAATGCTGTTAGAGGGATGAATGTTCTTGTGCCTAGAGACATGACAAAGGCGGCAGGGTTTTACAACACCATGCTACAAGCTGATGAGCCTGCTCTTATTGTTGAATGTTTAAATGGTTACCGTTTAAAAGAAGCTAAGCCGACCAATTTAGGTGAATTTACCACTCCTGTGGGAGTTGTAGAGGCCATCAAAGAAGGTAGTGACATCACCTTAGTAACCTACGGATCTACTTGTAGAATTGTTATGGAGGCTGCTCAAATTTTAGATCAGCTAGGAATTTCTGCCGAGGTTATTGACGTTCAAAGTTTACTTCCCTTTGACTTAGCGGGAGATATTTCTAAACACCTAGAAAAAACGAATAGATTATTGGTGATTGACGAAGACGTGCCAGGGGGTGCTTCGGCCTTTATCTTACAACAAATTATTGACGATCAAGGAGGGTATAGATTTTTAGACAGTGCACCTTCTACTCTTACTGCAAAAGCACATAGACCTGCTTACGGAACAGACGGAGACTACTTTAGTAAACCCAGCGTTGACGACGTGGTTGAAAAGGTTTATGAAATCATGCATGAGGTGAATCCTTCTAAATTCCCTTCCATTTACTAATACATTGCCGCTCAAAATTGAGCGGCAATTTTATTTTCTTACTCATTGAAACCATCCATATTTCCCAATACGGTACAAGGCGTTGTAGACGCTTTATATTCCATTTTTGAAGAGGGCTATTACGCTGATAAAGTCATTGAACGAATTCTCAAAACCAATAGTAAATGGGGGTCTAGAGATAGAGCTTTTATAGCAGAAAATGTTTATGACATGGTAAGATGGTGGCGGCTCTTATGGACCCTTTGGGGGAAGGAGCCCACTACCGTAAAAAGAGACCTATGGGACCTTTTTGGGATTTGGTGGATGTACAAAGGAAATGAATTGCCCAATTGGGAGTTTTTCAATCACATCAGAAACTTTGATATTGAAGCAGCTAAAAAAGCTTTGCCCAATGACCTAAAAGTGGTTGAATCTTTTCCAGACTGGATTGATTCTTTGGCAGAAAGTGAATTAGGAGAAAAATGGAAAACCATTGCTCATGATTCAAACATTCAGGCCAAAATGATGATTAGAACCAATACGCTTAAAACTACTAGGCCTGAGTTAATTAAAGCTTTAGAGAAGGAAGGAGTTGATGCTTCTCCCCTTCCCTTTAACGAAGTTGGAATTGTCTTGAACAAAAGAGTAAACCTATTCAGGTTAAACTCCTTTAAATTAGGGTGGTTTGAAGTTCAAGATGGCGGTTCTCAATTAATCGCAGAAATGCTTCGCGTTGAATCAGGGCAAAGAGTAGTTGATGCTTGTGCTGGCGCAGGAGGGAAATCTCTTCACCTTGCCGCGATGCTTAACAACAAAGGTTCTATTTTAGCCATGGACGTTGAGGAATGGAAACTCAATGAGCTTAAAAAGAGAGCGAAGAGAAACGGAGCACACAATATTGAAACCCGCCTAATAGAAGGTTCAAAAACCATTAAACGCCTTAAAGGCAAAGCCGACAGATTGTTGCTTGATGTGCCCTGTACGGGGCTGGGTGTCATAAAAAGAAACCCAGACACCAAATGGAAGCTTTCTTCTGAAAGTCTTGAAGAGACAAGAGAACTACAAGCGCGATTGATAAGAGAGTACTCTGAGATGCTTAAACCCGGTGGACTTATGGTGTACGCTACCTGCAGTATATTACCTTCAGAAAATGAAGATCAAGTGGCAAAGTTTGTTGCTGAAAAAGATGGTACATTTGAATTATTAGAAGAAAAAAACCAAAGTCCATCAGAATTCACGGATGGATTTTACATGGCATTGATAAAGAAAAATGAATAGTTTTAAAAAAACAACCGAAGCTGATTCTCACTACAATTCATTAGAACAAATGAAAGTTGGTGACCTTCTAAAAAACATCAATGCAGAAGATCAAACGGTGCCCCGTGCTGTTGAAAAAGTAATTCCTCAAATAGAAAGATTTGTTGAAACCACATTGCCCAAAATGAAGCGAGGTGGTAGACTCTTTTATATTGGTGCCGGAACCAGTGGAAGACTTGGAATTGTTGATGCAAGTGAATGTCCACCAACCTTTGGGGTTGACCACGGCATAGTGGTTGGGCTTATTGCCGGCGGTGATTCTGCCATAAGAAAAGCCGTTGAATTTGCCGAAGATGACCCGAATCAGGCCTGGAAAGATCTTTCAGAATACAATATGAATGCAGATGACACAGTAGTTGGTATTGCCGCAAGTGGTACGACTCCTTATGTTATCGGCGGACTTAAATCCTCCCGCGAAAGCGGAATTACCACAGGTTGCATTACGTGTAATCAAGGAAGTCCCGTTGTGTTAGAAAGTGATTTCCCAATAGAGGTGGTTGTAGGCCCTGAATTTGTTACCGGCAGCACAAGAATGAAAGCAGGCACTGCACAAAAGCTAGTTCTCAACATGATTTCTACCAGCCTAATGATTGGAATGGGACGTGTAAAAGGCAATAAAATGGTTGACATGCAATTGTCTAACCACAAACTTGTAGATAGAGGTACCCGCATGGTAATGGCCGAAACGGGTCTAAACACCGAGAGTGCAAATCAACTTTTAAAAGAACACGGAAGTGTTAGAAAAGCTGTAGAGGCTTATAAAAAACATTAGAAATGAGTTCAGATAAAGAGACTATCGCAAAGGGTATCAAGTACTTAGCTGGTTCAATAGCTTTTATCTTTGCCGGTCCGGTAGGCTATATGGCTGCCACGGCAAAAGAAAGTACCTTTTGGATTATTTTCAGCATAGGACTAATGGCCACCGCAGCTGTTTTAGCTACGCTGGGTCTTAGACTTATGTTAAAAGGCTTTTTTACAAAACCTAAGAAGCAGAACGATCAATCAGTCTAAATCCTTCTGAGTGAATATTTTCAATTTCTAAGGAATCATCAACCTTTAGGTACTTTCTTAGTTTGGCTACATAAACGTCCATGCTTCGGCCCGTAAAGTAATTGTCATCACCCCATATTTTGTTTAATGCAAGACTTCTCGGCATTAAATCATTTTTGTGAAGTATCAGCATTTTCAATAACTCTCCTTCCTTTGGGCTAAGCTTTCTCGTTTCCTCACCATGAGTTAATTCTCTAAGTTTAGAGTTGTATGAAAACTTTCCCAACGAGAATTGAGTTTTTTCTTCTTCTACCGCATCTTGCAGAGATCTTGAAAGAACAGCATTAATCTTGTGCAATAGTATTTCGCTGTCAAAAGGCTTAGTCAAATAATCATCTGCACCGGCCTTATACCCCTTTAAAATATCTTCTTTCATACTTTTAGCTGAAAGAAAAATAAAAGGTTGCTGCGGCTCAATTTTTCTAATTTCTCCCGCAAGAGTAAATCCATCCATTTTAGGCATCATGATATCTAAAATGCACAAGTCAAATTCACCCTCTTTAAAGGCAGTTAATCCGGCTTCACCATCAATGGCGTGCGTAATAGTAAAGTCGTTTAACTCAAGATAATCTTTTAAAATCATCCCAAAGTTAGGATCGTCTTCAACTAATAAAATGTGAGTGTTATGATTCATAAATTGGTAATGTTACGGTGAATGTGCTTCCTTGGTTTATTTCACTATCTACGGTAATTTCTCCCTTGTGGGCGATCACCATTTCTAACGCATACGAGAGACCTAGACCATGTCCCTTTACGTTGTGTATATTTCCTCTTTCTTCTCTAAAGAAACGATCAAAAATGCTTTTCTGAACCTCTTTCGACATTCCTTGTCCTTGATCAATAAATCGAATTTGTACAAAACCATCAACTGACCTAGATGAAACGTGAATACGCGGGGTTTCTGGGCTGTACTTTAATGCGTTTTCTAAAATATTCACAAAAACATTTTTTATGTGAACAGGGTCTACATTTACATGAATGCCTTCGGTAGAAAAGCTTGAAGACAAGACCCCGCCCCTATCATCAACCGGTAAACGCATATGATCAAGAGAGTCTTCCAGAAGGTCGTCTATTAGAATCACTTCCTTTTTCAACTCTAACTCATTCTTGTCAAGCATAGCCATTTTTAAAACCTTTTCCACTTGATCGTGCATCCTTTTATTCTCTTGCTGAATAATTTTAGAATAATGCTTTCGCTTTTCTTCATTAGAAGAAACTTTGGGGTTATTCAAAGCATCTACCGCAAGGTTTATGGTTGCCAGTGGGGTTTTAAACTCATGAGTCATGTTATTGATAAAGTCCGTCTTTATTTGAGAATTTTTCTTCTGCTGCAACATCATATTTAGAGTCTTGTAAAAGGCAAAAATGATGGCGGCCGTAAATACCAAAGCAAGGACCATTAATGACCATAATGACTTAAATAAGTATCCTTCCTTTCCAGGGAAGTTGAGCAGTAACCACTTGGTGGTACTCATCATATCTGTAGAAAAAACAGGGATTTTAAAAGATGCTTCATCTAAAGTAAAACGACTACTTTGAAGCTTAGTTTCTCGTCCGTTATCAATAACTAAAAACTCATCTTTTGCTTTGATTCCCCTCATGTGGAGTTCGTCAGAAATAATAGAGTCCACCTCGTCTGCAGAAAACCTTTCGTCTAAAGGCTGGATTGATTTCATGCGCTGAAACATCATTTGGTTGAAAATAGAGTCCATTGCATTCATCTTGCGCAACATCTGTCTTTCAAACTGACGATTGGCATCGAGGGTATCGTTAAGGTTTCCATTAGACGAAATCTTTAATGATTCACTGTTGCCATTTCGTACAACTTTAATGGATTGGTTCTTTGAAGAGTTATACCAAACGGAATCAGAGGTAGGATTATAAAAGGAATTGTAAAAATCCTTTTCTTCTTGAATAATATGCTGTGTTTCTAAAGACTCTAACCTTTGAGAAATATTTTGAAGAGCACCATAGACCTCGAGGTTAAATCGATTTTCTCTCAATTCAAGTGCATTAGAAATCCAATACGCTTGAAGCGAGATAAGACCAATTAAGGCTACCGCGATACCTATCACTAAAGATTTTACTCCAAATCCGTTTTTCATTATTTACAAATGTAGGACTTGGAACCCAATAAAATTAGGACTTAACAGGATTTTAACGACCTATTAAAAAAGACTAGAAACAATCTTTTCAATGGTTACACCTTCGGCTTCAGCTTTGTAATTTCTCACCACCCTATGGCGCAAAATATCAAATGCCACCGCACGCACATCCTCCTCATCAGGAGTGTACTTTCCTTTAATGACCGAATGAGCTTTAGCGGCTAAAATTAGATTTTGAGAAGCTCTTGGACCCGCCCCCCAGCTCACAAATTCATTCACCAATTCCGTGGCCATTTTACTGTTAGGTCTAGTTTTATTTACCAAGCTAACGGCATAGTTAAACACGTGATCAGTTACAGGAATTCGTCGAATCAACGCTTGAATTTCAATAATTTCTTGGGCGGTAAGAATATTTGATATTTTATCAGAAGTAGATCCCGTAGTTCGTTTTACAATTTCTACTTCTTCTTCAAAGGTTGGATAATCAACTTTGATATTAAACATAAAGCGGTCTAACTGTGCCTCTGGCAAAGGATAAGTACCTTCTTGTTCAATGGGGTTTTGAGTTGCTAAAACAAAAAATGGTTCGTCTAGCTTATAAGTATGTCCTGCAGCCGTCACAGACTTTTCTTGCATGGCTTCTAATAGTGCCGATTGAGTTTTAGGAGGCGTCCTATTAATTTCATCAGCTAATACGATATTGGCAAACAAAGGTCCTTTGACAAACGTAAACTTTCTGTTTTCATTTAAAATTTCTGAACCCACAATATCACTAGGCATCAGGTCAGGCGTAAACTGAATTCTATTAAATGACAACCCAAGGGCTTCAGCAATAGAGTTTACCAGAAGAGTTTTTGCTAACCCTGGAACACCGACAAGTAAAGCATGACCTTTACAAAAAATAGAAAGAATAACTTTTTCAACAGCATCTTCTTGTCCTACAATTACTTTTCCTATCTCTTTTTTTAGTGCCTCTTGTTGAACCACTAATTGGTCAATAGCTTTTACATCACTCATTGGTTGTTGATTCTTTTAGCCAGTTATTTTGAAATTCACATGAAAAATAATCATTATTTATTTTCACATATGATTCGTTGATTTTTTCTTCAACCCACTCTTTCATAACCTTACCCTGTTTTTGATTTAGGGCAAAAGTTTGAATTTTGGTATAATCATCTCTAATGTTAGCCTTATGCGGTTCAATTCTGTCGTCTAATTTTACCAACCTGTAGCCTTCTTTGCCATCAGGTTTTCTAAAGAACTTAGATTCTGAAACTTGACCACGTTCAAGCTTTTCAATGGTAAGAAACATTGATCTTTCCAACTGGTTAATTTCCCACTTGGTATCGCCTGTGTTTAGGTTTACAAGAGTCCCCCCGTTATACCTAGATTCTTTATCGTCAGAAAACTCTTTTGCAGCCTCTTCAAAGGTTATCAGTCCGTCGTTAATACTTCTTCTCAAAGAATCTAGCAAGGCCTTTGCTTCTTGAAGATTTGCTTCACTAATCTTCGGCTTAATTAAAATATGTCTCAAGTCTAACTCCTCACCTCTTTTGGCTTGAACTTGTACAATATGGTAACCAAACTCACTCTTAAAAGGTTCTGAAACATCACCTATTTGAAGGTTGAAGGCAACCGCCTCAAATTCTTTTACGAACTGACCGCGTTTTATCCCCTTGTATTCTCCACCATTTTTGGCTGACCCTGGATCTTCAGAATATAAAATAGCCATAGTAGAGAAGCTGGTACCCCCTTCTATTCTTTCTTTTAGTTTATTGAGTTTTTCAACTGCCTCTAATTCTGCCTCAGGACCTACCTCAGGAAACTTAACGATTTGCGAGAGCTCAACTTCCGTATTGATTAGAGGCAGAGAGTCTTGTGGAAGGCTATTAAAAAATGCTTGAATTTCTGAAGGAGTAACCTTAATATCTGCAGTAATATGACCTTGCATTCTCTGAGCCGTCATTTGATTCCTCATAAAAGGTCTCATTTCTTCCTTGATCTCAACCATAGACTTTTTGTAATACTCTTCAAGCTTTTCTTTAGATCCAATCTGATATACCAATTGGTCCAAACGCCTATCCATATTACTTTCTATCTCTTCTTCACTAACTACAATAGAATCAAGTTCTGCATGGTGAATCAGCAATTTTTCAATTAACATATCTTCAAAAACCTTGCAGATAGTAATTTTTGCAGCTTCACCACCTTGCATCACAAAGCTTTCATGCTGTTGTTCTACTTCTGATTTCAATATAATTTCTTGTCCAATTACCGCTACAACACCATCAATTACTTGCGGTTGGCCAAAGGATAAGGTGGAGAAAAGAACAGCAACTAGCGCACTAGTAAATTTCAAAATCTCTTTTTTCATATGCATCTTCTACGAGCCTTTCTTCCATAGTAGCCAAAAGGGCTAATTTTCTTTGGTTTAAGATTATGCTCTTTATTGTGTTTTTTACGTAGGGTAAAGGAGAAACGTCTTCCTCCACTTTATATTCTGAAATTAACAAGAAATAAGTCTGGAGTGAATCTGAGAAGGTTACAAACTTGTTGCGATTTAAGAAGTCACTCTGATTATTGGTTTGAAGAGGTATCTGTCTTGCTAAATCATTAAAGCGAATCCAAGAAGTATCAACAATGTTATACTGAGTCGCGAATTGCGTCACAAACCCAAAAATCCATTCTTCATCTTCAGGTTTATCTTTTTTGAATCTCTTTTCAAGTTCCTTTAAATCAGATACTTGATTATTTACTACAATAAACTTTGCTTTGAGAATATTCTCTTTTAATTCAAAGTTAGATTTGTTCTTTTCATAATACTCAACAATTTCTTCATTAGATATAGAAGTATCCAGATGCTGGTTTATGTAAAGTTGTTCATATCTGTGTTTAAGTAAGTCTTTACGATATTGGGTAACCAATACTTCAAGATCTTCTTGTTTATCACCTAAATTATATTGGGCCTTTGCTACTAGGATCTGTTCTTTTGCCCAGGCATTTATGTATTGATTAACCAGCATGGCGCTGTCTTCAGGTGAGATATCGTTAGGCAACAAATCGTTCACCTCTTCAGCCGTAAGGTAATTGTCATACACCCTTGCCACCTTCTCTACTTCGTCCTCCTCAAAAGAGCAAGAGAACAAAGAAAGAAACCCTAAAGCGAAACCTATTTTAGGCAGTACCTGCATTTACTTTTCAATGATGGTATTAAAAACCTCTTTATTGACAGAAACTGGATATTTTGCTCGTAGCTCTTCAATCCACTTTGCTTCCAACTCTTTCTGATAACCTGCAATGGCAAGTCCCTTTGCTTCATCTAAAGACTTAGGACCAGCCTCTAAAACCTTTCTGATTTGGTAAACAGCTACCCTACCGTCTTCTAGTTCACGAGTAGTAATCCCTTCCTTCCAATCTAAAGCATCAATTTCTGGCATCATACCTTTACTTACAAGCGCAGAGTCTAACTTTAGGTTTAAGGCATTATTGTTATTTAGTGAAGAATTCAGTTTTGTAGGATCTTCACCTTTTTTAAGGCCTTTAACCACTTTCTTCGCCAGTTTTTCGTCTTTTGCCTTAAAGATTATTACATCAACTCTATTCTCCCATTGAAACTCTGATTGGTGAGCTTTAAAGTATTCTTCCAAACCGGTAGTATCCTCCATTGCCTTTGTCCAAACCATTTTATCTGTTAAATCAAAAAGTAAAATACCATCTCTGTATTCATTAACTAAGTATCTAAATTCAGGATACTTATTAGCAAGGTTCTTATCCTCAATATCGATAAGAATTTTGTCGACGTAATTGTTAAAGTGATCTTTCACGACAACATCTACAGTTACCGGTTTGGTAACTCTTCTTTGGTATCTATTTAGGTATTTCGCGAATTCACCTTGAGTAAATTCTGTGTCATTTGCTTCAAACAACTCCTTATCCATTTTTACCGCTTCCGCGGGATCCCAATCTGCGTTTAAATAGGAATTATCAATTTTCTTAAGGAGCTTTTTGTAGTTTCTTTCATTAACTGAAAAATCGTACTCCTTCTTTAGCTTGGCAATAAATGATTTTTGAGTTCTTAGCTCTCTGTCATCACCTTTCATTTTCTTTTCAATGTCAGCCTTTGCTTCTTCAAAAGTAGGGACACCTAACACCGCATCAAGCTTAACAATATGCCAGCCCATTCTGGTTTTAAAAGGTTTACTGTATTCACCTGGATTTTTTAATGAAAAGGCTACCTCTTCAAATTCGTCAATCATATCACCTGTACCGATAGGAATAAGTTCACCCCCGTTGGCAGCAGAAGTTTTATCCTCTGAGTATTTTTTTGCCAATTCAGCAAAATCAGAGCCAGCTTCTAGTTGAGAATAGATTTCTTCAATTTGACTTTTCTTTTCCTTTTGAAGCTCAATATTCGTTTTAGGCTTTTCGGAAATTAAAATGTGTGAAATTTTTATTTTTCCTTTAGAAGGTCTTTTGTAAGTTGTTTTTACAATATGATAGCCATATTGAGTTCTAATCGGCATACTTATTTCACCGACTTCCGTTTCATAGGCTGCAGTTTCAAACGGGTAAACCATATTGAACACAGTGAAATATCCTAGGTCTCCTCCTCTTACTTTTGAATAAGTATCGGTACTTACTTCTTCAGCAACTTTTTCAAAAGTTGTTTTGCCATCAATGATAGATTTTCTCAAGGCAAGCATTTCATTGTATACTCGTAAGGTGTCTTCTGGTTTTGCCGTGTTAGACAAATCCTTCATAATATGAGAAGCTCTTACGTCATACTTCATTCTTTGGTATGCCTCTTCCATCACAACTTCCTTTTCCCTTTTGTCGGTTAGGTAAGGTTTTGCAATTTGAGAGCGATAATTTGCAAATTCTCTTTGAAAAGAAGGCATGGTATCATAGCCCAATGCCATTGCCTCTTCTACTTTCAACTTATAGTTTATATAGAGTTCAAGGTATTCTTCCGGCGTTTTTGGATCAATATCTTTACCTACATCTCTATTCTTATTATAAACGGCAAGAAACTCATCTACATAAACTGGATGATCATTAATAGTCATTAAAACTTCTTGCGATTGTTGTGCAGACACAGAAAGTGCTGTAATGAGCGATAAAACGGAAAACAGTAACCTTTTCATTTATTCTCTTTTAGAGTATTACTATAAAAATTAGTAGTTGCCATCGCAACCAACATTTTACATAAAGCGGGTGAATTTATGAATAATAGTGCGAAAATCAGGAATTATAAGAAGGTTCTTTTTGTTAAAATTTTTCAAAAAAAAAGGTGAGGAAAACCTCACCTTAATTCTATGAATAATAATTATTATCTACTGTAATTTGGTGCTTCACGTGTAATAGATACATCGTGAGGGTGACTTTCATTCATTCCAGCTGCTGACATTCTAATAAATTGAGCTGTCTGCTGTAAGGTTTTAATGTCTTTGGCACCACAATATCCCATACCAGCTCTTAATCCACCAATAAACTGGTAAATTACTTCACTAACTTCTCCCTTGTAAGGAACTCGGCCTACAATACCTTCTGGTACTAGTTTTTTAATATCGTCTTCTACGTCTTGGAAATAACGGTCCTTTGATCCTTTTTCCATGGCTTCAATAGAACCCATTCCACGGTACGTTTTAAACTTACGACCTTCATAGATAATGGTATCTCCTGGCGTTTCTTTTGAACCCGCTAGCAAAGAACCTAACATAACCGTATCAGCACCTGCTGCTATTGCTTTAACAATATCTCCAGTAAATCTAATTCCACCATCAGCAATAATGGGCACACCACTATCTTTAATCGCCTCATAAACATCCATAATTGCTGAAACTTGAGGTACTCCAACTCCTGCTACTACACGAGTAGTACAAATAGAACCCGGACCAATCCCTACTTTTACCGCATCAGCACCCGCGTCAACTAAGTACTTAGCGGCAGCACCTGTAGCAATATTTCCGACAACTACATCTAGGTTAGGATGTTTACCTTTTACCGCTTTAAGAGCTTCTACCACTCCTTTGGTATGACCATGTGCTGTATCAATAATCACAGCATCTACATTAGATTCAACTAAGGCGTCAACTCTTTCTAATACATCACCAGTTACTCCAACAGCTGCTGCAACTCTAAGTCTTCCGAAAGAATCTTTTGATGCATTCGGTTTCACTCTAAGTTTTGTAATATCTCTATAGGTGATTAAACCAATTAAAAATCCGTTAGCATCAACCACTGGTAGTTTTTCAATTTTATGGTTTTGCAAAATAACTTCTGCTTCTTCCATAGTTGTTTTCTCACCAGTAGTAACTAGTCCGTCACGAGTCATTATTTCACTTATCGGACGACCTTCATTTTTCTCAAATCTAAGATCTCTATTGGTAATAATACCCACCAATTTTTTGGTTGTATCAACCACTGGAATTCCACCAATTTTGTATTCGGCCATCATGGCCTTTGCGTCAGAAACCAAAGCGGATTCATTAAGAGTCACGGGATCGATGATCATTCCGCTTTCCGCTCTTTTTACCTTACGCACCTCTATGGCCTGTTGTTCAATGGTCATGTTCTTATGAAGAACACCAATACCACCGTCTTGAGCAATAGCAATAGCCATGGCTGATTCGGTGACAGTATCCATTGCCGCAGAAATCAAAGGGGCGTTAAGACTGATGTTTCGCGTGAAGCGCGTTTTAATGTCTACAGTACGAGGTAATACCTCTGAGTACGCAGGCACTAGAAGAAGATCATCATACGTGAGGCCTTCTCCAATAACTTTAGATGCGTTAAATGACATAAGTGAGCGCAATTTTGAGATTAAATTGCGTGCAAAGTTACAAATACATTCATTATAAAAAAAGGCGGCTGTGTTAAAGCTGCTTTTTTTTTAACAATTAATAGATAAATTCTATTTCAGTAAGGTAATAAACCCTTTTTCTTCTCTTACTATTCCGTCGAAAGACTTGTACTTTAACTGGAATACATAAACACCCTGGTCTGCATATCCTCCACTATAAGTTCCATCCCAACCTTCATTTGGGTTGTTTGTCTTAAAGACAGTTTTACCCCAGCGATCTACAATAGTCAAGGAGTATGATGCATCTTGTGCAAATACATTCCCTGGCTTCCACACTCGGATTTCTGCAACATCTGATTGTGGGAAGAATGCTTTCGGTAAGAAGATTCTAGCCTCTTGAATCAATGAAACTCGGTTTGATGCAGCTGTGTATGGAGCTCCATTATCGGTGAATCCTAGCGGGTTGTTTAATTCATGAGCTACAATATAGTAGGTGAATTTTCCGTCTGAATCAACTCCTCTAATGTCATCATAGTAAACAGAGTCTGTTGCCGATATAGCACTCGTAACCAATTGGAATTGTGGACTACCGTTTACTGATCGCCATAACTCATAGTAGTTAATATTTCCACCAAACTCACGATATGGAGTCCAGGATAAAATGTTTACTAAGTCCTTTCTGGCTGATACCTTCAAGTGAATGTTGTTTCCTGTATTGGATACCGTATCGGCGTTTCCACATGAATCGGTTGGTGCTACTCGGTAATAGTAGGTCTTCTCACTGGTATTAGCCGTAAAGTCAGAATATTTGAAAATACTTGTTCCCAATGGTTTTGATACTTGACCAAGAGATCTAAACGGACCTGATGGACTATCGCCTCGTTGAACTTCAAACCCGATTACATCGGCTTGGTCATCAAAATGAGTCGTTACCTCTACACTTCCGTTGGCTTTTACGTTAGCCGATGCTACATATAAAAAGGCTGATTTTCTGGTTACAATCGCATCAAAACACTCTATGTTAGAGGTAGAGGTTCTCGTACCACTCGTATCGGTCATTCGCACATAGTAGCAATACTCATATCCGTTTACCAAGTTTTTGTCTACATAGGTAGAGTCGGTTGGACCTCCTGAATAAAGTACTACCGAGCTAAAGTTTCCTGATGCATCGGTTGTTTCTTTTATTAAATCGTAACGATCTACTGGGAAATCTTGGTAGGTGTTCCAGTTTAATCTTACCTTATTATCACAAGCGTCTATTAGTGCTCTAAAGTGAATCGTATTATGTCGACTTGCTAACAACGGTGAACTTTGATTGTCGCAACTATCTAATGACACAATCTTGTAAAGTTCACTTGCGTCATCTGGAGTAGATCCTACAACCGTATAAGGCATAGTCGTCCCTAAAGGCACCGTATCTATTCCTATCCAACCTCCAGCGCTTGGCTGGTATTGTAACACTATATAGCCAATTACATCCCCTAAGGTTGACTCTTCCCAACTAATAACTGTTTGAGAATTATTTACACTTATACTATCTACATAAATGGTATCTAAGTTGGACTGGTCACTGAAGTAACCACTCACCGTGGTAGACATACAAATTCCACCTACTCTAATCTGGTAGGTAAGGTTAGAACCACAAATATCTACATTATCAGAAAAAGTCGTTCCTTGTGTAGAATCTAACATCGCCCAGTTTCCAGATCCAGTGGGTGCTTCTCTCCAAATTTGATAGTATGTGGTGGTATCACCAATTTTTCCAACATTCCAATCTAAAACAGCAGTGCTACTATTTGGGGCTGGTGGTACAGCAGTAAGATTTAATTGAATTACAGAAAGGGTGTCTGATGGCTCTGAATAGAATCCACAATCTCCTTTTGCTCGTACAAAGTAGTAAGCATTTCCTCCAACTGAATTCACATAACTGTAAGTGGTTACCAAGGTGTCTGAAATACTGTCAATAGGTGCGTATGGACCATTGATATTAGATGAATAGTAAATTACATATCCACTATCAATAGACTCACAAGGTGGTGTTGTTGGTGGTCTATCCCAGCTAATGGTTACCATTCCCGTGTTCTCATCATACGACAAGCAGCTAGTATCCATAATTGGAGCAGGAACAAACTTAGGATTTACGGTTACCTGAATATTTGAAATACTTGTGTAAGGCGCAGGACATCCATTGTCTCGCATTTGAAGGTAGTAGTTAAAAACGTTCTTACCTACGCCACAAACACTGGTTTGATAATTTAAGTGATCACAAGTAGTGTTCCAGTTAAATCTAACATCGTTATTCAATTGGTTTGAATATCCTGCCTGACCTCCAATGGGTACAATTGTTGCACAAGGTGGTTGGAATCTACAGTTAGTTGTACTGGTATAGCCAACTCCTAGGTTACCTCCAGCTCCAAAGAAGTTAATCGTTTGAAAGTTAAATGTACTTGGACCTGTTTGATTGACATTAAAGTCAGAAGCGTTCACATCAAACTGTACGGTTTGACCTGCACAAACTTCAACGGAATAACCAATAGTATCAGCAGATACAAGGATGGGTACTAAAGGAGGGTATTGAGGATCAAAAACATAATCCGTTTTAGGGGGTTTATTTGAGTTTCCTAAATAATCATTAGAAGGACAAGCCTTAAGGATAAAGGGAATATCTCTAAATACTTCGGCAATTTTTTGACCACACTTATAGGCACCAACCTTCATACAGGTTGCGAAAGAACCACTTGAAGGGGAGGTCACATTCATTTGAACTTGTCCCGTTGCTCCATCCAGGTAAGGGTTTGTTGTATTTCCTTGGGTAATACTTGGCAGAGGACTTCCTGCATTATAACCTGCAGCCCAGTTTACAGATGCTGTAAGGCTTGAAGTCAATGGAGTAGCCCATTCGTAATAAAGTGAATCTAATTGATCGTCAAACCCAAAGTTATTAAAAGAAAATTTGTATCCAGAACAAGTAACAACCGCTGGTGGCTCCAAAAATGTTGGTGATGAATCATAACATGGGTTGGCATTTACAATTCCAAGTCCGTTGTTATAGGGGTACATTATTGCTCTTAAGAAATAAGATTGACCTGATGGGTTAGACAAGTTTGTAATAGAGCTTGGTCTACAACAATTACTCCAGGAAAAGGACCAACCACCAGCCGGAGGTGTACCAGAAAGAGTAACAGGATTACTAATATAGACAGCCCTTTCAATAGCACCATTTCCTGAAGTAACCGAACCGCAACTAATAGTTGTACCTCCAGTATAACACTGAGGAGATACATCCGTTAAAGAAATAAAGTTACAGGTAATATTACCTCCCCCTGAATTTGTCAAAGTCTGAGAAGTAGTTGGTAATGTAGCTGTTCCCGTACCACAATCCCGGTAAACAATTAAAGTAAACTTATAAAGACCACTTGGCAAACATTCCCAAGTAATCTCACCACCCGCAAGGTGGGTACCTTTTGATTCAAAACTTAACATTCCTATAAAAAGGAAAAGTAATACGGCTATTTTTTTCATGATCGATATTAATCAAATTCGGAAACCAAAGTAAAAAACCTTTGTGAAAGCGAAAAGCCTTCTAGGATAACAATATACACATACTTATCAAACGATGCTTTTCGCTTATTTTGTGTTATTCTTCGATAAATCGATGAGACATAACACTTTTTTAAATTACCTTAACGTTGGCACTTGTTTTACAGCTAGTTGGAATTCAGTTATTAGCTTTTTAACAACTTTTTCTGCGGGCAATATTTCATGGATTAAACCCGAGATTTGACCTATTTCTAACTCACCCTCCAACAAGTCTCCTTCAAACATTCCTTTTTTTGCTCTTGCTCTGCCTAAATGAGATCTTAACTCTTCAACAGTTGCACCTTTATGATACAGTTCTTGAATTTCTTGATAAAATTGATTTTTAAGTAACCTAACAGGCGCTAGTTCTTTAAGTGTCAATTGGGTATCACCTTCTGAGGCCTTAACCACGGTTTCTTTAAAATTTTGATGTGCACTACTTTCTTCGGTGGCTACAAATAGACTACCAATTTGGGCAGCATCAGCTCCTAAAGTCATAACTGCAAGAATTGCTTTTCCGGATGCAATTCCGCCTGCCGCAATCAATGGAATGGACAAAACCTCAGAAACCATGGGAATCAAACAAAGGGTCGTAGTTTCGTCTCTACCGTTATGTCCTCCTGCTTCAAATCCCTCTGCAACTACCGCATCTACACCAGCTTCTTGAGCTTTTAGTGCAAATTTCACACTACTTACCACGTGAACTACAATAATTCCATGAGATTTTAAATGCTGTGTCCAAGTTTTTGGATTACCTGCAGAAGTAAAAACAATGGGAACCTTCTCTTCAATAATGATTTCCATGTGTTTTTCAATATCTGGATAGAGCATAGGGACATTTACCGCAAAGGGTTTTTGGGTATTTGCTTTGCATTTTCTTATGTGGTCCCTCAAAACTTCTGGGTACATTGAACCTGCCCCAATAATACCTAACCCTCCAGCATTAGATACAGCAGAAGCTAATTCCCAGCCAGAGCACCAAATCATTCCAGCTTGAATGATAGGGTACTTAATATTAAAAAGTTCAGTGATTCTGTTATTCATGAATTAACTTTTCAACCAATGTTTCTTGGTCCGAAGATAATAGTATAAAGTAAATTCCAGAAGGTAAAGTTGGTAGATTTAATTCAATTTCCTCCTCAATATATGTTTCGGTAGATTGAAAAACTACTTTTCCATTAAAATTAGACAGCTGAATAACCACCTTAGTTCTTGAAACCAAAAAAGAGGAGTTAATCGTTAGACTTTCTTTAAAAGGATTTGGGTAAACAGAAAACACTTTGTTTTTGGGATGGTTTTCTTCGACACTAATCACCTGGGGCAAAGCATCTGAGTAATTGGGAATTCCATAACCCAAAATAGTGTCTGGGTTGTTAGCCTTACTTGCGCTTTGTCTGACAATGTCTATTATTTCTTGATTTGTTTTGGTTTTGTTGGCCTGCCATAAACATGCCGTCATACCAGCTATTATTGGACTTGAAAATGAAGTTCCATTTCCAAATGCTGGAAAACCAAAAGAATTTACTAACCCAGCACCACCTCCAAGAGCTACAACATCGGGTTTTATTCTACCATCTGAAGATGGACCTCTTGAGCTAAAAGAAGTTATTTTTTTATTGTTGTCTATTGCTCCTACTGTTAATATTGAATCGGTGTCACCTGGACTGGTAATATACCTCCAGCTACTCCCCCCTTCATTGCCAGCACTCACACAAACAAGAATTCCCTTTCTTGCTGCAAAAATGGCTCCTTGAGATACGATGGTGGTTCTTCCATCCATATCAGAATATGAATAATTGTCATTTGAATCATCAAATGTACTGTAGCCCAAACTTGAATTTATCACATCGGCACCTACAGAATCTGCGTACTCTGCTCCTTCTACCCAATTGTCTTCTTCTATGGTTGACTCACTGGCATCATCCTCCGTAACTAGTAAATAATAATTTGCTTTTGGAGCAGTAACAACTATCTGAGTATCTAATAAACCAGCCATTGTGCTCAATACAGACATACCATGGTTTCCACCTTTATAAACATTGGTATCTCTTGCAACAAAATTGTAGGTCCCCAAAAGTCTACCACTGGTATTTAAAGAATCAAAAGCCAAATATGATTGAGCACCCGAAAAGCCACCATCTAAAACCGCAATGGTCATTCCTTGCCCTTTGTACCCCATATCGTGTAAGTGTACACCTTTAATAAAGGAAATATTATTATTGGCTACACCATACCCATAGGTAGTTGTTTTTTCAGTTTTTAAGGATTGGGAAGAATTACGAGCCACTTTTAACTTATTCACCGCCTCAACCTTGATGACGCAGTCTAAATTCATTAAAATGGATTTAAAACTCTCATTAGAAACTTCTACAGAAACAGCATTCAGCCATTTAGATTTAGCAATTACTTTAAATCCTAAATCATTTATTTCACTAATGTATTGTGGATAAACAGGTACATCACTTTCGTGGATGCTAATGCCTTGTTGTTGTCTTCTGAATAGTGATTTTAACGACAAATAATTCTCAGGATGAGCCATTTGAGCTTCTACTTCTGGCCCCTTATCTTTTAAGAAAACCCAAATTTTTTCGTTCTGAGCAAAGGTTGATGAGCTAATAAAAAGTAATACGAGTAGAGTTGCGAGTTTTTTCATTATGATATAGTTCCACTACCCATCAATTCGTCGTTTTTATACCAAGCGGCAAACTGACCCGGACTGATAGCTTTTTGTGATTCTTCAAATATAATATATAAACCAGATTTAACTTTATGAAGTTGAGCTTTTTGTAAATCTTGTCTATACCTTATTCTAACATCAAACAATTCAACATCACCTTGGTTCATAGAAAGGTCTTCTCTAATCCAATGAATATCTTTTTCGGCAATAAAAAGGCCTTTGTGAAATAATCCTGGGTGATTGGCACCTTGCCCAGTATACAGAATGTTTTTCTCCACGTCAGTGCCAATAATAAATAAAGGTTCTGGGGTACCCCCAACCATTAACCCTTTGCGTTGGCCAATGGTAAAAAAGTGGGCTCCTCTATGTTGCCCAACCACTTTTCCGTTTTCAGGAAGATAAGAGTATGGCGCAGCCATATCTTGTAAGGTCTCAGTTTTTTGATATTCAATGTATCTGGGATCTTCTGCTGGAACCTCTATAATATCTCCAGGAATTGCTTTTAATTTTTGTTGCAAAAAGTCTGGTAAGCTCACCTTACCAATAAAGCATAAACCCTGGCTATCTTTTTTATCAGCGGTAACCAAATCATTCTCTGAAGCAATTTTTCTTACTTCGCTTTTTTGTAAATCTCCTACTGGAAAAAGAGCTTTAGACAATTGGTATTGATTCAGTTGGCACAAGAAATACGATTGATCTTTATTTCTATCAAGTCCTGAGAGTAGTGAATGCACTTCCTTACCGTCTATTTCTTGGGTTTTTTTGCGACAATAATGACCGGTTGCGACAAAATCTGCCCCCAATGAAAGGGCTGCATCTAAAAATATATCAAACTTTATTTCACGATTGCACAACACATCAGGATTTGGAGTCCTACCTGCTTGATACTCTGCAAACATATAGTCTACAATGCGGTCTTTATACTGCTCAGAAAGGTCTAAAACTTGAAAAGGAATTCCTAATTTATCTGCTACGGCCATGGCATCGTTAGAATCTTCTATCCACGGACATTCATTGTGCAGGGTAACTGATTCATCATGCCAATTTCTCATGAAAAGTCCTATGACCTCATGACCTTGATCTACCAATAATTGAGCAGCTACACTGCTATCTACACCACCACTAAGACCTACTACAACCTTCGCCATTTTATTTTTCTTTTTTTGGCTCTACTTCATAGCCAAACCTATAGATCACTTTTTTGTCTAAGGTGCCTTTGTCTGAAAAGTACCAAGCCCCGTGTTTGTAGCCATTGTTGTACTTTCCTTTAGACAGTATATCTCCAGAGAAATCATAAATAATATACTCTCCGTGTAATTTCCCATTAACATAGGTTCCCTTAGCCCAAAGCTTACCGGTATCATAATTCTTTCTAAAAGGTCCGTGTTTAACACCTTTTACATATTCCACTTTTTCCATTACGGTTCCATCTCCGTAAAGAATTAATGTTTCACCATGTCTTCCTCCTTCCGAAAAGTTAACCACTTCAATGGTTTCTCCTATGTCGTTAAAAAACAACCAGGTTGAATCCCGTTTTTGATCTTTGTACAATCCTTGAGCAATTTTACGCTCCATATGATCATACTGGTAAGACATTCCTACACCAGTTTTCCCACGAAAGTGGGTTTCAACTCTTTTTTTACCGTCTGGGTAATAATATGTAAAAGTCCCTATTTCAACCCCATGGTTAAAGGCACCTTTATATCGGGTGTTTCCGTTCTCAAACTTCTTTTCCCACATTCCATGTCTTCTTCCCTTCCCATCAAACGCATTTTGAGAGAATAATGTTCCGGCGAAAACGATATAGATAAAAAACGTGATTTTTACTTTTAACATGGGCGCAAATTTACAATTAATAGAGGGATTTTTTCATTCTTAAAAACGGCATAATTAACCATTCTATATATGTGTTCAAAATACCGATGTTTCAAAGAGTATAAAAATCATTTTTTCAATAAATATTCACAATAAGTTGAATGGCCTTTATTCCACATTTACGATATTAGCCCCATGGTAAAAAAAGCCTTAATACTAGCGGGAGGAAAAGGTACCCGCATTTCAAGCATCTCAAATAACATTCCAAAACCTATGGTTCAACTCGCTGGAAAACCAGTTTTAGAGTACCAGGTAGAATGGTGTGTAAAAAATGGAATTGAAGAAATAATTCTGATAGTCAACCATTTAAGTAACTATATCACTGAATATTTTAAAAATGGTTCTGATTTTGGAATAAAAATATCGTATTACCACGAGGAAACCCCGCTAGGCACAGTAGGTGGAGTAAAGGCTCTTGAAGACCAAATTGACTCTACCTTTTTGGTGCTATACGGCGATGTGGTTTTTGATATTGCCCTTGATAGACTATTGAAGTTTCACAAAGCGAAAAGCAGCGATGGAACTTTAGTCATTCATCCAAATGACCACCCGTATGACAGTGATTTGGTTGAAGTCAATAGTGACGATAAAATCACAAATGTTTTCCCAAAACCGCATAACGTACTTGAAAACTATAGAAACTTGGTTAATGCGGCATTGTACGTTTTTGAACCGGTTGTTTTAAATCATTTACAAAAGGGAGTAAAAGCTGATTTTGGAAAAGATATTTTTCCAAAGCTTTTTAAAGAATTAAATCTTTTTGGCTACTGCACTCCTGAGTACCTCAAGGATATGGGAACCCCCGACCGTTGGGAACATGTTTCTAAGGACATTGAATCAGGAAAGGTTGCCCGACGAAATTTAAACCACAAGCAGAAAGCCATATTTTTAGATAGAGACGGTGTACTTAATCTAGATACAGACCTGATTCACCGTCCGGAAGATTTTCAATTGTATCCGTATACAGCAGAGACATTACAGAAGATTAATAAAAGTGATTACCTCTCTATTGTGGTTACCAACCAAAGTGTGATTGCTAGAAATCTAACCGACCTTGATGGGCTAGCCAACATCCATAAAAAAATGGAAACCGACCTTGGGCAGGCACATGCTTATGTAGATGACATTTACTTTTGTCCGCACCATCCAGACGGCGGATTTCCAGGAGAAAACAAGGCGTTTAAAATAGATTGCGATTGTCGTAAACCGAAGCCCGGCATGCTTTTAGAAGCCGCGGAAAAATACAACATTGACCTTTCACAGAGCTTTATTATTGGTGATGCAGAAAGAGATATTATTGCAGGTCACAAGGCAGGGGTCACCACCCTAGCCGTTAGAACGGGTAAAGGATTTGAAAAAGCATCTTTTCAACCAGATTATTTCTTTGCCAACTTTGAAGATGCCGGTAATTACATTTTAGATGATCCCTTTAAGGAAGCCGCTGAAGAAATAGTTTCTCAAATTGACAAAAAACCCTTTTCAATTTTCATTGGAGGAAATGCAAGGTCGGGTAAATCAACCCTTTCTAAAAGACTTGAAAGCCAATTAGAAAAAGTAGGAAAGACCTTTTTGAAAATCTCATTAGACCATTGGATTTTACCCGCAGAATCTAGAGAAAACGAAAAAGGGGTATTGTCTAATTTCCAAGTAGAAAAACTAAAATCTGACTTGTCTGATTTCTACGAAAATAAAAACATTGTTGCTCCAGGATACGCCGTTCACCCTTCTTTCAAAAAAACCTCAATAGAATATCAGTATAGAGGTGAGGACGTTATCATTGTAGAAGGCGTCATAGCATTAGCGGTTGAAGAATGGAGAGAATTGGCTGATTTAAAAGTATTTAAATGGCTTGATGAAATAGAAAGAAGAAAGAGGTTTGTCAATTTTTACGAGTGGAAGGGGTTAAATTCTCAAGAAATTGTTGCTCTTTATGAATCTAGAAAAAATTTAGAGTATGATTTCATTGACAAAGACCATATATTCGCTGATATCCTGATCAAATAAATTATGATCATTACAAAAACACCATTTAGAATTTCATTTGTTGGCGGGGGCTCTGACTTAGAGGCTTTTTACTCAAAGCATACTGGAGCTGTTTTAAGTACAAGTATTAACAAGTACATGTACATTTCTTCGCACAAATTCTTTGATCCTGAGCAGATTAGAACCAAATATAGCCAAACAGAAACGGTATCAAAAGTCTCTGATCTAAAACACCCAATTCTTAGAACGGTATTAAATCACTTTAATATTGAAGGAGGAATTGAAGTAAGCTCTATTGCAGATGTACCGTCTGGCACAGGCATGGGATCAAGCTCTTCTTTTACTGTGGGCGTGTTGCACAATCTATCGGCAGCAGTAAATCAATATTATTCTAAAGACTCTTTAGCAAGAGAGGCTTGTAGAATTGAAATTGAAGAATTAGGTGAGCCCATTGGTAAGCAAGACCAATATGCAGCTGCCTTTGGTGGACTTAATACCATTGAGTTTTTACAGAACGGACACACAAGGGTGACGCCCGTTCAAATGGACCCTCTTGCCTACCAATCTCTGCAAGACAACTTGGTCATGTTTTACGTGGGCAACCAAAGAAAAGCTTCAGACATTTTAGCTGAACAAAAGAAAAACACCAATCAGGCGGAAAAATTTGAGGCCTTGAAAAAAATGGTTTCTTTGGTTTACGATTTAAAAGATTCTTTCGTTTCAGGAAATATTGATGATATGGGGCCTATTCTCCATGAAAATTGGATTTTGAAACAACAATTGGCTTCAGGAATAACCAATAAAACCATTGCTGATATTTATCAAACAGGATTAAATAACGGGGCTACAGGAGGAAAACTACTGGGCGCCGGTGGTGGTGGGTTTATGCTTTTTTATTGTCCCTCAAACCAAAGACAAAAACTGATTTCTGCCCTGTCTAATCTTAGACATTTTGACTTTACCTTTGAGCAAGACGGCTCAAAATTGATATATTACGGAGATGAATAACATTGAGAAGTACCATAAATTATTAGTATCTACCCTTTCGGGGATGGATTTAATCGCTGTTGAAAAGCTTTCTGAAGCATTTTTAGAGACCTACCAAAATGGGGGAAACATCTACACAATGGGTAACGGTGGCTCTGGCGCTTCTGCAAGTCATGCTGCAGGTGACTTCTTAAAAGGGGCTAGCTTTGGCTTAGACCGAAGATTTAAGATGATTTGTCTTAATGACAACCTACCGAGTATGATGGCTATTGCTAATGATATTGGTTGGGATGCCATTTTTGAAGAGCCTTTAAAGAATTTTTTACAACCCCATGATTTGGTCATTGGTATTTCTGGTTCAGGAAACTCTAAAAACGTAGTAAATGCGATGAATTACGCCAAAAGCAAAGGCGCTAAGACAGCAGCATTAACTGGATTTAAAGGAGGATCTATTTCAAAAATTGCTGATATTTCTGTCCATATTGATGTAATGGATATGGAGGTCACTGAAGATGCTCATATGGCCGTTTTTAATATGGTTAAGAAAGATATGATGCAGAAGCTTATGGGTGATAACCCAAGTATGGGTGAGGTATACGACAGCCGCGTACTTTAAACTTCAGTAATTTTCAAATACGCAATATGGTAACCAATTAGAGAGGCTAAGGGCTTCTCTACTACCCTACCTAATTTTAGTCCATATTCATCCAAAACAGTTTTTAATACTTCCTCATTGTTTGAAGCAACAGAACCCACAAAATTGATTTCTGACTTCAGGGCTTCTGGATAACACAATACATGGATATCAATAAACTTTCTGAAGCATTTTTTTAGGAGGCTGATTATATACTCATGGTCATGATAATACCCAACAAACCGACTGAATTCTGCAAGGTATACATTGGCGTGGGGTTTCTGATAAACACTGTTTAGCACTTTTTCTTTATCTACCCCAAAGGTTTTAAAAAAAGCTTCAGAAATATCAGAAGGCATTTTATTGTAAAAAAAGTCAGTTAATAAAGATTTTCCGATGTGCGAGGCCGAACCTTCATCCCCGAGAATAAAAGCCAGACTAGGAACTTCCTCCCGTAAGGTAGACCCATCAAAAAACACTGAATTTGATCCAGTACCCAGTATGCAAGTAATTTCTGGAACCCCTTTATAGGTAGAATACGCAGCGGCCATTAAATCATGGTCAACAGTGATTAAGGCCTTTGTAAAAAACTGTTTTAATCCGCTGTGAATAACCTCTACCCTTTCACTAGATGAACAACCAGCACCGTAAAAAAACACCTTTTCAACCGCATTAGAAATGGCTGACAATGAACTGTTTTTACTAAGCTCTTCAGAAACCTTTTCTGAACTGTGGTGAAACGGATTAAATCCAATGGTTTTCATTTCTGAAACTATTTCACCTTTTGGGTTTAACAAAACCCAATCGCACTTGGTAGATCCACTCTCAGCAATTAAAATCATCCCTAAAGGTTTGCTAATTTTTCAACTAATTCTGCGGTTCTGGTACTATATCCTATTTCGTTGTCATACCAACCTAAAATTTTTACCATGTTACCGTTAACCATAGTACATGAAGCATCGAAAATACAACTGTGGCCATTTCCGACAATATCAATAGAAACAATAGGATCTTCAGTATATTCTAATATTCCTTTTAAGTTTTTCTCTGCCGCTTTCTTGAAAAGCTCATTGACCTCCTCTACAGAGGTCTCTCTCGTTAAAATCAGGGTCAAGTCCGTTGCCGAACCGTCTGGAGTGGGCACTCTCATGGCATTTCCATCTAACTTGCCCTTTAACTGAGGTAAGACTTTTTCTAGCGTTTTTGCAGCACCCGTGGTAGTTGGAATAATTGATAACGCCGCTGCCCTAGCTCTTCGAAGGTCTCTATGGGGAGCATCTTGAAGGTTTTGATCAGCCGTATAAGAATGAACCGTGGTTAAAAACCCCTTCTCTATTCCTATTTCAGAATCTAATACCATGGCCATGGGAGCCAAACAATTGGTGGTACAAGATGCGTTAGAAACCAGATTATCTTCTGGAGTCAATTCACGATCGTTAATTCCGAGTACAATCGTTTTTACTTCATCTTTTGCGGGGGCAGAAAGCAATACCTTTTTAGCACCAGCAGTCAAGTGTTTTTTCATCCCCTCACTGGTTCTAAAGACTCCCGTAGACTCAATTACAACATCTATTTCCAACTTTTTCCAAGGAAGGTTTTCAGGGTTCTTTTCAGAGAAAACCAAAATATCTTTCCCGTCTACAGAAATTCCCGAGTCGGTTGATGAAATGGATTCAGTTAACGTACCATGAACACTGTCATATTTTAATAAATGAGCAAGTGTCTTAGATGGAGTTAAGTCGTTGACAGCAACCACTTCTATGTTATTCATTTGAAGCAGCTTTCTAAAAGTTAAGCGACCTATTCTTCCAAAACCATTGATGGCAACCCGAGTGTTTTTCATAAATCTAAAGGTGATATTTTTTGTTCGATTCCCCAAAAAAAACAACCATTGGTTTTAGGAAATATTCGCGATTTGAAAAGGATATTTACCTTTACGCTATGCAATGGATTGATGCGACGAATTACGAAATAGAATTAACACAGCCACCTCAAAAAATAGTGAGTTTGGTCCCCAGCCAAACAGAACTATTATTTGACTTAGGATTAGAAAGCAGGGTGATTGGAATAACCAAATTCTGCATTCATCCAAAAAAGTGGAGAAAATCTAAAGTCTTAGTGGGAGGGACAAAAAAAATTAACCGCGAAAAGCTTTTAGAATTAGCTCCTGACCTAGTCATTGCCAATGCTGAGGAAAACACAAAGGAAGATGTACTTTGGTGCAGAAATCACTTCGCAACCTACACAACAGACGTGCATGACTATGCTTCAGCATTAATGATGATAAAATCACTTGGAGAAATTACTAATAAGCGCGAAAAATCGAGTGAAATCGTCCAAAAAATCGAGAGTCAATTTGAGCAATTAGTCCCAATAGGAGGCGAACTTACCACACTTTATTTTATTTGGAAATCACCATGGATGGTAGCAGGAACGGGTAATTTTATTGGAGATATGCTCACCAAAATCGGATTGAAAAATTTAGCTCCTACCCTTCGATACCCCGAAATTGATATTGATTTTATCAATAAAAACAAACCGGAAATTTTGCTTTTTTCTTCAGAGCCCTTCCCTTTTAAAGATTCAGAAATTCAAGAACTTAGGAGTAAACTTACCTATTCACCTAAATGTAAAATTATAGATGGTGAAATGTTTTCATGGTATGGAAGTAGAATGGAAAAGAGTCCGAAGTATTTTAACCTATTAAAAGCCAAAATTGAAAAATCCTCATCCACTAATTCCTAGCTTATTTGTCTTTACAGGCGCGTGTTTTTACGGCTTTTTAGCAACCATGGTCAAACTTTGTTACGACCTTGGTTATTCAACGTACCAAGTAACCATGGTACAATACAGTACAGGATTACTCATAATGTTGGTTATGACTTTGTTAACCAAGAACTTGATCTGGAACCGGGCCTCAGCCACCCTTTTGTTAGCAGGAACAACCCTAGGATTTACAGGGATATTCTATTATTTATCACTTACAAGTTCATCGGTTTCAACCGCAATCATCTTGCTAATGCAAAGTACATGGATGGGTGTTTTATGGGACTCTATTGCGGAAAGAAAGCGACCTTCTAGTAAGCTTCTTGGGGTAGTACTACTAATTTGGGTGGGGACCTATTTAACCGCCGGAGCTCAGATTATTGCAAACCTTCAAGGACTTATTTATGGATTAATTGCTGCCATTAGTTACTCAATAACCATTAAGTTTTCTGGGTTTGGTAAAGAGATTCACACTCCTATCTCAAGATCATTTACCATGTTATTAGGGGGCTTTTTGGTAATTGCCGCAGCCTATTTTTGGACGTATTCACCAAGTCCTATCCATAATGAATTGAATTTTGACCCCTATTTTCTATTATTGGGAACTCTATTGGGAATTTGCGGAACCGTTCTCGCTCCTTTACTTTTTAGCTACGGAATGCCCGCTTTGCCGCTTTCAAAGGCAACCCTACTGAGCTCTGCAGAGCTTCCTGTATCAGTGCTATCGGCCTACTGGCTTTTAGGTGAGGGACTTTCAATCTCCCAAATAATCGGAATCGGATTAATCATTATCGGCATCATTTACATACCAACTATTAGGTAGTTTTGTAGGAAAAATATTAATTTTTTCATTAATCTCTTGTGGTATAAAATAATTTTCGTAAAATTTGTACTACAAAATTATTGATATGAAAACCAAAGGATTAACCTCTAAGACTAGAAAACCCTCTCTACCTTATTCACTAAGTTCTATTTCTTACTTTTCGATCAAGGAAGTAATAAGCAAAAAATATATAGGCCAGCCTATAGGCAACCTGTCAAAATAAATATTTGGTTTGTGTTTGTGTTTTTAGGTACACAGAAAAGAACCTAGAGGTAATTAACTGTGGTGGATTAATTACTTCATTAAAAAAGCCCTGACATATTTGCCAGGGCTTTATTTTTTTTTAAATATCCTATGGTTTTCTAGAATCCAATAACAGCTTCTAGCATAAGTCCGTTAAAGTTTCCTTCTTCAAAGTTAGTACCAACAAATCGATCTCCAGAATAATCTTGAGTTACGTACTCTAATTTCATCACCACATTGTGAGTCATAAAGTATCCTAAACCACCTTGAATTCTGCTAATAGAAAGGTCAGGACCGTTGTCGCTTTCTTTTCCGCTTACGCTATTGTAACGACCACCTACATAAAACTGATCTTTTCCACCAAATCTGTAAAGAGCTTCAGCACCAATTTGTGTTACAGAACCACCAGTTACAGTTTCTGATTTATCTCCACTAGCTACTTCAAACACACCAAAGAACTCTAACCCTTTAAACTTAACAAATGGGTTAATTTGAAAAGAGGTAAACTTCTTAAATCCAGGAGAGTAACGTCCACTTCTAAAGTTGTCTTGTGCATCAGTTTCCATTACGTGGTAATATCTAGATCCGCCACGGTCTCCTGAATAAAGGTAACCACCGTTTCCAAGACCTCCAGACCAAAGAACAGATCCTGTCAATCTTAGGCGCAAATCTTCATTAATTTGCTTATCCCAACCCAATTTACCGTAAATCGTTGGAGTTATGTCTTCTTTTTGGTTTTTCACACTCTGGTTGAGTTTTGAATTGGTAACCCCAATTACTCCTAAAAATCCACTCTTTTGAATGTTCAATTCACCAAAAGCTTCAGTTGTAAAAGCATCCATTAGGTAGTTACCGACAAAAGGATTGTAAATAGCCATGGCATTATCAGAACGTCTGAAGTGAGCGTCACCATAGTTGATATCGTTCATACCGACCTTAATAGTTGCCATTTCCATAAATCCTTCAAGGAAACCTTCACTGATAAAGTCTAACTTATCAATTTGCAAGTAACCACCTTTTACCCAAGCCTCGTTGTGGTGACGAGAAGATAAGTAAGTCCTTAAGTGCATTCTCATTCCATCAGCAAGCTGTACATCAAGGTTAAGGTTTGCAGTTGGAAGGTTAAAATTAGAACCTAAATCAGAGAGAGTATCAGCACTATTTTTGTTAGTGTGATTTAATGCTTGAAACTGTAGCGCAAAATCTCCACCCACTCTTACTTTAAGTCCATCAAAGGGAACCGAGTTATCCTTAGGAGTTTCAAATACATTTAATCCTTGGAAACCTGGCTGGCGGTAATATTGAAGATCAGGTTGAAAATCCATATTTTGAGCCATGGCTGGCACCAGTGATGCAGACAGAAAAACTCCGGCTACAATGTTTTTAAATTTCATGATTGCTTTCATCTTTTGAACTGTTTTTGATTGTTTATTTTAATTGATAGGCTAAGTTAAATTCTACTATAATTTCATCGCCAGCTTTTATTGTACCCAGCATTGCAGTAACTGGTTCCATATTAAAGCTTGACATCTTTAAAGAGATTGACCCTTTTACGTTTACTGTACTAACATTTTCGGTTACAGTTGTAGGTATGATCACTTCCTTTTCGTGGCCAGCAATATTTAATTTTCCTTTAAAGCTTGCCTTGCCATTTTTTACGGATACTGGCGAGCTTACGGTAAAAGTAATGTTTGGATTTTCCTTCACTTTTAATGCTTCATAGGTTTTCTTATCCATTCCAGATTTTCCACTTTTAATAGATTTTACAGGAACTGTAAGATTTATAGAAGTAATGGTTAAGGTTTCACCTTTGGTTGCAGCCCCTGTAGAATTAATGGTTTCTACCTTTGACTCCCAATCGTGAATGGTAGAGGTACCCTTAATAACCATTTTCGATTTATTAGCATCCAAAGTCATTGATTGACTCATTAATGAAAAACTAAATACTGCAGCTACCGCTGTTACATACCATTTCATAGTTTTATTATTTAATTTCTATTCAAAGGTAATTGACACCTATTACCTGTAATATGACAAGAATCATGTTTTCTAAAATTAGCGGAATAGTTTAATATTATTCCTAAACACCCAAAAAATTCATCATAACGAAAAAAGCCTAGAGGAATCTCTAGGCTTTTTTTGTGGTTGTATGACATTGTAATTGAGGCTATTTCACTTTGAGAAAACTTATTAAAGTTTCAATATTAACCTCAATTTGTTCTCCTGTTTCCATATTCTTCATCATGGCTCTTTTTTGTTCAATTTCTTTTGAGCCCATAATTACTACGTAGGGTATTGACTTTTTATTGGCGTAATCAAATTGTTTTTTCATTTTTGATGAATCAGGGTAAATCTCACAATTCACACCATTTGATCTAAGGGCTCTACTCCACTTAAAAGTTTCTAAAACCTCATTATCACCAAAGTTCACAAATAACACTTGGGTTAAGGTATTTGCAGAAGATGGAAACTTGTTTAATTCTTCTAGAACCAGGTAAATTCTATCTAATCCAAAACTTATCCCAACTCCTGACACATTTTTCAAACCAAAAATTCCAGTTAGATCGTCGTATCGACCACCTCCACCTATAGATCCTAGAGTAACCTCATCACTTGATACTTCAAAAATAGCTCCGGTATAATAGTTTAATCCTCTAGCAAGAGTAAGATCTAACTTTAATTTTGCCGAACTTAGGCCTAATGCTTTTGATTGGTTGAGAATAAATTGCATTTCCTCAATCCCCTTTTGGCCAATTGCAGAATCAACAAAAAGCTGGTTTAATTCATCTAGAAGTTGCTCATCAGAACCAGAAAGATTAATAATCTTTAAAACCTTTTCAAGGGAATCTTCAGAAAAACCTTTGTCTCTTAATTCCTTTACAACACCTTCTTCTCCTATTTTATCCAGCTTGTCAAGAGCAACCGTAAAATCGATAATTCTATCGTCCTCACCAATAAACTCTGATAGTCCCGCTAAAATTTTTCTATTGTTAAGACGAATCGTAGTTTTTAAGTTGAGCTGCGTAAAGGCTTCATCATAAATCTGAACCAATTCGACTTCCTGCCAAAGAGAATCAGAGCCTACAACATCACAGTCACATTGGTAAAACTCTCTGAATCTTCCTTTTTGCGGACGGTCTGCACGCCAAACTGGTTGAATTTGATACCTTTTAAAGGGCATGGCTAATTCATGATGGTTTTGCACTACATACCTAGCGAAAGGAACGGTAAGATCATACCTCAACGCCTTATCAGAAATACTTGGGGTAATTTTTTGAAGATCCCTTTCTGATAAACTAGTATCATCAACCTTCTTTAGGTAATCACCGGACTTTAATATTTTAAAAATCAAGCGGTCACCTTCTTCTCCATATTTCCCCATAAGGGTATCATAGTTTTCAAAGCTAGGTGTCTCAATGGGCTGATAACCTGTTTTTTGAAAAACCTTTTTCAAAGTTTCCATGATGTATTGTCTCTTCACCATTTCATTGGGTGAAAAATCTCTCGTTCCCTTGGGTAAAGTAGGCTTATTGGCCATAGTCATAAAATTTGAACAAAGATATAAATCTGATTGGGCGAAGTCTAAAAATTTCAACGAAAGTAGGTACCCCTTAATTAGTAAGTAATCTTATATTTGAAATCAATGAATAACTTTTACCAAAAGTATTACACCATACTAGGTCTACCCATTAATGCTACTGATGAGGAAGTAAAGAAGCGTTATAAAAAACTTGCAAAAAAATTCCACCCAGATGTAAGTAAAGAACCCAATAGCTACGAAAAGTTTCTTGAGATTAGCGAGGCCTATGAAATAATTATTGAGAAAAAAATTACGCAAACCTACCAGGAGGAGAAAATAAATGAAGCCATAAAAAAAGCCAAAGAGAAGGCAGATAGATTGGCTAAAATGAAGTACAACGCTTTTATTAATAGGAAAAAAAGAGAAAAAGAACTCTCAAAAAGCTATAGCCAAGGCGTATCTTTCTTTATTGTTTTAATCGTTGTGGGGTTAGGTATTTATCTCGGGAGTGGCTGGTATACGGACTACATGATTTCGCAAAACCCAATCTCTAGTGCGGGCACCATTGTAGATATTAATGAACATAGAATTACCATTGAGTTTCAAGCCAATGGTGAAGTGATTAGAGAAAAAAAATGGGTCACCAGAATGCCCTTAGTCTATATTTCTGATAATGGAATACCGCTACAAAAGGGTCAAGTTTATGAAGTTGTTTTTTCAGGAGAAAATCCAAAGTATTTTAAAGTAAATTACGACAAACCTGATATATTCACGTTAAAATCGCATCTCTTTAGGGTTTCAGAATTAATAGTTGATATTTTACCCGAAAAATTCAGAGGTAAGCCAGAGATTCTAGCCAAGATTCAATCAAACTGTGTGGTAAATAAAACCTATGAACGGTTTGGAATTGAAGGAGTTTCTCATCTTCTTCACTATGATCAAAGCTTTTTAGAAAATACCACTTGGAATTCCATGGAGTTTGAAAACCTCATTGAATCTCCAGAATTTGTATCCATTATTAATGAATGTATGTAAGACCTTAGTAAAGCTTACTTCTTTTTAAAAGGAAGGGCAACAAGATTTGATCAAATCCACCTCTTACATCAGCCTCGATCCATTCTATTTTATACTGACCACACTTCAATTTCATTTGGTGTTGAAAATCTGAATAAGACTTCTTTACCCCCTCGCGGATATCACGGGGATTTAGCTTTAGGGATTCACCCGTTTCTAAATCAATAAATTCATGGGGTGTATCGTCGTATTGAAAGTTATTTTCTAATTGACTGTCAAACAAATGAAATAGAATTACTTCATGCTTGTTGTACTTAAAGTGTTTTAGTGCATCAAATACCTCATTCAGCTCTCTCTCACTTTGCTCAAACATATCAGAGAAAATAATCACCATAGATCTCTTATGAAGCCTTTCTGACAATACATTTAATGGATCGACTAGCTGGGTGTTTGATTTCACAAAAGGAGGTTTCACATCGAGCAGTTTGCCTAGCTCAACAATCATTCTGCGGTGATGAGATGGAGTGGTTGCTGCCGGCAGGTATTCTTCAATGCCATCAGAAATGGTGGTTAGCCCTACGGCATCTCGTTGCTTCTTAAAAAGGTGAGAAAGTGCCGCCGCCGCGTAAGTAGCAAATACAATTTTATTTGGGTTTTCAGGATTTACAACATCCTGAACAGGAAAGTACATACTCGGACTTTTATCGATTACAATCTGGCATCGTAGATTGGTCTCTTCCTCATATCTCTTGACATACAAACGATCGGTTTTTGCAAACAGCTTCCAGTCTATATGTCGGGTAGATTCTCCTGAATTATAAAGTCTGTGTTCCGCAAATTCAACCGAAAAACCATGGTACGGACTTTTATGAAGTCCAGTAATAAAGCCTTCAACCACTTGTTTTGAATAAAACTCAAGGTATTCAAAGTTGTCAGTATACTTACGTTGGATTTCTGCCATGGCCTAAAGATAGTTTTTAAAACAAAAAACCCCGCAAATTGCGGGGTTTAGATTTAAACATCTTTCGATTACATCGCGCTGTCTAATTTTCCAGCTAAAACGTTTTTTGGAGCAACCCCAACTTGTTTGTCAACGATTTCACCGTTTTTAAACACTAAAAGTGTTGGGATATTTCTAATACCGTACTTGGCAGCAACATCTTGATTTTCATCAACATTTACTTTGCCAATTACAGCTTTTCCATCATAATCATTTGATAATTCTTCAACGATGGGCCCTACCATACGGCATGGTCAACACCACTCTGCCCAGAAATCAACCAAAACTGGTTTGTCTGAGTTTAAAACAAGTTCGTCAAAGTTTGAGTCTGTAAATTCGAGAGCCATCTTTGTAGATTTAATTTTTTTATTTCAATGCAAATGTAAATACAATATCTATAATATTCCTAGAGAATTGATAAACTCGATAATAAAATAGAAATCATTTATCATTCTACTTTTACTTTCCAATGCTTTTCAGCGTTGAGCTCATCGAGCAGAGCTTTATTTATTTCAACTCTAACGCCTCTAGACCTCATAGAGACATTTATTCCTTCGGTAGAATCTATTACATTTATTCTAACCCTTTTCTTGCCAGGATGTTTACGAGAAATTTCTTCTAAGCGATCAATTACATACTCATCAAGGTTTCTCAAACTCATGGTAAGCTCCACTCCTTGTGACATTTTATCCATCAAATTGTGCAATTGACTAATTTCTAAAAAGGTCAATTTTATCCTTTTTGTCTCAACTCCATCCTTTTCCCAAACCGTTTGTCCGATTTTTATTCTTACGAAAAGCATTTGATCTGGAACCATAAAATGCTTGAATTTCAGGTAATCTTCATTCCAAAGGGCAAATTCATGTGAATCGGTATAGTCTTCAAGGGTAAAAACTCCAAAAGTCTTACCCGTTCGTGTCATTCTTTCTTGAGCAGCAACCACAATACCGGCTACAGAGATTTCTTTCCCAATCATGGAATCTAAAAACTTCATATGCTCAAGCGGAGTGTTACAAAAGCTCTTTATCTCATCTTTAAAATCGTCAAGCGGATGGCTAGACAAATACATACCATTGACCTCTTTCTCTCTTTTAAGAGCGTGCAATCTTGGCCAAGGTTCTACATTGGGAAGTGGGGGTTCTGGAATTTGAACTTCACTAGCTTCGCCAAATAAACTTACTTGAGAACTATTCTCGCTTGCCTTAATATTCTGTGAATAACGAATTGCCTTTTCTAAAAAAGTTCTTCCATCCCCTTCATCAGAAAAATAAACGGCTCTATTGTCGCTGTCAAGGTTATCAAAAGCTCCGCCTAAAGCGAGATTTTCTAAGGTCTTTTTATTAACTACTCTAAGGTCTATTCTTTTTAAAAGGTCAAATAGGTTGCTGTATTTCCCTTCTTCGGTTCTATTTACTACAATGGCATCCACTGCATTACCACCTACCCCTTTCATACCTCCTAATCCAAACCTAATTGCCCCTTCTTCGTTGACGGTAAATTTAAATGAGGACTCATTTACATCAGGGCCTAATACAGGAATGTGCATTCTTTTACACTCTTCCATAAAGAAGGTAACGGACTTAATATCACTCATGTTGTTGCTCAATACAGAGGCCATGTATTCTGCAGGGTAGTGAGCTTTTAAATAAGCCGTTTGGTAGGCTACCCAAGCATAACATGTTGAGTGAGATTTATTAAATGCATAGGAGGCAAAGGCTTCCCAATCCTTCCAAACCTTTTCAAGGGCTGTAGGATCGTGGCCTCTTTCTACGGCTCCTTCAATAAATTTAGGTTTTAGCTTTTCTAGGAGGGCAAATATTTTTTTACCCATGGCCTTTCTTAGCATATCTGCCTCACCTTTAGTAAACCCAGCGAGACTTTGAGACAGTAACATTACTTGCTCTTGATAAACCGTAATACCGTAGGTTTCTTCTAGGTATTGGTCCATACCTTCTAAGTCATAAGAGATTTCTTCCTCTCCGTGTTTTCTTCTAATAAAAGAAGGAATATATTCAAGTGGACCCGGTCTATACAATGCGTTCATGGCAATTAAATCAGCAAAAACCGTTGGTTTTAAGTCACGCAAATATTTCTGCATTCCGGTACTTTCATACTGAAAGATCCCTACGGTTTCACCACGCTGAAATAACTCATAAGTCTTTTTATCGTCAAGCGGAAATTGATCAGGGTCTAAGTCAATACCATGCCTTTTCTTAACAAGGGCCACGGCATCCTTAATTAGGGTCAAGGTTTTTAGTCCTAGGAAGTCCATTTTCAGTAGACCCGCATTCTCAACCACCGAGTTATCGAACTGCGTACACCAAAGAGTAGATTCTTTTGAAACCGCCACAGGAACGTACTGTCTAATATCACTCGGAGTAATTATTACCCCACATGCGTGTATTCCCGTGTTTCTAAGAGATCCTTCTAGGGTAATCGCCTGTTGAACGGTTTGTCCTTCTAAATCATTTTTCTCAGATATAGCGATTAACTCTTTGGCCATGGGCAATAGTTCACCACTGATTTTACTCTTCATGGTCTTTTCATCCATGGCGAAGAGTTTATTCAGTTTAATATCAGGAACTAATTTTGCGATTCTATCTGTATCTGGTAATGGTAATTCAAGTACCCTACCCGTATCTCGAATTGAAGATTTAGCCGCCATAGAACCGTAAGTAATAATTTGAGCGACCTGACTGGCCCCGTATTTATTAATTACGTAATCAATCACTCGACCTCGACCTTCATCATCAAAGTCAATATCAATATCAGGAAGAGATACCCTGTCTGGATTTAGAAATCTCTCAAAAAGTAGGTCATACTTAATCGGATCAACATTGGTAATACCAATACAGTAAGCAACGGCAGATCCAGCGGCAGATCCACGACCAGGTCCAACGGAAACTCCCATTTCACGAGCGGCGGTTGTAAAATCTTGGACAATTAAGAAGTATCCAGGATAACCCGTCATGGCAATGGTATCTAACTCAAAATCTAATCTCTCCTTAATTTCTGGAGTAATTTCACCATACCTCTTTTCAGCCCCTACATAAGTTAAGTGCTTTAAATAAGCATTTTCACCACGCTTTCCGCCATCTTCTTCATCTTTTGAATCAATAAATTCTTCAGGAATATCAAAGGCCGGAAGAAGTACATCTCTTTTTAATTGAAAGGGTTCAATTTTATCGACAATTTCTTGAGTGGTCTTGATGGCATCTGGAAGATCTTTGAATAGGTCTTTCATTTCATCCTGTGACTTCAAGTAAAAAGAGTCGTTCGGAAAACCGAATCTATACCCTCAACCCCTACCAATAGGTGTGCTTTTTCTTTCACCTTCTTTTACACACAATAAAATGTCATGAGCGTTGGCATCTTCTTGCTTTAGGTAGAAGGTGTTATTTGCTGCAAAATATTTAACACCATATTTTTCACAAAACTGAAGCAGAGTTTCATTCACTCTATCTTCTTCAGGTAATCCATGACGCATGAGCTCCACGTAAAAGTCTTCTCCAAATTCTCGATGATACCAAGCAAAAGCTTCTTCTGCTTGCTTTTCGCCCACATTTAAAATTAAATGAGGTATTTCGCCTTGCAGTCCACCGGTAGTTGCTATCACATTTTCTTTGTGTTGCGCCAGGACTTCTTTGTCAATTCTAGGTACGTAATAAAATCCCTCTATGTAACCTATACTAGAAAGTTTAGCTATGTTGTGGTAGCCTTCTTTATTTTTAGCCAATAGTGGAATTTGGTACCCATTATCTTTTTCTGTTTTGTTGTTTCTGTCTTTACAAATAAACAATTCACATCCAATAATGGGAATTACTGGAGTAAAATTGGGCTCTCTGCCCTCTTTTATTGCCTTTTCAGCTTCCTCTTTAGCTTTATCATTTTGGGCATTTGCCGCATTAACAAAGTGAAATGCTCCCATCATGTTACCAAGGTCTGTCATGGCCACGCCCGGCATTTTGTTCATACTAGCAGCTTCTATCAAGTCATTTATTTTGGTAGTAGCTTGAAGGATTGAAAACTGTGTATGATTGTGTAAATGTGAAAATGGAACCTCTTGAAGCTCTTCAAGGTTTGCATTTATTTCTGCTTTAGAAAGCGCGGGCTCTTCTTGAGCTTTTATTGCTTCCCTTATTTTATCACTTTGAGCTTTAAGGTTTATATGTTTTAACCCTATAACCTGTATGGTCGAGGGATTTGCTTCGCGAAAACGTTGAAGATAATCTGTAGTATTAATTAATTCTTCAGTAGAATAATTCCCCTTTCTGATCAATTCAAAGAAACAACGAGAAGTTGCTTCAACATCAGCCGTTGCATTATGCGCTTCGGCAAAAGGTTCACCAAACAAGAACTCATGCAATTCTGTAAGGTTTGGCAGTTTAAATTTACCTCCTCTACCTCCCGGAATTTGACAAAGTTGAGCTGTTTTTTCAGTACAAGTATCAAGTACAGGGAGCCCTTCAATTTTTGAATTAATCCCCAGTCTTACTAGTTCACATCCAACAATATTTACATCAAAACCAACATTTTGACCGACAATAAACTTTGAGCGACCTAATACCTCCACAAACTCCTTCATAACATCCTCTAAAGAGGCACCATCTCTTTGGGCAAGCTCAGTAGATATTCCATGAATTTTTTCTGCATCAAAAGGAATATCAAAACCCTCTGGCCTAATTAGGTAGTCTTTGTGCTCTACAACTTGACCTAATTCATCGTGCAATTGCCAGGCAATTTGGATTGCTCTTGGCCAATTATCAGTATCTGTAATCGGTGCATTCCACCGTTTAGGAAGGCCAGTTGTTTCAGTATCAAAGATTAAATACATGGAGGCTTTTTTCAGGAAAATATTTTCGGTATGAGGGTAAAAATAAAAAATTAATCCTCCAATTTTTCATCCCCCGAAAGGGGTTTTAAACACCTTTTCAACGATTTTGAAAAAGGAACATTTTCCAAGCTGTCTATTGAATTTCCATTTCGATTGATAATCTCAATACATCAATAGATTATAAAAATGAATTAAACGGTGTATACCCCGATGGGTTTGTATATTTGTAACAGAAAATTAATCTAATAAAAATCAATAATTATGGCAGTATTAGTTGGCAAGAAAGCGCCAAATTTCACAGCATCTGCAGTTATTAACGGCGAAGAGATTGTAGAAGGGTTTACCTTAGAGCAATTTCAAGGAAAATATGTAATCCTATTCTTCTATCCAAAAGATTTCACTTTTGTATGTCCTACAGAATTGCATGCTTTTCAAGAAAAACTTGATGCATTTAAAGCAAAGAACGTAGAGGTTATTGCAGTTTCTACAGACACTGAGCAGTCTCACTGGGGATGGTTACAACTACCTAAAGACAAAGGAGGAATTCAAGGGGTCACTTACCCAATTGTTGCGGACACCAACAAAACAATTTCTACAAACTACGACGTTTTAGCTGGAAATTACTTTTACAACGAAAATGACGAATTAGCGGCAGAAGGTGAACTTATTGCTTACAGAGGATTATTCTTAATCGATCCAAATGGAGTAGTTCGTCACCAACTAGTTAACGACCTACCTTTAGGTAGAAACGTTGATGAAGCCATGAGAATGGTTGATGCTCTTCAATTTGTTGATGAAAACGGAGATGTTTGTCCTGCAAACTGGTCTGAAGGAAAATCTGCAATGTCTGCAACTCACGACGGAGTAGCTGACTACTTATCAAAGAACTAAGAAAAGTTCAGAAATAAAAAAGCCCTAGCTATTGCTAGTGCTTTTTTTTTAGCTGATTATGAAATAGAATTTCTGACCTTATGAGTATAGTTTCTCAATGAAGATTTAAAATCCTCACCCTTTGCCATCTCTTTTAAAATCCATTGTGCCGCACTAACATGAGTTAACATTTCTCCTTCATCATCTCCCCCGATTTCTATTTTTGGAGATTCTTCATTTAAAATAGATTCCTCTGCTTGATTTAATTCATCAAGACTGTAGTGTTCCACTAATTTTTTTACAGCTGGAATTTTCATGATAATGCATTTATGAATTCTAACACTTTTTCTTCCTTAGAAGTTGGTCCACCTGCTACTAATACTCCATCCTTGAAAGAGGCGAAAAAAGGCAAATTGTTTACGGAGGCCAATTTTCTAGCTTCCGGATTTTCTTCAGCATTCACTTCAACAAAGGTAACATCACCAAAGGTGGCATCATTAGAAATTCTTTTGTACTTGGGAGCAAAAAGCTTACATGATCCACACCAATCTGCGTAGAATTTAACCACTACCTTTTGATTTTCCTTTAAGATCTCTACAAACTGAGTGTCCTTTACATTTTCTACTGCCATAATTTATTATTTTTTACTTTTCAAAAATACAGCAGCCCAATAAAACTTAAAAATGATTAACTCTATGATGAAATAATTAAAATTTATGAGAAATGTCCTTTTTCAATTTAATCATTGAATAGTAACTTTATATCATGTTAAAGCACTTCACTTTTATTAGTCTTTTGTTTTTCACTTCCGTGGAAAATAGCAGTTATTACTATGATTTGCTTGAAAACTCTACCATTAGTATTACAGGATCTACCAATGTAAACCACTTTGTTTGTAGCAATACTTATATTGAAAAACAGGATAAAGATCAACCTTTCTCATTTGCAAAAACAAAAGTAGGATACGACTTAGAAGGGGTAAAGTTGTTAATTAGTTCTGAAGATTTTAGATGTAAAATTCCTGGAATGGCAAAAGACATGAAAGAACTTTTACAAGCTGATAATTTTCCCTTTGTCGGATTTGAGATTAACCATGTGCAATTGCCAGGGGGGAAATATGGTACAGCAAGTGCCACTTTAACCATAGCAGGAGTAGAAAGTATCGGACTAATTGATTTTGAGGTGGAAAAGGTTGGCAATCAACTAAAAATTCACGGTAGTACTCCCTTGTTTTTAAGTTCCTTTAATATAGAGCCTCCGACTAAAATGTTAGGAATGATAAAGGTTCAAGATCAAATTGAAATTGAATTTGACATTATTGCTACCTATGATAAACATTATTTTTATTAGTTCATTTTTTTCTGAGATTTCCGCCATTGTTTAGAATTTTCAATCTATCGTCAGGTTATTAATATTTTTTAGGGTATTATTGAACTTCAATAATATATCCTATGATCAAAAAACTACTATTCACGTCTATTTTTGGGTCCATTTTATTGAGTGGAGACTTAAATGGGCAAAGTCTTTCTGAGGCTAAAGGCACCATTCCTGACGACTTTTTATTCGAAAAGAGATTGCACTCTGCAACAGTAAAAAACAATGAGTGGAGTGAAGGTTATGAAGAAGATGAATTCGCCAAAAAAGCAAGGTTTATCAATAATGAGTTCTTGTTAAACGGAAACATCCTTTTCGGTGACACCATTACCAATTACCTTGAAGAAATCTTAGCAAACCTTTTAGGACCTTCTCATTCTAACGACATTAGAGTTTATGCCTACCGATCAACAGCAGTAAATGCCTTTATGACCATTGATGGTATCTTATATGTTTCTACCGGCTTAATTTCACAGGTTCAAAATGAAGCAGAACTTGCCTTTGTTATGGCCCATGAAGTGATTCACTTTGAAAAAGATCACATTATTGAAGGCTTTAAGAAGGACCAAGAGATTGAAAGAAACAGAACTTATGACAATGTTGAAAAGGAAGAACTAGAAACTAAGTATTCTAAAGAACTAGAACTCGAAGCCGATGAGTTAGCTCTAAAAGACATTTTGTCAAAATCTGATTACAACCTTGAAAATTCGATTGAAATTTTTGATGTTTTATTGTATTCATATCTTCCTTTTGATGAGAAAAAAATTGATTATTCTCAATTGGCTCCAAAAAGCATCCCATTTCCAAAATCTGTTTTTCCAACCGAAGAAAAACCTATAACGGCTTTTGATGATTATGACGATGAAAAATCATCACACCCAAACATCAAAAAGAGGAAAGATCAATACATCGAAATTCTAACGGACTTACCAAAGTCAGAAAATAAAAAAGATTTTGTTCAACCCGAGGAGCTTTTTTACAAGGTTCAAAGAATTTCTCAAGTTGAAACCATTACTAAATCTATTCTTAACGAAGACTATCCAAGAGCTATTTACAATTCGTTAGTATATTTAGAAAACCACCCAGAAGATTCGGTGATGGTGCATAAGAATATTGGATTTTGTATTCATGCTTTGTCAGGGTATGCAGATGAAGAAGAGTTAGCAGATGGTTATCTTGAAGACATAGATTCTTTTGAAGGAGAATTATATAATGCTTATTACTTTTTTAAAAACCTTTCTAGTAAAGATCTAGCAATTATTTCTACTGCTTATAATTATAACCTTTTCACTAAGGATACGAGTGATCACCACCAAAAAGATATATTCTTAACCTCCCTGTTTGAATTGGTTCACTATCATGAATTAAAGCCCAAAGACTTCTTTATAGAGCCTTTTGAAGTGGTTGAAGATACTCTTTCTGCCAAAGAAGTTGAAAAGCTATCTAAACTTGACAAAATCCGCTACAAGAAATCATTAACAGCAAATACAGAAGATTTTTCTCTTTATGGATTTATTGATTTATTGAAAGACACCACGTTTGTCAACTATTTTCAAGACGAAGTTGATCACCTAGAAGAACTTAAAGAGGAAGATGATTTTGTTTCACTTAAAGAAACAAGAGAAGGGTCTGGTAAAAAATCGGACGATGAAGACGACTTTTTAGGAATAGATAATTTACTGGTTTTAGAACCAACATCCTATAATTTCAGTGTTAAAAACAGAAATTTTATTGAAATTGAAAAGACTTACGAGGTAAGAACTACTTTAAATAATAGTCTAAAAACTTGTTTAGAGGCTGCTAATGTAGACTATAAAATTATTACAACCCTTGAATTAGATCATGACGATATAGAAACCTATAACGATTACTGTAAACTAAAATGGTGGGTTAAAGAAAGAATATCTCATGTAAATGCACCCATTGAATTAAGTTTAGGAAACATTGGTGAAGAACTAGCTGAGAAATATGGCACTCGATATGTTTTCGTTCCTGGAATAATTGGTCTACGCACAAAGACGCAGTCTTACGGGCTTATTTCGCTTGCTTCCTTAGCCGTGCCTGTTACCATTCCACTAGGGCTTTATCCATATTTTCATAAGCATTATGAAAATCTATATTACGCCTATGTATTTGACCTCAAAACAGGAAATGCGCTATTAGTTGAAAGGGAAACATTTAAAACCAATTTCAGCCCAGAGTATTTAAATTCTATCCTTTACAATTCTATCTACCAAATCTCAACTGAAAAAGAATGAAGAAAACAATCACAATAATATTTGCACTTTTTTTAATAACCCCTTTACTCAAAGGACAAAGTTCTGTAAGAGGGTATTTAGGAAAGAAAAATTTAGTTAGTTATAATTTAGGGTTTAATCCGAAATTACAAACATGGAGCGATTTTGACCCAGGTAACCTAGGTAGCCTTAACCATAGGTTACAATACGAGAGGGTGGTTGGAAAAAAAGTTAGTTTGATTGGATTTGTAGAATATGCCAGTTATAAGACCATGCCTTTAAGTTATTTCTACATGAACGGCTTTAATGACCCGATCACCCCAGTATTAGATATTGAAAATGATCCTACGGGTAATTCTACAGTAATTGGAATTAAACTAAGATTCTATTCAAAGTTAAATGCACCTATGGGTAGGTATTGGGGGTTTTATGTATCCTATGGATCAAACTCTATGGTAACTCCTGGAAATACATATAAGATTGGAAATTCATCATCTTCAATTCAAGCATCGTTAGCCAATGAAATATCTTCAAGTTCATCCAATGGCAGAGTAGGTATTGAATTGGGTGCCAATAGAATATTGAGTAAATACATATTCTTTGATTATGGAGTTGATTTGGGAATCGCATTTGCAAACAACCCATTTTTTACAGACGGTAGTATTGAATTAGAATCAAGTGATTACAGTAGTAATTATGAAGAGTTTTTAGAGGCTTTAGATGATGTATCTTCTGCTAACTTCGCATCAAAGAGCTATATAAACTTTAGATTATCTATCGGCTATATTTTGTAGCCGAATTGTTTATTAAACGACAAAGCTCCCACTTCCGTGGGAGCTTTTTTTTAGCTCTATACCTCCTCAAATATTTTTGGGTATAAAAAAAGGCCTCGAAATAATCGAAGCCTATTTTTATTTGTAAAGCGATGCTTTTCTATTTGAAGAATTCACCAGATACGTCTTTGTTGACGATCTTTTCTTCAAAAGCGTATGATCCTTTTTCAGATTTTACCATTTTCACAACTTTAGTGAACATAGCAGAACCTTCTTTCTTAAGTGTTGCAACAACCTTCTTTGCCATGATTCCTTAGTTTTTGGTATTACTTAATTTCTTTGTGAACAGTATACCTCTTTAAAATTGGGTTATACTTTTTTAACTCAAGACGATCTGGAGTGTTCTTTTTGTTTTTAGTCGAAATATAGCGACTTGTTCCAGGCATACCAGTCTCTTTGTGCTCTGTGCACTCTAAAATCACCTGTACTCTGTTTCCTTTTTTAGCCATGACTGCTTAATTTATTTGATCAAGAAACCGTTTTCTCGTGCTTCCTTAATTACAGCGCTAATTCCTTTCTTGTTTATCAACTTCAATGCTGAAGCAGATACACGTAGAGTAACCCACTGGTCCTCCTCTGGAATGTAAAAACGCTTTTTAGCTAGGTTTACATTGAACCTACGCTTATTCTTTTTATTTGAGAAAGACACATGGTTTCCTACCATCGCTTTCTTTCCTGTTAACTCACATACTCTTGACATCGCTTGTGACTTTTGATTCCTTTGAAAATTGGTTTGCAAAATAAAGGAAACTTTTTGGTTTGTACAAATCTATTTGCATACTATTTTACTAACATTTTTCTGAGGATATCTAATGCCATGAGTCCAGTCTTTTTTATGTTTCTTTCCCTATGAGTTCCAAAAGTGAATTTCTTCGCAATTGTTTCATTAGGTCCTGTTACACAAATCCATACCGTTCCTACGGGTTTTTCATCGCTTCCCCCGTCAGGGCCAGCAATGCCACTAGTAGAGATGGCGTAGTCAGTATTTAATACCTTTCTAATTCCCTCGGCCATTTGAATCACGACCTCTTCACTTACGGCCCCAAGCTTTTCTAAATCATTATAATCAACCCCTAAAACCTTTTCTTTAACCGAATTGTCATAAGCTACAACAGAACCTTTAAAGTAGGCTGAGCTGCCCGGAATTGAGGTGATTTTTGATGAAATATAACCGCCTGTACAGCTTTCGGCCGTTGCAACGGTACATCCTTTTTCTTTCAAAAGAATTCCGATTAATTCTTCTAGTTTGTCTGCCTTTTCACCAAAAAGGATATCCCCAATGGTATTTTTTATTTCAGAAACAACTCTTAAAATATTCCCTTCTACATCTCCTCTATTCTCTCCCCTACCGGTAATTCGCAATTTAACCATACCGGGTGAAGGTAAATAAGCGAGAGTAATATTAGAAGGCAAGTTATTTTCAACAGACTCTAGCCTTTCGGCAATAATACTTTCACCTTGACCTTGTGTAAGTAGGGTGTGGTGGATAATGTTTTGATCCTTTATTTGAGTTTCTGTCCAAGGCAACACATAATCACTCATCAAAGATTTCATTTCATAGGGAACCCCCGGCATGGAGATTACTTGAACATTTCCTTTACTAAACCACATTCCACTAGCCGTCCCCATTTTATTAATCAAGGGCTTACAACTACTGGGCAGTAATGCTTGGTCTAAATTTACCTGTTGAGGCACTCTTCCCAGAGCTTTAAATAGTCTAATCACATTTTCTTCTGCCTCAATAGACCTGACCATTTCACCACCAAAATACCCATGTAAAGTATGTTTAGTCAGGTCGTCTTTGGTAGGTCCAAGTCCGCCGGTTATCAAAACTAAAGTACTGCGTGGATCAAGACTATTTAATGCGTTTATTATGGCAGAATCAACATCTCTTATTGATCTAACCTGTAAGACCTCTACCCCTTGCTCATTGAGCTTTTCTCCCATCCAAGCACTATTGGTATCAATGGTTTGACCCACTAAAATTTCGTCACCGATCGTAATAATTTCTGCAAACATGTATACTATTGAAATTTAAAGGAGGTTGAATATTGACATAAAAAAAACCTCAACGTTTGTTGAGGCTTTTTGTTTATTTAGAAGTTTGACCATTGACTTTCGTAAATCGAATAAGAGGGTGTTATAGACATTACGGGAATTTCACTGTTTGAAATAATAGTTTGAACATCACTGGTAAACACATTGATTCCGCCGGCTTCTTGGCCTTCCTCCATAATCATCATAATATCTCCATTAACTTCAGAGGCATAATCAAGAAATGCTTTTGCGGTCTTTCTTGACTTACCTTCAATAATTTCTGACGAGTTATCTACACCTGCTTTATTGAAAAAGTCAGTTACCTGCTTTAAATGAGGAATTAATTTCTTTCTTTCCTCATCAGATTTTGGAATAGCTACCGCTTTAATCTTAGCATTAAATAATCTTGCATAGTGAACCGCAGGGCCTACCTTTTCTTTTGACTTTCTGTCTAAAACAATAGGGAAAATTATTGTATTAATACCCTTAAATTCTTTAATTCCACGAGTAGTAATAACCGGAGGCTTAACGTTTATTACCACGCGATAAGCATTAGATCCAATTAATTTCTTTTTCAAATTACTGGTTCTACCGTTGGTACCTATCACTACCAATTCTGGCTTAATTAAATCCGCCACACGGCCAATTTCTTCGTATACCACACCTTTAGAAACCATGGTAGTCATCACAACACCAGATTCTTTTTCTTTAAGTGCTTTAAGCTCTTGAAGTTTCTTTTCTACTTGAGTTCTTATGGCATCTTCTTTTATTTCGCTACCAAAAATTCTAGAAACAAAACTGTTTTCCTCAATTACTGTTAAAAGAACAACTTCTGCTTTAATGGTTTTGGCAAATACAATTGCTTCGTTGAGAGCTGCTAATGATTGGTCTGAAAAACCAACTGCAACTAGTACTTTTTTAACTTCTTGACTCATAATAATAATAAGGTTAGGGTGTTAACCCACTGCAATATGCCACTTTTTTAATTCCTACCAAAGTGCAAAAGTCATGTTTTTATTAACACCAATCCCTATCCAAAGTGAATTTAGATTAATTTCTTTAATCCAAAAATAATAACCCTTGGGCGGAAAAAGCTGCAGTCTTGATTTCCAATTCGTTTAAACAAAAAAAGCCTAGCTGAAATCAGCTGGGCTTTTTTTATATGAATGTGCGAAAAATTATCTCGCCACGTTTACGGCTCTAGTTTCTCTGATCACAGTTATTTTCACTTGACCAGGATAGGTCATTTCCGTTTGAATTTTATTCGTAATTTCATAAGACATTTGAGCTGCTTCAGAATCAGAAACTTTCTCTGACTCAACCATAACTCTTAACTCTCTACCAGCGTGAATAGCATATGCTTTAGTTACCCCCGGAAAGGCAAGTGCTAAGTCTTCAAGCTCTTTTAACCTTTGAATATAACTTTCTGCCACCTGTCTGCGAGCTCCTGGCCTTGCACCAGAAATAGCATCACATACCTGTACAATTGGTGACAGTAGTGATGTCATCTCAATTTCATCGTGGTGGGCACCAATGGCATTACATACCTCTTTTTTCTCTCCGTACTTCTCAGCAAGCTGCATTCCCAAAATTGCGTGAGGTGCATCGGTTTCTTCACTAGGAACCTTACCGATGTCATGAAGGAGACCTGCGCGCTTGGCAAGTTTTGGATTAAGCCCTAACTCTGAAGCCATAACCGCACAAAGGTTGGCCACTTCTCTAGAGTGTTGTAATAAGTTTTGACCGTAAGATGAACGATACTTCATTCTACCTACGTACTTAATCAATTCTGGGTGAAGACCGTGAATTCCTAGATCTATGGTCGTTCTCTTTCCTATTTCAATGATTTCCTCTTCAATCTGCTTAGTAGTTTTCTGAACCACCTCTTCAATTCTAGCTGGGTGAATTCTACCATCTGTAACTAACTTGTGCATTGATAACCTAGCTATTTCTCTACGAACAGGATCAAAACAAGATAGAATAATTGCTTCGGGAGTATCATCAACAATTACTTCAACACCTGTCGCTGCTTCAATTGCCCTAATGTTTCGTCCTTCTCTACCAATAATCCTTCCTTTAATATCGTCGTTTTCAATATTGAATACAGAAACGGCATTTTCAATAGCCTGCTCTGTGGCGATTCTTTGAATGGATTGAATAACTACCTTTTTAGCATCATTAGCAGCCGTAAGTTTTGCTTCTTCCATAGAAGTCTGTATAAAGGCTGCCCCTTCGTGCTTAACCTCATCTTTCAATGCTTCCAGTAATTGATTTTTTGCGTCTTCTACAGATAAACCAGAAATCACCTCAAGCTGTTCCACTTGAGTTCTGTGCATTTTTTCTAAGTCACTCGCTTTCTTTTCGTTGAGTTCTATCTTCTTTGCTAAAGTCTCTTCTAGGCGATTTAGATGCTTTTCTTTTCTTTTTACTTCTTCAATTTGTTGAGAAACATTGCGCTCCTTCTCTTTTAACTTAGAGTACTGCTCATTGTTTTTTTGCTCTCTGCGGTTTATCACTTTTTCGTGCTCCGCTTTAAGCTCTAAGAACTTTTCTTTTGCCTGAAGTATTTTATCTTTTTTGATATTCTCTGCCTCCTTGGTGGCTTCAGAAATAATGCCTGAAGCTCTTTTGCTTTGAATTTGCTTTATAACCAAAAAGCCTATTCCAAAACCAACAATAAGTCCTGCAAGTACAGGTAATAATATATCCATTCTATTTGTGTTAATTAATTAAAAAACCCCACATTGATTCGCGAATGTCTAAACTCCCATTTAGACAAGTACGGTGCTTACCGCAGTATTTCAAACGTCCGTTGAGCACAAGGCTACCCGAAGGTTACGGCCTGTTCTACATACTCCGAGTGGAAACACCTATTGATATAACCGTTGAGTTTAGCAAACGTAAGAACCAATGTGGGGAAAAATATTATTCTGAATCGCCTATTAATACCTTTGAGAGAAGGGTGTCTATCGACTTGAGATCATTGGTTACTTGAAGTGATAATTCCGTCTTTTGCTCTTTTTGCTTTGCAATTTGATTAGCAAACTGCAATGCGCACATCGCCAGAATATCTTGTTTATCTCTTACCGCGTATTTTTCTTCAAACTGACCGACCATCTCGTTAATTAAAGCCACCGCTCTTCTGAATCGGGCTTCTTCCGTACGCTTTACCGTTAGGGGGTAAACCCTATTCGCAATAGCGACTTTTATTTTTTGAGATGAATCTTCAGTACTCATTGGTTTAATAGGGCAATGCATTTATCAATTTCCCTAACTAATGCGTTAATTTTTTGAGACGCTTCGGCGGTTCCTTCAGAACCTTTAATAGCCTCCCCTAACTTTAACGCTTTGACTTCTTCTTTCAACGCAAGGATATCACTTTTAAGTACATCTATCTCCTCATCACGTCGGTTGACCATTTGTTGCAAGTTGTTGTTTTTTTCTTGCTCTTGTTGATACATACTTACCAACTTGGTTACCTTTCCAACCACCTTACTCGATAAGTTTTCGCCTTGTGTCATTTATATCGGTTGAAATCAGAATTCATACAAATGTATAAATGTGGATGCACAACTCAAAGCTTTTTTATTGTTTAGCCCCTTCTTTTTAAATAATTCAATTATTAAATTAGCCCCAAAGCAAATATTGCATGTCAAGAATTCTCTGCTCACTTTTCATTTTTATCTCATGGTTATCTAATGGTCAGTCTCCAACGGCTTCCTTTCAAGCACCCCTTGACATCCCATTAGTCCTATCTGGAACTTTCGGAGAATTGAGATCAAATCATTTTCATGCGGGTATAGATATTAAAACCCAAGGCGTACAAGGCAAATTGGTAAGAGCCTCTGAATCAGGATACATTTCACGAATTAAGGTTTCTGCCTATGGCTACGGCAAAGCCATATATGTAACTCACCCTAACGGGTACACAACGGTTTATGCTCATTTACAAAGATATAATACCGAGATACAGAAATACATAGAATCTCTGCAGTATAAAAACCAATCATATGAGGTTGAAGCCTTTCCAAAAAAATCTGATTTCCCCGTAAAAAAAGGTGATGTAATCGCATTATCAGGAAATTCTGGCGGCTCGGGTGGTCCTCATCTACATTTTGAAATAAGGGACACCAAAACCGAAAAACCGGTAAACCCTTTACTTTATAACTTTTTAATTACTGACCATAAAAGTCCTGAATTTTTCTCCTTAAGAGTAAGTCCAATTGGCAATAAATCATGGGTGAATACCAAAAATGAACCCAGCGATTTTAAAGTTGTAAAAGAGAAAAACGGAGACTACTCGGTCTCTGGAAAAATCTCGGCACATGGACCTATTGGATTTGCCGCTGGGGTTATTGACAGACTTGACGGAGCAAATAATAGAAATGGTATCTACTCATTAACGCAAGTGGTTGATGGTGACACTACCTATCAATTCATTGCAAAAACCTTTTCGTTTTCAGAGTCAAGATTCATCAATGCCCATATGGACTATGAGCTAAAAATGTGTTGTAATAGAATGACTCACAGAACGTACTTGCTTCCAGGAAATGACCTTTCACTTTACCGAAACCTTCAAAGTTCAGGTGAGGTTTATCTCATGCCTGGCGAAACCAAAAAAGTAGATTTATATGCTTCAGATGTTTCGGGTAATACCACCAAATTATCATTTTCCGTCTACGGCGATGTACCTGGAGAAAGTCCTGATGTAACTCCTGGCATTTCTGTGAACTACGAGCGAAACCTAAATTTTTCTGTGGGAAACTTTTCTTTATTTATCCCTAAGCACTCTTTATACCAATCGATTTTTTTACCCTTTAGTATAGATTCCACAAACGGATATATAGGCCCTGCTTACCATATTGGTAAAAACACCATTCCTTCACACAAGTACTTTACCGTAGAAATACCGGTTCCTGAAAACACTCCTTCTCCTGAAAAATTAGTGATGGTCTCAAAATCTGGAAGAAATTGGGTTTATGAAGGCGGTCAACTTGAAAAAGACAAAATCTTTGCTAAATCAAGGACCTTTGGCGTTTTTTCACTGGCCTACGATTCTGTTCCTCCTGTTATTTTACCGAGAAGGTTTCACAATGGCTCAAGCTTTTCTCGTGGGCAAAGAATTCAGGTGATTATTAAGGACAACCTTTCGGGGATAAAAACCTATAAAGCCCAATTGAACAAAGAGTGGATTCTCATGGAGTATGAGTATAAATCCCAAAGTTTGACTTATACCATTCCCAATGATATTGAACCTGGAAACAAAACGTTAGTAGTTCAAGTTACCGATAGCCATGGCAACGAAAACTCATTAATTACCCAAATACATATCAAATAACATTAATTTTCGTTAATTGGTATACCTTTGTATAAACCAAAAAAGTTAATGCGTAAACTCCTCTCCATATTTCTTATCTGTTCTGCCTTTCAAATGGTCGCCCAGCAAAAAGATTCTGCACAAGTGGTTGAAATTTCAGGGGTGGTGGTCACTAAAGATTCTAGAAAAGACTTTATTCCCTTTGCCCACCTGGTAATTAAAAAAAGATCACAAGTAACGGTTTCTAATGAAGAAGGATTTTTCTCATTTGCCGCAGTGGCCAACGACACAATTACCATTTCGTGTATTGGATTCAAAACAACCTACCTCTGGGTACCTGATACTCTAAAGGAAGATTCTTATTTAAGTATTGTCCCACTAGAAAGAGATACAACCATTCTTAAAGAAGTTACTCTTTATCCTTGGCCTACCCCAGAAAGATTTAAAGAAGAGTTCCTAGCCATGCAACTAGAAACAACTGAATACGATATTGCACAAAGAAATTTAGCAGTAGCTGCTCTTAAAGAAAGAGCCATGGCCATGGGTTATTCTGCGTCAGAAATTCAGAATTTCATGCTAAAATACCGTGCAACTCAACTTTACAATCAAGGGCGGTATTACGGTTCTGACGGTGGTGCTGCAGTTATTGGTGCGTTATCTAATCCATTTGCATGGGCAGAGTTTTTTCAAGCACTTAAACGCGGTGATTTTTAATTTTCATGAAAAATCTCCTCCTCTCTCTCATCTTCTTTATTCCAACCATTCTGCTTTCGCAGGAGGCTAGAATATTCGGGATAGTTTCTAATGAAGAAGGTGAACCTTTAGACCAAGTTTATGTCGTTATTAATAACGAATACGTTACCACAAATCAAGAGGGGGTCTATACCATAACGGTTAAAGCTCCTAAGGTTTACAAGGTTATTTTTTCAAGGATAGATTTCTCAATTGACACCTTGATTTGGAAAGCCAAGAAGGGTGAAGAAAAACTTTACAACATCACCTTAACCAATAAAGGAAATGTTCTAAATGGAGTTGACTTGGTTGATAAAGAAAGACGCTTTGAAGAAAGAGTCCACATTGACCCAAGAACCCTAGAATACAGTGCCGGACCTTCAACAGGTGTAGAAGGCTTAGTGAAAACTCTCAATGGAGTAGTTTCTAATAACGAATTTAGTTCGCAGTACTCGGTTAGAGGTGGAAACTTTGATGAAAACCTAGTCTATGTAAATGGTATTGAAATCTATCGTCCCTTTTTGGTCAGAGCTGGGCAACAAGAAGGACTTAGCTTTGTAAATCCTGACATGGTGGGTAATATTTATTTTTCTGCCGGTGGATTTGAGGCTCAATACGGAGATAAAATGGCTTCCGTTTTGGACATTACTTATAGAAAACCTCAAAAGTTTGAACTTCGCGGGGAAGCAAGTCTTTTAGGTGGATCAATTACCGCTGAGGGAACCGGTTTAAAGGGAAGATTGAGCGCCATTGGATCAATCAGGTATAGAACCAATAGAGTTTTATTAAATAGCCAAGATACCAAAGCCGATTTTAATCCCAGGTTTTTAGACGCCCAAACCTACATCACCTACAGGCTTACCGATGAATGGAAAATGTTCTTCCTAGGGAACTTGGCGAGCAATAAATATCAGGTAACTCCAGAAAATAGACAAACAAATTTTGGAACGGTTCAAGAAGCCCTTCGATTAAATGTATATTTTGATGGTCAAGAAAATTATAGCTACAATACTAAATTCGGGGCTTTAGGATTTGAAAACGATTTTAACAAATACACCAAACTCCAATTTAATACCAGCGTTTTTCAAACCGTTGAAGAAGAATATTTTGATGTAATTGGTCAATACCGATTGGGCGAATTAGATAATGACCTAGGTAGTGATGACTTTGGAGAGGTAAAGTTTTTAAGAGGTATAGGTGGTTTTCAAGATTTTGCTAGAAATAACTTAGATGCCATTATTTTCAATGTAGCTCATAGAGGTATTTACAGTAAAGAAAATAACACCTTGTTATGGGGTGTGAAATACCAAAGAGACGATATTATTGATAGATATAAAGAATGGGAAAGAATTGATAGTGCTGGTTACTCTATCCCTCACTCCCCCACCCAGGTAACGCTTGACCCTCTTTCTGGAGACACCCTAAGACAGTACGCAGAAGGTCTACCGCTTTTTAATAGCTATGACTCTAGAGCGTCTATTGTTTCTAATAGGGTAATGGGATATTTTGAATACTTACGAAAATTTGAAGGACATGGTGATTGGAGATTAAAAGCTGGGGTGAGATCACATTATTGGGACTTCAACCAACAAGTTACAGTTAGCCCTAGGGCTAGTTTGAGCTGGAAACCAAATTGGGACTTAAATATGGTTTTCAATTTTGCGACTGGATTTTACCATCAACCTCCTTTTTATCGTGAAATGAGAGACATTAATGGTGGGGTTAACCAAAATATTAGAGCGCAAGAGGCCATCCACTTTGTTTTAGGAATGGATTATGAGTTTAAGGCTTGGGATCGTCCTTTTAAATGGGTCACAGAAGCCTATTACAAAGACTTAAACAATTTAATCCCATACCATTTAGAAAATGTGCGTCTTAGGTATTCTGCCACAAATACAGCAAAAGGATACGCTACTGGAATTGATTTTAGAGTAAACGGAGAATTTGTAAAAGGCACTGAAAGCTGGATGAGCTTTAGCCTTTTTAGAGTTATGGAAGACTTGAGTAATGACAATGCAGGCTACCTACCCAGACCAACAGACAACCGATACAACTTCAATATTTTCTTCCAAGACCACCTACCAAAAGACCCTACTTTCAGGGTTAGTTTAACCTTAAATGTAACCGGTGGATTTCCTTTTGGGCCGCCGCAAGGTGATCGTTCTGAATTTAACTTTAGATCACCTGCTTACCAAAGAGTTGATATAGGCTTTATTAAAATATTGAAACAAGAAGGAAAAGACAAGGGAGTTTTCGGAATGTTTGGCGCTTTTAAATCGGTATGGCTAAGCTTAGAAGTATTTAACCTTCTTGACAACCAAAACGTTGCAAGTTATTTATGGGTTAAAGATAATAGCGGCGGACAATACGCCGTGCCTAATTACCTGACCTCTAGATTAGTCAACCTAAAGTTAAGATTTAAATTATGAGAATCATTGAGTCAATTAATGACAAACGATTTAAGATTTCATATTTCAACCTAGATAGGTTTTATTACATGGAAATTGAGGCGGGCCCTATGAAACAATGCTATAAGTTTTCAAAAGAAAAATACCCTGACTACAATCAATTAAAAATTGATTTAAATCAAGGTACTTTTTTTGACGAAGTGTATAAACACTTTGAGTCTATGTTTATGACTTTAAAGGGAATAAATTAAACGACTGCTGGCTGCAAGAGCTCAATAATCTCCCTTTGTATGTCTTCTCCCTTATTCTTTGCATACCAAATATGTAATGGGGTTGCGTAATCTAATCCTTCTCCTTTGGCTTCAACGACAATTTTTTGTGCAGCTTCAGGTCTAGCTCCCCAATCACCCAACACCTCTAAGGTATTTGCGTCAATTCGTATCATTTTCGGAATGGCTCTGCCCCCATTGGTTAAAAAATGATCCATTAACTCTAGATTCTGATCACGCAATACCACCTTAAAATCAATCATATCATTTAGGTCAGCCATTTTCTTTAACAAAGGAAGATTTTGAGCTGCATCACCACACCAACCTTCAGTAATAACTAACCACAACTCTGGTCTTTGAATCTCATTTATTGCCTTTTTCACTTCTTCAGAAGGCTTGAATATTTTGTCCCACTTATTCATTCTTGAGATGTTCAATTCAGCGTACTTCAACATTTGTTCAGAATGATTATCACCAGTAGTTTTTCCTTGAGAAAGTAAATTGTCAAGCAATTCCCTGTATTCTACATATCCCATAGATTTTTTTAGTGAACTTTCTATTGTAGCTTTCATTTTCTATATCATTTTAATGAAGGTAATAACAGAGCCCTTTCTATATTGTTCTCTGTAAAAATGTCATACAAAACTAGTAATAACTGACAATTTGTAGGGTGATTTATCTCACATTTCGATTGGACTATAATTTGATATTAAAGAGAGAAAAAAACGAGTATCATGAATATAAATAAATTCACCATCAAAGGACAAGAGGCTATTCAACAGGCTCAGGTCATCGCCCAAGGGTTCGGGCATAGTACCATGGAGTCCACCCACCTATTAAAAGGTATTTTTGAAGTGGATGAAAACGTAGTACCTTATATATTTAATAAATCAGGAATAAACCTAGAGTCATTCAAAAGCGGACTTGAGGCTTCACTACAAGGTCAACCCACCGTTAGCAATGCTCATATTCAACTAGGGCGATCTGCAAATGAGGCTTTGAACAAAGCTCAAAACTTAGCTTCTGCAAACGGAGATGAGTTTGTTTCTATTGAACATATTTTTACGGGAATTTTAACGACTTCGGGTATTGCCGGTCAGATGTTGAAAGACGCAGGCTTCACTCAAAAAGCGGTTGAACAAGCAATTAACGAACTCAGAAAAGGTGATAAAGTAACATCTCAAGGTGCAGAAGACACCTATAATTCTTTATCTAAATATGCCAAGAACTTAAATCAATACGCAAGTGCGGGTAAGTTAGATCCTGTAATCGGTAGAGATGAAGAAATTAGAAGAGTCCTTCAAATACTTTCAAGAAGAACAAAAAATAATCCTATACTAGTAGGGGAACCTGGCGTTGGTAAAACTGCCATTGCGGAAGGTTTGGCTCACAGAATTATTCAAGGCGATGTCCCTGAAAATCTAAAGAACAAAATCATTTATTCACTAGACATGGGAGCCCTCATTGCAGGAGCAAAATACAAGGGTGAATTTGAAGAACGTTTAAAGGCAGTTGTTAAAGAAGTAACTACTTCAGACGGTGAAATTGTTTTATTCATAGATGAAATTCACACATTAGTTGGTGCAGGAAAAAGCGATGGAGCTATGGACGCCGCTAATATTTTGAAACCGGCCCTAGCACGAGGTGAACTAAGGGCCATCGGTGCCACTACCCTTGATGAATACCAAAAGTATTTTGAAAAAGATAAAGCCCTAGAAAGAAGATTTCAAAAAGTGTTGGTCGTAGAACCCGACACCGAAGCTTCTATTTCTATTCTTAGAGGAATAAAAGAGAAGTACGAAACTCATCACAAGGTTAGAATTAAAGATGAAGCCATTATTTCATCGGTAGAATTGTCGCAACGGTACATTACCGATAGGTTTTTACCCGATAAAGCTATTGACTTGATTGATGAAGCCGCAAGTAAATTGAGAATGGAAATCAATTCAAAACCAGAAGAGATTGATGTTCTTGACAGAAAAATTATGCAGCTTGAAATTGAACAAGAAGCCATAAAAAGAGAAAATGACAAGAAGAAGTTAGCAGTCATTAAAGAAGAATTGGCAAACCTTAATGAAGAGCGATCTGAACTTCAAGCAAAGTGGAGTACAGAAAAAGAGGTGGTTGAAAGCATTCAAAATGCAAAAGAAGAAATTGATCACCTAAAATTTGAGGCTGATAAAGCAGAAAGGTCTGGAGATTACGGTTTGGTAGCTGAAATTAGATACGGGAAGATCAAGGAAGTTGAAGAGAACTTAAGAAAAGCGGAAGAAAACCTTTCAACCATGAATTCTCCGCTAATCAAAGAAGAGGTTACTTCTGAAGATATTGCGGAAGTTATTTCTAAGTGGACTGGTATTCCGGTAAGCAGAATGCTTGAAAGCGAGAGAGAAAAGCTTTTGAGGTTAGAAGATGAGCTTCATAAAAGAGTTATTGGACAAGAAGAGGCTATACAGGCTGTTTCTGATGCTATTAGAAGATCAAGAGCAGGTTTATCTGATGAATCTAAACCCATAGGATCATTTATCTTTTTAGGAACTACAGGGGTGGGAAAAACAGAGTTGGCTAAATCTCTTGCTGAGTTTTTATTCAATGATGAAGCGGCCATGACAAGAATTGACATGAGTGAATACCAAGAAAGGCACTCTGTAAGTAGATTAATTGGAGCACCTCCAGGATATGTAGGTTATGACGAAGGTGGACAATTGACGGAAGCCGTAAGAAGAAGACCCTATTCTGTGGTTTTATTAGATGAAATTGAAAAAGCTCATCCAGACACTTTTAATACTTTGCTTCAGGTTTTAGACGAAGGACGATTAACCGATAACAAAGGAAGGACCGTAAACTTCAAGAATACCATAATCATAATGACCTCAAACATGGGTTCATCGATTATTCAGGAAAGATTTGCAGATGTAAAACCTGAAGATGTTGATTCAGTATCTGAATTGGCAAAAACAGAGGTCTTGGGATTAATGAAAAAAACCATTAGACCTGAGTTTATCAATAGGATTGATGAAATCATAATGTTTACACCGTTAACCAAAGATCAAATTTCTAGTATTGTAAAACTTCAATTGAATCAGTTGACAAAACTCTTATCTAAAAAAGATATTACCATTGATGCAACTCCTGAAGCAATAAAACAGATTGCTACTCTAGGATTTGATCCGCAATACGGTGCAAGACCTGTAAAAAGAGTCATTCAAAGAGAAATTCTCAATGAGCTTTCTAAATCGATTATTTCTGGTGAAGTACAACCCGACTCAGTAATACTCATAGATAGCTTTGAAGGTAAGCTTGTCTTTAGAAATATTGACTAAATAAAAAATGCCGGTGAAGAAAAGAAACTTTGCCGGCTTTTTAAAACATTAACCAGTGCCCTTTTACAAATCCTGTTTCTGGCCTATATTCTATGGCAGGCGCTGGGAACTTAATAAAGTTAAGTCCGTGCAATAGGGTATTCCAAAATTCAGACTTGGTGTTAATTCGACTTAAGTCAAGATCTAGGGCTAAATAATATTGGTGTTCTCTTTGAATGTTTTGATAAGGTGCTGGATTTGCAAAAGACCCTATCATTCCGTCGGCACCATACCCACCAGATATTGCTAACCACTCTGGCCACCAAGAGTCTTTTGAAAAAGCCCCAGGGCTTACTGACAACCAGTAGGTTTGTCCGTTGTAGTCTTTTAAAGCACTTTCTGTATAAACGGACCCCAGTAATCTGGGATTATATTCTGCATACGGAGAAGAAGAATAGGATATCTTCAATGAAATTCTTTGTTCTTTCCATGCTAATTGTTGGCCAATAAATAATCCAGTACCCATTGTATTGGCAGTAAAGTCTCCCCATGAAAAACCCCAACCGTTAGAATACCCGTCCATTAACTCAACAATTCCTAAATAGGTAAAACCTACCATACCTCCGTACCACACCGACTTATTCTCAGAAACCCCTGACCATTTTAACAAATCATAACTATACCTACCCATGGTATAAGTGGTATGAGCATGACCTGCTTTATCCATTCCTAACCAATTATCATTGTCGTTGTGAAAGTGAAATTGCTTAGACTCATAATCTGAATACCAAGTAGAATACAAAACCCCTAAACTTACTACCAATCCTCCACCTACTACTCCTACGGTCCACCCTAGCCTCTTGGTATTTAAAGTATCAGAAGGAATAAAGAATGATTGAGTCATCCCCCGAAAGGGGATTAAAAACAACAAGAAGATGAGTAAATATTGACTTTTCATCGGTAAATTTTATTCCGATTTAGCCATTGGGTATACCTTTTCTTATTGACATTGTGCTGCTTGTCAGTGGTGGCAAAAGCATGGTATCCAATTTTTTCAGGATTGGCACACATATACATATACGTATGATTAGATCCTTTTAAAACCGCATCAATCACCTTAGATTCTGGAATGTAAATGGGGTAAGGTGGAAGCCCATAATTTTGATATGTATTGTACGGAGAGTCAATTTTTAAATCTTTATACAATACCCTTTTAATGACTAAATCTCTGCCTTCAATTTCCTTTTTTGAATAAATAACCGTGGGGTCTGACTGTAGCCTCCAGCCCTTTTTTATTCTGTTTAAATACAATCCCGCCACCGTATTGTACTCATCAGGTTTGGCGGTTTCCTTTTCTACAATACTGGCCAGAACCACCACTTCATGAGGCGTTAACCCCAATGCTTTAGCCTTTTTCAATCGACTATCATTCCAAAATCTCTCTGCCTCAAGGGCCAATCTTTTGCACAAATCTGCAGGCGAAATAGTCCAATAAACCTCATAAGTGTTCGGAATGATTTTAAAAGACGCCTCTTTTCCAAAAGAGATCTTCATTTCTTCTAAAATATCGTCAGATGAAGCATAAAGTTGACCTCCTAGTTTTTCTGCGATATCTTCTAGATAATTATCACTATTAATTACAATGTTTACCGGTTTTTGAAATCCAGCCTTAAACATGTTTACCATTGAATTATTACTCATGGAAGGAGAAATAATGTGATGACCTGGATGCGGGTTTTCTAACTTTTTAGCCTTTGCAATTCTTTTAAAACTTGAATCACTGATTAAAACCTGATATTTATTTAGGGTATCTAAAAGAGTCTCAAGACTTGCATTCTTACCTACGTAAACAGACTGATCTTTAGTGGTTTTCACGTTGTCATTCATCAACCAATTATAACCTAACCATGCTAAAGAACCTATGCCAAGTAGGGCAAAAACTAGAATGTAAAGGACTTTTTTCATTGTAAATTTTTCAAATAGTTTAAGGCTTGTTCAACTTTAGGGTTATTCGGAAATTGTTGGTTTAGGTTTTGTAAAAGGACTTTAGCTTCTGAAACGTTTTGTACTGCTAAATAATACGAGGTCAAATTTAACCATCCTTGTAAATAATCAGGATTCTGTTGTGTTGCTTTTTTTAGATAATATGCTGCTTCCTCATATGAGCCAGAAGTTAAATAGTTAAAACCTAAATTTGAATAGGCTGCCTCTGATTGAGGGTTCATTTCTATGGCCTTTACATAACAAGAATTTGCTTTTTCTATTTGACCTAAAGAAGATAGAACAGTCCCTAATTTTAATTGAAAGTCAGAAAAATAAGGAGCCAGCTCAACGGCCTTTTGGTAGTACTGTAAACTATTATTGTGATTACCCAAAGTAAAGTAAGCCTCCCCTATTCGGTAAGCCGTCCATGCGTCTTTATTTGAAAAACTTTTCGCAGAAAGCGACTCAAAAACCGATTCACTCCCTTTTTGCTCAACAAAATTTATGAGTTTTACGTACTCTTTTTACAAATACTTAACTTGAATCCAAAGATCGATTGGCTTCTTCAATTTTAGGCTTTTCAACAGTATTTCTGCACTGTCAAGCATAAAGATATCTCCCCCAAACTTTTCATATTGTTGAAGGTATGCCTGCGCCCTAGATTGCACACTTGGGTTTGGGTTGTTTACTGCCATCAATCCGACAAAAGTCCTGACCTTATCTGCTTCACCCTTCTCTTTAGGCACTTGAATTTTGTGGTCATGAACGCTTACATGCGGAATATCAATACTCGATGAAGTAGGCATATGACACTTTGCACAATCGTCGTTTTGCATTTCCCTTTCGGGGGAAGGACATTCTACAACCTCCTTTTGAGCATGGCAAGAAACACAAGAAATATTGTATTGATCTCTACCGGTTTCTTGGACGCTAACATGCGGGTTGTGGCAAGTAATGCAAGTAATCTCATTCTCTGAATTCACATAGCATTCACTTTGCACTAGCCGATCAACATGGCTGGCCATAATAAAATCCTCATCTGAATTGCTATACCGAGGAAGGTAAACATCCATCACCTCATTGAGCATCATTCCGGGTTTAAAGTCAAAAAATGATTTATCATTGACAAGAACCGCGTTGCCTTGAAGGTGGCAGCGCTGACAAATTTGAAACTGCAATTGATTGCTAAGTTTTTTCGGATTTACAATAGAGTAATCAATTTCACGAGACGTATCGGTAATGTTTCCGGATGTAATTTTTTTAACGTGAAGACTACCTGGGCCATGACATCTTTCGCAATTTATGCCAAGGGGTATTGAGTCGAATCTATTTTCTGAACCTAAAACAAACTGAGTAGGCATTGCATTGTGACAAGACATGCATTCAAGTCCAATAATTCTCTTAAATCTAGAATTAGCACCTTTTTCGTAACCGGGCGGAAGGTCCCATTGTTTCTTTTGAGTATAAAAAGTAAAAGGCGCCTGATATACATGACCATTGGTAGAAAACAGGTGAGAATTGGTGTGCTGACCTGAACCAATGATGTAGTCAATTTTTTGAATCAATGAATGTAGGGTATCCCCTTTATTGATCCTGAATTCTTTTAAGAATAAAATCGAATCTTTCCAAAACGGCTGATAAGATAAATCTAGAGTAGTATCATTGATTACTGGGTGGTTGCGAAAGTTACCTGAGCTTTTGGATTGGGTGGCACGGTCAAATGATTTCCCCATTCCGGTGTGCACAAAAGAATGGTGAATCTCAGAATGACATACTTTACATTGGTTCATACCAATATACTCAGCGCTATCACCTAGGTTTAAATAACTTTCTGAGATTTTGTTTTCAACGGTTGATTCTTCTTGGCATTGAACCAAGAACCCAAATAAAATCAGAGATAAAAATCCCAAAAAAGCCTTTCTTAATTTCACAGTAATATTTGGAAGTTTAGTACATCTAAAAATTGATCTTTCTCTCTATACCATTCTTTTAAAGTTCCTGTTTGAACAAATCCGTTTTTTTGAAACAGGTCAATACTTCTTTGGTTATCTGCAGTGATTAAAGCATAAACCTGATGAACCATGAGGTGATTGAATGCGTAATTTACCAAAAGGGTAAGGGCTTCTTTAGCATACCCTTTTTTCCTAAACTCTTTGTCAACAATAATACCCACACCTACTCTTTGGTGCAAGGCATTAAAATCATACAAATCAATGGCTCCAATTAAGGAGCCGGAGGATAAATCTTCAATTCCCCATCTAAACTGACCCGATTGCAGAATGTCTTGCTGCGCATTCTCTAAATACGACTTTAAATCCGCAAGATTATAGGGGTGTAAACGTTCTGACACCTTCCAGTTTTCTGGGTTGTTCTCCCATTCAACAAGGTGAGGTAAATCAGCGGGCTCAAGCGCCCTCAGTAATATGTTATTTCCCTTTATCATTTAAATCGTAAAGGTTCCTTCATAAACATAAGTTGCTGGACCTGTTAAAACCACTTTGGTATAAGAACTATTATCTGTGGTAAAGTCTATTGACAACTCACCACCTAGGGTTACAACCTTCACCGGTTTTTTTGAGACAATGCCTTCAGAATAAGCAACTATAGCCGCTGCCGTAACTCCTGTGCCACAAGAATACGTTTCGTCTTCTACTCCTCTTTCATAGGTTCGCACCTTGATTCCCTCATCAAATACCTCAACAAAATTTATGTTTGCACCCTCATCACCATAAATTTCATTTCTCCACTTTCTTCCTTGGTTAAAAACATCCACTTCGTCAACATCTGCCACCAAGCTTACGTGGTGAGGTGACCCGGTATCAATAAAAAATCCATTCTTAACTTCTTTTATTTTTGTGGGCTCTATCATTTCTAGAGCCACACCTTCTTCATCAACTTTGGCATTGTGAAGACCATCAATAGCTCTAAAGGTTGTTTGGCTTCCAATAATTCCAAGATCAAAAGCAAACTGAACTATAGATCTGCCTCCGTTTCCGCACATGGTACTTTCGCCACCGTCTGAATTAAAATAGAGCATTTTAAAATCAGACTCTCTGTCATTTCTCAACAAGATTAATCCATCTGCACCTATTCCAAATCGTCTTTTACACAAACCTGCAATAAGTTCTTTGTCAGTTGAAGGAAAGCGTTCACCTCTATCATCAATTAAAATAAAGTCGTTTCCGGTTCCGTGATATTTATAAAATGTAAAATCCAAGTTTGTAAAATTTACCGCTAAGGTAATGAATCAAAAGAGTCGTGAAAAGGGTCGGTAATTATTTGAAGATCGTTAAATTTCAGTTAACTCAAAAAGTTGGCTACTAACTATAAAATCGAAGCGTTAAATTTGGGTAAATCATTAAAAACCTTTACAAATGAAAAACACAACATCGCTTTTTCTCAGCTCGCTTTTAGGAGGAGCTATTGCTTTGGGAGGTTATTCTATTTTTGACCAAAAAGAAACTCCCATAATAATTCAAGAACCTGCTAAAGAAACCTCAACTAGGCCGGTAGATTACATTCCAGCTAATGCTCCTGACAATTTTATTGAAGCGGCTAACTTAAGTGTAAACTCAGTAGTCCACATTAAGGTTACCAAAAAGGTCGCTGGAAATTATTATCAAAACCCCTTTGAGGAGTTTTTCTTTGGCAAGGGAGGAAGTCCGAATAGAGACCGAAGCGTTCAAGGCGCAGGATCTGGAGTCATCATTACCAAAGACGGCTATATCGTTACTAATAACCACGTAATTTCTGATGCCACTTCTGTGGAGGTTGTTTTAAACAACAACAAAAGCTACCAGGCAGAAGTAATTGGAACGGATCCAACTACAGATATTGGACTTATTAAAATTGAAGGCAACGACCTTCCTACCTTACCCTTCTCAAATTCAGATGACGTACAAGTTGGGCAATGGGTTTTAGCCGTGGGTAATCCTTTCAATTTAAATTCTACGGTTACTGCAGGTATTGTTTCTGCTAAGGGACGAAATATTAATATCATTCCTGACCGCACAGCAATTGAATCTTTTATTCAAACGGATGCGGCAGTAAACCCAGGAAATAGCGGTGGCGCCTTGGTGAATACCGCAGGTGAATTGATTGGCATTAATACGGCCATATCCACACACACGGGATCTTTTGAAGGCTACAGCTTTGCCGTCCCTTCAAACATCGTAAAAAAGGTAGTTGATGACCTGATTGAATACGGTACCCTTCAAAGAGCATTTTTAGGAGTAAACATTGCGAATATTAATTCAAAGGTCACCGAAGAATTAGACCTCAAAGTAAATAATGGGGTTTTGGTTTCTGGAGTGACAGAGGGTGGTGCCGCAGACGCTGCGGGTATTGAACGTGGAGATGTAATTGTTAAGATTGACAATACAGACATAAAACAAACCTCCACCCTATTAGAAGTCATCGGAAGGAAACGTCCTGGAGACAAAGCTAACATTGTAGTCAACAGAAATGGAGGGGAAAAATCTTTTGATGTAACCTTGAAAAACATAAAGGGGACCACTCAATTATTCACAGCAGAAGAAATTGAAAGTGCCAGAAGTCTTGGTGCAGAATTTAAAAACATACCGAAAGAAGAACTTCGAAAAATGGGACTTAGAGGCGGAGTGAAAATTGAAAAAGTATATGATGGAAAAATAAAAGAACAAGGCATTCCTGAAGGATTTATCATTGTACGAGTAAATAATAAGCCGGTATACTCTACTGACGATTTGAATAAGATTTTAGATTCCCTAGATATTGGTGATGGTGTTTTACTACAGGGATTTCACAGCAATGGAAAATCAGATTATTTTGCTTTTGGATTGTAAATTGGGGTGAAAACTTCAAGGAAAAGCCGCGGATTGTTCTGCGGCTTTTTTTATTTAATCCCTTGTAAATATCACCTTACAAGCAATGTTTCGTTAAAATTCAATTTACTGTATTGTATTAATTGAATATTAATACAGATTGCAGTACTTTTGCCGAACCAAAGAATCAATTTTATTCAAAAATGGCTGCACAACAAACGTATGAACAATCAGTACAAATGCGTATTTCACAAGAAAAAAGCGCAACTGAGTTCATCAAGGCAATTAGTGATTTATTTTATGAAAGAGGAGTTGAAACTGTTCTTTTCAGAAACCAATTAATTGACCAGAGACCTAGTGAAATTCTTAACTTACACAAGTATGCTCGTAAAATTGTGGGTAAAAACATTACTATTGAAGACACCTTAGGTCTTTTGAAAATAGTTTTGTACACTGACATATGTCCTGCGAGATTTGACATTGGTAGATTAGCTGCTGAGTGGGTTGAAGAAGGAGACAAGTTTTCTACCATGGAAGGGTTTGTAAAATCTAAACTAGCTGACTTTATTGGCGGTGATAAAAGAGTAAACTCAGAGCCTAAAGATGTAGTTCTTTACGGTTTCGGTAGAATTGGTAGACTTGTGGCTCGTGAGTTAATTGCACAAGAAGGTAGAGGAGAACAACTTAGACTTCGTGCTATTGTAACTCGAGGTACTGATGATGCAACAACTCTTGAAAAAAGAGCTTCTCTATTAAGAGTTGATTCTGTACACGGAGAATTTCCTGGTACTGTTGAAGCAGATGTAGAAAACAATGCATTAATTATCAATGGTAGAAACATTCAAATGATTTCTGCTAGACTACCTGAGGACATTGACTACACAAAATACGGTATTCACGATGCCTTAATTATTGACAACACAGGTGCCTTTAGAGTTAAAGAAGCATTGACACGTCACCTAACCAAAGGGGCATCTAAGGTTTTACTTACTGCACCAGGTAAAGAAGTACCAAACATTGTACACGGTGTAAACCAGACCAATTACGATCCTAAAGAAGTTGATATATTCTCTGCAGCTTCATGTACAACTAACGCAATTGTTCCTGTACTTAAAGTTATGGAAGACAATTTTGGAGTTGAAAAAGGACACATTGAAACTGTTCACGCATATACCAATGACCAAAACTTAGTAGACAATATGCACAGCAAATATCGCCGTGGACGTGGAGCTGCTTTGAATATGGTTATTACAGAAACAGGAGCAGGAAAAGCAGCCTCTAAAGCGCTTCCTAGCCTAGAAGGTAAATTGACAAGTAACGCTATTCGCGTACCAGTACCTAATGGTTCACTTGCTATTTTAAACCTTACTTTGAACAAAGAAACAAGCGTTGAAGAATTGAATCATGTAATGAGAAATGCTGCACTTAAAGGAAACTTAGTAGAGCAAATCAATTACAGTTTTTCTAATGAGTTGGTAAGTTCTGACATTGTTGGAAACTCTTGTCCTTCAATTTTTGACAGCCCTGCAACCATTGTTCACCCTGACGGAAAAAGCGTTGTTCTTTACGTTTGGTATGACAATGAGTATGGTTACTCTAGACAAGTGATTAGATTGTCAAAGTACATTGCTTCAGTAAGAAGAAAAAGTTACTATTAGTAGATTAAAAGGTAGTCTAAAAAGAAAAGCCTCCCAAATGGGAGGCTTTTTTTGTCTCTATAGGGAAATATAAACGATTGTTATTCGACTCGTCCAAAAAAAGGTTCATAACTTTAAGCTGGGGCGGAGGTTGGAGGCCCCCAGCGAACCAAAACAATGGGGTAAGACCTTTAGGCTTCGTTGTTAATGGATTTATGAAGGAGTAATTTATTAGAGTTAATACACTCCTCTAATGATATCATAGTTTCCGTTTGGTAAACCCCTTCAATATCATTTATTCTGTAAATAACCTCCTTTGCATGAGGAGTATCTTTACAGCGAATTTTACAAAAAAGTGAAAACTTACCGGTTGTTAAATTGGCTACGGTTACTTCAGGAATTTTCCTTAATGCATCTATTGCCTTTATGGCTTGTGAGGTTTTTACCAATTGAATTCCTATGTAAGCAATAAAAGTGTAACCCAACTTGTCATAATCAACATTTAAAGAGGTTCCTTTTATCAACCCAATTCTTTCCATCTTTTTTAATCGGACATGAATGGTTCCAGGACTTACTAAGAGTTCTTTGGCAATTTCTGTGTATGGCTTTCTAGCATCAATTATTAATTGATGAAGAATTTCCTTGTCTAACTTATCAAGTTTATCTGAATCCATGTCAAAATTTATCAATTATCTCAAAATTACCCAAAATCATTAACAAACTAATAAATCTTAAACAAAAAAAGCTCTACAATCATTTGATTGTAGAGCTTTTAACTTTATATAAAGTGATATTAGCCTTTATAGAATGGTAATTTCACCACTTTGGCTTTTAACATTTTCTTTCTTACCACAATGTTAATTTCTGTATCTTCTTTTGAAAATTCAACGGGCACATAACCCATACCTATAGACTTTCCTACAGAAGGCCCCATGGTTCCAGAAGTTACCACACCAATCTCCTCCCCTTCAAGGTTGGCAATAGGATAGCCATGTCGTGGAACTCCACGATCAATAAGTTCAAACCCTACAAGTTTACGCTTTACTCCTTCTGCTTTTTGAGCCTCTAAGGTACCTGAGTTAATAAATGCTTTTGTGAATTTAGTGATCCACCCTAAGCCAGCCTCTAGTGGACTTGTTGTGTCATCAATATCGTTTCCGTAAAGACAAAATCCCATTTCTAACCTCAAGGTATCTCTAGCCCCTAATCCTATGGGCTTAATGTCTTGGTCAGCTCCTGCTTCAAATACTTTATTCCAAATTTCTTCTGCAGCGTTATTTGGGAAATATATTTCAAAACCACCTGCACCGGTATACCCTGTAGCACTAACAATTACGTTATCAACTCCTGCAAAAGTACCCTGAACAAAGGTGTAATATTTCATATTGGCTAAGTCAATATCTGTCAAAGACTGAAGTGCCTCAGATGCTTTTGGCCCTTGAACTGCCAAAAGGGAAATATGATCACTTACATTGGTCATATCTGCCTTCATTGTGTTCAATGAAGAAATCCAATTCCAATCTTTTTCTATGTTAGAAGCATTTACCACCAACATATATTCCTCGTCATTCATCATGTAAACCAATAAATCATCTACAATTCCTCCTTTGTCATTAGGAAGACATGAATACTGAATTTTACCAGGAACTAATTTAGAAGCATCATTAGAGGTTACTTTTTGAATTAAGTCTAAGGCCTTGGGTCCTGAGATAATAAACTCACCCATATGACTCACATCAAAAACCCCTACTCCGTTTCTTACCGCGTTATGTTCTGCAACTACTCCTTCATATTGAACAGGCATATTATATCCTGCAAAAGGAACCATCTTTGCGCCCAATTTTTCATGAACACTTGTTAATGCTGTATTCTTCATATTTCGATTTATTATCCGTGTATTAATTCTTTGGTTCCAAGCCCTTTCATTACCTCTGCCTCAAATTCTAGCAGCCCTTGCCACATCTTATCTACCTCTTCCCTGTTTCCATATTTTCTAGCAAACTTTAAGAACATGGTATAGTGATTGGCTTCAGAAACCATAAGTTTTTTATAAAAATCTGCTAACTCTTTGTCGGCTATATTTTCTGATAAAACTTTAAATCGTTCGCAGCTTCTAGCTTCAATTAAGGCGGCAATTAAAAGACGTTGAATAAGCCTCACATTTCTATCGCCTGACTTTTGAAAAAAGGTGTTGATTTGTGCTACATATTCATCTTTTCGTTCACGGCCCAAGGTCAATCCCCTATCTAGAATCCTTTTGTGTACCATTTCAAAATGGCTCATTTCTTCACGGGCTAAAGCAGCCATTTCTGTTACCAACTCACTTTTTTCTGAATAGGTTACCAAAAGTGAAATAGCTGTAGAAGCGGCCTTTTGCTCGCAAAATGCGTGATCTGTCAGTATTTCTTGAATATTCTTTTCTGCAATATTGGCCCATCTAGGGTCTGTTGGCAATTTAAGTCCTAACATAATTATGATTTCAAAATAATTGACTCTAATTGAGTTGCAAAGCTAACCATTCCTTTAATTTCGGAGGGTGATAAGAGCCTCTCTTTTTTGAAAATTAATAACTTTTTACCCTTTGATTCAATGTGATAAATTGGGTTGCTTTCAAAAAACAAAATCAAATCCACGTCAAAAAAGGACAGAACCTCTTCCTCATTTTTTCCTGAAAGCCTAAACCTTCTTGAAAAATCAGGGAATTCTGGGACATTTAAATCTTTATGAGTTGCCAAATTGGCAACTCTATCTATTAACAGTTCTTTGTCCATATGAAAACTAGGAAGCTCAAAATCAAATTCTAACACGATAAAAGTTGAATGGTATACATCTCTAGCAATAAACTCACCCCTGTGGTAGTCAAGGTCAAATAAGGAAAGTTTTGCCCTTGACTTTTCAATAAGCAAATGGTTTCTAAGAATGTCCACAGTAAAACTTTTAAAGTAATTAAAGTCTGTAAGCTCTTCATAACTCAATAGAGGTTGTGACTCATAGGTTCCACCAATTTTTTCCGCATAATGGGATAATTCTCTTTGTCTTTTAGAAGGAAACTGATTTTTTGGATTTCTTGAAGGAAGGGGCTTCCATGGAGCAAATGGATGAATTGATTGGGTTTGTAAATCATCTAAACCTATGATTTCAAGATCTCCGCCTTTTGCAACAAAGGTTTCTTTGTAATTATTTAGGTTCTCTAATGTTGAGTTATCTACAAATTCAGCAAGAGAAAAATCTACAATTACATGTCCGTTGGGCGAACAAGCATCAAGTTGTTTTTTTAATCTCGAGAAATTTAAAAAGTTAGAAAAGTTCTTTATGGAAATAATGAATTTCTCGTTTTCTTCTTCAAACAGTAAAACGTTGGGTCTAATTAATCTTTTCAAGATCAGTGAACCTCTACCTGAAGTCACCAACTGCATGCTAAAGGTTATAAGAATTCCGATGGTAATTCCCCAAATTATTCCTAAAGCCAAGGTGGCTATTAGTGTGATGGTGAATACCAACAACTGCTCTTTACCAATTCTATAAACTGCCAACCATCTATCGGGACTTGCCAGTTTATATCCTGTGTACACCAATATGGCCGCTAATGCGGGAAGGGGAATTCTGATAAGGATATCTCTAAATAATAAAATAAAGATAAGGATGAAAAGTCCGTGGAATAAATTTGAAAGTCTTGAAGTAGCCCCGTTTGAAACATTTACTGAAGATCTTGCAATAACTGCCACCACATTTAGACCTCCTAATAATCCACTAATTGTCGTGGCAATTCCCAAGGCTTTAAGATCTTTGTTAATTTTCACCCTTCGACTCAACGGGTCTAGTCTTTCCACCCCTTTTATAGATAATAATGACTCAACACAGGCGATTAGGGTCAAACTAAAAACGGCAGACCAAAAATTACTTTCGCCTATCAAGGAAAAATCAGGAAACACAAAACCACCTAACAATTTTTCAGGTACAGAAACCATCAACTCGGGCGGAATAGGATAAGGCTTTTCTAGAATATATTCGTAATAATATCCCGTGCCAACGGAAAGCAAAACCACCCACATTGGAGCAGGTATATAATGGAAAAATTTGTTTCTGATCTTGCTATAGAAAAACATAATTAGCAAAGAACCCAACCCAACAATAATAGTAAGAATGCCAACTTCGCCTCGAAAGGCTTCAGCGAGGGTCTCAGGAATTTCTGTGAGTAGAGATAGGGTTTGTGTTCCGTCAGGCTTGTCTTCACCTAACATCAAATGAAATTGTTTTGCTAGAATGATAATCCCTATGGCGGCCAACATTCCTTGTACTGCAGATGAAGGGAAAAAATCACCTAAAGCACCTGCTTTAAAAACGCCCAAGACAAAAAGTAGTACTCCTGATAATACAATAGCTGCAAGGGCAAATAAATAACCTTGATGCATGTCTCCTCCAGCCAAAGTAGAAATAGCCACCAGAGTGGCTACTGACAAACCGTTTCCAGGACCTGTTATAGTTACGTATGAACCTCCAAAATAAGCCACTACGCTACCCCCAATAACGGCTGTAATAATTCCAGCAAAGGGCTGTGCTCCGGATGCTAGGGCCAAGCCCAAGCTCAATGGCAAGGCTCTTAAGGAGACAACAAATCCAGCAAAAAGGTCTTTTCGCCAGTTTCTTTGAATGGTAGTATTAGACAATGGCAGTTTTTTTGGTTGAATGGACAATTAAAATATCAGAAGGCATATCTGATAAAACGTATTCTAAATCATGGGTAAAGATTCTATCTAAAAATCCGAGCTTAGAGTCAGGAGAATTCAAAACCACTAGGTCCATCTTTTTTGATTGAGCAAAGTGTCCTATTGAATAGCCCTTTTTTCCGAAAACACATTTTTCAAAAACCTCTATCTCTTGGTTTTCTGGAATTTCTGACAAAATAGACTCTAATCTGAGGTGCTCTTGGCGTTTTATATTTTGTCTATTTCTCTGTGCTTTAGCCAAACTTAAGTCATCTTGATCTTTACTTTTTACCAGCTTTGAATTCATCTCTTCCAAGACGAATAATTGCTTTGAACCTAAAGCATTGGCAAAATAGAAAGCCGTTTTAATAGTGTCTTTTGTTTTTGGATGATTCAATCCATTGACCACTATTTTCTCACAAATTTTACTATTTACTTGCGGGTTGGTCAACAGAAGTAATGAGCATTGGGCCTTTCTGCACAACTTTCTGGCAATAGACCCTTTATAATACTGAATGAGATTTTCACTTTGGTTGGCACCTGCAATTAAAAGGTCAACATCAAATTGCTTACAAGCCTCTAAAATGGCATCAACGGGTTTTCCTACTTGCCAAGAAATTTCAATTTTTTGTTTGTCAAACCCTACCTTATCAACCAACGACATGATCTTTGCTTCATTCTCTTCAGACTTCTCACCCACATGTATTAATACTAGAGTAGCATCAAACTTCATGGCTATTCTAGAACTTTCAAAGAGGTTGGCTTCTGCTCGTGGAGAAAAGGCAATGGCCGTAGCAATCCGTTTGAATTCTATTGGCCAACTATCAAGGTTATTCATATTGCTAAGGTAAAAACTTTCACAAAGGAGTCATTATGATTTCAAAAACCCTTCTAAAAAATCGTCTAGGGTAATATCAAAAAGATTTTTGCTACATTGCTTTAGTATGAAAGTTACACCAACCAAACTATTAACCCTTTCATTTCTTTTTGCAACCACTTTGTTTATAGGTAGTTGCAACAGAGAATCTACTTCTAAAAATGAATTAATTGAAGAATCAATAGATGACCTTGGGCTACTAGAGCAAGGAAAACTAGTGGCGCTTTTAGGAAATGATTTAACCAGCTACTACGATGCTAAGGGCCAACCCAGAGGATTTGAATATGAATTATTAAAGTGGTTCTGTAAAGACCATAACTTGATTCTTGAAACCAGAGTAATTAAAGACTATGATCACATCATTGATAGTCTTGTGGCTGGTAAAGGAGACCTTGCTGCCGCTAATCTTACGGTTACTG
>CBFICS010000007.1:0-108015 GCA_965661055.1 uncultured Schleiferiaceae bacterium | reverse complement strand
TGAAGTCGTTTGCCTCTCGACTAATGGGGAAAAATTGAGTAACTTATCCTTGGGGACAGGGGTGCTGTCCCCGGGGGCAATCTTCTTGATTTTGGCAGGTGTGGTTTTGTCAAAGGTATTTTGATACTAGGTCCACTTATTTCAATACAAGACAATGTTGACTAGGAAAAATAATCTTTGGCGGCTAGCTGTTACCCTAAGCTATTTGCCCTTCGCCCTTCGCTTTCTAGGACCCTGAAAACTCAACTATCTTTAGGCAAGATCATGGCCTCTAGGTTCTGGCCTCTTATAGTCAGGTCTCTTGATTTTTGACACTTATAATCTTAACTCTACTTGTGTCTTATACTGAAATAGGTTGACACAATATTTAAGTGTTATGAACCTAAAAACAATTAACAAACAGCGAAGATTTACCGAGAGTTTTAAGCGAAGTGTAGTGGAGGAATACTACAGCACAAATCTCAGTTTACAAGAGTTATCCGAGAAGCATGGCTTATTGGGTCACTCAACGTTGTCTAATTGGCTTCACAAATATTCTAAGGATCACGAAAGAGTTAATTCTCCAAATAACCTTATCTTGGAGACTGTGAAAAAGTCAACAAAAACGGAGAAAGATGAATACATCAAGAAGCTAGAGCAAGCGCTTGAAGCTTCAGAAGACCGCACCAAGGCTTTAGAACTATTCATTCAACTCTCAGAAAAAGAGCTAGGCATTAAGTTGCCAAAAAAGCCCTTTACCAAACGATCCAAGAGCTAAATAGAAGATACTCAAAGGGAATCTTCTATTGGTGTAGATTGTTTGGTATAAGCCGCCAGGCTTATTATAAGCACTATCAAAAAGCACAAAGACAAAACAGCCGTCATTTACGCTTATTGTACTCGATAAGAGAAATACGGATTACACATCCAAAGATGGGCTGTATGAAGCTTCGAGGGATCTTGAAGAATCATCCAGATATGCTGGGCAGAGATCGATTTAATCGATTATTAAGAAGTCACGGATTGATGTTAAAGCGTCCAAGAGGCTATCGTAAAACCACGAACTCAGACCATCCGTATCACAAGTACCCTAACCTTTTAAAGGAAGTGGAAGTAAATGGACCTATGCAGGTATGGGTAAGCGATATCACGTATGTACGGATAGGCAAAAGACATGCTTATTTAAGTTTGGTAACCGATCATTATTCTAAGAAAATTGTAGGTGCTGTATTGGCCCCAACCTTAGAATCGAAGCACACTGTACGAGCATTAACAGAGGCTATATCAAGAGAAGGGGCTCCACAGATGCATCATTCAGACAGAGGTATCCAGTATTGTTGTCATGAGTATACTGGAATATTAGAAAGAAACAATGTTCAGATAAGCATGACGCAAACAGGAGATCCTTTAGACAATGCAATAGCAGAAAGAGTGAATGGTATTATCAAGAATGAATATGTGTATCCGTATTTAAAAAGGTATGGTTACCACAGCGATTTATTACGCAAGGTAATACAGGCATATAATGACCTTAGACCTCATATGAGTTGTGGAATGAAAACCCCAAAACAAACGCATGAGATGACAACCATTACACGTTAAAAAGTAATGTGTTAACTTGTATCAGTATTTATGTAAAAATCTGTCAACCAAAATCAGGAATAGGTCAACTCTACTTGATCCCCCGATCCCTTGTTCCCATGTTCTCTTGTTCCCTTGTTCCCTTGTTCCCTTGTTCCACCATTCCCATATTTTAGTATCTTTACCTATCAAGTCAAAAAAAGATAATGGAAGACCAAAACCAACAAAAAGAATCTAAGGCACCACGCATTAATTGGAAAGAAGCTGGCGATGGACTCTTAAACTCTATTTTTAATTACCTAAATTTTCTATCTGAATTGCCCAATGATGTTCACGACATCCTTGAAAAGGTAAAAGACGGAAAAATCACCCATGAGGTGGACTTTAAAAACAGTGATCAATTGGTCAACAGCATCCGCAATCTGGCCACGAAGATTGCTACCTCTATTTTTTTAGGGTTTCTTTTAGTGTCGCTGATCATCATTTTAATCTTCGCCGACTCTTCAGAGCTTTGGGTCCAATTTAGTATTGGTGCCATTTGTATTTCACTTCTTGCCGTGGGCTACAAGCTAGTTTTTGGAAAGTAGCTTTCGATAAATAACACGACCGTCTATTTGAATAATTACTATTCCGCTTTCGCGGGAGGTAATTTCCATTTTATTCATGCTTTCTCTAAGAAGCCTTCCGTCTAGTTGATATAAACTTATCTGGGCATTGGCGGCGTAGAATACGGTAGCATTAGGCTCTACAAGTATTTTCACCGGACTAACATGCTCAACAATTCCAATAGATCCTTGGGTTACCTCAACCGAAAAGACAAATAGAATAGAATCTGACAATACCTGATTGTTGACTACCCTAAACTGTAAATATCCAAATCCTGTTTGGCCGTTATGGGTAACGCCAACGATTAATTTACCGGTTGAATCAGATTTTAAAACAAAGTCTTCATCTTGCCCTTCAGTAACCGTGGGATAAGAATTTTCAGGATCAGAAAAATTTATACTCCAGGCGTTGGGCACCTTTCCTGAAAAAGTAAGTTTCCAATTTAACGATAGTGAATCTGAGGTTTCGTTGGTAACGAGCAACTTGTCATGAAGAGTACCAAAAGAGAAGTCTTTTGAAAGAAGAGCGGTGTCTTTCTGGGTACTTATGGTCTGCCCCCATAAAGTGGTTTGGGTAGTCAGAGTCAACCATACCAGAAAAACCTGTAAACGCATTACTTCTTGAATATCATATAACCATATACCAGTCTAAGCCCAAAGTAACGATCGTTGCCAGGAATGTCGTCCACAATTTCAAATCCGTCAAGATTGTCAACATTGGTGAAGTGATACGTAAGGTCAACCCCTAAAGAAGAGTTCATGCCTACGCGCCATTTCCATCCGAAACCAAAAGAATAATTCACCCCAAAATAACTGTTTGGGTAAATTTCTACATTAGACGCAACGGCGGTATTTTCTGGGAAACTAGGCGAATAACTCAAAGCCCCAACGCCTAATCTAATGTATGGGGTATTGGTCGTCTTTTGATAATACTTACCGAATTTTCTAAAGTTTATTTCACTGATGGCATTTACTTGAAATAGCACAGAACTTATTTCAAACCCACGATCTACATTTCCGTGGTTGTAATCATGGCCGTAAATTTGTCCGACACCGGCTTCTGCACCCATAGAAAAGATAGGTCCGAAGTGATACTTAATATGAATCCCCCCTTGCGCACGAACCTCTTTGAGCAATGCGTTGAAATTACCCGTAGAACTTACATCACCTCTATAATTCATAGATCCCACATAGCCCCCAATTTCTAGGTACTTTAGCGGAGATTGAGCCTGAGCCAACTGAGTAACAAACACCCCCATTACAAGGGCCAATATAAACTTCATGTTTCTACCTTTCATTTCTATGGAAGATTAAGTGATTTTCTGTAGATTCTTCTTCGGCAAGGTAATAATCGTTCTCTGCAAAGTTTCTACAATCTTCAATATTAACAATTCTATTTTGAATCACCCAACGGGCCATCTCTCCCCTAGCCTGTTTAGCCCAAAAAGAAATGGTCTTAAAAATACCGTTTTTCTCGTCTTTAAAGTCCACATTGGTAACGGGTACGTTAAGCTTTTTTGTATTGACTGCCTTAAAATATTCCTGAGACGCTAGGTTTAATATAGGCTCATTAACTTCGTTAAAATACTCTGCCAATTGGTTTCCCCAGAATGAATACAAATTTGATTTTCTATTTACGGTAATTTTAGTCCCCATTTCTAATCGGTAGGGTAACAATCCATCTAAAGGACGCAAAACACCATACATTCCCGAAAGTATTCTCAAGTGTTCTTCTGCAAATTGGACCTCTTCAGCGGTTAAGTTTTCTGCATCTAACCCCCTGTAGACCTCTCCGTTAAAAGAAAACATAGCAGGAAGCGCTTCGTGCAAATTAGAAAAATCTCTTTCTTGATTTCTCATGTAATTTTGTTCTGCAATGGCTTTACTTACTCCGTGCATTTTGGCAAGCACATTTACTGACTTCTTCTTTAATACCTCGTCAATTCGCCGCACCTGATCTGCAAAGAGCAAATCTTTTCCGTTTGATTTTAAACGAGTGGTATCTGTAATAGATTTTGCTGGAGAAATAATTGTAATCATAAAAAAAATGCCCCGGTTAACCGAGGCATTCTGACCCCGGTGTGGGGACACAAATGTACAAAGTCAATTTGACTATTCTGTTAAAGTCGTAGCTGCTGTTCTAACATTTTTTTCATAGCTGATGTGGTAAAGGGCTTTTCCTTGTGGAGTCCAAATTAACCAGTCACCGTGCTTCTCGCCATTTTTAAATTCTCCTTGAGAAATTTTATTTCCGCTTTCATCAAAACTAACCCAAAGTCCATCGGCTTTACCTTTAAAGAAAGAGCCAATCTCTTTTAATTGTCCGTTTTCATAATACGTCTTCACTTTTGAAAAATCACCATCTACTTCAACTTGTCTTTTCAATGTACCGTTTTCATAAAGGTCTTCTTGTACTTTCTGACCAAACCCTTGTAAAGAGAATGCTATGCAGAAAATAAGTGCTATTTTTAGTGCTTTCATATCTATTGGCTTTTATGTAAAGATATGAAATAAAAGCTTATAAATTACATTTAACAAACATTAAGTTAACATTTAGATAACATTAGGAAACAAATAGGTTCTATTTTTAGGCATCATATTTGTCACAACCAACAAAAACTATATCCATTGAAACTATTTAGAGTATTATTTATCGCATTGATTATCATCAGCTGCAGCGGATCAAAGTCTATGTATAAAAAAGGCGTTAAGCTTGATGAAGCAGGAATGAAAGTAGAGGCTACTGATTATTACATCGATGCCCTCCGCCGAAAGGCGACCAATATTGACGCACAAATTGCCCTAAAGAAAACTGGGCAAGAAGTACTGAACAATTACCTATCAGAATTTTTTCAGCAGGCTTCACTAGGCCAAACCAAGCAGTCGGTGTACACCTATTTAAAAGCGGTTGAGTTTAAAGAAAAGGTTGAGGCGGTCAAGGTAAATTTAGAAATTGACTACACCTATCAAGAACAATACAAGGAGGTATTAAACACGTATGTCAAGGATCTATACACCGAAGCACAAAACGAATTTGACCAAGAGAATTATCCTTCCGCGGAAGCGAAACTGAAAGAAATATCTACCCTATACCCAAATTATGAAGATGTTGAGGAACTGAGAAGCTTGGCCTTCGTAATCCCGAATTACAAAAAAGCATTGGCTCTTTACGACGAAGAAAAATACCAAGCCGCCTACTATTCTTTTGTTCAGATTGAAGAAAAAGGTGGGTACCGAGACAGCAAAGACCTTATGAATATTTGTTTAGAGAAGGGCATTTACACCATAGGGCTGATGCAATTTGAAAACAAATCGAGAAACCAAGGACTTGAAGAAGGCATTAGCGCTGCGGTGGTAAGAGACATAATGGCCTTGAAAGATCCCTTTTTAAAAGTAATAGACAGACGCAACACCAAAACCCTTCTCAAAGAACAAGAGTTGGGGATGCAAGGAACGGTAAATCAACAGTCAGCGGCAAGGGCCGGAGAACTACTGGGCGCCAAGGCGGTGATGACAGGGTCTGTTGTTTCTTCAGTTGTTACCCAAGGTAAATTAGAAAAGTACAGTCGCCCGGGGTATGTTTCAAAATCGGTAAAATACCGTGACTCTGAAGGAAAGGTCAGAACCAAAACGCAGTACGAAAAAGTCTATTACTACGAATACAAGCAGGTCAATGAGGTAAACATTGTTTTTCAGTACCAGGTGATTTCGGCAGAAACCGGACAGATTATGGTTACCGATGTGGTTGAGGTGACCAAATCTGACAAAGTTAATTACGTCACCTTTCCAGGAGGAGACACCCGAAGTTTGTACGCCGGACAGTGGACCAGCAAAACCAAACAAAATCCCTCAGATAAGGTATTTAGTAGTTATTCTGCAAAGCGTAATTTAGACCGCATGATTAGCTCTAGTCAAACCATTCAATCTACCGCGCAACTGCTTAACCAAGCCTATGAGACCGTAGGGACCAAAGTAGCGGCTCGCGTTAAATCAATTATGCCTGATCAACCATGAGAATCCTAAAAATTCTTCTTGTATTTATCATCGCCACCTCGTGTGGTTCCAGTAAAAAAGCCGCAAGGTTAGAAGCCGAAAAGCAAAAAGCCTTAGAACTAGCGGCGCCTTCTTGGACCAAGAAAAAGCCTATTGATGGGGCTTATTACCACGGAATTGGATTTGCCGTAAAATCAGGTGCTGACTATATGAACAATGCAAAAAACAATGCATTGAGCGACTTGTCTAGTGAGATTTCTGTAAGGATTAACTCTTCTTCTATGCTTTATCAGGTAGAACAAGACGACAAGTTTAGGGAAGAGTTTAAAAACAGAGTACAAACCAGTTCATTAGAAGAAATAGAAGGGTATGAATTGGTTGACTCTTATGAGGATGGCAGATATTATTATGTGTACTACCAACTTTCTAAGGCAAAACACGCCGCCCTTAAAGAAGAGAAAAAGCAAAAAGCCTTAGCCAAATCTAAAGACCTACAAGTAGAGGCCGAAAATTACATTTCCAAAGGAAACTATTCACTGGGCATTATCACCCATGTAAAAGCCATAGAGTCTGTTAAGGCTTACTTAGGTGAAACCCTGCAAACCGATTGGAAAGGTGAACAGAAGTATTACGGAAATGTACTGGCTCAATTTTTACGAGAAACCCTTTCTAAAATTAGAATCACACCAGAACACGCAAACTACTCGGTAAAAAGAGGTGAACGTCCTGCGTACACAGACATATCATTCATCGTTACCGACGACGGACTTAATCCCTTAGAGAACATGCCCGTATATTCATATTACAGCGGGCACCGTCTCAAGAACAATTCTATCATGTCAAATTTTGACGGAAGGGTAAACGTAGACCTTGGCAAAATAGAGTCAAAGAAAGTTAGAGAAACGGTTCAGGTACACCTCAATCTAATAGAGATGGTTAAAGAGGCTACCGAAGATCCAATTATCGCCTTGCTGGTGACTAAATTATCGGTACCCCAATCGCAGATGATTATTGACATCCAGTCGCCACAAATTTACCTCTCCAGCTCTGAAACCATTAACCGAAAAAACAAAGGTACCTCCTACCTACTGGAAGCTCTAAAGGCGAGTTTTATTAAAGAAGGCGCTGAAATTACCCTGAATAAAAGAAATGCAGACTTCATTGTTGAGATTGTAGCCAACTCACTGGACGGAAATGCCAGCGGAAGGTTTTATTCAGCAACCTTAAATGGCACGCTAAAGATTTATTCTAAATCGGGTACTCTTGTGTATTCTAAACAAATGGAAGAAATCAAAGGAGTTCAACTCAATTATGACGATGCGGCCATTGATGCTTACCAAAAAGCAGCCAAAGAAATTAGCCGCGTTACCTTCTTCGATATTAAACGTCAACTCTTCGAATAAGAAATTGTTTTTTATTATGCATACATAATTATTTTCTCTATATTTGAGAGGAAATAATTTTTTATGCGACCAGAAGAAACGGTAGATTTTCACATCAAGAGGACTTGGCAGTCAATTTCTAAGATGTACAACGAGGTAGCCAGTCGGTTTGAATCGACTATGGCCACGGGTTTTGTACTCCTCAACATCGATGTAGAAAAAGGAACCCCAAGTACACAATTAGGACCTAAAATGGGAGTTGAAGCGACAAGCCTTTCTAGACTGTTAAAGTCTATGGAAGAGAAAGGTCTTGTGGTAAGAAAGTCAAATCCTGAAGACAAGAGGTCTGTATTAATATGTCTCACTGAGTTTGGTATTGAAAAAAGAGTAGATGCCAAAAAAGCGGTGTATGACTTTAACCATTTAGCCCAAAAATCTTTGGGTGATAAGAAAATCAAAAATTTAATTGCAGGACTAGAAGAGTTGAATGAACTCATTGTAGCTGCAAAATTTCAGAACCAGTAATATGAAGAAAATCAACAAAGCGGCGGTTTTAGGTTCGGGAATCATGGGTTCAAGAATAGCTTTACACTTGGCTAACAAGGGGGTTGAGGTTATTCTTTTAGACATTGCTCCTAAAGAACTTACCGAAGCCGAAAAAAAAGCAGGACTCTCTCTTGACCATCCTAAAGTTCAAAACAGGATTGTCACCGAAAACTTTAACAATACCCTAAAGGCCAATCCAAGTCCAGTTTACAGCAAAAAGTTTGTCTCTAGAGTTTCGTTGGGGACTTTTGAAAACGACATGGCTAAAATTGCCCAAGTAGACTGGATCATTGAGGTGGTAGTAGAAAGACTTGACATCAAAAAACTAGTATTTGATCAGGTCGAAAAGCACAGAAAACCCGGTACTTTGATTACCTCAAACACCTCGGGAATTCCTATTCACCTAATGCTAGAGGGACGATCTGAAGATTTCGCCAAGCACTTTTGCGGAACGCATTTCTTCAATCCACCGAGGTACCTCAAACTACTTGAAATCATTCCTACCCCAAAAACCGATCAATGGGTTGTTGATTTCTTTATGGAGTACGGCGACAAGTACTTAGGAAAGACCACCGTGCTTGCCAAAGACACTCCTGCCTTTATTGCCAACCGGGTGGGGATTTTTGGCATCATGGAGATGTTTCATCAAATTGCCGAAATGGGACTCACCGTAGAACAGGTTGACAAACTTACCGGTCCGGTAATTGGAAGACCTAAATCGGCCACCTTTAGAACCTGTGATGTGGTAGGTTTAGACACGTTAGTTCACGTAGCAAAGGGCCTTCACAAAGCTTGTCCTAACGACGAGAAAAATGCCAGTTTTGTCCTTCCCCCCTTCATTGAAAAGCTAATGAGTGAAAATTGGCTTGGAGATAAAACAGGCCAAGGGTTTTACAAGAAAACCAAGGTCGACGGCAAAACCAACATTCTTGCCTTAGACTTAAACACCTATGAATACAAAGAAAAATCTCGCGTAAAATTTGCCGCGTTAGAAGCTTCAAAACCCATTGACAACCTAGCAGAAAGAATAAAGTTCCTTACCCTCTTTAAAGATGAGGCGGGTGAGTTTTACAGAAAAACCTTTGGGGCACTCTTTGCCTATGTAACCAATCGAATTCCTGAAATAACCGACGACCTATTCAGAATTGACCAGGCCATGAAGGCCGGTTTTGGGTGGGAAATGGGTCCCTTTGAACTCTGGGATGCCATAGGAATCAACAAGGCCCTTGAGTTCATGAAAGCGAATGGTCAAGCAGTTGCTCCATGGATTGAAGATTTCTTAGCCGACGGACATCAAACGTTTTATAAAACAGAGAACGGAACTCGATTATTCTACAACATTGAAACCAAGTCTTATCAAGAAGTCCCCGGTCTAAAAGACTTTATCATCCTAGACTACATAAGACCCACAAAAACCATCTGGGAAAACAAAGAGTCTTGCCTAACCGATCTGGGTGATGGCATTGTAAACTTTGAGTTTAGATCTAAAATGAACACTTTAGGTAGTGGCGTTTTGACCGGTTTAAACAAGGCCATAGAGTTGGCAGAAAAAGATCACCGCGGTCTAGTTATTGGCAATCAAGGGGCTAACTTCTCTGTGGGAGCCAACTTGGGAATAATATTCATGATGGCCATAGATCAAGATTGGGACGAACTCAATTTTGCCATCAAATACTTCCAAGACAGTGTAATGAAGGTAAGGTACTCAAGCATCCCGGTAATTGTTGCACCTCATGGCATGTCGCTCGGTGGCGGATGTGAACTTACCCTTCACGCAGACGCGGTTCAAGCCGCTGCTGAAACGTACATCGGATTGGTAGAATTCGGTGTTGGGGTAATTCCTGGCGGTGGAGGAACCAAGGAACTGACCTTGAGAGCTTCTGATGCTTACACCAAAGACGATACAGAACTAAACACCTACAGAGAAAACTACTTAAACATAGGAATGGCAAAAGTAGCCACCTCTGCAGAAGAAGCCTTTGAAATGGGAATCATGGTAAAAGGTAGAGACCACTACTCTATGAATAGAGATAGACAAATAAAAGACGCCAAAGCCAAGGCCATGATGTTAGCGGATATGGGATACCAAAAACCTATACAACGTAATGACATTAAGGTTTTAGGGAAGCAAGCGTTGGGAATGTTTAACGTTGGGGCTCACCAAATGGTAGAGGGGCGATTCATTTCTAAGCACGATGAAAAAATAAGCCAAAAGTTAGCATGGGTTATGGCCGGTGGAGATTTATCCTCTCCTACCCTAGTGTCTGAACAATACCTGTTAGACCTAGAGAGAGAAGCCTTTTTAAGTCTTTGCGGAGAACGCAAAACATTGGAGAGAATTCAACACATGCTAAAAACCGGTAAACCTTTAAGAAACTAATTATGGAGGCATATATAATCACAGGATATAGAACAGCGGTTGGAAAGTCAAACCGTGGGGTCTTTAGATTTACAAGACCTGACGACCTTGCGGCAACCGTGATAAAAAGGCTGTTACAAGACGTACCTTCTCTTGATAAAGAAAAAATTGACGATGTTATTGTAGGTAACGCAATGCCCGAGGCAGAACAAGGGTTAAACGTAGGGAGATTAATTTCACTCATGGGCCTAGACACCGACAAGGTGCCTGGAGTAACGGTCAATAGGTATTGTAGCAGCGGAATTGAAACCATTGCCATGGCCACCGCAAAAATCAAATCGGGTATGGCAGACTGCATCATTGCTGGCGGTGTAGAGTCTATGAGTTACATTCCTATGGGAGGATTTAAAGTAACTCCAAACTACGAAATCTCTAAAACCAATCCTAATTGGTACAACAACATGGGACTCACCGCCGAGGCGGTCGCTGAAAAGTATGGGGTTTCTAGAGAAGACCAAGATGCCTTTGCTTATGAATCTCATCAAAAAGCCTTAAAAGCGATTGAAACCGGTAGATTCAAAGACGACATAGTTCCTATTGAGGTTGAAGAAACCTTTTTAAACGAAAAGAACAAAAGAGAAACCCGTAAGTACGTCGTAGATACTGATGAAGGTCCAAGAGCAGACACTAGCATAGAGCGATTAGCCAAACTGAGACCGGTATTTGCCGCGGGCGGATCTGTTACCGCGGGTAACAGCTCACAAACCTCTGATGGCGCGGCCTTTGTTTTGGTTATGAGTGAAAAAATGGTCAATGAATTAGGACTGAAGCCCAAGGCTAAACTAATCAGTTACGCCGTAGCAGGGGTTGAACCTAGAATTATGGGTATAGGTCCGGTAGACGCCATACCCAAGGCACTAAAACAAGCCAATTTAAAACTCGAAGACATAGACCTCATTGAACTGAATGAAGCTTTTGCTTCGCAGAGTTTGGCGGTAGTAAGAGAGTTGGGTATTGACACCTCTAAGTTAAACGTAAACGGTGGCGCCATTGCACTGGGGCATCCACTAGGTTGTACCGGAGGAAAGTTAACAGTCCAAATTCTCAATGAATTAGAAAAGAGAAACGGCAAATACGGAATGGTAACCATGTGCGTGGGAACTGGACAAGGTGCTGCCGGAATATTTGAAATGCTTTAAATCCCTAAATATTATGTCAGAAAATAAATCAATAAGAGGCGGTGAATTCCTGGTAAAGGACATTACCGCTGCAGAAATGTTTACCCCTGAAGATTTTTCAGAGGAGCAAAAAATGATGGCCGAAGCCGCAACTGATTTTATCAATCGCGAGGTATGGCCCAACAAATCTAGATTTGAAGATAAAGATTACGGCTTCACTCTTGAAGTAATGAAAAAGCTCGGTGAAATGGGACTTCTTGGAATCTCCGTAGCCGAAGAGTATGGAGGTTTGGGCATGGATTTTAACACTTCCATGATTGTTTGTGATAGAATTTCTGGAGCCACGGGTTCTCTTTCTACGGCTTACGGTGCCCATACGGGTATTGGTACTTTACCCATATCACTTTACGGCACTGAAGAGCAAAGAAAAAAATACTTACCTAAACTGGCTACCGGAGAATGGATAGGCGCTTACTGTTTAACCGAACCTGGAGCTGGGTCTGACGCCAATAGCGGAAAAACCAAAGCAGAACTATCTTCTGATGGCAAGCACTACGTTATTAACGGACAGAAAATGTGGATTTCTAATGCCGGATACGCTGATTTATTTATTGTATTTGCGCGCATTGAAAACGATAAAAACATTACAGGTTTTATTGTAGAAAAGGGCACAGAAGGCTTGACCTTGGGAGAGGAGGAACACAAATTAGGAATTCGTGCTTCCTCCACTCGACAGGTATTTTTTAACGACGTTACCATTCCTGTAGAAAACCTATTGGGAGAAAGAGACGGCGGATTTAAAATTGCCATGAATGCATTAAACGTAGGTCGTATAAAATTAGCAGCAGCTTGTTTAGATGCTAACCGAAGAGTTCTTACAGAAGCCGTTAAATACGCTAACGAAAGAAAACAGTTCAATACTTCTATCTCATCTTTTGGGGCCATTCAACAAAAAATTGCCGAAATGGCTAGTAGGCATTTTGCTTCAGAATCTGCTACCTATAGAGCTGGGCAAGACATTGAAAACAGTATACAGTTCTTAAAAGAAAAGGGCAAAACTCCTCAAGAATCAAAATTAAAAGGAGTGGAAGAATTCTCTATTGAAGCGGCCCTTCTAAAGGTTCACGCATCAGAAACCGCCTCTTTTATTACCGATGAAGGAATTCAAATTTTTGGAGGAATGGGGTATTCTGCAGACACTCCAATGGAATCTGCCTACCGTGATGTTAGAATTTCTAGAATCTATGAGGGTACAAATGAAATAAACAGAATGCTTTCTGTAGGCATGCTGCTGAAAAAGGCACTTAAGGGTCAGATTGATCTGATGGGACCCGCCATGGCCGTAGCCAACGACCTTATGGAAATTCCTTCATTTGACACACCCGAGTACGACAAGTTGTTTGACGAGGAAAAAGAGATTCTTGGAAAACTGAAAAAGTCAATTCTCATGGTAGCGGGTAAGGCCGTTGAAATCATAGGAATGGACATAGAGAAAGAGCAAGAAATTCTCATGGCTGTAAGCAACATGCTTATTGCCGTGTACACCGCAGAATCTGCCCTATTACGCGCAGAAAAAATTGCGAATACCAAAGGAGCAGAAAGCGCTTCACTACAAATCAATATGGCTAAACTTTACCTCTACAACGCCGTTGAAGATATTCAAACTGCCGGAAGAGAGGCTATTTACTCGTTTACAGAAGGTGATGACCAAAGATTGTTACTCATGGGACTTAAGAGGTTTACCAAGTACAACAATCCAGTTAACCCAAAAACCTTAAGACGCGAAGTGGCTCAAGCCGTAATCAATGAAAACGGATATATTTGGTAATCCTTTTTGCATTGCAAAAAAAGCCTCCAGAAGTGGGGGCTTTTTTTTATTAAAAAAAATTCGCCTGAACTAAAAGGCCAAGCGGATAACTTCAAAGTGAGTAGAAGTCTGGGTTGTATTTTAAAAAATGCAGTGTGTGTAACCGACCTTTATGCCTCCAAAAAAGTCATTGCTATCTAAAGAATCTAAATAAGTAAAGCCCTCAATATTATCACTGAGAAGTCCATTTACATCGGCAAAAACAGACAAAATAGATTCATGGCCTATTCTAAATTTCGCGCCAAGCCCAACCACATAATTAAAGGCAGAAGTAGAACCTGATTCAATGTTCATGGTTTCTGGATCATAGACCAATCCATTTACATTTGGGTAGTAAAAAGCCATTCCAAATCCACCTCTAAGGTAAGGAGTCCAAGAGTTCTTCTTGTAAAATTTACCAAACTTTAAAACATTGAACTCGGCAATTCCATTGATTTGAATAATAGGGAAGCTTAACACCCAGTTTCTTGACTTATTAGAATGGTTTTCATCAGCGCTAAAAATCCACCCCGCGGTAGCTTCCAGTCCGATACTGTAACGCGCAGAATAGTTTCTGCGAATAAACACCCCAATTTGAGGCCTCATTTCTTTGATAATAGATCCTGGATTTGTGGTTGTGGCAATTTCCCCACTGTAATTAATGGTACCTAGGTAAGCTCCTACCTCTGAATACCTTAACTGCTGTTGGCCACTGACGTAAAATGACATCAATAGCAAAGATGCAACTAACATCTTTTGATAACTTCTCATAATATGGTGGTTTTTAGTTGGGGTCTCAAATTTGAATAATTTATAGGATTAATCCAAATTTTTATATTTTTTAAATTAAGTTTAAAAATCATTACAAATATTTAACACAAAAGTGATTAGTTAAATGGATTTCCGAATAAAAGATTTCGATGAATACAAAGAACAATACGATAAATCAATCCAACAACCAGAAGAGTTTTGGGGAGGGATTGCAGAAAAATATACTTGGAAGAAAAAGTGGTCTAATGTTTTAAAATGGAACTTTGAAGAACCCCGTATAGAGTGGTTTATTGGAGGCCAGTTAAACATTACAGAAAACTGTTTAGACAGGCATTTAGAAGAAAGAGGCAACAAACTTGCCTTGATTTGGGAGCCCAATGATCCCAAAGAGCGATTTGTAAGGTTCACCTATAAAGAACTTCATGAAGAGGTTTGTAGAATGGCCAACATCTTAAAGAGCAAAGGCGTTGTCAAAGGAGACCGAGTAGCCTTGTACATGCCCATGATTCCGGAGCTTACCATTGCCGTTTTGGCCTGTGCTAGAATCGGCGCGATTCACACGGTGGTATTCGCAGGATTTTCAGCTCATGCTTTAGCCGATAGAATACAAGATGCCACTGCCAAGATGGTCATTACTGCTGACGGACTTTTCAGGGGCACGAAAGAAATCCCTGTAAAAGCGGTGGTTGACGAAGCCCTTAAAACATGTGATTCGGTAGAGTCTGTCATGGTGGTTGAAAGAACTCAGTGGGCCGTAAACATGCAGCCCGGGAGAGACTTTTGGTACCACGAAGAAAAAGACTTTGTAGACCATCATTGCGATGCAGAGCCCATGGACAGTGAAGATGAATTATTTATCCTGTACACTTCAGGCTCTACGGGCAAACCCAAAGGAGTAGTTCACACTACGGGCGGCTATATGGTTTACGCCGGCTATAGTTTCGCCAATGTTTTTCAATATTCAGAAAGTGATGTGTTTTGGTGTACAGCAGATATAGGCTGGATTACAGGCCATACGTATATTATCTATGGTCCTTTGTTAAACGGCGCTACCTCCGTAATGTTTGAAGGCGTCCCTACCTACCCAAGTCCCGGTAGGTTTTGGCAAGTTTGTGACAAGCACAGAGTAAACCAATTCTACACAGCCCCCACGGCAATTAGGGCCTTGATGGCTTACGGAGAGGATCATGTATTGTCTTACGGGCTCTATTCACTCAAGGTTTTAGGCACTGTGGGTGAACCCATAAACTACGAAGCCTGGGAGTGGTATTACATTCACGTAGGCAAAGAAAAATGCCCCATTGTAGACACTTGGTGGCAAACCGAAACGGGAGGAATCATGATTTCAGGACTGGGAGGCATCACCCCAAGTAAGCCCACCCATGCGGGCCTTCCCCTTCCGGGGATACAGCCCGTTTTATTAGATCAAGAGGGCAAAGAAATTGCGGAGAATGGAGTGGAAGGATATCTAGCGGTAAAATTCCCCTGGCCCTCCATGATAAGAACGACTTATGGCAACCATGAAAGGTGTAAAAACACTTATTTCTCAAACCATCCGGGCTACTACTTTACCGGAGATGGCGCCAAGAGAGACGAGAACGGACTGTATAGAATTATTGGCAGGGTAGATGATGTAATCAACGTAAGTGGCCACCGTTTTGGTACGGCTGAAATTGAAAACGCCATCAACAGCAATCCCGTGGTTACCGAATCTGCCGTAGTGGGTTATCCGCACGAAATAAAAGGACAAGGCATCTATGCTTATGTTGTGTGTAAAGAAGATACTTCTAAAATTCAAGACCGGGTAAAAGCTGAAATTGTAGAGACCATAGTAGAAGAAATTGGTCGCATTGCAAAACCCGATAAAATTCAATTGGTTAGTGGCTTACCCAAGACCAGGTCCGGAAAAATCATGCGCAGAATACTTCGCAAAATTGCCGAAGGTGAAACCGATAAACTGGGAGACACCTCCACCCTTTTAGATCCGGATATTGTAGAAGATATCGTCGCCAATCGATTGTAAAATATTTCAACTTTCAAAGGCTGTTAAGCACAAAATCTTCACCTTTGCAAAACCATAAAAAACTGACCTAGACGCAAAACACCTGGGTCAGTTTTTAGTTGTCAATACAACCAAAAGAATTTCTTTAAAATGATAAATCCGCTTTTAGAAAACTTCAATACTCCGTTTCATTCGGCACCGTTTTCAAAAATAAATAACGAGCACTACCTACCGGCTATTAAAGAAGCTATTGAGGAGGCAAAAAAAGAGATCAACGCGATCATTGAAAAAGAGCCTACCTTTTTAAATACCATTGTTGGACTAGACCTTGCTGGAAAAAAACTCAACACCATTTCGAGTTTGTTTTTCAATCTAAACACCGCAGAGACCAACGATGAAATGCAGGCGCTAGCCAAAGACATTTCTCCCCTACTTTCTGAGTACGGAAACGACATTATCTTAAACGCCGACCTGTTTAAAAAAGTTGAAGAAGTATACCTTCAACTAAAAAACGAAGACCTACCCGATGAAGACAGAACTCTGCTAGACAAAACCTATAAATCATTTGTAAGAAATGGGGCAGGTCTCAGTGAAGAGAAAAAGGCAGAACTACGAAAAATCGACATTGAATTATCTACGGTAACGCTTCAGTTTAGCGAAAATGTATTGGCAGATACCAACGACTACATTCTGTGGATTGAAGATCTGAAAGACCTTAAAGGATTGCCAGATTACGCGGTTGAAGCGGCCAAAGAAACCGCGGTTCAAGTAGGCAAACCAGACCAGTGGGGCTTTTCTTTGCACATGCCATCTTACCTACCGTTTATGACCTATGCTGACTCCAGAGAACTGAGAAAAAAACTGTTCTTGGCCAAAGGAGAAATTGCCAACCAAGACAATGACAACAACAACAGAGAAAACGTCTTAAAAATTGTTTCTCTTAGACAAAGAAGAGCTAAGTTATTAGGATATAAAGACCACGCCGCCTTCACTTTAGAAGAAAGAATGGCCAAAGACCCGAAGACGGTTACCGATTTTTTAAACGACCTTTTAGAAAAAGCCCTGCCGGCCGGGCGCAGAGATTACGACTTAGTACAGTCTTTCGCCAACGGTTTAGACGGGATAAAGTCTTTAGAAAGATGGGACTTTGCTTATTATTCTGAAAAGTTAAAGATGGAGAAATTTGCCATTGATGACAATTTGTTAAAACCATACTTTCCGTTAGACAAAGTTGAGAAAGGCGCGTTTGACATTGCTGAAAAACTCTACGGAATTACTTTCCACCACCGCAAAGACATCGAAGTATATCATCCCGACGTGAAGGCTTTTGACGTTCATGACGAAGACGGAAAACACCTCGCGGTCTTTTACACAGACTACTTCCCCCGAAAGGGGAAGAAAAACGGTGCTTGGATGACCAGCTACCAATCTGCGTATTTTGACACCGAAGAGCACCGCCCACACATCAGTATTGTTTGTAATTTTTCAAAGCCTACCAAGTCAAAACCATCGCTTTTAACTTTTCAAGAAGTTACCACGTTGTTTCACGAGTTTGGTCACGCCTTGCACGGTATGTTAGGACGAGGAAAATACAGCAGCCTTACCGGAACAAGTGTTTACTGGGACTTTGTAGAGCTACCGTCTCAAATAATGGAAAACTGGTGTTACCAAAAAGAAGCCTTGCACCTCTTTGCCAAACACTATGAAACCGGAGAAACCATTCCTGATGAGTGGATTGACAAAATTGTTGAAAGTGCCAATTTCTTAGAAGGGTACTCTACCCTGAGGCAGTTGAGTTTTGGACTTTTGGATATGGCGTGGTACGGTCGTGAATTGCCAGAAAATGCACAAGTAGAAACAATAGAAAGAGAGGCAATGGAGAAAACCGATTTATTTCCGCCCATAGAAAACTATTTGATGTCTACCTCTTTTAATCATATTTTCCCGGGAGGGTATAGCTCCGGATACTACAGCTATAAGTGGGCAGAAGTCTTAGACGCCGATGCCTTTGAAGCTTTTTCAGAAAACGGGTTATTTGATCCACAAACCGCCAAAAAATTCAAGGTATTGCTTGAATCAGGCGGCTCAGTTCACCCCATGACATTGTTTGAAAACTTTAGAGGGAGAAAACCTAAAGTAGACGCTCTGTTAAAAAGAGCTGGACTAGCCTAAAAACAAAGCCTCAGATTTTCTGGGGCTTTTTTATTTGGTGCCGCATCTACCCTCAATTTTCAATACCTTTGACAAAAGATTTTGAGTATGCGTTCTGTAAAGGCAAAAAAACATTTAGGTCAACATTTTTTAAAAGAGCCTGCGTTTGCTCAAAAAATTGCCGAGGCCCTATCGGGAAATGGTTACAACCACGTTTTAGAAATCGGCCCTGGAATGGGCGTTCTCACTCAATTTCTCTTAAAAGAAAAGTATGAAACCACGGTGGTTGAATTAGATAGAGAATCGGTTGAATATTTATACGCTGCCTATCCTCAACTAAGCCAACGAATCATTTCGGGTGATTTCATGAAACTCAATTTAGGAGAGCTGTTCAAAGGAAAACCTTTTGCGTTGGTCGGAAATTACCCTTACAACATCAGTTCTCAGATTGTTTTCAATATGATTGCCAATAGAGAATACATTCCTGAAATGGCCGGTATGTTTCAGAAAGAAGTTGCCGAGAGAATTGCCGCGCCTCACGGATCAAAAACCTACGGCATCATTAGCGTGTTAACCCAAGCTTATTACGACGCAGAATACCTGTTTACCGTACCTGAAGGGGCATTTAATCCGCCGCCAAAAGTAAAATCAGGCGTCATTAGGCTTACTAGAAAAGACCCATTTCACCTTACAGTGGATGAAAAACTGTTTAGCCAAGTGGTAAAAGCAGGATTTAACCAAAGGCGAAAAACCTTGCGCAACGCGTTAAAAAGCCTAACTTTAAACTCAGAAATTGAAAAGGTTCCGTTTTTAGATAAACGCGCCGAGCAATTGTCTGTTCAACAATTTATTGAACTTACTGAAGCCATACAATCAGCATGAGTTTTGAATTAACAACTGATAAGTTAAACGAGTTTAAAAGAGCCATTGAAGAAGGCGAAATCAAGGGCTTAGCAGCTATGCTTTTAGATCTGCACCCAGCTGATATTGCTGATATTATTGAGCAACTTGACTCCACCGACGCAGCTCTGCTTCTCAAGGAGTTTGAAGATCCAATGATTGCAGACATCCTTATTGAACTTGAAGAAGACATTAGAGGAGAGTTATTAGAAAACTACTCGGGTAAGGAGATTGCCGAAGACTTTGTTGAAAACCTTGACTCTGATGACGCCGCCGATTTAATTGGTGAACTTCCAGAAGAAAAGAAACGAGAGGTTTTAGACAACTTGGAAGATGTTGAAACCGCCAAGCAATTAGCCTCTCTATTAACCCATGCTGAAGATACCGCCGGTGCCTTGATGGCTACGGAATTGGTAAAGGTCAATGAAAATTGGACCGTTAGGCATTGCGTGAGAGAAATGCGCAAACAGGCCGAAGAAATTGAAGAGGTACACGCCGTATATGTCATTGATGACCACGAAGTGCTTCTTGGCACCTTGAGTTTGAAAAAGCTATTGACCACCTCAACCAAGACTCCTGTTAAAGAAGTGTATAACCAAAAGGTTACCTCCGTAAAATCGACAACCCCTGCAGAAGATGTTGCTAATTTGATGGAGCGTTACGACATGGTTGTTGTTCCTGTTGTTGATGAAATGGGACGCCTATTAGGAAGAATTACCATTGATGACGTGGTAGACGTAATCAAAGAAGAAGCCGAAAGAGATTACCAATTGGCATCGGGTATTACCGATGATGTTGACTCGGGAAGTAACCTTTTTCAAGTGACCAAGGCGAGGTTGCCCTGGTTGGTTATTGGTTTAGTCGGCGGACTCATTTCTGCATCAGTAATTTCTACTCAAGAATCAAGGCTAGCTGATTTACCCAAATTAGCCTTTTTCATTCCACTAATAGCCGCCATGGGAGGTAATGTTGGGGTACAATCTTCTGCAATTGTAGTGCAAGCTTTAGCCAATAAGAACATTAGCTCTACCTTGTTTCAACGATTGGTTAAAGAAGTATCTGTAGGACTTGTCAACGGACTTATTTGCAGCATTTTACTTTTTTCCGTAACCGCCTTTACGGGATTAGAATACCAGCTGGCCATCACCATTAGTCTTTCTTTATTTATGGTAATTATGTTTGCTAGTTTATTCGGGACATCTATTCCGTTAATATTAGACAAGTGGAACATTGATCCTGCGGTTGCCACAGGACCATTTATCACAACAGCCAATGATGTTTTCGGATTATTTATTTACTTTTCTATTGGAAAAATAGTATTTGGATTTTGAAAAAACTGTTATTCATATCATTGGTTTTCTTTGGTTGGGCTGCGCAAGGCCAAAGTATTAGCTGGCCTACCGACAGGCCAGGGAATGTAAATGCTTTTGACAATTTATCAAAGAATACCGTAGGCCTTCAGATGGGTATTGCCACTCCGTTACGCGGAGCTACAGTGTTCTCTTCAAGCATTCCGCTTAGTGACATTCAGGTGCGTTGGGGTGCTTTTGAAAACCTAGAATTTGGAGGAGGAACCGCCATGGCACTAGTGCCTTTTCTCGACAATAATTCTGCAGACGCCGAGTGGGCTTTTACAAGTGATGTAGCCTTTTATCTTGAGGCTCGCTACAAATTACCCGAAATAAATAACTACCATCACAATTTGCACCTAAAAGGCGGAGTAAATATTCCCTTGCAATTGATTTATAATTTTGGATTTACCTTTTCTGATCACTTCATTTTCGCGTCTAGCGTATCGGGTAATTTCAATACCGACAAAGGGTTTTCTGACGGAGCCAATTTTGATGATAATTTTGGATTGAGCGGAATTTTTAACCTTGCTTACCAATACCACAAGACATTGTATTATGTCGAAGTGTTTTCTGGCGGCTGGAAGAACAGCTGGAATCCGGGGACTGACATTGGGATTGGATACTCAATCAATGAAAAACTGCAAGTAGATCTATATGTAGGCATGCAATACAGTTCTATTGTTGATTTCTCTGATAGTGTAACACCTTCTGGTGGATTAGGCATTTCATATGGAATATTTTAAATGAGAAATCAATTTTTCATTATCGCCTTTTTATTGATTCACCAATTGGTATTGGGCCAAACCACCCCAGAAATAAGAGATGACAAACCGGGCAATATCAGAACAACCTTTACGGTTGGGAAGAACGTTTTTCAAGCCAGTCATTCTGGTGAGTATTTTATCGGAGATTTGAAAGAGACTTTTTCTAACAACTCCATATCATTTTCTCATACGGGAATTACCTTAGAAAACATTGCAAGGTATGGGCTTTTAGAAAATCTTGATGTTATTGGTCAGTACACCTTTACGGAAAACACCTTTAACCACGAGGCACTTCCGGAGCCTATTTCTGAAAGCATAAACAGCTTTGCCCTGAGAACCCGATACCGATTTTTAGACCCGGTAAACAAAGGATTTTCTGGAGCAGCAGAATTGGGTTGGAACTTCAACAACGATTATTTTGACGCTTCAGTCATGTTGGGCTACCACTACAATTACCACCACTTACACTTAAACCTATCTACGGCTTCAAAAATAATTTACCAGAATACCATAAGAACTACGGGGGCAGCTTTTCAATATTCTTTAAGAATGAAAAAATTGAATTTATCTGCAGATTATAAAATCAACACTCTGTCATTAGAAAACCTCTTTAGCGAGTCACAATCAAACAACATGAGAGTTTCTGCAGGCTACAAATTGACCAACGGTTTTCAGTTATCGCTCTACGGCGGATGGAGAAACGAAATGATCACAGAGTTGTTAGAAGACCGTGGCACCTACTTCGGCGTAGGAATTTCTTGGCGACTTCTTACCTTTACATGATGAATTCTGTAGTATTTATTGACTCTTGCCATGCCAACATGGAAGAAGCCTTTGCAGCAAAAAACTTCGAAGTGATTCGCGGATATAACCTATCAGATGATGAATTAGACGGTCCACTTCGATCTGCTACGGGTATTATTATTAGAAGCCGATTCCCCATTGACCAAGAGTTTTTGCACAAGTACCCTAATCTTCAATTTATCGGACGCTTTGGGGCGGGATTAGAAAATATTGATCTTGACGCAGCAAAGCAATTAGGCATTTCGTGTTACAACGCACCAGAAGGCAATAGAAAAGCCGTAGCAGAACATGCACTTGGCTTATTATTAAACCTAGTTAACCACATTAAACGAGCCGATCTTGAGGTTCACCAAGGTCTTTGGAAGCGAGCTGAAAACACAGGAATTGAAATCTCTAATATGACCGTAGGGATTATTGGGTGCGGTCAAATGGGTAGTGCTTTTTCTGAAGTGCTTAATCTATTAGGTGCGGAAGTTCTTGCCTATGACAAATACGCGCAACTCAATTTTCCCTTTGTAAGACAAACTTCCCTTGAAGAGGTTTTAGAAAGGTCAAATACAATTAGTCTGCACTTACCCTTGAACGAAGAGACCCAGTATTTTTTCAACCTTGAGCTGCTAGAAAAAATCAAAAATCCGTTTTGGTTCATCAACACTTCTAGAGGAAAAATAGCCCAGACAAAGGCCGTTGTAGAAGGATTAAAAAGCGGAAAAATTCTAGGAGCAGGTTTAGATGTTTTAGAATATGAAAAAGCATCGTTTACCAGTGCATTTGACGATCCTATAAACGAGGTCCTAAGCGAATTGTTAGAATTCAACAACGTAATTACCACCCCACATGTAGCCGGTTGGTCTAAAGAGTCTTTCGAAAAAATGGGAAAAGTCTTGTCAGAAAGGATTTTGAAAAACTACTAGTCTTCCTTTTTCTCTATATTCTGGGTTGCGGTTTCTAGTTCTTCTAAAACCGGTTGAATAGTTTTTTCAGGAAGATCATTGATGTCTATATACATAAACCCATCTACCGCATTATTAAACTTAGGATCTACATTAAAGGCAACAATTTTTGCATTTTGCTTAATGTATTTCTTCAGTAGAACTGGAAACCTCATATTACCGGGCTCTACATCATCAATAAACTTGTCAAACTTATTGATATCATCTCCTCCTAATTTTTCAATTAAGTGATTTTCTACGGGACCTAATTTAGGGCTGTATTCTTTTCTTGGTCTAATGTGTTTTGCCATTTCTGGATCGAAGAAATACCTTTTCACAAAAGCAACCATTAGGCCCTTAGAGTATTTTGAAAAATTATTAGAAATACTTACCCCTCCGGTTAAGTATCTAACTTTATCAGGATTTCTAACAATCACATGCACAATTCCCTTCCAAAGCAAGAACAGAGGCATGGGTTTTACTTGGTACTCCTTAACAATAAAGGCACGTCCCATTTCTAAAGACTTCTGAAACACCGGATGAACTTCTTCATCAAGTCTAAACAGAGACTCCATATAAAAACCTTTTATTCCGAATTTAGGATAGATATCAGCACCCATACCTAATCGATAGGCTCCTGCTAGTTTTTCTTCCTCAGCATCCCATAAGAACAGGTGCATGTAGTGTTGATCAAACTCATCAAGGTCAAACGGCAGGTTTGTACCCTCACCCACCTCTCTAAAAGTAATTTCACGCAGTCTTCCGATTTCTGAAAGAATACTTGGAATTTCTTTAGCGGTAGCACAGTAAACCTCTAGACCTCGTGAGCTGGTTAAAATCCCACTGGTATCTCTTAACTTTTCAATTTCTGCCTTTATTAAGGCAGGGTCAACGGCGGGCATTATTTCTTGAGCAACTTCTTCTTTCTTAGATTTTAAGCTCATCGGTTTCTTGTCTTGCTCTAACGCATTAGACAACCTATAGGTACGATCTCTTAAAAATTCAGAAAGCTCCGGTAGAGTTGAATACTCTTCTAGTTCTTTAGGTAACACCGGACGACCAATTCTAATAAAAATTTTACGTCCGCCTTGACTAATCATTTCACTCGGCAGCTTTGCTGTTCTCAAGGTAGAGCTCAACATGCTAATTAAATAGAAGAGTCTGCTGTTCTTTGCTTTAAAATATACGGGTACTACTGGAACTTCAAGTTTCTGAATCAGTCTTATCGCGCCGTCTTCCCACTTTTTATCTATGATCTTACCCTCTTCAATGTTGTAGGTACTTACTTCCCCAGCAGGGAAAATACCCAAACCATGACCTTCTTTAACGTAGGCAATAGAATCTTTTATTCCGGAAAAGCTAGACTTAACATCCTTTTTATCTTCAAACGGATTGACCGGCATAAAGTAGTCTTTTATAGGCTCTACTTTTTGCAGTAAAAAGTTAGCCATGACTTTAAAGTCTGGACGTACAGAAGCAATTAATTTAATCAGGATGATGCCGTCAATAGCACCCAGAGGATGGTTAGAAATAACCACAAAAGGACCTTCTTTAGGAATTCTAGAAAGTTCTTCTTGAAAGTAATCGAACTCAATGCCAAATTCTTCAAAAAGACCGTCGATAAAATCTATGCCCTTTTTAACAAAATGACGCTCATAGGCCTCATTGATTTGGGTTAGTTTTAAAACGTCCATTATCACGTTAGCCAATCCAGACAATCCTAGTTTGTCAAGCTTGGTAACTTTAGCTAAATCTGATGGTTCTATTATCTTCATAGGTCTACGCCAAAAGTATGAAAATAATAAGTGTTATTTGGCTCTACAGACCATCTGAAATGTATTTCTTGAAATTTGTTCAACCAACACTTCTTTTCCTTCTTTCAATCCGTTAATTACCAAAGGATTATAATGCCTTATGGTAAACAACTCAAGGTTATCATTAAACTTAACTTCAAACTTTTCTTCTAATATTTTCAAAGCTTTAGGGGTAATTACGGGGTCAAAATTGACACAAAAACTTGAGCTAATTGCAGAACTTTGGGTCATATTTACCGACACACCGAGGTCGTGAAAAGTTTGATAAATGGTACTTAAATGGTCTTCAACAATAAAAGCTAAATCGTGAGTTGAAAGAGTAATTAAGATTTGCTTTTCCTTTCTGATAAAACATGGCACAAAAGGATGTAACCCTGCTCCTTCAGTAATGGTAGTTCCCGGAGCAGAATAATCTAAAAACGATTTTACATGCAGCGGAATAGACAATTGTTGCAGCGGCTGAATAGTTTTTGGGTGAATTACAGAAGCCCCATAATACGCCAATTCTATTGCCTCCTTATAAGATATGGTTTGCAACGGAATGGTGTTATTGAAAACTTTTGGATCACCGTTCAGCACCGCCGGCACATCCTTCCAGATGGTTACACTTTCTGCACGCGTACAATAAGCGAAAACAGAAGCCGTATAATCCGACCCTTCTCTACCCAACGTAGTGGTATTTCCCTCTTCATCAGCCCCAATAAAACCTTGTACCACAAAAATACTATGGCCTTTCACCTCTTCTTGAATAGCCTTTTCCGTAGCAGACCAATTTACTGTAGCTCGTCTGTGGTGACTATTGGTAATAACATACCTTCTAGTATCAAGCCATTTACATGGGAGTTCTAACTCTTCAGAAAGGTACTCATGAATAATTGTCGTCGAGATCAGTTCACCATAAGGAACCATACTGTCATAAGCCTTTCCGTAATTATCGAACGACTGATTTTTAAATTGACTCAACTCCTCAAACAAAGCGGTGAGAGCAGGTGACATCACATCATCCACAGACTTTGAAGGATACAAGCCTTTCAACATTTCATAATGGAAGGCATAAACACGTTGATACACCTCATCAAAATCGCCACCGTTGAAAACTGCAGCGACTAATTCTTCTAAGGCATTTGTCGTTTTCCCCATTGCCGAAACCACCACCACCAAAGGTTCATGTCCGTTTTTAGACACAATGGTTGAAACATTTTTTACAGAGTCAGCATCTTTTACAGACGCCCCTCCAAACTTGTAAATTTTCATGGCAAGGCTTCTATTTTATCAAAATCAAAATCGTCTATTTTTGCTAAACACCAAGAACCATCAATTTTAGAAGGGTACTTTTTATAAAAGTTTAACGCGGGCTCATTCCAATCTAGCACCTCCCATTTCACCTGTTTGGCGCCCCATTTTTTTGACTCTTTTAGAAACTCTTCAAACAGCTTCTGGCCAATCTTTTTTCCTCGGTGCTCAGGTTGAACGTAAAAATCTTCCAGGTGCATCGTACGTCCGTTCCAGGTAGAGTACCTTGGATAGTATAGGGCAAAACCAACCACCTGAGAGTTTACCTCAGCCACCAAGGCAGAATACAAAGAAGCATCGAATCCTTCAGATTCCATTTCTTCCACGGAAACTCTTACGGCGTCTGGCTCTTTTTCATACACAGCCAGTTCTACCACCAAATTATGCATGACAGGAACATCCTCCCGAGTTGCTTTTCTAATTATCATAACACGGTGAAATTTGGATAAAAATACCCAATATTAATAACGAAGGTAAAAAAGGAAGTCTAAAGTGCTTCTACTAATTCATTAGATTTATGCAATTCACTTACCTTAAATTCAACGGGAATTTGAGTCGCTAATAAATCATTTAAGTTTTCTCTTTTTCTAATCAAGTAAACTTTATCCTCTAAAAGCATTACTTCTGGTGGACGAAAACGAGAATTGTAGTTAGAAGACATCGTGTGTAAATAAGCTCCTGCGTTTAAAAAAGCTAGAACGTTGCCCTCTGTAATTTCAGGAAGCGGCCTATCCCAGGCAAAAGTATCTGTTTCACAAATATTTCCCACGACAGTGTAAATACGCTCTTTGCCCTGAGGGTTAGAGATATTTAAGATGTGGTGGTACGATTCGTAAAACATCGGACGAATAAAGTGATTCAGTCCTGAGTTTACATGAGCAAAAACCGTAGCAGTAGTTTGCTTAATAACATTAACTTCGGTTAGGAACACCCCTGCTTCTGAAACCAGGAATTTTCCCGGCTCAAAAACCATTTCGAGGTCTTTCCCATTATCTTGGCCGTACTTCATAACCAAGTCGCTGAGTCTCTTCCCAAGTTCCTCAATAGGTGTTCCTAGATCTCCGGGCTTATAAGCTACTTTAAACCCAGAACCGAAGTCTAAATATTTTAAATCTTGAAAGCCAATGGCTGCGTCAAGCAACAATTCAGCCCCCTTCAAGAAAACATCTACGTCAACAATCTCGCTACCGGTATGCATGTGCAAGCCTTCTACATTAATGCTGTAGCAAGAAACTATTCTTTCTAAATGTCTTAGTTGGTGAATAGAGATACCAAATTTTGAATCAATATGGCCTGTACTAATCTTGTAATTGCCCCCCGCCATAATATGTGGGTTAAGACGAATACACACCGGATAATTAGAACCGTATTTTGCACCAAATTGTTCAAGAATACTCAGGTTGTCAATATTTACTTTAACACCCTTTTCTATGGCCAAGGAAATTTCCTCTAGGGAAACCCCGTTGGGCGTAAACAAAATATCTGAAGGAGAAAATCCAGCCAGCAAACCCAATTCTACTTCTTGAATAGAAACGGCATCAAGTCCTGCTCCAAGTTGTTGAAACAGTTTCATGATGTTGTGGTTGGTCAAGGCCTTACAAGCATAGTGAAACTTAGTAGGTACAGTAGAAAACGCTTTTACTAAGCGATTGTACTGATCTATCATTACATTTGCATCATATACAAAAACAGGAGTCCCGTATTGCTCTGCAATGTTTTTGTAAAGATCTGCCCTCTCTAAGGTTCTGTTTATGCTTTTCATTTTTTTCTTCTATGAGCCAGCAAACTTATACCCCCCAACCGACCCACCGAAAAAAGTCAATAAATGTTACCAATTACATGATTTTGTTAAATTCTTAACAGCGGATTGTAAGGCAAAAATTTCAAATTGGTCGGTCTTACTAGGTTTGTATTTATATATTTGCACCAAATCATTTTCTTATGGACAGACCTACAACACTAGGTGAATTTATTGTTGCAAAGCAAAACGAGTTTCCGTTTGCATCGGGTGAACTTTCTCAGCTTTTAACTTCTATACGATTAGCCGCTAAGGTGGTTAACCGAGAAATTAACAAAGCAGGACTTGCTGATATTTTGGGCGCCATAGGTACAGAAAACGTTCAAGGCGAAAAGCAAATGAAGCTTGACGTGTTTGCCAACGACACTTTTATTTCTGCCTTGAAAAACTTAGGTGAAGTTTGCGGTGTAGCGAGTGAAGAAGAAGATGACTTTATCATTTTCAACGAAGAGTTGCACAAAGACTCGAATTACGTTGTATTAATGGATCCACTAGATGGTTCTTCAAATATTGATGTAAACGTTTCTGTAGGAACCATATTCTCTATTTACCGCAGAGTAACTCCAGTAGGCACACCGGTAACCAAAGAAGATTTCTTACAGCCAGGAACGGCACAAGTTGCTGCAGGTTATGTAGTATACGGATCATCAACCATGCTTGTTTACACTTCTGGACACGGGGTAAATGGATTTACTTTAGACCCTTCAATTGGGGTTTTCTGTCTTTCACATCCTAACATGAAAATTCCAACAGACGGAAAGATCTATTCTATCAACGAAGGAAATTACGTTCACTTTCCGTACGGAGTTAAGAAGTATTTAAAGTATTGTCAAGAATACGACGTAGACACCAACCGTCCGTACACAAGTCGTTACATCGGTTCATTGGTTTCAGATTTTCACAGAAACTTATTAAAAGGAGGAATTTACATCTACCCTAAGGGGACCTTGGCTCCGAAAGGAAAACTTAGACTTCTTTACGAATGTAATCCCTTAGCATTTATTGCTGAGCAAGCCGGTGGGGTTGCCTCTGATGGAAAAAACAGAATCATGGAAATTATTCCTACAGAATTACACCAGAGAGTGCCTTATTTTATCGGATCGAAAAACATGGTAGAAAAAGCCGAAGAGTTTATTGCTACATACGGAGAATAACTCATCAAGGATTTCCGTTGTGGAAATGATCTAGAAAGCTTTGATAAATTTTATATTCAGAAGAGAGGAGTTGTTTTAGCTCCTCTTTTTTTTGAGAGTCAAGTCCCTTTTTCTCTTGGTTCACATTGGTCTTTACTTCAGACTTCTCCGCCCAAAGTAATTGTCCGCCAAGAGTTTTTATATCTTCTTGAAAGTGTTCTTGCCTTCCGGCGAAAAAATATTCTGAGGGAGGCATTCCGCCCAAATAACTTTGATAGCCATTAATTTGTGGCTGATATACCGGATCAGCAAAGAATTGCTCTAGGCTGGGTTTCTCTTTTTGAAACTTCTTTAAGGGTTCATCGGTATGATCTACGCGGTTCTCTCTTGCCAAAACCTCCCAGAAATGGTAAAGAGATATTGCTCTTTCTAACGGATCTCTTAACCAGGTGATGAACTTTGCATTGGGGTACAACTTCGGCAAATCAGGGTGCGCGTATATGTGCCCATACATGGCGCGAACTCCTCTCTCTAAAACCTTAAACTTTTTGCCGTGGTTAATCTTCTTTTTCTCTTTGAGCTTATTAATCCAATACAACGACTCACCATAATTAGATTCTAAAACCTTAGAAAGCGAAGAGCCCGCGGCTTTAGGCAGGTGGACAAATATCAATTCAGGCTGTGGAGAGTAAATCATAGGTTGTGATTATTGGCAAAGTCATTCATGGCTGCAATGTACAAATGCGCCCCGTTATCTAAAACTTCATTGGCTGATTCTTGATGCCATTTTTCAATATTTTGATCTCGTCCGCCATCAAAGGCCTTTCGTCGAGGAACTTTTACGGTTTGGTAAAACGTTAAGGTTCTATACCAGTAGTGATGAATTTTACCCTTTGAAAAATCAATTTTTCTAGCCGTTGAGTGAAAGCCTTCGCCCGAAGGCCATTGTAATCTTTTACCCCAAGGCAATTCAGGGTAATGTGGATTTCCATTAATAAACCGAAAAGGCACACGGGTTGAAACCAGTGACTTTACGTGGAAATGCTCGTCGTGTAGTTCCACAAAACGGCGGTTTAACCGTTCAATCATAAATTCTGAATCTTTCAATTCACGAACTTGATTATGTCCGAAGATAGACCAGTTAAACACAAAACCATTCCCCCCTTTTGAAAAGGTCCATTGAACCAAAGAATCTCCTTCGGGAAAAACCAAAAACTCATCACTATCTATAAATAAGAAGTAATCATAATTCTTTTTGTGCAAGCGACTTACCCGATTGAAGCCTTCTACCACCTGATCTTTAAAAGAAAGACCTTTTTTGGCTTTATAGAGCTCAACCCAATTGGCATCAATAAAAGGTTGCAGCTCCTCACAACTATTATCTGTACTGAAGTTGTCTATTAAAAAAACCTTTTGAACCCCTTGAGACAGGTAAAACAGAATCCACTCACGTAAAAAACCTTCGTCATTCTGAAAAAAAGCCACCACACCAATCTTTGGTCTTGAGGCATTTTTTTGCGGGTAAAACAAAGACTGAATCCACAGTACCGTCTTTACCCATAGCAGTTTAACAAAAAATGGAATCTGTTGACTTATCATTCATTAAAGGTATTTAATTTGCGCTATTCACGACAGATCTCATCAAAAATTTAATTCCCATTTTTTACGCGGAAAAACAAAGTAGGCCAACAGATGTTGTTTTTTGACCAAAGGAAATATCAAAATAATTAGAAGTGTACCTTTGCTAAAATTTACCTCGGCAGTCCATGGAATTAAATGAACTTCTTTCTACCTACCCCTTTTCACCCAACACAACAGATAGTCCGCAGATTATTTCAGGATTAGAAGGAAGCCAGGCTTCGTTGGTGGCAGCGTCGCAATTTTTAGCTTCTGACTCTGATTTCTTGTTCATCTTAAACGACAAAGAAGAGGCTGCTTATTTTCTCAATGACTTGGAGAAATTAATTGGCGAGAAGCAAGTGTTCTTTTTTCCGGGTTCTTATAGAAGGCCTTATCAAATTGAAGAAACCGAAAACGCCAATGTTCTGTTGAGAGCAGAAGTATTAAATAGACTTAACTCAAGAAAAAAAACCGCGGCTATTGTAACGTATCCGGAGGCCCTTTTTGAACAAGTAGTCACCAAAAAAACGCTCAACTCAAACACTTTAAAACTGAAAGAGGGGGAAAAAATTGACATCGATTTTTTAAACGAAACTCTTTTTGAATTCCACTTTAACCGCACCGATTTTGTCACAGAACCGGGCGAGTTTTCAATACGGGGAGGTATTGTTGACGTGTTTTCTTATTCTAACGACAATCCGTACCGAATTGAGTTTTTTGGCAATGAAGTTGATTCTATCCGATCGTTTGACATTGAAACGCAATTGAGTATCAAAAAGGTTTCAAGAATGGAGATTGTCCCAAACATTGAAGACAAGAAGCACCTTGAAACTAGAGAGTCGTTTTTGCAATATTTGAGAAACCGAAGTGTCATTTGGATCAAGAGCCAGAGTCTTGCCAACAAGGTCCTCAATAAAAATTATGAATTGGCTACAGAAGCCTTTTCAAAGCTACAATCTGCGGTAAACCACGCCACCCCTTCTGAGCTTTTTTGCAATAGTGACACCCTAAATTTAGACCTAGAAAAGCACATTGTCTTTCATTTCGGCAATGACTTTCCGTTTTCTTATAAGGGTCAACACGCCTTCGCGGGAAGACCTCATCCCTCTTTCAACAAAAACTTTGAACTCCTCACAGAGACCCTTCAGAAAAACACCCGTCACGGAATAAAAAACTACATACTTTGTAGTTCAACAAAACAGGTTGAGCGATTTTACGCCATTTTTGAAGACCTCGGTACGGATGTTGAATTTCAGCCCATACTCGGCAGTTTGCACAGCGGATTTGAAGATGTTGAACGCGGACTTGTAATATATACCGACCACCAAATTTTTGACAGGTACCAGAGATTTAGGTTAAAAACCGGTCATGAAAAGAAACAAACCATTACCATTAAAGAATTGAATTCTCTTCAGTTTGGTGATTATGTTACTCATATTGATCATGGTATTGGCAAATTCGGTGGACTTCAAAAAATTGAGGTAGAAGGCAAAATACAGGAGGCGATTAAGCTTACCTACAAAGACAATGACGTACTGTACATCAGCATACACTCTCTTCATAAAATCGCCAAATACAACGGTAAAGAAGGAAAGGTGCCGAATGTAAACAAGCTAGGATCGCCTGCATGGCAAAACCTAAAAAAGAAAACCAAGTCAAGGGTAAAAACCATAGCCTACAACCTCATTGAGTTATATGCTAAACGAAAGGAGGCTAAAGGATTTTCGTTTGCCCCCGATGGATATTTACAACATGAATTAGAAGCGTCATTTATTTATGAAGACACGCCTGATCAAGTAAAATCTACCCAAGACGTAAAGGCCGATATGGAGAATCAGATTCCTATGGATCGATTGATTTGTGGGGATGTTGGATTTGGAAAAACAGAAGTAGCTGTTAGGGCTGCCTTTAAAGCAGCGGTCAACGGAAAGCAAGTTGCCGTATTGGTACCCACGACTATTTTAGCCTTTCAACATTATAAAACCTTTAGAGAGAGACTTGCAGAATTCCCCGTTACGGTTGATTACATCAACCGTTTTAAAACCGGCAAAAAGCAAACAGAAACTTTAAAAAACCTTAAAGAAGGCAAGGTTGACATCATCATCGGAACCCACCGTTTGGTCGGAAAAGATGTTGAGTTTAAAGACCTTGGACTATTAATTATTGACGAAGAGCAGAAGTTTGGGGTTTCGGTAAAAGACAAATTAAAAACCCTGAAGGTAAATATAGACACCCTTACCCTAACCGCCACCCCCATACCCAGAACGCTGCAGTTTTCTTTAATGGCCGCTAGAGACTTGTCGGTGATGACAACGCCCCCGCCTAACCGCCACCCAATAGAAACAGAAGTTATTGGGTTTAATGAGGAAGCCATAAGAGATGCTATTTCTTATGAGATTTCGAGAGGCGGACAAGTATTTTTCATACACAACCGCATTGAAAATATTAGAGAGGTTGCTGGAATGATTCAGCGTTTGGTTCCCAATGCAAAAATTGGAATTGGTCACGGTCAAATGGAAGGAAAAAAACTGGAAGAAATGCTTCTCAAGTTTATGGAAGGTCAGTTTGACGTTTTAATTTCTACAACCATTATTGAAAGTGGATTAGACGTACCCAATGCCAACACCATACTGATCAACAACGCACAAAACTTCGGGCTTTCTGACTTACACCAAATGAGAGGTCGCGTGGGAAGAAGCAACAAACAAGCGTTTTGTAAGCTTATTGCTCCGCCCTACTCGGCCTTGTCTGAAGAAGCCAGAAAGAGGCTGCGTGCCCTAGAACAATTCAGTGACCTAGGCAGTGGATTTAAAATTGCGATGCGCGATTTAGAGATTAGAGGTGCAGGAGATATGTTGGGTGCAGAGCAAAGTGGATTTATTGCCGACATGGGATTTGAAACCTACCAAAAAATCCTTTCAGAGGCGGTAAAAGAACTCAAAGAAAACGAGTTTAAAGATCTCTATGCGCAAAATAACTCTGCAGACATCACCGACTTTGTAGACGAATGCCAAATAGACACTGACTTAGCCCTTCACATTCCTGACCACTACGTCAACAACATTGAAGAAAGACTAAGGTTATACCAAGACCTTGACGCCATTGAAGACGAAGAAACCCTCTCGGCGTTTTCAAACTCAATGGTTGACCGATTCGGTCCCCTTCCCACGGAAGTGGAAGAACTGATAAAATCTATGAGGCTGAGATGGCTTGGAAAGGAATTAGGTTTTGAGAAACTCGTTCTAAAGAAAAATACGTTAATCGCTTTCTTTATTTCAAAAAGTGAAAGCCCGTATTTTCAAAGTCCCATTTTCGGGCAGATTCTTCAATTTTTACAAGGCAACCCACGAAGTGTTGAGATGAAGCAGAAGAACGAACGCCTAAGATTAACGATAAAAAACGTATCTTCAGTAGATGAAGTTCTCAATGTATTATCCCCATTAAAACCCAAAAAAGAGCATGAAGCAGAACGAATATCTGAATGAGTTAAGTCAACGACTAGACCGACTAAAGAAAAGGGTTGAGAGCTCATTTTATTACTTGGATGAAGAAGTACTAAACTACAAGCCCCATGAAAAGTCATGGAGTATTTCACAATGTATTGAGCATTTAAACCTCACCAATGAATCATATTTAAAACAATTCAAAAAAGTTGGTGAACTGGCCGGCAGTGAAGTGATTGACAAGCCTTTTTACCATTCATTAAAAGGCCGATTTTTCATAAACAGCATGACACCGAAAACCGGTGACAGAATAAAGTACAAAATGCCTACCGCTGCTCAGCTGCGCCCCTTAGCAGAAAAGCAACCTGGAGCAAAGGTACTTGTGAGGGTGGTATTTGAAGACTTTATGAGAGACATAGACGACCTCAAAGAACAACTTGAACACTTTAAGAACATTGACATCAAAAAAGTGAAGATAAAAACCCTATTTGGTTCTATGGTAAAACTGTCAGTAGGTGACGCCTTAGGATTTATGATTGCCCATATGGATAGGCATATTTTACAGGCAGAAAAAGTAAAGCAACACAGTTCATAAAAAAGGGAGGCATTTACCTCCCTTTTTATTTATGATGGGTACAACTACCCTATTTCATTGATTTAATCCACAACTTGCCGTTGTACTGGCCATTGAGGTTAGAATCTTTAGCATCAGATGCTTGTTGGTAAGAGTTGAATTTCATCAGGTAAACATAATACATGTTGTTTCCTGGATCTCTAAACACTCTCACGTCTAATCCTTGGTTACTCAATTTTGCACGATGTCTTTCAGCATTCGCCTCAGATCCGAACACACCCCCAACGATGTAATATCCTGCAGAACCCGGTGCTACGTTTGAAGCGTAGTTAGCATCGTTGTAACCTCCAATAGATGATTTGTTTGGCTTGATATTGCCACCATTATTATTGTTGTTACTTGGATTACCCCCTATCGGATTTCCGTTGGCATCATATCCGTTCATGTTACCCCCAGTGTTATTGTTGTTGGTAGGATTTCCGCCGTTGTTATTGTTAGGATTATTGACATTCTGCGCTTCTCTTTCTGCCTTTAACGCTTCAAGTTCCGCTTTAATCTTAGCCTTTTGCTCTTCAACAGATGCGCTGTTTTGAGTTTCTAGTTCTCTTTTAAATTCCTCTAAACGCTCATTCACCAAGTCTTCAGTTTCTTCAGACTGCTTGCGCTGTTGCGTTTTAAGTTTTTTAATTTCATTCTCAAGACGCTGCTTGTCTTTGTTGCTACCAAATTTGTAGATCAACATGAACTCATTAGTGGTTCCAAGGGAAGAAGCATATTTATACGTAGAGAACTCTTGAGCATACCCAATGGTTAACTCATCCGTAAGGTGAACTCCAATACTACCGGTCACACCAAAGTCAGAACGATAGGTTGCCCCTACGTACCCAAGCTCTTTCATGTTGAACATAAGTCCACCATCAAATTGCATAGGCACACCTTCTGCAACCCTCATATTGGCAAATGGAGTCAACACCATTTTATCGCCTTGAATTTCAAAATCGTATTGCGCATTAAACAAGTAATGTCTAATCAAGTTGTACTGTACAGGAACACTTAATGACTCATTGTACTTAATAGGCGCACCAATTAACTGAGGAACTGCCGCACCAATTTTAAAGTTGCCAATGGTAAGGTTAAGTCCGAAGTTCAAGTCAAAAGTACCCCCATAATTTAGGTTTGCACCTAACACCGGATCAGAAACATCTTTTGCTTTTACGCTTTGCTGATTTATGGTATTGTTCAGGTACCCTGCTGCAAGACCAAAACTCAAAGTGTTCTTCTTGGAAAGTTGCAGGTGGTAAGCGTATGAACCGTAAAATCCGTAACGCTGAACAATATCTGTATTATCAACATATCCATAAACTGAATAACCAACCTTTTCGCCATTTAGAGCTCCGTTTAAAGAAACGGCACTTGTGGTGGGTGCACCTGGAACAGAGGCCCATTGTCTGCGGTGGAAAACCGCCGCTTCGGTAACTCCTCTAGCGCCAGAAAGTGCTGGGTTAAAAATATGTTGGGTATATAAATAATTTGAGTAAAGTGGCAACTGCTGTGCTTGTAAACCAAGACTCGTTCCTGCAATTGCAATAATGCTTGAGATAATAATCTTTTTCATGAAAAACGAATTATTGGTTTGAACTTAAAATGGTAATTCCACCACTGGCAATCTTTTGGCTACCCGTTCTAAGAACGTAATAGTATGTGCCGTCAGGAAGAGGATCTCCACCTTGATTGGTTCCACCCCATTCATTTTGGTAGCTAGAATTTGAATACACCTCAGCTCCCCAACGGTTCAAAATAACCAATTCACAAACTCTACCAGCCATCACTTCAGAAAGATCCCATTTATCGTTAAATCCATCTCCGTTAGGAGTTAAGACATTGGTAATATTATTTACATTTTCATCAGCTCCTTTGTTTACATAAACCATCATTGAGTCAACGGAGGTACAACCATTTCCATCCATAACCATTACATAGTACTTAGTAGTATCTTCTGTAGGTTTGGTTGATGTATTAGGATCTTGAGGGTTGCTAAAGTAAACGGGTTTATCAGCAAACCAATAATAGTCATTTCCTCCAGAGGCACCTAATTGAACCGTTTCCCCGACCTTAACCGTTTGGTTGGGTCCTGCTTCTGCGGTGACAATATTGAAAACTACTTTAAGAGTATCCCAGGTTGAACATCCAAATTGATTTATTCCTTGAACCGGATAAGTCCCTGCTTGCTTTATTACACGACTGTTGCCAACGTAAAGACCATTATCCCATTCGTAGGTCAAAGCGTTTCCATTTATTAAGACTACCACAGAATCACCCTGACAAATGGCAATAGAATCAGAAGGCGCAAAATTAAATACAGGTTTTTGAATAATATTCACCGTTACTTCTTGAGTAAGGTAGGTACAAATCATGGCGTTGGTATCGTTAGCGAGATTCTCTATCACCAATCTGTAGCTAGCGGTATCACTCACCAATGAAGTATCTATTTCTATCCACGGATTGGTATCGTTAGGTACGTTTAACCAAGTTCCTGTTCCCGCAGGATATTGAACCTGCCATTGGTAGGCCCAAGTAGGAACACTATCAATGGCTGACAACCTAATAGAGTCATCAATACAAACATTGAATGAAGTAGGTGCTGTACCTGGCCATGGGTATTCAAGTATTTGAGTATCGGGCACAGAGTCAACAATTACCCAATAAAAGTCTGAGGTATCAGTACATTGACCGTCAAAAATCTCCACTCTATACTTTCCGCTTTTTCTCACTTTTAATTGTTGAAGAGTGTCACCTACAAGAGTTTTAGGGTGAGGAAACCCGAGAATATCTGCGGTATCTACCATCCATTGATATTTAAAAGTTACTAAGGGCGAAGCCACAGAAGAAGCTAACAAATAGGTAGAGTCCGTCTCACAAAAACGAATAGAATCTTTCCCAGCAATGTAGGCAGGACTGATGGGGAGAATGGTTTTGGGAATGATAACCATATTTATTATCGTATCCTTAGAAATATCGGTACAGTTACCTAAACCCACTTCAAGTGAGTATACTCCTGTTGTAAAAACCTCAAGAGAATCTAGAGTTTCACCAGGAATATCCGTTCCATTCTTTCTCCATTGATAGCTATCCATACCTGCAATACCCTTCAAAACAATGGTATCACCTTCACAAAAACCCCAGTCATTAGGGTTTGAAGCGGTATAGGGATTTGAAAATCCACCTTTAATTTCGACAATCTCACTTTCAGGACTTACGTTGACCGTTAATTGTATAGTATCACTGGTAACCACCGGACTGTTTCCGATAATGCGAACACAGTAAAAATTATTTAACGTAATGTTACCTGGAATAATTACCGAGGCAACTTTGGGTCCTGCGCCAATTGTATCTAAAGCATTAGGAGGAGTACTCAAAGGAGACCATGCTACAATTGGCAAAGTAACTGCGGTTGAAAAATCAACGGTAGTTTTTGTTCCTTCAGCTAGTTCAACGACAAAGTTATTACCAAAGTTAAAGCCCGGGGTACTAATATTTAATTGAATATTTAAAGTATCGTCCGTACACTTTGATAAATTTGTAATTTGGTTTAGTGTAATGTTTTGCCCATAGAGGTTCGCAGACAAGAGTCCAACAAGGAGAAGCAAAAACCTTTGTAAAGTTCGTTTCATTCATAGAATTTTTAGGTTGGTCCTAAATTAAAAAAGCCAATTAACATTAGATCAACAAAATGAGTAAACGAATAATTATTTTTAAACCTCAAATGTTAATATCCTAATAAATAAACAAATGTTTTACGAACGTTTCAAGGCCTTTTTATTTGCATTTAACGGATTAAAACTCGCGATTCAACATGAGTTTCATGTGAAAATTCACTTTTTTGCGGCTATTGCAGCCATTGTCATGGGATGGAAATACGGAATTTCTACCTTTGAATGGTTGATTGTTTTATTGCTAATTGGAGGGATTATTTCTTTAGAAATTGTAAATTCTGCCATTGAAAAAGCATGTGATTTAATCGAACCAAACCACAATGAAATCATTGGAAAAATAAAAGACCTAGCCGCTGGAGCAGTTCTATGGAGCAGTATAATAGCCGCGGTCATTGGAGGTATTATTTTTATCCCTAAAATTATTGGATAATGTCTACAAAACACGAAAAAGCCATTATTGATATTGAGACAATCATTAAAAAAAAGCAAGAAAATTACCTTGAACAGATCTGTCAGTATTTAGACCGTCATTTTGAACATTTTAATTGGACGGGGTTTTATTTCATGAACCACGAGAGGGAGGTTTTAGAAATTGGACCCTACGTGGGCGCACCCACCGATCACTTAGAAATTCCTTTTGGAAAAGGTATTTGCGGACAGGTAGCAAAGTCTGGAAAAACTTTTATTTCTCAAGACGTATATGCCGAGGATAATTATTTAGCGTGCAGTATAGAAACTCAAGCGGAAATTGTGGTCCCAATTTTTAACCAGCAAAATGTATTGATCGGTCAATTAGATATTGATTCACATTTCAAAAACTCCATCACTCCTGAAGATCAAAAAACCCTTTTTGCGATATGCGAAATGCTTTCTGAACCCCTGTCTTAAGTATTGGCTCTAATCGCATCTACAGGACTCATCCTACTGGCCATTAGTGCTGGCATAAACCCAGAAACCAATCCGATGACTACAGAAATAGAAATACCCGAAATGATATTTGACAAGCTTAAAAAAGCATCGAATTCAAAGGCATAAGACACAGAGGTAACCGTCAAATAGACAAACAATAGGCCTAAGGCTCCACCAATTGAACAAAGAATAATGGCTTCAAATAGAAACTGAAGTAAGATAAAGCTCCGTTTGGCACCTAGTGATTTTTGAATACCAATCTGCGTAGTCCTTTCTTTGACCGATACAAACATGATGTTGGCAATTCCGAACCCTCCCACCAGAATACTAAAACTACCTATTACGGTCCCTACAATACCCAAGACAGAAAAAAGACCGTCTAAGGCGCCCGTAATCAATGACATTTCATTCAGTGAAAAATTGTCTTCTTGGCGTGGAGACAATTTTCTGATACCTCTCATCTGTCCTTGAAGTTCGTCTTTAAATTGATCTACCGTCTCACCGTGCGGCACCTTAGCCATCAATGATCCGCCTCTTAAAACATCAAGGTTAATGAGTTTTCGCAAAAAGTTAGCGGGAACGAGAACCATTTCGTCAAAATTCTGACCCGTCATACTTTTCCCTTGGCGTTTAAACACCCCAACCACTCTTACTTTTCTTCCCAAAAACTTAATTTCTTTTTCAAGAGGAGATTCTCCCTGAAACAATCCATTGACAATTTCGTCTCCAATAATGCAAATGGGAGTTCCACTTCGCGATTCAGTTTCTGTAAAATACCTACCGCGATCAATGTCTAAGTTCCAAATATCTTCATACTCATGAGTAGCGGCAACTAAACCCACAGAAGAAACACTGTTGTTCATGTACTTCAAGTTCTCTTGAGTCCCCGTCACGTATGCAATCTGATCGTTTTCAGGCATCCTACTCTTGAGCATTTTATAGTCTGTATAAGTAGGTTCTGGTCGGTTCATGTATTTCCACCAGGGAAAATTTTCACCGCCAGCCCAAGGCATTTTTTGAACATAAATTACATCATTTCCTAGAACAGAAACACTTTCTTTTATCCCTGATTCTAAGGAGTCTACCAAAGAATAAACTGTAATAATGGCGTATATACCGACGGTAATTCCCAATAAGGAAAGTAGGGTACGCAATTTGTTTACCACGATAGCTTGGTAAGCAAAATCTAAACTTTCTTTTAAAAGACGGAAGATCAACATGAAGGATGATTTAGTGTAAAGGTACAAAGGGTATGAGTACATTCTAAAATCCATTGAAAAAATTCTAAAAAAACCCTTGAAAAAAACTACTTTTGCTGCTTCACAAATCCATAGTAATGCAAGGACAAAAGAAAGCGAAAAGCGCCCTTATTTCAGTATTTTACAAGGACGGCTTAGGACCCATCGTTGAAAATTTACACAAAAACAACGTTGAAATTTATTCTACAGGAGGTACTCAAAAATTTATTGAAGACCTAGGTATTCCTGTCATTCCTGTTGAGGACCTAACTTCTTACCCTTCTATTTTAGGAGGTAGAGTAAAAACTCTTCACCCAAAAATCTTTGGTGGTATTTTATCGAGAAGAGACTTAGAAAGTGACCAAAAGGAGGTAGCGGAATTTCAAATCCCAGATCTTGATATTGTCATTGTTGACCTTTACCCTTTTGAAGAAACGGTTGCCTCTGGAGCTCCAGAAGCTGATATCATTGAGAAAATAGACATTGGTGGCATTAGCTTGATTAGAGCAGCTGCTAAGAACTTTAAGGATGTTCTCATTGTTCCTTCGCGCAAATACTATGGTGAAGTGCTTGATATATTATCAAGCCAAGAGGGTTCAACCACCCTTGAACAAAGAAGAAATTTTGCAGCCAAAGCGTTTAATGAATCGTCTCATTATGACACGGCAATCTTTAATTACTTCAATCAATCCGAAAACATTCCAGCTCTGAAGCAAAGTTTTACCGACGGAAAAGAATTGAGATATGGAGAAAATCCACATCAAAGCGGAACCTTCTACGGTAAACTAGATGATATTTTGGAGCAGCTTCACGGGAAAGAGTTGAGCTACAACAACCTTTTAGATGTAGATGCAGCATGTACCCTAATTAACGAGTTTAAAAATGAAACTACTTGTGCCGTAATAAAGCACAATAACGCGTGTGGTGTAGCGTCAAGACCTACCTTACTAGCGGCGTGGAAAGATGCTTTAGCTGGTGACCCTGTTTCTGCTTTTGGTGGTGTAATTGTTACCAATGTGGAGGTTGATGAAGAAACCGCAAACGACATGAATTCATTGTTCTTTGAAGTCGTAATTGCACCCTCTTATTCAAAAGAGGCACTAGAAATTTTAAAACAAAAGAAAAACCGTGTTATTTTAGTGCTGAAGGATTTTGCTCCTCAAGAGAAAACAGTTCGCACTATTTTGAACGGAATGCTTGTTCAAGATAGAGATTTCATTACCGATGAAAAGTCTGGAATGAAAACGGTTACTGATAAGGCTCCATCTGAACAAGAGCTGATCGACCTTGAGTTTGCAAGTAAGATTTGTAAAAACACAAAGTCTAACACCATTGTACTGGCTAAAAACGGACAGTTATTAGCGAGTGGCACAGGACAAACTTCAAGAGTTGACGCGTTGAGACAAGCCATTGCAAAAGCAAAATCATTTAACTTTGACCTTAGCGGAGCGGTTATGGCTTCCGACGCGTTCTTCCCCTTCCCTGATTGTGTTGAAATAGCACACATGGAAGAAATTGATGCTGTAGTTCAACCTGGAGGATCTATTAAAGACCAACTTAGCGTTGACTATTGTAACGAAAATGATATGCGAATGGTGTTTACCGGAACACGTCATTTCAAACATTAATAATTAAACCTCTAATACCAACTAAGCATGGGTATGTTTAACTTTTTTATTCAAGACATTGCCATTGACCTTGGCACTGCAAACACTTTAATTATTCACGGAGGCAAAGTAGTTGTTGATGCACCTTCTATTGTAGCGATTGACAGAACCAATAATAAAATATTAGCGGTAGGTCATGAAGCTAGGCAGATGCATGGAAAAACCCATGAAAACATCAAGACGGTCCGTCCTTTGAAAGATGGTGTTATTGCAGATTTTGAGGCCAGTGAGCACATGATTCGCGAAATGATAAAAAGTATTCCTGCGCTTAAAAACAAGTGGTTTGCACCTAGCCTAAGAATGGTTATTTGTATTCCTTCTGGTATTACAGAGGTAGAAAAAAGAGCGGTAAAAGATTCTGCAGAACACGCTGGTGCTAAAGAAGTATATTTAATCCACGAACCAATGGCAGCAGCCATTGGTATTGGGGTTGATGTATTAGAGCCTAAAGGAAACATGATTATTGACATAGGTGGAGGTACCACAGAAATCGCCGTTTTGGCATTGGGTGGTATTGTTGCCGATAAGTCAATTAAGGTTGCCGGTGATGTTTTCACGAATGACATTGCTTATTACATGAGGACTCAACACAACCTTTTTGTGGGAGAACGCACCGCTGAACAGATAAAAATCACCGTAGGTTCTGCCTTAGACGAACTTGAAAATCCACCAGAAGACCTGCCCGTTCAAGGTAGAGACTTGTTGACGGGTAAGCCTAAGCAAATCACCGTTACCTACAAAGAAATTGCCAAAGCCCTTGACAAATCAATTCTTAGAATTGAGGACGCCATCATGGAAGCACTTTCAATGACTCCACCAGAATTAGCGGCTGACATTTACAATTCAGGAATTTACATGGCCGGTGGAGGCTCAATGCTTAGAGGGTTAGACAAGAGAATATCCATGAAGACTGATCTTCCTGTATACGTTGCAGAAGATCCATTAAGAGCTGTTGTTAGAGGTACCGGTATCGCTTTAAAGAATATTGAAAAATTCAATTTCTTAATGAGATAAGTACCTGTAAAACATGCGCTTCATTTTAAACCTGATTTTTAGGAACACAAGAGGTTTGGTCTTTTTGATCTTGCAGGTGATAGCGCTGTCTTTATTTTTCTCTGCACAAGATTACCAGCGAACCACCTTACTAAAAGATACTCTGGAAGTTTCTGGAACTTTTGACGGTTGGATTCACTCTTTGTCTGAGTATAAAAACTTGGATGAGATCAACCACAATCTCAACCTTGAAAATGCGGTTTTAAAAAACTCTTTAAAGGAAAGTTATTTTTCACTTTACGCAGAAAGAGATACCATTATTGACACTCTTTTTGAAAGACAATACGCCTTTCTTCCCGGTAAAATAATTGGTGGAAGCTATTTAAAACGCAACAATTACCTAACCCTTAACATCGGTAAGGTACATGGGATAAAACCTCATTTAGCCGTGCTTGCCAACAACGGGATTGTAGGTATTGTTAAGGATGTTTCAAAACACTATTCGAGGATCATTCCGATTATTCATTCAAATTTTAAAATGAGTGGGTCTATCAAAGGACAAGGTTTTTTTGGAACCGTAACATGGAATGGGAAAGATTATAAAATTGCACAGTTTAGCGATTTGCCCAAACACGCTAGAATAAATATTGGTGACACCATTATTTCTAATGAGAAATCAATGATTTTTCCTCCAGGAGTGCCCATTGGGGTAGTTACCCACAAAAGGCTCAATGAAGGGGATGGATTTTTAGCCGTCACCATTAAATTGACCCATGACTTCTCAGAAATGGGCCCTATTTACGTGGTGGAAAACCTATTTGTAGAAGAACGAGAAAAATTAGAAGAAGGTGAAGAATAATCCAATTACCATAGTACTTTCTTCTCTACTTATTCTTGCATTGCAAGTAGTAATCATAGATAACATCAAGCTCTTTGGATACTTAAATCCGTTGGTGTATTTATACATCATTTTGTTTTTACCCACCAAGATTAAGTCACTTCCTGTACTATTTATGGGGTTTACCGTAGGGTTCATTGTAGATCTTTTTCAAGGAACGGGAGGTATCCACGCAAGTGGTGCTCTGCTGCTGGCCTTTATTCGTCCGAATATTTTAAGGGCCGTATCTACACAAGGCGGACTAGAATACGAACAACTCAACATAAAAACACTGGGTTTCGGAAAAGTGGTAGTCTATTCCACTATTGGGCTTTTCACCACTAGCCTGTGGATAAACGCTTGGGAAACGTTCTCGTTTTCAATGCTTTTTTCTGTAATATTTGACTCAATAATAAACACCCTTGTAACGTTGGTGTTGTTAATAATAATACAGATGGCGGTTTATTCAAGAAAGGTATACTAATGGAAAGAAAATTCCTCTTTTACTTTTTTTTCATCTTTATTGGGCTATCTTTTATTGCTCGGTTGTTTTACATTCAGATAGTTGACAAATCATATCAACTCTCTGCAGAAAGTAATGCCTCTCGAAAAATAAAACTTTACGCTCCGAGGGGCTACATTTACGACCGAAACGGAAAATTACTCGTTGCCAACCAGGTAGCTTACGACCTTTTGGTTATTCCACAGCAAATTTCAGATTTAGACACCAACACCCTAGCTCAACTTTTTGACTTGTCTGTAGAAGAGGTTACCAAGAGAATCTTAAAAGCCAAGCACTACTCTACTTATAAACCGTCTATATTTCTAAAACAAATCTCTAAAGAAGACTTCATCAGAGTTCAAGAAAGACTTCATGAGTTTAATGGATTTTACACACAAAAGAGAATTTTAAGAGACTATCCCTACAAAGGGGCAGCTAACGTAGTGGGATTTATTGGCGAGGCCAATGACCGCTTTTTAAAAAGCCACCCGAACTATGAAAAGGGTGACCTTATCGGAGTGGGAGGAATAGACAAGGCATACGAAGATGAACTCAAGGGCAAGGTCGGGGTTAAGAGGATCAATGTTGATGTACACAACCGCGAAAAAGGAAGCTTTGCAGGAGGTATTTACGACACGCTTCCTACGCCAGGAAAAGAGATTGTTTCTACTATAGACATAGACCTTCAACTGTATGGTGAAAGACTTATGCAAAACAAAAGAGGATCTATTGTAGCTATTGAACCCAGCTCCGGAGAAATTCTTGCTTTAATTACGGCCCCAAGCTATGACCCCAACCTTTTAGTTGGTCAGAAGCGATCAAAAAACTACAGTGAACTCTATTACGACAGCATCAATAAGCCTCTTTATGACAGAGGACTTTTAGCCGAATATCCTCCGGGATCACCCTTTAAAGTTATCAATGCATTAATTGGACTTCAAGAGGGAGTGATAACGCCTCAAACAACCTTTACTTGCCATCATGGCTTCCACTACGGAAGGTTAACCATTGGCTGTCACTGTAAGGGGGGAACAATGGCTTTATCTAAATCGATTTCTGAAAGTTGTAACAATTATTACAGCAACGTATTTAAGAGAATCATTGAAAAGTATCCTACTGCCCAAGAAGGAATGGATCATTGGAGCGAAAATGTTAAAAGCTTCGGACTGGGAAAATTCTTAAACAACGATTTACCCACCGGTCGTAGAGGATTTGTTCCGGATGCAAACTATTTTGATAGAGCATTTGGCTATACAGGTTGGAAGGCAGTAAGTACGATTTCTATGGGAATTGGACAAGGTGAATTGGTTGTAACACCGATTCAACTAGCCAATATGACGGCTGCGATTGCCAATAGGGGATATTACATTACTCCTCATATTGTAAAAGAAGTTGGTGGAAAAAAAATAGATGATCCTCAGCTCACTGAAAAAAAATACACCGCGGTAGAACCTAAGCACTTTAACCCAGTAATTGAAGGGATGTACAAAGTGTTTACTGAAGGTACCGCAAGAGGTTCACAGGTAGAAGGAATAGAAATTTGCGGAAAAACAGGGACTGCTGAAAACCCGCATGGGCAAGACCATTCTATTTTCATTGCCTTTGCGCCAAAAGATGATCCGAAAATTGCCATTGCCATTATCGTAGAGAACGGATACTGGGGGTCTAGATGGGCCGCTCCCATATCTACTTTAATGATTGAAGAGTACCTCAATGACAGTATTTCAAGACCTCTCGTTGAAAAACGAATGCTTGAAGGATCGCTTCAAGAAGAATATGACAAACAGTTAGAATTAATTCTAGAAAATAAGAGAAAGAGAAATGAGAAGTCGAAATAGTCCTGGTTTAGGTCAAATCTATTTTTTGACCGTAGCTCTTTTTTTCATTTTAATTTTATTTGGCTGGATTAGTATTTATGCCGCCGTTTTTAACGAGGAGCATCAAAGCATTTTTGACAGCACCCAGAAGTATGGTAAACAGCTAATCTGGATTGTTACTTCACTACTTATGGCAGGAGGTATACTCCTATTAGACGGCAGGATTTTCGAAAAATTTGCCTACCCCATATACGGAATTACCCTTATACTACTCATAGGTGTTTTGATTTTTGGTAAGGAAGTCAATGGGGCTAGGAGTTGGTATGCCATTGGCAGTTTCTCGCTGCAACCCTCAGAATTTGCTAAGTTTGGGACAGCTCTTGCGTTGGCCAAATACCTCAATGGACTCAACGTTTCGATCAAAAAGCTCTCGCATAGAATTATTGCCATTATCATAATCTTTGCTCCCGCAATAATTATTGCTCCGCAACCTGACATGGGTTCTTCTTTGGTCTACGCTTCCCTACTTCTAGTTCTCTATAGAGAAGGTTTGCCCAGTAAATATATTTTTGGCGGCTTGGCTTTTTCTATCTTATTCATTCTTTCCCTTTTGATGGACAAATACTATTTAGGGGGTGGAATTCTCATTATTGGAATCCTTTTAACCTTCACCGTCCGAAAGAAAAAGACCGCAGCTTGGGGAGTATTAGGTTTTACCGTATTGTCTATTTTCTTCATAGCGTCCGTTGACAAGGCCTTTAATGAGTTATTAGAAGACAGACATAGAAATAGAATAAACATTCTTCTGGGCAAAGCTCATGACCCGAAAGGGATTGGATACAACACCAATCAGAGTATGATTGCCATCGGGTCGGGTGGTCCGACGGGTAAAGGTTTTCTAAACGGGACCCAAACCAAATTCAACTTTGTTCCAGAACAGAGCACTGATTTCATTTTTTGTACCGTAGGCGAAGAGTTCGGATTTATCGGCACAAGTGTGGTCATTATTTTATTTCTCGGACTTCTTTTCAGACTTGTTTTTCTGGCTGAAAGGCAAAAGTCAACCTTTAGTCGAGTCTATGGCTATAGCGTTGCCGCCATATTGTTTTTGCACTTTACCGTCAACATTGCTATGACCATTGGATTGGCTCCTGTTGTCGGAATTCCTCTGCCTTTCTTTAGCTATGGGGGATCTTCTCTCTGGGGCTTTACCATTTTACTTTTCATCTTTGTAAAACTAGATTCATACCGTTGGGAATTGCTTTAAAGTAAATGTTTCTCATTTTTTTGGTACATTTAGTTATTACCAAATCAAATTCTAAATGAGAAGTACACCACTATTTACTATCCTTACGTTGCTCATTTCAACGGTAGGGATATCACAAACACAGCCCATCACTGTGGAGGAAGGAGGTTTTTTCCAAAAAACCAAGTATTACAAATGTGATATTGAGCTGACTGATTTACAACTCTTAAACCTTTTTCAGGCAAACCCCGCTACCTCGGCAGAATCAAATTCTTTGATGTGGAGTTACACAGGTTATACCGTATTTCACGCGGCGGCAACCGTTTTAATTCTATGGCCAGTTTCGCAGGCCTCTTACACCGACAATCCCGATTGGGAAATTGCCTATTACGGGCTCGCAAGCATGGCAATTGCTATTCCATTAAAGTACTATTTTCATAAAAAGGTAAACCGGTTAATCCCCAAGTACAACCTTGGACAAGAAGAGTCTAATGCGATTGATTTAGATCTTGCCGTAGGCAGGTATGGAATTGGACTTCAAGTAAACTTTTAGGTTTTAGAAAAAAAAAGCCCTTGCAAATTGCAAGGGCTTTTTTTTGAATCGTAAATATTTCTAGTAGAATAAAGGTCTATTATCTACTACATTCATATCTTCTTCTAGTGACTTTACAAAAGTATTAATCACTCTATTTTTGGATTGAGAAGATTGTTGCATTGCCATTGGCTTTTGATCAGGAACTGAAGAAGGCTCAATAACGTTTGTTACCACAGCAACAAAAACACCTCTATCTCCTTTAATCGGCTTAGACAATTGGTTTAATTCAAGTCCACCGATAGCACCTACAACAAGCGGCTCGCTACCCACAGCACCAAGACTGTTTGAAGTCAAGGCAACACTTGCAGGAACTTCTTTTTGCTTAAGAGCGGCACCTAGGGAAGTAATGTCTGAAGCGTTAGCCTCATTGATCTTTTTAATAAGGATCTCTGCTTTCTTATTTTTGATGATTTCTGAAGTAGCTGTAGCACGAGCTTTTTCAACACTCATCAACCCTTCTTCATTGATACCGGTTAATATCAATACCACATAACTTTCTTGATTGTTAGAAAGCAATTGAATATCACCAACCTGACGATCTTCTCCAAAGGTCCAACGAACAATATCTCTGTTATTACCTAGACCAGGAACTCTTTCATCAAACTCTTTAATGTCTTTAGCCAACCTTACGGTTGCCCCCAATTCAGTAGCTACCGCAGAAATGTCTTCAGCGCCATCAACCTCAGCTGCAAATTTAGAAGCACGATCATAGATATCGTTTAGGGTTTTCTCTGATGGTGTAACCTCTCTGTAAATGGTTCCCACTTTCATTCCACGGTTTTCACCTTTTGAATCTACTAGTTTGATAATATGGAAACCAAATTGAGTGTAAACAACACCAATTGAACCTTTCTTAGCTCTAAACACATAGGCTTTAAAAGTAGGGTCAAACTGAGCATCTCTAGTAATCCATCCTAAATCACCCTCTTTGGCTTTGGCAACTCTGTCATCACTGTAAGTGTTGTTAATCGAATCCCAAAGAGATCTATCACCGTTAAGAACTTCTGAAAGGCTATCTGCTAAAAGCTTTGCTTCCATTCCTGTTCTTACTACATCTTCACCGGCTCTGGTAGCACCACGGAAAGAAATAAGGATGTGCTTAGATTCTACTGAATCCGCGATATTTCTAACTTCTACTAGCTTAGAAAGTTTGAAACCATTTTCTGAACGGTATGGCCCGTAGATAAACCCTTGCTCAGCACCAGACATGATAGAATCAATCTCAATAGGAAGTTCTCCTGGTACATAAACAGAAGGATCAAAAGGATATTCACTATTCGCGTTAACAAATACACTGTCATCAGAAGTATTTGAAAAACCGATAAGGGTATCAGACTGCTTGGTTCTGTTGTTTCTTACTACTTGGTCATCTATCAAGGCTTTTAACTGCGCTTGTACCTCATTATAATCTTCTGTTGAAGGTTTGATAGGGAAGTTAGCAAATTGAAAATCTCTTGAATTTTCTTGTTTAAAAGCCATTGGATTTTTAGAAACGTAATTCTTAATATCAGCATCTGAAACTTCTACTTCAGTGTCTTCAACATCTGTATAAGGAAGGAATACAAAAGAAGCTGATCGGGTAGAATTGTTTACTTTGTACTGGTACTCTGCTATTTTAGTTGGCATGTAAATACCTTTTCTAGCAGCAGTAAAAACTTTATTTTGGAGACCTTGTTCTTTGACAGACTCTTCAAAAGAAATCCATTGAGCCCATTGGTCGCTATTTTGCTGACTTTCGTCTTTAGCTTCACGTAGGCTAGCTAGCTGTCTATTGAACATGTCCTCACTAAACTGTCTTGTATTCGGATCAATAAACGCTTGCGTTTGTCTAATATTAGGATTGTTAACAATACGGTATGACAATTCATCACTTGTCACCATAAATCCTTTATCAGCATACTCCTTCATGATTTCAGCACGAAGTATTTCGTCATACGTTGCATCTACCAACTGCTTAGTGGTAACTTTGCTCAATGACGGATCATTCATCTGTTGTTTGTACTGATCGGTTCTGTTTGTCAATTTTTCTGAAAACACAACACGGCTAATCTTTTCGCCGTTCACCTCCATCACCGTATCATCATTTCCGCCAAAGGCGCTTTTACCTGAACTTAATAAGTCTGTTAAGGTAAAGGCTGCAATCGCTAATCCGATAAGAATGATAACCAATTTTGATCGCTGTCTGATCTTCTCTAAGGTCGCCATTAATTAATAGTTTTTATTCAAGATTGCGAATATACAATTGCCTATGAATTTTTTGAAAAAAGAGGGGGGTAATTTTTAGAAAATGTCAATATTTATTCATCTGAGATGATTTTCACCTTAACATCTTCAATTCTGTTTGAGCTAACATTAATGATTTCAAACCTCAAATGGCCCAAAGTAAACTTCTCTCCCTTTTCAGGGATGCTTTCTAATTGTTGGGTAATATATCCACCTAGGGTGGAATAATTTTCGCTTTCTGGCAGGTTTAAATCATACTCATCATTGAGGTGATCTATTTCTTGTCGGGCACTAAACAAGAAGGTGTTTTCATCAATAGCGCGTTCAATAAGCGCTTCAGTATCGTGCTCATCATCTATTTCACCAAAAATTTCTTCCACAACATCTTCAAGGGTTATCATACCCGAGGTGCCACCAAACTCATCAACCACTACAGCAATATTTCTCTTTTCTTTGGTAAACTGATTCAGCAGCTGATCAGCGGTCATAGATTCTGGAATAAAAGAGACAGGCCTCAAAATTGAGCGAACATCAGAGGGCTTCTTAAACAATTCATAGGCGTGAACATAGCCGATGAGATTATCCATATTTTCTTCATAAACCAATAGTTTTGAGTATCCGTTCTCAATAAATAAACTCGTCAGAGTCTCTATGGAAGTATCTACTGGGATTGCCATTATTTCGGTTCGAGGAATCATCATTTCTCTGGCCTTTTGCTCAGAGAAATCGAGGGCATTTTGAAAGATTTCAATCTCGTGATCTACTTCTTCTTGCTCATCTTTATTGGCCGTATTTTCTTGGATAAAATGGTCGAGGTCAATTTTTGAAAACACGGGTTGATCTTCGTCTATATCTTTGTGAAAAATCAGCTTTAACATGCTATTAGAAATAAACATCATGAAGCTTACCACGACATAAAACAGCCCGTAAAAAAGAATGGTAGGCAAGGCAAACCACTTCAACATTACATTGGCATTGGCATTAAAATATGCCTTGGGTAAATACTCTGCTAAGAAGAGAATAATTATGGTAGAAATTACTGTTTGAATAAGCAGCAATAGCCAAGCGATGTTGATTTGTCCTAAGATAGGATCTAAAACTTCTGGCATATAAAGACCGTAAAGAACCAGAGCAATATTGTTTCCTACCAGCATAGTAGCAATATAGCGAGAGGGTCTTTTCACTAGAAAAGAGACTAAATTGAAAGGAAAGTTCCCCTTTTTACTCTCTAATTCAATATGTAGTCTATTGGCCGACAAGAAGGCTATCTCCATTCCGGAAAAGAAGGCCGATAGAACTAAGGTGGCTAAAATAACTAAGAGCGTAGTGCCCATAAAATGCTATTGTTGTTTGCGGCGAGATTCCATTTTTATTCGTGAACTTCTTCTGAAAAAGTACATAAAAATACCGAGAACCACTCCTCCTGCAAAAATATAAAATCTATCATCAAAAGGCTGATTAATTCTCATTACCACTTCGTAAGCGCAAACTGCCGCTATGACAAGCCACATGATCTCAACTACCCTCAACATCTTGTACATCGTCTTCAATATTAATTATTCCGGTAACTTTTTTAATTCTATAATCCGTCAGATCTTGATTTGATTCAAATCCCTCACCCGTGGTAACAGTACCCTCTGAGGTTATTTTTACAAATTCTTCTGAATATATTCTTTCTTTGGGGACATCCCAAACTAAGTGTTCTGTATTTAATTCTTCTCCTTGTTGATTGTATACAACCACATTTCCTTTAACCACCCACATTTTTTTGTTTGGGTAATTGATTCCGTAGTTGGCTGACAAACGGGAATCTTCAACTTCGTTTTTGTAGAAAATGACTTCTAGTCCTTCATTAAATTCAAGATAAGGTTCTTCAAGTTGAGGATAATTTTCAGCCAGCGGAGCTAAAAGTCTTAAGGTCACCCTAGCAGAGTCCGTATATATGTATTCTATATCCTTTTGAATCTCCATGGGTTTGCGTTCCTCATCATTGGTTGAAACAATCTTCACTTGTTCCAAATCGTTCTCGCAACCATAAAAAAAGAGCACTGCAATCGAAGTGACTGCAATGCTCTTGATTTTATTTATTGAAAGGTTCATTCTCAATAAAATCTAACGGTAATAGATTCATTAATCCAACAACCTATTGTGTATTTCTCTCCTTCTTTATGTCCTAACTGGAAACAAACAGACTTATCTGGAACGGACTTCTGGTAGGCAGAAATCAAGCTGTTTGCAATTTTTGACACTGAAGGGTCAATTGATTTTGCGTAGGAAGCTTTATTTATAGCCGCCCAGTAAACAGCGTTCTTTTCAAAGGCATCTGCTCCACAGCTTCCTGCTGCATCAGCATAGATAGTAGCTAATAGAATTTGCGGTGCACCCCAATCTTTTCTACCAGCTGCCGCTTTTAAAGCATACGTTTTGGCGTTAGAAAGCGATCCCATTTTCTGGTAAGCAGCCGCAATTTTATAGTAATCATTGGCTTGCTTTTTAGGATCTTTTTCTTCATCAGCTGCCTGCTTAGAGTACTCTACCACTTTAGCGTAATCTTTGTTCTTAAAGGCAATTCCTGCCATACCTCTGGCAGCAGTTGCGCTTGGCTCTATAGCAAACAATGCTTCTGCCATTTTGAAGAAAATAGGATCAGAAGTACAGTCAGATACGTTTCCTTCCTCATCAGTATTTTCCTTTTGGAATGCTTTAATTCCTCTTCGCAACCATACTGCATTTGTTTTGTTTTGCTCAAAACTTGTTTCGTTGTAAAGAATAGGTAGTCTTTCACAAGTAAGAACAGAGCTCATCATTTTCTCGATGTTTCCTCCTACTTTGTCATAACCATCTAAAATTCTTTCGGTACGATCTAGTTTCTTCTCTCCTTTGGCGTCTAATTGACCATTTTCTTTCTTGGTCAAAAACTCTTTAATCTCAACATTTAATTCGTTGTTGTTTTTCTCGATAGCTTCAGAGATGATGTTATAAGTTTCAACAAGTTCTTCAAGGTCGATGTCTTTGTTGTTAAACATTCTAACTGAACTCAAGAAGTATCCGTTCATTACTGAAGGGCTGATGTCATATCCATCTAACTTATATGCGTTTTGGAACAACGCGTAAGATTGTTTGATGCTATCCTCGTAAAACCTTTCGTATTTTAAGGCTTTTTGACCGGCTACATACCCTTCCTTTCCTGGGAAGTAAACCAAACGATCATCATACATTTTCAAGTAAAGCTCTTGAAGCTTTTGAATTTCTACAGGGTCTTTCACTGATTCGATCTTAGCATCAAGAATTCTTGGAGCCATGATAAAAGTGTTTTTACTAGCACCAGGACAATTGGTATAAACGTGATACCAAGCGTCATAAGCATCTAAATATGCTTTCGCTTGATAAGAAGAACCATAAATATTATATTGCTCCCAACACTTTACAGAATCTGCTGGAGTGTCTCCCCACTTTTTCTGTGCATCTGCACTATACATCCCCACAAGGGCAACTAAAAATAAAATGTAACGTTTCATTAAACTTTGTTTTTAACGATATTTAAATTTCCTAAACCACTTATCATTCAGGTTTATTCCAAAATACAAATTGATATACTTTTCATTTAGGGAACCATCGTCCACTAATCCTCTTCTGCCAAAGACTATGCCAATATTTATGGTTGACAACTTGATGTCGTTTGGATCTGCTGATTTTGTTTTAAATGGCAAGTCCATGCCAAAGGTAAAACCATAATCAGGAACTGGCTCATTGTTAAATGAAATATTAGTGTTTTCATAAAACAAACCAAACCTATACTTAATAGCTTCAAAATAATTCCCTCTTCTATTGGTGTTACCAAAAGTATAATTGGGAATAAAGTAACCTCCTAAAGACGCCTTCCAAGAATTCGTCAAACCAGAAGGTGAACCATCAAAAGGCTCGAAACCACCCCATTGAACCATATTGAAATCTGCCTCTACTTTCCAGGCGTTAATCTTTAATTCAGGAACACGTTTTCCGTAGGCAATACCTCCTCCTATACTGGTAGGTAACTTAATGCTGCCACCTCGGTCTTCGTAAAAAGACCCTGTATCTTGAGGAATTTCAACTCCAGAATTTGAAAGAGCGTAGGTATAACCTACTCCGGTTTGGGTAGCATTTAAATTACTTCCAAACCCGTAAGTAGCACCCAAGATCAAAAACCGATCATGGTTTTCTTTTAGATTTTGAGGATTCTGGGCTTGGCTCTTTTTTGCGTTCCAAGTGGTTTCGTATTGTGCTCCAACCTCAAAACCAAAATCACTCACCGTAGTTTCTGTTTTTAGTCTTGTATTGTATATGCTGCGATCAGAAAATTCTGCATCTCTTCTGGTATCGGTAGTTCCAAACAAATAGTTGGCATTCACTCCTAACGACAATCCTTTGTAAATGTTTACAGAGTTCCCCCAAGTCACCTTGTTTATTCCTCCAGAGCCTATGAATTTATAAGTCGTTGGACCATAATCTGCAGAGTTTACCGTGGTCCTAATGTCATAGCCGATAATGGAGTAAGGCGTAATTGCAAAGGCCATACCCCAATTATTCGTAACGGGAAATCCAAAGGCCAAATAATTAAAATAACCCGTTGAATTTGCTACGGGATCAGAGTTCCCCGTTGATTGCCAAACAAATTTATGTATCCCACCAAAGTCAACCGTTACCAAATCTAATCCTGAGTATGACGCAGGATTACCTCGATTTACAGAGTATGGACTTCTCAAGGCTTGGAACACTCCTCCCATACCTTGTTGCTGAGCAAAAATTCCGTTTGATTTATCACCTAATCCAAAAAGAGAAAAAGGACTTACAGAGTTCACTTGAGCCTGCATCAAAATCGTTCCGAAAATCAATACTAAAGTGACTCTAAATTTTATCGACATTGTACTTTAAGATTGCGTTCAATCCTTTCATTAATATTTCAGGGTCTGCAAAGATGTTATTTTTTAGTGGGGTGACCAAGAGTTCCGTGTCTCCTCCCGTAAAAATCACATTTACCTCACCAAAACGCTGGGTAAATTCATTTATTATTCCAGAAATTTCTGCTGTGACAGCCCTGGAAACCCCCGCTCCTAGGCATTCTTCAGTTGATTTTCCTAAAATTTCGTTAAAGTAGGGAGGTGAAACTATTGGTAGAGCTTGAGTCATGTTTCCCATGGCTTTAGCCCTCATAGATACTCCAGGAGAAATAATTCCCCCTAAATAATCAGCCTCAGAAGAGACAAAGTCATAAGTAATGCAAGTTCCTGCATCTATCACCAAACTGTTTTTACCTGGATATAAGTCTACTGCCGCAGCAACCAGGGCAATTCTGTCCGCCCCCAAGGTAACCGGAGTTTTATATTGATGGGTACTAAACGGCAATGGTGTTTTTGAAGACAAGATTATTCCGCCCTTATTGCGCAAAAATTCTTTGATCTGGGCATCGTCTTTTCTAACAGAGCAATAAATTATTCCTGTGGCCTGACTAAGGTCTAATTCCATAATTTCATCAAGTCGATGAAAAACTTTTTGCTCAATTAAATCTTTTTCTAAAAAAATAGAGAGTCTAACTCTCGTATTTCCAGCATCAAAGGAAAAATTCATACCCCAAAGGTACATTATGGGCTAAAATAAGTTGCACAAATTGATATTTTTTCTTTAGATTTGCCGCCGCTAACGCAATGGTGCCATAGCTCAGTTGGTAGAGCAAAGGACTGAAAATCCTTGTGTCCCTGGTTCGATTCCTGGTGGCACCACACAAAAAGACCACATCTTTCGATGTGGTCTTTTTTGTTTAAGGACAATTCTAGGGACTGAGGTTTTGGGATTTGAAACTAGTGAAAGACAAAACTTCGGCTGTCTACATGATCTCTTGTTGTGTTGTTCATCCCTTTCCCTATCATATTTTTCAGAGAACCTTTAGGCCTTTGCAAAAAAATAGCGACCTTTCAACCATGGATTTTAAAACATTAGGGCTTAATGATCAGATCATAGAAGCCATCTCTTATATGGGCTTTGAAAAAGCCACTCCCGTTCAAGAACAAACCATGCCCAGCATCATTCAAGGAAGAGATGTGATTGCATGTGCTCAAACCGGAACGGGTAAAACCGCTGCCTTCATTCTGCCGATTTTACACCAAATTACAGAGGGAAACCACAGTGGTACCTCAACGGTGGTTATCGTCCCTACACGAGAACTTGCCACCCAAATTGACAACCAGGTGCAAGGCTTTTCATATTTTGTAGATGCTCACAGTGCTACCGTTCTAGGAGGCGGCACAGGCGCAGGGTTTGAAAAAGAAAAAACCGCCTTAACCAAAGGAACCGACATCATTATTGCCACTCCAGGAAAACTACTTTCTCATTTGAGAATGGGTTACGTGAAGTTTGACAAGGTGAAGCACTTTATACTTGACGAAGCTGATCGAATGTTAGACATGGGATTTAGAGATGATATTTTAAAAATCGCGTCATTTCTCCCTGAAAAGAGACAAAACCTACTTTTCAGCGCCACCATGCCTTTAAAAATTAGAGACCTGGCAAGAGATCTTTTACACGACCCTTTTGAAATCAGTCTTTCAATTTCAAAACCTGCCGCGGGGGTAAGCCAAAAGAAATACCTTACCTACAATGAACAAAAACTTCCGCTGGTTGAATCTATTCTAAAGGATAGAGACAATTACAACAGCATCATTATTTTCTGCTCTAGAAAAACCTCTGTAAACGACGTTTTTAGAGCGCTAAAAAGAAAAGGATATTCGGTAAAATCAATGTCCTCTGACTTTGAGCAAGCTGAAAGAGAAAGTGTTTTAGCAGATTTCAGGAGTAAAAAAACTCGAATTGTCGTAGCGACGGATGTATTAAGCAGAGGAATTGACATAAAGGACATTAACCTGGTCATTAATTACGACGTCCCAAACAATCCTGAAGATTACGTCCACCGAATAGGAAGAACCGCTAGGGCAGAAACCAAGGGAGAAGCCATTACTCTAGTGAACCCAGCAGACATGAGAAAGTTTTTCTATATTGAGGAACTGATTGAATCTGTTGTTGACACACCGGATTTACCAGAAGGATTTGCCAAAGGTCCTGAGTGGTCTATCGAGGAAAAGAAAAAATCGAAAAAAAAGAATGGTAAAAAGCCCTTCAATAAAAACTACAAAGGCAATAAACAGAAGCCAAAGAACAAAAGGGCAAATGATAAATAGAATTTTTATATTTTTCGCCATCGTTTTATTGGCAGGTTGTCGCGGAGAAAGCAGTCCTCCTCCCGAGGAGGTTTTGAACAATTGGCACCTTGCGGCCTCTCAAGCCAATGAAGAAAAGTATTTTAGTTATTTCTACTCAGATAGCTCCATTTTCATGGGAACGGATCAAACGGAAAGATGGACGGCCATAGAATTCAGAAAATGGTCAAGCCCTTTTTTTGAAAGAGGCAGCGCTTGGGATTTTAAACCTTATGCCAGAAGTCTTCGCTATAATCCCGAAAAAACCGTTTGTTGGTTTGAAGAAGAAATTGACACCGATCACCTTGGCCCCTTAAGAGGAACCGGAGTATTACTAAAGTCTGACAACGTATGGAAAATTGATCAATATATATTGTCCATAGCGGTTCCAAACCAATTAGTTAATAACTTAGTAACGCAAATAGATTCATTAAAAACACTATCAGATGAAAATTAAATTCACATCAGTTTTACTTTTAGCCGGACTATTCCTTTTTGGAACTCAGGCTTTTGCTCAGAAAAAAAACGTTTCCATTACGTACGAAATTGAATTCATAGCTGATGAAAGCAATGCAGCCCAACTAGCCATGTTAGACGGATCAACCTTAAACCTTGCCTTTATGAAGCAAAAAGTTTCATTAGACATGGCCATGGGTAGCCTTATGTCTTTGAACATGTTTATGGATGGCGAAAAAGGGGAAGGATTAATGATTACTTCAATGATGGGACAGGTTACGGCTGCAACTATTAGTGCCGAAGAATATAAGGAGTTAGAAAAAGAAGCTTCTAAAGAGTCACAAGAAATTGAAGAACTACCAGGCGAAAAGAAAATCTTAGGCTACAAGTGTAAAAGAGCCAAAATTAAATCAGGAGACAACACCGCTGTTATGGTGTGGTATACTGATAAGATTAAGCCAGAAAACTTGAATAGTGAAATGACGAGCATGTACAAAAACCTTGATGGTTTTCCATTAGAAATGGAAATCATGACGGGAGAAATGCCAATGGTTATGACGGCAAAATCAGTAAAGGAAGCTAAAGAATCTGACTTTAATTTAGAAATCCCTGCTGGGGCTAACGTTATGACTTTTACTGAATTAAAAAACGCAGGAGGAGGAATGTAATATGAATAAATTTATTAAAACTGTCCTAGCAATTATTGGAGGATTTTTCATTTCAGCGTGTACCAACACTCATTTGGTAGCCACCTGGTCAAATCCCGATGCCGAAAAAACAGCACAAAGCCATATACTAATCACAGGTATTACTGATAGAGCGGATTATCAAATCACTTTTGAAAACGCAATTGAAGAGGCTATGAGCAGAAAAAAGGTATCTTCAAAGAAGGGGTATGATTATTTTGGGCCTGACCACAAGCCGACCAAAGAAGAACTTACCGCGTCGGTAGAAAAAATGAAATCAGAAGGCATTGAAAGTGTTCTTACCATATCACTGTTAGATGTTAATGAACAAACAAAATACGTCCCGGGCACCTCTTATTCTCCCTATGGATATTATGGAGGTTGGGGTGGTTATTATTACAATAGTTACTACATGGTTAATGAACCAGGGTATTATACCACAACTACCCAGTTTTTCTTAGAAGCTAGATTGTATGATTTAAAACAAAACAAATTGATTTGGGCCGGTCAATCAGAAACCACTGACCCCAGTTCAGCCGAATCATTTTCTAGAGAATACGCCGCGGTAATATCTGAAGAACTAGACAGGCTAGGACTTCTAAAAAAAGAAAAATAGGTTTCTGAAATTACAGTTGGAAGAAGCCTCCAATATTAAAGCAGAATTGGGCGATGGACGAATATCCGTTCACGCCCACACCTGCTCCTCCAGAGCCAACAAAAATAGCTCCTCCTACCCCTTGAACCGGCATCATTAGTTGGGCAGCTGCAGAAAGCCCGAATTTTTCGGTCAAGTAGAGTCTACATCCTAAATCAACACCCACTGTAAAATAGGTGTAATCTCTTGCGTTAAACTCCTTATTATCGATAAAGACAAGTCCTAGTTTTCCGGCTGCATACGGCTCAATTCTCGATCCCACATGGCGGTAATACCTTTGAAAATTAAGTTGGTAATAATGCCAAGTCAGCCGAGTCGTTCCATTTCCGACCCCGTTAAAATAATCCTCTCTTGCGTCCATATTTTGCCATGTGTAGCTAAACCCAACAGCATTATCTCTACCCACGCGCATAAGTCCTGTGACTTCTTGAGAGGAGGTTTCGTTCAAATAAATCCTACCTCCGTATACAGGAACATTGTTTCCAAAAACATATCCTTGAGTATAATGAAGTCCGAATTGAGAAAAAGCCTGAAAACTTGAAAAAACGGTTAAGATTAAAACCACTAACTTAAGTCGCATAAAGAATATTTTTTAATGTACTTTTACTTTTCAAAACAGATAGAAAACTATGAAAGCAATTCAATTACTTACCATTTCTCTTACTAGTTTGGTGATAGCAAGTTGCACAAAATTACCGAATACTGCGCGACTTTCGTCGGAATTTTATGTCGCGACCCATTATGCACCTAGTTCTGACTTTAAACAATACAATACTTTTTTCATACCTGATTCAATCATTGTTGCCTCAGATAAACCCGGTGACGGAAACTCATTAACGGGTCCAGATGCCAACAAAATTCTTGACAACCTTGCTAAAAACATGACCGCAAGGGGTTATGTTCAAGTAGCTGATAAAGATTCAGCAGATATTGGAATTCCAGTAACCCTAATAAAGAACCTTCAGATATACACTGATTATTATTACCCAGGATATTGGTGGGGTTACCCGGGCTACCCTGGGGGTGGATATTGGGGATGTCCAGGTTGCGGATATTGGTATCCAGGATACTCAACCTACGCATACAGTACGGGCACGATAGTTATTGAATTACTAGACGTAAAGAACATGCAAAACAACCAAATTACGGTTCTTTGGAATGCAGTAATTGGTAGTGTTTACAAAGGATCCACGGCGGTCAGTGAAACGGTAAAAGCAACTGACCAGGCTTTCACGCAAAGTCCTTACATCACTAACCTACCTTAATTACAGCTATCATGAAAAAGCAAATAATCACATTTATCATAGTTCTAGGAGCATTCACCACTAATGGCCAGAATTTCTCAAGATACTTTAGTTTTTATTACGAACCTAGTATTCCCGTTGGCAGCGATATCATCGCAGACAACACCAGTTGGTGGGGTGGTGGATTTAGATACCAATACCCCATAAACAACCAATTGTACTTGGGGTTTGAGTTTGGTTGGAATTCATTTTCAGAATACGTTGAAAGGTCAACCTACCAACTAGACCACGGTGCAATTACCACTGATTTATATACGTACAGCCACAATGTTCCTTTAAGTATTAGAGCCGATTATTTCTTACCCACAGACGGATCAATAATTCCGTACGCTGGTCTTAGTTTAGGGATGTCATATTCTGATCAAAGCCTTTACTTTAGCCATTACGAAATCAGCGAAAGCTCTTGGGGTTTTGTAGCGAGACCTCAAATAGGTGCGTTGATTTCTTTAGATGTGGCCAGAAGACAATTTATTGATGTGGGTATTAGGTATTCATACAATCCTCAAAACTTTGACATTTTGCCTATCTCTTCTATTCAATACTTTAGTCTTCATTTAGGATATACTATTCCTACTTACTAACAAAAAATGAAAAATATAGAGAAAGCCTTTGTGGCTTTTTGGGCTATTTCCATCGTGGGAGTTCTCATTAACTACGAAGCTTTTAAAGTGGTAGTTATCACTTCTACTAGTTTTTTAGCTTCTTTTTACTTCTACGCTACCATGCCTTTATTGCTCAGATTGTCAATCAAAAACGCATTGCGGTTTGATATTTACAAACGCATTGGAGGCAAAGATTTAATCAGAATGATTTTCTCTGGACTTGCATTTAGCACCCTAGTCATTGCTATTAGTTTGGTCGTTTTAGGTTTAGATAGTGAAAATATCATCTCAATCATTGGATTAATCGAGGCTTTTATCGTCTGGATTATCCTCAATTTCCCAAAAGCATACCGTCAAGCAATTTATTTTAGAGACAGTACACAAAGGCTATACTTGCTCTCAGCCCTAGTTCCAATGATTATTCTTATTAAATCAATGATTTAAAAACACAAAGTTTACATGATAAATTAAAACCTGTTGTTTTTAAGCTTACCTTTGTGCCTTGAATTATTTATTTTGTTACTATGAACATTTTTGTTGGGAACCTTTCTTTTCGCTTAAGCGAAGACGAATTATCCCGTGCTTTTGAAGCTTTCGGAAACGTAGAATCTGCACGTATCATCACTGATCGTGAAACTGGTAGAAGTCGTGGATTCGGTTTCGTTGTAATGTCTGATGACAACGAAGGCAACACTGCTATTGAAAACCTCAATGGCACTGAATTAAACGGTCGTGAATTACGTGTAAACGTTGCTATTGAAAAGCAGCGCTAGAATTGGGAAACCAATTGTAATTCGCACAGCATTTGTCTATGAACGTACGTTTTATTGTATAATATAAATGTCCTGAGAAGAACAAGGCTGATTGAAGAAACCGGAAGCAATGCTTCCGGTTTTTTTATGTCAAAAATTTACAGATTGTGTATATTCATTAAATATTACTTTTAACCTTTAATGCTAAAGGGAAATAATGAACACTCAAAACACCATCCAAAACATGAGGGCCACCACCCCTATTGAAACCCGAAGACTTTGGTTAAGAGAGTTGACACCAGAAGACGCACAATTTGCCTTTGACTTAAATAATAATCCCAACGTAATTAAGTATACCGGTGACCCTCCGTTTTCTTCACTAGAAGAGGCGGAAAAGTTCTTGCATAACTATAATCATTATGAAAACTTCGGTTACGGTCGTTGGGGAGTGATTCTAAAATCAACGGACCAATTAATTGGTTGGTGCGGACTCAAGCACCATGAAGATGGACAAACAGATGTTGGGTTTAGGTTTTTTGAAGAGCATTGGGGCAATGGCCATGCCACTGAAGCTTGTTTCGCCTCAATCTTTTGGGCATGGGCCAACACGAACATAACTTCAATTATTGGTCGGGCAGACTTGCGAAACAAAGCAAGCGTTGCCGTGTTAGAAAAATGTGGTTTAACCAAAGTGAAAAATGAGGCTTTTGATCATACTGAATTAGGAGGCCTTTTTAAAATCAATAAAGTATGACCCAATTGTTTTCTCAAAAATTTTCAAAAGGTTGGCTTTTCTTGTTAGTCCCCATTTTGATATTAACTACCTACGGTGGACTTTCTCAGAATGAAAACTCAATGAGACTGGTCGTGTTTAGCATCCTTATTCTTGCCATAATAATTTTTATTTATTCAACAATCCTTCAATATAAAATTGAACCTGAGGCGATTTCATTTAGGTGGAAACCACTCCAAAAAAATTACACTAGGCTTGAAAAAGCTGACATAAAAAAACTCGAAATTATTAGGTATCCTTTTATTGGGTATGGGTTTAGAGTTTCAAGAAAATACGGTTCGGTGCACAATACCGCAGGCGCCATTGGCCTTCAGATTGAAACAAACCAAGGAAATAAAATCTTACTTGGGATTGGTGAAGTGGCCAAAACTAAAGAAACCTTAAAAGCATGTGGTTATGAATTTTAAAATACTGGCCCTACTCCTGCTTTCTTTCAACCTTTTGACGGCTCAAGAATCTGCTATTTCAGAATTAAAAAATGGGGTTCTATTGGTCAGGCTCTCAACCTCTCAAAATCAAATTGATTACTTACTAAAAAACGGTGAAGAAAAAGAAGCTAAAGACCTTGAGAACAAACAAAAAATTGAAAATGATTTGATCATGTCATCATTTGAAACAGCGTACAACTTTTCTCCGGTGTACTTCTTTTATTCGAATAATGCCTTAGACATCTCAAAAGGGAATTATCAAAATTTCATTTTTGACTCTAATTACCTTCCCATTGTAATGGACCCCGGAAAAAAAGTGTTCATAGCAGCCTTTACCCAAACCGTAAACAGCCGAATAACCGGTCTCATTATTTACGACCAACAATTGAACCAGCTCAAAAAACCGTTTCCGTATTTAACCAGAAAATACCCTTTTTTAGGAATGGGAAATAGAAGCTATGGAGATATGGTAGAAATTTTTAATAATGCACTGCAATAAAACCTACCTTTGCAGGGATTAAAAAAGATTTAACAAACCCACGCTCAAACAAATTGAAGTTAAAAGCGTTTGTAAGTCAAATACTTGATTATGGCAAATAGAACTCCGATCAAAGGTTTTTCAAAACTTTCTAAAGAAGGAAAAATTGAATGGTTAGTCAATGAATTCTTTGAAAATTCAGAGGCAGCCAGAGAAACTTTAGCAACCTATCTTCATGATGACCCAAAAAGGCAAAAACTTCATGATGACTTTATTGAAAACACCATCACCAACTACTATTTGCCTTTTGGTGTAGCACCTAACTTTTTAATCGACGGTGAGCTTTTTGCTCTGCCCATGGCTATTGAAGAAAGCTCAGTGGTTGCAGCAGCTTCAAAGGCTGCAAACTTTTGGTTAGACAAAGGTGGATTTAAAACCACTATTGTTTCTACCAAAAAAATCGGACATGTACATTTCATGTACCAAGGAGATTCTGAAAAGCTAAATGCGTTTTTCAATTCTACCTTAAAAAGTTCTTTGTTAAGCGGGACGGAAACGATTACCGCCAATATGAGAGCTCGTGGTGGTGGCATTGTTGACATTGCCTTGGTAGACAAAACGGCTGACCTAGAGGGTTACTTCCAAATTGAAGCGAAGTTTGAAACTTGTGATTCAATGGGAGCTAACTTCATCAATAGCTGTTTAGAGCAGTTTGCAAAATCGATGACTGAAGAAATTACTGCTTCAGACTTGTTTACTGATGAAGAGAAAAACATTCAGATTGTGATGTGTATTTTGTCTAATTACACCCCAGAATGTATTGTAAAAGCAGAAGTATCTTGTAAAATTGATCAGTTGGTTGATGGCAACAACATCACACCTGAAGAATTTGCTTATAAGTTTCACAGAGCGGTTCAGATTGGAGAAATTGAACCCTACAGAGCTACCACCCACAACAAGGGAATATTTAATGGAATTGATGCGGTAATCATTGCCACAGGAAATGATTTTAGAGCGGTTGAGGCTGCAGGCCATACCTACGCAGCTAAAAGCGGAAAATATAGTAGCTTAACTCATTGTACCATAGACAATGGCGAGTTTAAATTTTGGATTGAAATGCCGCTTTCACTAGGTACCATTGGTGGCCTTACAGGACTTCACCCTATGGTGAAATTTGCTCATGAAATGTTAGGTTACCCCAATGCTGAAAAGCTTATGGGAATTGTTGCCGCCAGCGGACTTGCACAAAATTTTGCCGCCCTTAGAGCTTTGACTACTACGGGTATTCAAAAAGGTCACATGAAAATGCACCTTTTCAATATTCTCAATCAACTAGAAGCTACTGAAGAAGAAAGAGTTAAGATTGTAAAATTCTTTGCTGACAAGGTACCTCATCACGCAGAGGTTATCAATAAGTTCTGTGAACTTAGAGGTATAAAAAATCCTAGCGAAGTCTACAATAAATAAAAATTTACCGCCTCATTGTGGCGGTTTTTTATGAAGTCTTATTACGCTCACGGAAAGTTGTTAATTACCGCAGAATACTTAGTCTTAAAAGGGGCTAAGGCTTTTTCTCTGCCAACCGCTTTTGGCCAAAAACTGTTAGCCGAAGAAATAACTGAAAACCATATTGAATGGACCAGTAAGAACCACAAGGGTGAGATCTGGTTTACGGGTGTTTTTAGTTTAGATGGTAACCTAGTAGAAACAAACAACCCTGATCTTTCTGGTCACCTAGAAAAGCTTTTAAAAATTGCCCTTCCAGGGAATGTGACCCGGGGTTATTCCATTATTACAGAGTTAGAATTCCCGAATGACTGGGGACTTGGAAGCTCTTCAACCTTGACCAGTTTAATTTCTCAATGGACCGGCTACGATAGAATGAAGCTGCATCAAAAAACTTCAAACGGAAGTGGGTATGATGTTGCTAATGCTCAAATTGACCAGGGCATCGTTTATTCTTTGAAAGGTGAAAGTCCCTCTTGGTCTAATGTAGATTTTGATCCTCCCTTTAAAGAGGAAATCTATTTTATCCACCTAAATCAAAAACAAAAAAGCGATTTAGAAGTCCATCGGTTCAATCAAAGCGACAAAGACTTTAGTAAAGTGATAGAGAAAATCAACTCAATTACTCAATCGGTTTTACAGTGTAACACACTACCAGATTTTGAGAACTTACTTTCTCAACACGAAAACCTACTTTCTAAAACCTTGGGGTTTTCGAAAATTAAAGACACCCTTTTTGAAGATTATCCTGGAGCAATAAAAAGCTTAGGAGCATGGGGCGGTGATTTTATCCTAGCAACGAGAAAAGACGCTTTGACCTATTTTCCCGTAAAGGGATTTACCACAATTGTTCCCTATAACGAATTGATTTTTAATTAGTAAATTAGCTATCGCAGGAAAGCTCTGAATATACTTCACTTTATTCAATAGGCCTAAGACTGTTAATTATGAAATCAATACTCAAAATAAGCATTATTCTCTTTTTGCTTGTTCCTTCCAATATGCAAGGTTTGCACTTGGTAGGTGGTGAGATGTTTTACACCTGTCTTGGCAACAATCAATATGAAATCAAGCTTTTTGTCTACAGGGATTGTAACTCTTCTGGAGCCCCCATTGACCCCTCTGTAGTAATAACGGTTTTTAAAGGCAGTAATACCAATCCGTTTTTAGCACAAAACGTACCCTTTAATCTGAACCAGAACATTCCGACCAACATTAACAACCCTTGTTTAAGTGCACCGCCTAATATTTGCACTGAATATGCGGTATACACTTTGGTTGCAACCCTACCGCCTAGTCCAGACGGATACACCATTTCTCACCAAAGGTGTTGTAGAAACGGTACCATTGACAACTTAGTAAACCCTACTTCGTTCGGGAACACCTATACAATAGAGGTCCCCCCAAATGATTCTACCTGCAACTCAAGTCCTAGGTTTGTAAATCGACCACCCATTGTATTATGTCTAAACGACCCTTTAAATTTACCCTTGACGGCCACTGACCCTGATGGTGATTCTCTTTTTTACGAATTGTGTAACCCGCTAGATGGTGCTTCTTCAGGGAATCCGAACCCAGGAACTTCAGAACCTCCACCCTACAGTGCCGTTCCTTTCGCTACAGGATATAGCGCTACCAATCCGATAACCTCTTCACCCGCCCTTTCACTTGATCCGAATACAGGTGTTTTGACGGGAACACCAAATACTCAAGGAAATTATACCGTTTCTATATGTGTCTCTGAATACCGAAACGGGCAATACTTGTCTACCTTGCGGCGAGATTATCAATTTACCGTTGTGCCGTGTGTGGTCTTAACCCAGGCTAATATTAGGCCGCAAAGTCAACAGGCCATTAACCAATGTCAAGGAACTACTATACAATTTGACAATACCTCTGTATTTGCTTCTTCATATTTCTGGGACTTTGGAGTGCCCGGAGTATTGGCAGACACCAGTAATCTTTCAAACCCGACCTTCACCTTCCCTGACACGGGAGTGTATAACGTCACCTTGGTAGCAAATCCGGATTGGCCTTGTGCGGACACCACCGTACAAACCTTTTACGTTTATGATCCGCTAGATGCAGACTTTGTCTATAACGGTGATTTCTGTCTTGATTCAAACAGCATTCAGTTTATGCCTGTTGAAGCACATCCTATGAATTCTACCTATACTTGGGACTTTGGTCCGAATGCAAACATCCAAACGTTTAACGGTAGAATTCCCCCACCCATAACCTTTTCAACGGTTGGACCACACACCGTTTCATTCAAGGTAAACCACGCTATTTGTGAAGATGTCCGATCTACACAAGTAGTTCTTTTTGAACGTCCCAATCTTGATTACACCCTAGACAACACCGTGGGATGCGTGCCATTTACTGTGAACATTACAGACCTCAGCACCACTTCTACCCCATCTAGAATTCAATGGAGATTTAGCAGTTCTGATTTCTATGACACGATAAAAACCCATACCTATACCACACCCGGTATTTATAAAGTTACGGGTCAATTGATCTCTGACAGTGGTTGTGTTGATTTTCAAGAAATAGAATACCCTTTGGCTATTATTGTAAACCCCAAGCCCACTTCTAAATTTAATGCCTCGCCATTGGTAACAGATATTTACCACCCAGAAGTAATCTTTGAAAACACCAGCAATTCTCCACATGATTCACTAATTATTTTACCTGGTGACGGAAGTAGGTACGTTAACCAATCGCCGGTAGAACACTCATTCATAGACACGGGATATTATTTGGCCAAGGTGGTTTTAATCAATCAGTTTGGTTGTCGAGACACTTCACAAAAGCTCATCTGGATTCAGCCGCCTACCAATGTTTTTATTCCCAATGCCTTTACACCTGATGACGATGGAATGAACGAAGTGTTTAGGCCCGTTGTAACGGGGATAAACACCTATGAATTTATTGTGTTTAACCGTTGGGGAGAAAGAGTATTCATGACAACCAACCCCTATGAAGGCTGGAATGGTAGGTATGAAAATACAGGAGTGCAAATGGCTACAGGCGTTTATACCTATCAACTAAACGTATTAGATCAAAACAACGAAGCCATTCAAAGATCAGGAGTACTAAAGCTGATTAGATGACCCCTTACGAGAATTTTTTAAAGGGGAAAACCAAGGTTGAAGAAGAGGCTTTTAACGCATTGATTTCAATTATAAAAGGTGAATCAGACAAAATTCAAATGTCTATCAAGTACGGCCTTCCGTTTTTTGATTACTACACAGGACTATGTTACCTAAACGGAAAAGCCAAAGGTATAGACCTAGGTTTTATGAAGGGAAAGCTTCTACAAGAGAGTTTTCCGGAGCTAAACGGTGAAAAAAGAAAACAAACCGCTAGTTTGTTTATTGAATACTATGAAGATTGGGATGTTGAATTGATAAGAAAACTCATCGTGGCAGCTATGAAATTAAATGAGTCGTCTGCTCGCAATTTTAAATAGCACGCTCCCGATTACCATTCCCAATACAGCTCCTCCCAAAATGTCTCCCGGAAAATGAACCCCTAGGTAAATTCTAGAATAACTTACCATCGCAGCCCAAAAGAGTAATATGGGATAAATAAATTTCATTTTTCTACCCAGTACCTTTCCCACGAAAGTGGCTAGACCAAAAGTATTTGCAGCGTGAGAAGACACGAATCCATAGGCGCCACCGCAACCATCAACCACCCTCAAAGTGCTCACTAAGTGTTCTTGATGGCACGGTCTAGGACGTTGAAAGACCTCTTTAAAAAGATGTACAGAAATCTGATCGGTTAAAAAAACACCTATGATAACCAACGCTAAAAAGACCAAGGCATCACTGGTTTCAAATTTTTTAAACAGCAAGAATATCAAAAAGGCATAGAGTGGAATCCAAATAGCAACTTGAGAAATGGCTACAAAAAACGGATCTAAGGCCTCATTGCCCAATCCGTTTAATGCTAAAAGCCAATTCTCATCTATTTTTATCAGGCTATTCATCAACTCCTGGCACCGGTTTGTTAATCATTTCCCACAAGATGTCTTTCAATTCTGTAATTCCTTTATTGGCAACAGAAGAAATAAACAAATGAGGTACGCCTTTGGGGAGGGTTGCTTCCATTTCTGATTTCAACTCCTCGTCAAGCATATCGCTTTTAGAAATTGCTAAAAGTCTTTCTTTATCAAGTAATTCAGGATTATACTTTTCTAACTCACTTACCAGTACATTGTATTCATGTTGAATATCATCTGCATCGGCAGAAACCAAGAAAAGCAAAACAGAATTTCGTTCAATATGCCTTAAGAACCTATGGCCTAACCCCTTACCTTCTGAAGCACCTTCAATAATACCAGGGATATCTGCCATAACAAAAGAACGATAATCTCTGTACTGAACCATGCCCAGGTTAGGAACCAATGTGGTGAAAGGATAATTTGCAATTTCTGGTTTAGCTGCAGAAATTACTGAAAGCAAGGTGCTTTTTCCCGCATTTGGAAATCCTACAAGCCCCACATCAGCAAGAACCTTAAGTTCTAAAATCCTCCAACCTTCTATACCTTCTTCACCCGGCTGAGCGTATCTAGGAGTTTGATTGGTAGGCGATTTAAAATGGGTATTACCTCGTCCGCCGCGCCCCCCTTTCATGATGATTTCGGTCTGACCGTGTTCAGTGATTTCAAAGAGAACTTCACCCGTTTCACCGTCTTTGGCAACGGTACCTAAAGGAACGTCAATGTAACGATCTTCACCGTCAGCACCGTGTTTATCATTTCCACTTCCGACGCCACCCGGGGCTGCCTTAATGTGCTTTCTATATTTCAGGTGTAATAGGGTCCACATCTGCTCGTTACCACGAACAATTACGTGACCACCACGTCCACCGTCACCACCGTCAGGACCTCCTTTAGGAATTCCTCTACCTCTATAAAGGTGTGCAGAGCCTGCTCCTCCTTTACCTGAGGTACAATGAATTTTTACGTAATCAATAAAGTTAGATCCTGCCATGCGGAATTATAATTTTTCTATGGTATCAATTAAACGGTCGGTAATTTCTACAATAGTACCCACGCCGTTAATTCCGTGATATTTATTACAATTTTGATAGTAATCTTTTACCGGTGCCGTTTCAGAATTATACACGTTAATTCTTTGCTGAATAACTTCAGGGTTCGCATCGTCTGCGCGACCGGAAGTTTTAGCTCTCTCTGCCAATCGAACTTTTAGTTCTTCTTCATTGACTTCTAGGGCCAACATACCAGACACCTCAGTATTTAATGAACTTAGCAAGTTATCTAAGGCTTTAGCTTGAGCGCTAGTACGCGGAAAGCCGTCAAAGATAAAACCCTTAGCTTCAGGATTCGCTTTAACTTCTGACTCAAGCATACCAATGGTTACCTCATCAGGAACCAACTGACCTTTATCAATATATGTTTTTGCTAGAACCCCCAATTCAGTTCCTCCTTTGATGTTTGCACGGAAAATATCACCCGTAGAAAGGTGGTGAAGGTTGTATTTCTTTACTAAAAATTCTGATTGAGTTCCCTTTCCGGCACCTGGAGGTCCGAATAGCACGATATTTAACATAAAACCTTAAACTTTAATTGTATCTTTTGAGTTTGCGAAGATAGCCAAAAAATAAGGTTGGTAAACATTGACGTTAGGCATGTCAAAATGTTTAAATTTGTTCAAATATTAAATTTTAGATGAGTACAAATTACTGCGTAATAATGGCAGGAGGTATTGGAAGCAGATTCTGGCCTCTAAGCACCCAAGCAAAACCAAAGCAGTTTCTCGATATTTTAGGTACCGGAAAGACCCTTTTACAGCAGACATACGAAAGAATGTCTAAAGTTATTGATCCTGAGAATATTCTAATTGTTACCAACAAGCAATACAAAGAACTCGTAGAAGAGCAACTTCCAGATCTCAAAACTCACAATATTTTAACTGAGCCCTCCAGAAGAAACACTGCGCCTTGCATATTATACAGCACGTTTGTTGTGAAAAAGAGGTCACCCAAATCAACGATAATTACTTGTCCTGCAGACCACTTAATAAATAATGAAGAGGCTTTTTACGAGCAAGTAAAACTAGGCCTTCAAACCGCTGATGAAAACAATGTTTTATTGACCATGGGCATTAAGCCTAACAGGCCTGAAACTGGTTATGGCTACATTCAGTTCAAGGATTCATCAATTACGATGGACTCCCAGATAAAAGCTGTTAAGACCTTTACAGAAAAACCAAATACAGAAATTGCCCAACAGTTTATTGACAGTGGAGATTTTTTATGGAATGCTGGAATTTTTATTTGGAATACGAATACCATCATGAATTCATTTGAAAAGCTGTTACCAGACATGTATTCAACTTTTGAAGCGGGGTGGAATGAATACGGCACAGACAATGAATTGGCATTTATCAATAAATATTACCCTACTGTTGAGAACCAAAGTGTTGATTTTGGTATTTTAGAGAAAGCCAAAAACGTATATGTAATTCCAGGAAAATTTGACTGGAGTGATTTAGGCACTTGGAGTTCTGTAGGGCGTGAAATAAAGAAAGACGTACACAACAATGCATTGTTTTCAAAAAATGTACTGTTGACTGAATCAAAAAACAACGTCATAAGAATCAGTAAAGACAAAGCTGCCGTTATTATTGGATTAGAAAATTACATCGTAATTGACAACGGAAATAAATTACTTATCTGTCCTTCAGAAAAAGAGCAAAACATAAAGCAATATGTAAGTGATCTGAAGATGGAAATTGGTGAAGATTTTATTTAAAACCCCATATGACGGAGCAAGAAAAAATTGAAGATGCACAGAATAAAATAGAGAAAGAAAAAATTGTTTCTTCCTCAAAATCTATTTTTAAAAGCATTTGGAACCTCTTAAAGTCTCAACTTAACATTGTAGATAATGCAAGACCCAATGAAACCATTGAGGGCATTATCAAAGACATTCAGTTCAAAGGATACAACCTTTGGATTTTAATTTTTTCAATCTTCATTTGTTCTATTGGGTTAAACGTAAACTCTACACCAGTAGTCATCGGTGCCATGCTTATCAGTCCGTTAATGGGACCCATTATGGGGATTGGACTATCTGTCGGCATCAATGATTTAGACACCTTAAAAAAAGCCTTAAAAAACCTAGCCATTGCTGCTGGAGTTGCTATCATAGCCTCTGCTGTATATTTTGTTTCAACACCATTAAGCGATGCAAGTTCTGAGCTATTGGCTAGAACAAGACCTACCTTATTAGATGTGTTTATTGCATTTTTTGGTGGACTTACTGGAATTCTTGCAGGATCGAGAAAAGAAAAAAACAATGTAATTCCGGGGGTTGCTATTGCTACCGCCCTAATGCCCCCTCTTTGTACCGCAGGATATGGAATTGCTACCTTGCAATTAAGCTATTTCTTAGGTGCTTTTTATCTATTCTTAATCAATGCTTTCTTCATTTCACTAGCCACCATCTTAGTGGTTAGATTTTTAAAGTACCCCTTAAAGAAGTTTGTTGATGAGGAAACCGAGAGAAAGGCAAAACGCATTTTTGGTTTTACTTCTTTGGTAATTGTTGTCCCTAGTATCTTAATTTTCATTTCGGTGGTACGTGAAGCCATTTTCATGAGAAGAGCGACTTCATTTGTCATTGAAAATGTTTCTTACGAAGGAAGCGAAATAGTAAAACAAGAAATTCTATTTGACGATGACGTGAAAGGAAATGTGATCAGCATTTTCTTTATAGGAGAAATTGTTCCTGAAAAGGTGATTGGCAACTGGACCAAAATAATGGAGAATTACGGCCTTTCAGAAACTAAGCTTAGAATTGTTCAAGGAAAAGACAACAGTGGCACCATGGAGGCCGAAGTAGGCAAATTGGTCAACGTTTACACGAGAAGTCAAGAAACCATTATTGATAAAGAAAACACCATTAACCAACTTACAGAAAGGTTAAACACAATAGAGTCTAAGCTTTTACCTTCTAGCTTGGTTGAAGAGATGAAGGTTCAATATACAGACCTTGCCAAGGTTAACACGGGGCAGTTAATTTATACAGATTTTGAAACCTTAAAAATTTACACCTTAGATGTTTTTCAAACCTATTGGAGTCCTTCAACTACTCAAGAATCGCGAGCAATTCAAGATCAGAAATTGAGGGGTTGGTTAAAATTAAGGTTGAACAGAGACACTATTTTTTATGAGAGTTTCATTCTCCCCCAAAAATTAACGGAATAAAAAAAGCCCTGGTAGAATCTACCGGGGCTTTTTAAATATTTGGGGTGCCAATTATTTCAGGCTACCTACCATATCCGCTGGAACTACCCACTGATCAAATTCATCAGCAGATAAATATCCAAGGTTTACTGCTTCTTCTTTTAGTGTAGTACCATTTTCATGAGCTGTTTTGGCAATTTTTGCCGCTTTCTCATATCCGATTTTGGTATTCAAGGCCGTAACCAACATTAGGGAATTGTTCACGTGCTTTTCGATTTCTTTGTGGTTAGGCTCAATACCAATTGCACAATGATCGTTAAATGAAACACAAGCATCACCAATCAATCTTGCAGATTGAAGAAGGTTTGCAGCAATTACGGGTTTAAATACATTTAATTCATAATGACCAGTTGCTCCTCCCATAGTAATGGCAACATCATTACCCATTACCTGCGCACATACCATGGTCAAGGCTTCACTTTGCGTTGGATTTACCTTACCGGGCATAATGGAAGATCCTGGCTCATTGGCCGGAATAATAATCTCGCCAATTCCTGAGCGAGGTCCAGAAGCTAAAAGCCTAATATCATTAGCGATTTTCATCAAAGAAACCGCTACTTGTTTTAAAGCTCCATGGGTTTCTACCATAGCATCATGGGCTGCCAAAGCTTCAAACTTATTTTGAGCCGTTACAAAAGGAAGACCTGTTAGGTCAGCAATGTTTTTAGCTACTAATTCTGAATATCCTTCTGGAGTATTGATTCCAGTTCCTACAGCCGTTCCTCCTAAAGCCAACTCAGAAAGGTGAGCCAGCGTGTTTTTCAAGGCTTTAATTCCGAAGTTTAACTGAGCCACATAACCAGAAAATTCTTGTCCTAACGTCAAAGGAGTAGCATCCATAAGGTGGGTTCTACCGATCTTTACTACATTAAAAAAAGCTTTTGATTTTGCCTCTAGTGTATCTCTTAACTTTTCAATACCAGGAATGGTTGTTTCCACTACCATTTTATAAGAAGCTATGTGCATAGCCGTTGGATAGGTATCATTAGATGACTGAGACTTGTTCACATCATCATTTGGGTGAATTAACTTATCCCCTTCGCCTAAAGCATTTCCTTGTAATACGTGTGCGCGGTTAGAAATCACCTCATTCACGTTCATATTAGATTGGGTTCCAGAACCAGTTTGCCAAATTACCAATGGAAACTGGTCATCTAGTTTACCTGCAATAATCTCTTCACAAGCACGACTAATCAAATCACATTTCTCGTCGCTAAGAACTCCCAACTGATTGTTGGTCATGGCAGCGGCTTTCTTGAGGTAACCAAAAGAGTGAACAATTTCTTTTGGCATACTTGCCTCAGGTCCAATTTTGAAGTTGTTTCTACTTCTTTCCGTTTGGGCTCCCCAGTATTTATCTGCTGGAACTTGAACATCGCCCATTGTGTCTTTTTCTATACGAAAACTCATAAGACTTATTTTAATGCTAATTGAATACTAATTGATATCGTGAGAACTAAGAAAACCAACATGGAAGAAAAAAGGACAAGAGCCAATTTTTTCGTGGACCATACTTTGGCTTTTTTCCAAGAAAACATTCCCAGAAAAAAGGTGCAAAATCCTGCCAGTGCTAGACCATAGCCAGCAACCTTATTGACGGCATACCAAACTTCTCTAGACTCTCTAGTTTCTTCTATACTTACCCCGTAAAAATCATTGGGCGGAATAGCCTCTTTTATAAGGGGTAACGACATGAATACGAACCCCAAACCTACCGTAAGGGTGGTCAAGATGACAATTCTGTTAATATGCACCGCTTGGTTCATCATATACTTTTGACAAAAGTACTTTAATTCTAGCCAATGTAAAAGCGAATAAAAGAACAAGAATTCTTATATATTTTTCTTTTTTACTTGTTGGGATGTAGAAATTGTTTGTAATTTAGCAGCCATAAAAATCAGAGAGCCATGAAGTTTATTGGATTCGTAATATTTCTTTTAATTTTTGGGATGGGATTTTCAATGTTGATTTTCCTTGCCTTATTTGTTGGATATTGGATTACTTTAGTTCAATTAGAAAAAATTGCGCCTAAATTGGCTTACAAACTGATTGGACATACCCCTGAAAACGAGTAAAAAGAATTAGCTATAAAAAAAGCCCTAGTTAAAAACTAGGGCTTTTTTATTTATAACAACTTATCAATTTCTTCTTTAGGTCTTCCGATTACCGCTTTTTCGCCTTTGAGAACAATGGGCCTTTGCATCAACTTAGGATACTCAATCATAGCCAGAATATATTCTTCTTCTGTAAGCTCTAAATCTTGGAAATTATCTTTCCACTCAGCTTCATTCTTTCTGATCAAGTCTTCTGCATCAATATCTAATGCGTCAATTACTTCTGTTAATTCATCTGGCGTAATGGGTGTTTTCATGTATTCAACTACCTCATACGCTTGACCCGTTTCGTCTAGGTAAGCAAGTGCTTCTCTACTTTTTCCACATCGTGGATTGTGATATACCTTTATCATTTTCTAAAAATATGTATTGTACTACTCCATTTATGTCCCCTACCACAGTTGTCTGAAACCGTAAGGACCCACATATAAACACCATCATCTAGGGGACCACCTTTAAAAGTACCGTCCCATAAAAAGTTTACATCTCCTGTTTCAAATACCTTATTCCCCCAACGGGTGAAAATCTGAAGTTCTATTTGGTCAAAGGAAAGTAAATTCTCTTTATTAATAAACTTTAAATAATCATTCGCCCCATCATTATTCGGGGTGAAAACATTGGGCATTATATCTTTTTTATCTAATGCCTCTGCGGTTATTAAATTGTAATGAATGGTGTCAATAACACTACAAAAAGAATCAACCCCATAAATCTCTACCACAAGATCTTTATTGCGGTTCACAACCTTTTGAAATACCGTTCCTGTATCTAATATTCCTTCTACATTCCAAACGTAATATGAATAGCCCTGCCCACTTGCTTGGCCAACCAATAGGTCAGGATTTGAACAATCTGGAAAATCAATATTTACCTCTAACCCTCTTGGCGGATCAAAGAATTCAACATTTAAATACGTGGTATCATAGACACCACAAAGGGTATCACCCACCACATAGGTGATAATATAAGCTCCCGTAGCATTGTAATTATGATAAAGGGTCTCAAAGTTTTGGCTACCATCACCCCAATCAATATAAATTTGATTTTTGGAAAAAACAGTGTCCAATACCTCAACAAAAAAATCTGGATCGCATTTCTTATAACTCAATGTTGGAGAATGGCTTAAATCAACTCCGTACAAAGTCAGTTCTAAGACGGTAGAGTCAATTCCATTACAAACCGTATCCATACCTATTACCTTGATGTAATATTTACCGGGAGTTGAATATAGCTTTACCGGACTGTTGGTGGTATCTCTAGGGGTACCATCGTTATAATCCCAAATCAATAAATCACTATTCGTGCTAGCCCCTTTAACACTTAGCATGTATGGCACACAAGTAGAGTCAGGATCTAGGTAAATATCTAGGTTAATATTTTGAGGCTCAAAATCAATTTTAACTCCAGCCAAGTTACAGTTTGTACTTTGGTTGGTTGTACTCCATACGTCAGCGGGGAAAACCGGAAAGTTTGAAGTACCTCCACACCCTGCACAAACAGACTGGTAAATAACTCCGTCTTTACTAAACCTAGAGGTCCCACCGTCTACGTGGTCTTTTACCCCATTTCCACCAAAGTAAGTAGCATAATCAAGCTGTTGCCAGCTGGCACCAATGGCAAAAAAGTAAAAGTCCTCACCGTCAGTTGTCGGAAAAACAGCATCTGCCGAAAGGGGTAATGTTCCGTTTAAGGCACCCGAAGAATTTAAGGCACCAAACCAACCTGAGTAAAATAAATTCTTACAATCATCAATTAAAAATGCGGTTGGCGCCATATCGTATTTCCCCACTGCCCCCGTACCAAAGGTCATTGACTTTACAGACGTGTTTAAATCATGTGAAAAGTGATGAAAAAACTGCGACCCCGGATTTCCGAACAACCCTGGCGTTCTTGGGTATGGTCCGTTGGTTAGACCTGTAATATAAATTCCTCCTTCATAGTCAATATCAAGTGCGTAATTTTGATCTTCATCAGCTGTCCCGTTATAGGTACCATACTTAAGAGAGAAGGTTGCCGTATCAAAAGCAGCAATAAAACCATCCTTGCCGCCTCCAAAATAGGTAAAACCATATGAGTTGGTATTGGGCCACACAAAAGCTCCTGTGGTTGTGGTGCCCACAAAATACATATCTCCGGTTACCGGATTCAGCTTACAACCCATTCCCCCTTGATTTCCTGCACCTCCGAAATAAGTTGACCATTCGAGGGTTGATAAATCAGGCGTAAACCGAATAAACAAAGCGTTTTGTGCTGGGCCGGCTGTACTTTGATACTCATTTACCAATGGAATATTCACAGATTTTGTTGAAGTTGACAAGTACACTTTATCACCTCCCAGATAGATTTCTCCTTTACTGTGATCTCCATATTGGATTTTTAGATTTGAATTGACCCCATCATTATCACTGCCCCCGAAATAGGTACTGGCCTCTAGGTTGGTGCCATCTGGAGACAGTTTAGAAACAAAAATATCCGTCCCCGATGCAAAAGGAAGGTTTTCTATAGATACCGGAACCCCACCATTAAAAGTTGTGTCATAGGCATTACTGGTAACTGGAAAATCAACAGAGCTAGTAATTCCAAAAATGAACAAATTACCTTGGTTATCTGCCATCATACTATGCGGTTGTTCAGATTGTATTCCGCCTAAATAAGTAGAGTAAACAAGGGTTTTACCATCGGGAGCAAATGCAGTAATTCCAACATCCATAAACCCTCCATTAAATGTATCATTTACAACACCCGTAGTTAGGGGATATCCCACACCTTGAACAATTCCGCCTGCATATAATTCACCGTTGGGGCCATAAGTGGCTGTATATCCAAAATTATCTGCGGTAGAACCCGTAAACGAACTAAAAATATAATTGGGGTCAATGATAAGATCTTGTGATGTATCAAAATCACCTAAAACGAAAATAACAGAATCTCCTCGTACTTTGTATTTGCTTTCAACTTCCGTTCTGCGTTGGTTAGAAACCTGGTAAACATAAGGCTTGTCTTCGGTAAAAATAAAATCGTTGGCGTTGATTTCTAGTTTTTTATCATCGGTATCTACCGTAACAAAATCAGAAAACTTCCAAACAATTTGGTTGGGATCACCCCCCGGATGTACAATAAAATCATATTTCAGGGCGCCATCTACAAAGTATAAGCGCCAATCAATATTTTGAATAAAATTCTTTATCAGTAGCTCTTTATAGGCTTTTGCACCAGAAGCCCAATTTTTCTTTTTACCTAAAAAGTAATTCTCTGTATAGCCAATTTCTTGGGAAGGTAGTATTTCAAAGTTTGGAGAAGCATTGGGGTACAAAATATCAAAGGTGGTTCGGGTCAGAAAATCACTTCCATCACTTTCACCGTGTAGCCAATCGTGAAGTTTTTCATGATCTTCAGGATTCAACCAAGTAATTCTTGCTCCTGATCGAGTAATAAAAACAGAACCATTTTCTGTTTGAGTTTTTGCAATCACTCGTTCGGGCCATTGACCTTTGTTTTCGACAAAATAGCCCTGACCTTCCCCTGAAAGGGGAATTAGAACTGTCAAAAAAGCCAATAGAATTAATCGAATCATTAACGGAAAGATAAGAAATGAAATGCTACCGTGGTGACTTCAATTAGCCTTGGTCCATTTCCAGTTCGCTTTGTCCTGCATTCATGAGGAAAGACTTTAAGAAATCATCAATTTCTCCATTCATCACCGCATCAACGTTTGTACTTTCTGTAGCGGTTCTGACGTCTTTTACCAATTTATAAGGATGCATCACGTAGTTTCTTATCTGCGACCCCCACTCAATTTTTTTCTTGCCCGCTTCAATTTCAGAGCGCTTAGCATTTCTTGCCTCTACCTCTGCTTCATACATTCTAGATTTCAGCAATTGAATGGCCTTTTCTTTATTTTGTAATTGCGATCTAGTTTCTGTATTTTCAATGACAATACCGGTGGGTTTGTGGTGCAACCTCACTCCAGTTTCTACCTTGTTAACGTTTTGACCTCCCGCACCCGAAGACCTAAAAGTATCCCATTCAATATCGCTGAGATTAACATCAATCTCAATAGTGTCATCTACTAAAGGGTATACGTACACCGAGGCAAAAGAGGTATGTCTTTTGGCATTAGAATCAAAGGGTGAGATTCTGACCAAACGATGGACCCCATTTTCTCCCTTTAAATATCCAAAGACAAAGTCGCCTTCTATCTCTAGGGTCACGGTTTTCACACCAGCCACATCTCCCGCTTGGTAGTTTAATTCTCTGACTTTAAATCCAGATTTTTCAGCCCACATGATATACATTCTCATGAGCATGGAAGCCCAATCACAGCTTTCTGTACCACCAGCACCTGCAGTAATTTGCAAGACGGCAGAAAGTTTATCCTCCTCACCAGACAGCATATTTTTAAACTCCATTTCATCAATGGTATCAAAGGCTTTTTGATACAATTCTTTGAGTTCAACCTCAGAGATAGCCTCCTCTTTAAAAAACTCAGCGCCAACCAATAACTCTTCATAGAAGGTTTCTACCTGCTCAAAGCCCTGCACCCAAAACTTTAGCTGACGAATCTGTTTCATAGTAGCCTCTGCCTCCTTGGGATCTTCCCAAAAAGAAGGGTCTGCCGTCTTCTCTTCAAGATTAGAAATTGTAATTCGCTTCTCTTCTAATTTTAAATAAGAAGATAGAGCCTCCACTCTTTTACCTAGAGCATTTATTTGGTCCGATGTAATCATAGAAAACAAAGGTACAACCTAGAATTGGTACGTAAAAAACAAAATTTCTATCACTAAAAAAAAGTAAATTTGTGGTCTAACACCATCCTAATCATGAAGATAGATTTACGCAGCGACACATTTACCAAGCCTACCAAGGCCATGGTAGACTATATGTTTACGGCGGAAGTAGGAGATGATGTTTTTCAAGAAGATCCGACGGTAAAAAGATTAGAAGAAAAAACAGCACAACTCTTTGGTAAAGAAGCGGGGCTTTTCTGCCCCAGTGGGACCATGACCAATCAAATTGCACTGAATGTACACACGGTACCAGGCCAAGAGGTTATTTGTCATAAGTATGCCCACATATACAATTATGAAGGCGGCGGACTGGCTTTTAATTCTGGGTTACAGGTTAGGGCTGGAGGAGACAATTCTGGACATCTTTCTGCAAATGAAGTTGTTGATTTAATCAACAATCCAGATGATATTCACGCTGCACCCACAGGAATCATTTCTTTAGAAAACACCGCCAATAAGGGCGGAGGCACTTGTCTTGATTTCAATGAGATTAAAAAAATCAAAGCAGTGGCTAATTCTCATTCACTGCCGTTGCATTTAGATGGTGCTAGAATCTTTAATGCATTGGTAGCCACTGGCACTTCATCACTAGAAATGGGAGAACAATTTGACTCAATTTCGGTTTGTCTTTCTAAGGGCTTAGGAGCTCCGGTTGGATCGGTTTTGTTGGGCACAAAAGACTTTATGGTAAAAGCAAGAAGAATTAGAAAGAGATTTGGAGGAGGAATGAGACAGGCAGGATACCTAGCTGCAGCAGGAATTTACGCCTTAGATCACCATGTAGAAAGGTTAAAGGACGATCACAAAAAAGCAAAAGAAATTGCAAAGTACTTGAAAGAATGTTCCTTCATCGAACATTTTGCTCCCGTAGAAACCAACATAATTATCTTTTCAACCGAAAACCAAAACATAGCCAATAGAGTAATTTCAATCTTTGAAAAGAATGATATATTCGGAATAAAAATGGGACCCAAAACCATTAGACTTGTTACCCACTTAGATTATACCGATGATCAGCATCAGCGGGTATTGGATTCAATACCTCTGATAAATAGACGGTTTTGAAACTCTTGCTCAAAATTTTAAAATTGTAATAAAATTATGATTCGATTTTATCCACAAGAAGAATGGATTGATGTACCTATTTTTTCTAAAAAGCCCGATGAAAAGTTAGCCATTTCTAATTTTGGAAGAGGAATAAGATATGAAGGCAAAATAGAGAACGGTGAATTTATGAAAGAGTCAAATATTGGTGGGTATCCGACAATAAACTGCAAGTTTAAAAACGGAAAATCCTACGAATACATTCACCGATTAGTGGCAAATTTGTTTTTAACAAAACCTAGCGAAGACCACAACATTGTTATTCACCTTGATTTCCAAAAGAAGAATAACTATTTTAAGAATTTAAGGTGGGTTACGTTAAAGGAAAAAAAGGAGCACGAGCAGAAAAGCCCGATGGTCATAGCTGCTAGAAAGAAAGCCAAAGAAACCCCACCCACCGAAGGTCATAAACTTACTTCTACGGATGTTTTGAGAATTAAAAAGAAAATTTGGGATCCGGAAAGGAAGACAAGACTAAAAATCATCGCTAAACAATTCAATATTAGCGAGATGCAGTTATACCGAATAAAAAGAGGTGAAAATTGGTCACACATTAGAGTTCCTAATGAGCCCGAAGAAACAAAACATTACTCTGCTTCATAATCAGAGAGAACTTCCCAAATATAATTGGACTCAAATCCTTTAGAAAGCAAATAAGCGGCAACCTTTTGTCTCTTTTCAAATGTTTTACTAGAATGGATTTGGGTCCACTTTTTTTTCATTAAATCTTCTAAGACCTCAAAGTACGGAAGGTTGATCAATTCAGCATGAGCTTTTTCGATGCAGTACTTAGAAATTTGGTGATGCTTTAGGCCTTGTAAAATCTTTCGCCAACCCCATTTGTTTTGGTTAAACTTTCCTCTGGCGTATGCCTTAGCAAAGCGCTCCTCATCTAAAAACTTGTCAGAAATAAGTTCTACCAAAATAGTATCTATGGCAAGGGTTTGCATTCCGTACTCTTTCAGTTTATTCATTACCTCAAAATGCGATCGATCTCTATATGAGCAATACCTTTGAATGAGCGCCCTTGCTTCGTCTACTGTATAAACCTTTCCTTCTTTCACTTGATAAAACTAGACAAAAAAAAACCGCCGTGAAATTCACGGCGGTTAAATGTTGGTGCATTTTTTTAAGACTTTTTGGTCTTGATTTCATCATTGTTCTGATCGTAAAAATGGTATTCTAACATTTTATACGCATCACGAGGAACAATCATTAATTTTCTTTTGTACAGTTTTCTCCATTTTCTAGCAATACTGTTCAACCAACCTTTGGTCAAATAAGCAGCTATAAATGGATGAACGTGTAACTGAACCTCTTTCGTCTCTACTTTGTTCGCAATGGCTTCAAACTCCTGCTCTATTCTTTCAATATGCAGAAGTGGAGCTTCAATCAAGTTATCTGGATTTTCTTCCCTTGTGGGAATATTCATCTCAGGTCTAGTTCTTTGTCTAGTAATTTCAATCAAACCGAATTTAGAAGGAGGCAGGATCTTGTGTTTTGCCCTGTCGTTCTTCATTTCATCTCTTAATTTTTCAAAGAGAATTTTTCGGTTTTCAGCATTGTGCATATCAATAAAATCAATGACAATAATTCCCCCCATATCTCTCAACCTTAGTTGTCTTGCTACTTCTTCAGCAGCGACCAAGTTTACCGCAAGGGCATTTTGTTCTTGGTCTTGACCTTGGTTAGAACGGTTTCCGCTATTGACATCAATGACATGCATGGCTTCTGTGTGCTCAATAATCAGGTAGGCTCCTTTTGACATACTCACAGACCTCCCAAAAGAAGATTTGAGTTGTCTATCAACACCGAAGTATTGAAATATAGGAGTCTTCCCTGTAAAGTGTTTTACAATTTTCACTTTATCAGGAGCGATCTCTGAGAGGTATTCTTTAATCTCTGCTGCTAATTCAGCATCATCAACAATGATCTTGTCAAAAGACCCATTGAATACATCTCTTAAGAACGCAGAAGCTCTATTCATTTCTGAAAGAACTCTTGAAGGTGCTTGCGATTTTTTGATGGTTCGGTGGAAGTTACGCCACTTCTTCATTAAATTTTTTAAATCGGCTTCTAGTTCTGCTACAGTTCTATTCTCTGCAACGGTTCTAACAATGATACCGAAGCCCTTAGGTTGAATAGATCTAGCTAACTTTTTAAGCCTGTCTTTCTCAGTTTTTTCCCTTATTTTTTGGGATACAGACACACGGTCTGCAAACGGAACCAATACAATGAACCTACCTGCAATAGACAACTCAGAAGTGATTCTAGGTCCTTTTGTAGATATAGGTTCTTTTGCAATTTGAACAGGTATAGACATTCCCGTTTTCAAAACTTCATCAATCTTACCCTCTTTGTGTATAAGAGCTTGAGATTTAAAGTTAGAAAGGGACCATCCGTGCTTACCTGCCATGGTTCTCTTTGAAAAAAGTAGAGAGGAACGAATTTGAGGTCCAAGGTCGTGATAGTGGAGAAAAGCATCTTTTTCATAGCCAACGTCAACAAAAGCTGCGTTTAAGCCTGAAGCAAGTTTCTTAACCCTTCCCAGATAAATATCACCAACCGAGAAACTGTCGTCACTCTTTTCGAGCACCAACTCAGTTAATTTTCCATTTTGTAAAAGAGCGATTACAGCCTGGTCAGAGCTCTGGGCATTGATAATTAATTCAGTTTCCATATCAATACATTTAATGAGCAGGCTGAGTGCCTTGTAAACAAGACATAATAACAACACCAAAAGCACCTCTTTTAAAGGGTGCTTTTGATTATTGGTTTAATCAGCGCGTGTGATTACTTCTTCTTGTGTCTGTTTTTACGAAGGCGCTTTTTGCGCTTGTGCGTAGCCATCTTATGACGTTTTCTTTTTTTACCGCTTGGCATAGCTAAGTGTTTTTAAGTTAATAATTATTTTAAAGATTCAACCTTAGATTGAATCCATTTTGAGTCAACGTGTTCAGGATGATTAGTTAAAAATTCATTGGCAAAAACCATTGCCTCTTCTGTTTTTCCTTCTCCTAATAATGCATCTACATATCCAGCAGCACATCCCTTAGTTGAAGGCTCCAATTCAATCACCCTTGCAAATCTCATTTCAGCCTTATCGTACTGACCTGATAACAGAGAAAACTCTCCTAGTTTCATCAAAGCCCCAATGTGGTTTGAATCAACTTCTAAAACCTCTCTAATCATACCAATGGCCATCATAGGGGGCTGCTTTCCTTCCATTAAAATCCTTGACGCTTCATCTACTTTCGCTTGCAAAGGATCTGAGGACACTTCTTCGTTTGTATGATTGTGACCTTCGTGAGAAGCAACGTCTACAGGTGAAGAAGATGGAGTGGTCGGAGAAAGCATCAAAGCAGTCACTACTGCTCCGCCCACTAATATAGATATGATAATTCCTTTATTCAAAGGTCGATTATTTTACGGCAACTTTTTCCTTTACGCTTTCAACAAATACTTTTGCTGGTTTGAACGAAGGAATGTAATGGGCTGGAATAATAAGGGTGGTGTTCTTAGAAATGTTTCTTCCAGTTTTTTGAGCTCTTTTCTTAGTAATAAAGCTACCAAATCCGCGTAAGTACACATTTTCTCCAGATTCTAAAGAACCTTTCACTTCATTCATAAATCCCTCAACGATAGCTTGTACGTCAGCTTTTTCCATTCCTGTCTTATCAGAAATCTTAGATACGATGTCTGCTTTTGTCATCTTTGTATTATATCTTTATTGTTGAAAATCAATAATTTTGTGGGGCGCAAATATAGTCCTTATTTTTAAAAAAAAGAATCGGATTTAGACTTTTTTATTTCCGTAACCCTTTCATTTTCAATATTTTTGAATGAACACCTCTAAAGAAATTAATTCTTGGTACGCAAAAAGCCGTCGAACTTTACCTTGGCGGGAGAACAAATCACCCTATTCTGTCTGGTTATCAGAAATAATTCTGCAGCAAACTAGAGTTGCTCAAGGATTAAATTATTACATAAAATTCATGGAAAAATTCCCTACAGTAAATGACCTTGCCAACGCACCTCAAGAGGATGTATTAAAAACGTGGGAAGGTCTAGGGTATTATTCAAGAGCAAGAAATCTACAAAAGGCTGCAAAACTTGTAGTTGAAGAGCTCAATGGTGAATTTCCTAAAACCGCTCAAGAGCTAAAAAGACTTCCTGGCATTGGCGATTACACTTCGGCAGCCATAGCGTCTATTTGTTATGAGGAACCCATTCCCGCGGTAGACGGCAATGTTATTAGGGTGATTTCTAGAATCTTTGACGTAGAAGACAACCCCTATGATGCCAAGGGTATAAGGCTCTTCTTTGAATTAGGCCAAGAGCTATTAAACGGACATTTACCGAGTGACCACAACCAAGCCATGATGGAGTTTGGGGCATTAATTTGTACTCCTTCACCCAAGTGTGATGAATGCATGATTACAGATAATTGCTTGGCAAGACAAAACAATACCATTGAAAAAAGACCCTTTAAAAAACCCAAGGTAAAGGTTCTAAAAAGAGATTTGCACTATGTAGTTCATCAAAAAAATGAATCTATTGCTATTCAATTAAGGACAGGGAATGACATTTGGAAGGGACTTTACGAGTTACCTCTTCATGAAGAAAGACCAAGTTATGGATCTTCTCAGTTGATCGCTGGCCCGGTAAAGCACAAGTTAAGTCATAGAGATCTCGACGTTTACCTTTGGAAATCTTCAAACCACCAAGACCTAAAACCAAGTGTAAAATGGGTGAAAATAGCCGATCTTGAGCAACACGGATTCCCCATAGTTTTGAAAAGGTTAATAAGAGATTATGTTCTACCTTTGACCCTTCAATAGTTTATTTTATCTTTAAGATTATAATGAACTAATAAAGAGAAGAAAATGGCAGGCACATTAAACAAAGTTATGCTTATTGGCAACCTTGGTAAAGACCCCGAAGTTAGACATTTTGACGGCGGTGGTATGCTTGTTAGATTCCCTATTGCTACCTCAGAAACATACACCAACAGAGCCGGTGAACAAATCACCAATACAGAATGGCACAACATTGTTGTAAGTAGAAGAGGTCTTGCTGAAGTTTGTGAAAAATACCTAAAAAAGGGATTTAAGGTTTTCCTTGAAGGAAAAATTAAAACCAGACAATGGCAAGACGAAAGTGGTCAAACCAAATACAGTGTAGAAATAAACTGTGACAACATGACCATGCTAACCTCTAAATTAGAAGCTGAGCAGTTGACGCAGAGAGCAACTGGACCAACTCCAGAAAACGCTCCGTACAAAGCCCCTGAAACATCACCGTCTTCAAACAACAGTTTTGACTCTGCAGATCAAGACAATGACGACCTTCCGTTTTAGGATTTTTTTAACCAAAACCCATAGATTTGGATCCAGAACCCCCGAGTATTGTTTTTCTTTCTTTGATCAAAGATTTTGATCCGTCACTCATTTTACCTTTAATTTTACTTTGTGTTTTATTGGCTCTTTCTGCTTTGGTATCAGGATCAGAAGTCGCCTTTTTCTCTTTAACCCCTACTGATTTAGATGAGGTAGGCGAAGAAGAAAATAAAAAATCACAAACATTAATACGGCTAATTGATCACCCTAAGTCGCTATTGGCAAGCATTCTTATCGCCAATAACTTTATCAATGTGGGCATTGTAATTCTATCGGCATTCATCACAGAAGGTCTCTTTGACTTTTCTAACAACCACCTATTAGAATTCTTGTTTAATGTGGTGGTTATCACCTTTATGATTTTGATGTTTGGAGAAGTAATACCCAAGGTATACGCCAACTCAAATTCTAAGAGTTTTGCACTTTTAATGGCCTCACCAATTCTTGGTGTGCGAAAGGCAACCTACCCACTGATTAGAGTTTTAGTTTCAATCTCTAACCTGTTTGAGTCAAACAATAAAAAGGGAAAAAGTCTAAGTGTAAACGATCTTGAACACGCTTTAGAGCTTACAGATGATGAAGCCACAACCGACGATGAACAAAAGATCTTACAAGGAATTGTCAAGTTTGGTTCTACAACGGTAAAGCAAATCATGAAGCCAAGAACGGATGTGATTGCATTAGAAATCTCTGAGTCGTACCAAGACGTATTAAATCTTATTATTCAAAACGGATACTCAAGAATTCCGGTTTACTCGGAGAACTTTGATCAAATAAAAGGGGTCTTATATATTAAAGACCTTCTGCCTTACATTGACATGGGACCAGAGTTCAACTGGAAACAACTACTAAGAGATCCGTTCTTTGTCCCAGAATTTAAAAAGATTGACGACCTACTAAAAGAGTTTCAAGAAAAGAAAATTCACCTTGCCATTGTTGTAGATGAATTTGGAGGAACCTCTGGAATTATTACCCTTGAAGATGTAATTGAAGAAATTGTCGGTGAAATAAACGATGAGTTTGATGATGAAGAATTAGTATATTCAAAATTAGACGATCACAATTATGTGTTTGAAGGTAAGACGCCTTTAAATGATTTTTATAAGGTTTTAGACATACCGGGCAATAACTTCGAAGAATCTAAAGGTGAGTCGGACTCATTAGCAGGCTTTTTATTGGAGATATCAGGTAAGTTCCCCACCAAAAATGATGTAATTGAGTTTGAAAACTTCACCTTTGTTGTAGAAGCCCTTGAAAAAAGGAGAATCAGACAAATAAAGGTTTCATTTACTGATATTGATAATGAAGAAGATAATAAGTAGGGTAATAATTTTTTGGGTTACCGCACTGGCTCTTTCATCATGTGGTGATGAACCTACCGTACCCAAACCTAAAGGATATTTTAGGATCTCTGTTCCTACTCATGAATATGATACTTTACCCAATTTTTTACCTTATAACTTCTACAAAAACAAAGCTGGAGAGTGGCAGGTAAACAAGCATAATCCGCTTTGGGGAGACATATACTACCCCTCGTTAAGAGCACGCATACAGATCACTTATAAGACCGTCAAAAACAACATTGATACATTGCTGGCAGAATCACAAAAACTCGCCTTTAAACACACTGTAAAGGCTAGTGGAATGAGGGAAAAGGTATTTGAAAACAAGAATACTCATTCGTTTGGCTTACTCTATGAAATCAATGGAAATGCAGCTTCACCTTATCAGTTTTTCATTACAGACTCTACCCATCACTTTATTCGCGGTGCGGTTTACTTTTTCTCTACACCCAATGCCGACAGTTTAAAACCGGCAACTATGTTTATTGAGAATGATGTCAAAGCCCTTATGGAATCGGTAAAATGGAGGGATAATCAATAATTATGAACGAGGAATTATTTACCGTAGCAAGGTTTTATGATGAAACAAGCGCCTTAATTTTAAAGGGTAGACTTGAAGCTGAAGACATTCCTGTTTACATGATATTTGAAAACATGCACTCAAGCTCAATTCCTTCACTTAATAGAGCAGTCAATGGAATTACGGTGAAGGTTCCGTTTGATTTCGGACAAAAGGCTTTGGATATTTATTTTTCTTCTAAGCCCGAAGACTTTCTAGGAGATATTCAAATTTGATCTCCGCGTAAGCGTCTAAACCTTTCTCTGGCTTCTTTACTAAAAATACTGTTGGGATATTTAGAAAACAGCTCTTGGTAGGCCTTTTTTGCCATTTCAAAATTCCCTAGATTTTCTTCGTAAAATTTCCCTGAGAGAAACAATCCATCGTCTTTAAAAAACGACCTTCTCTCTAGTTCATTAAGCTGAAGTAAAATAGAAACCGCTTGAGAATACTCAGCCTTTCTGTTTTTTATTTCAGCTTTTCTAAAAAGAATTTCATCGAGTAAATTATCTGCTAGGGACTGCCCTTGCAAAGAGTCTAATATCTTGTAGGCCTTGTTGTCGTAGCCTTGGTGGATTAACAAATCTGAATAGGCGAACCTCTCCATACAAGCGGTTGAAGTATCTAAATCAATGTTTGAAGAAATAAGAAGCCACATGTTCATTGCGTCATTGGCAATCAATTTATCAGGACTTGCTTTAAGTCCGTTAAATTGTGCCTTAGCCCATTCAAAATCACCTTGGTAATAAGAAATCATGGCTTTCTCAAATTTAGCTTCCTGACCAATTGGATTTGTTTCAAATGCTTTTTCAACCCTGGCATACATTAACAATGCTTCAACGTAGTTGTCCATACGCATCAAGTTATCAGCCATCCTCATCTGTATTTGCGCTATAATTCTTGGTGACACACGAGGTTCATCTAAAGCTTCTTCTAAGGTATTGTAAGCCGATTGAGTATCTTTTAAATGATTGGTTTGAACTTCTGCGATTTGCATTAACAACGAGGGTTTGATGACGACAAAATCATCATCATCTACCATCTTTCTTATCTTGTCAATATGAGCGACCCACTGTGGTCTGCTGGCGTTCTCTTTTTCTAACTTTCTTTGTTCAACCTTAAGAAGAATCCCCCGACTGTCATAGTAATAACCATAGTCAGGTCCCTTCTGAATTAAATACACAAAAACCTCTTCCGCGATGTCTAACTGTCCGTTTTGAAGAGAAATAACCCCCATTGAATAGAGGTGTTGGTCCTTTTTAAATCCTCTTTTCTCTAGGGCTTTATACTGCCTAAAGGCCATAGAGTAATTCCCTTCTTGCAGGTAAAGCCAGATCAACATTTCAACAAAAGCTTCTTTATCACTCACCGAAATCTTCTTGAGCAAAGAAGTTCTTATCATCCTATTCACTTCATTATTAGGATCTGCAGAAACAGATCGACTTAAGTTGGATTTAATAGAATTGAGATAAGAAGGGTTGGCATCAATCATATCTAGATACTCGTCAAACATAGACTCAATGTCGCCCATTTCTGCATAGGCAATAGCCTTTTGGTAGCTAAAATTCATGTTGGGCGCAAACTCTTGAGCCCTAGAATATAGCTTAATGGATAAATCAAACAACCCATAAGAGGAAAGCGATTGACCTAATTGATATGAGATGCCTGGATTTTTTTCTAAAAAAGGATCTAATTGAGCAAGTTGGCCATCAATGGCTTGTGGGTTAAAAGCTTTATAAACCCAAATTTTATCTATGATTAAATATGGCTTGCGCTGGGGAACGTAGTCAATTTGTTCATCTACCAAATCTACGGCCTGTTTATACCTTTCTGATTTAACAAAATTAGAAAGCCTTAATTCATAGACATTATTGGCTTTGTTGTCACGATAAAGGTCAGCTAAAACCTGCTCAGCCTTATCGTATTCTTCATCCTCAAAATACTTTTTTGCCAATTCAATTTGCGCCTTAACTGAAAAGGCCAACAACAAGAAAAAGACAATAAAAACATTTTTAAGGTTGGTCATCAATAAATACGTTTTGATCTAAGTAATTCATTAAACTATCAATATTAGGCTGAAGAGAGTCAAGCTTTTCTATAGCCTTTTTAGCTAATTCAACTCTTTTTTTCACCTTCAAAGACAATCTCTTAAATTCAATTTTCTCTTCGTTGAAATACTTTCTTGCAGCAGTAGAGTCTAATGCGTTATGCTCAAGGTCAGACAATAAATTATTCAGTTGTTCTTCTGAAAGGTCTATTCCATTTTGAAGATCCTCTTTGGCCTTTTGCATTTTTCTAAGAAACTTGGCATCGGCAATTAACTCAGAAATAAGTTCATGGTTCTGATCTGCAATTGCCGTATCTCTGAGGCGTCTTTGCAAAACGCTTACGCGAGCAGCTGAAAAATCTGCCCACTTGGTTAACGTGTCTTGATTTATAGAGGCCACTTGACTTTTTAAACTATCTAAATTTAGCAGCATATGTGAAATCTCCTTTTTCTGAAGTGAATAGTCAGGCTTTGACTGACACCCAATCAATAAGGCAGAGACCACAAAGGCAAAAATCAGTTTTTTCATTAATCGATAATATTAAAACGAGTATAAGGTACGAGTACTTCTGGGACTTTAACGCCGTTTTCGATTTGATTATTTTCTAAGATGGCTGCCATGATTCTAGGCAAAGCCATTGCAGATCCGTTGAGCGTATGACAAAGCTGCGTCTTTCTGTCCTCATCACGGTATCTCAACTTAAGTCTGTTTGACTGGAAAGTTTCAAAGTTAGAAACAGAACTTACTTCTAACCACCTTTGCTGAGCGGCAGACCAAACCTCAAAGTCATAAGTAATCGCACTGGCAAATCCCAGGTCACCACCACAAAGTCTCAATACCCTATAAGGCAAACCAAGTGCTTTTAATATGCTGGCTACGTGATCTACCATTTTATTCAGAAGCTCATTAGAATCTTCGGGTTTGGTAATACCCACTATTTCAACTTTATCAAATTGGTGCAATCTATTAAGACCTCTAACATCTTTTCCATATGATCCTGCTTCTCTTCTAAAACAAGGAGTGTAAGCCGTTCTCAATATTGGAAAGTCATTGGCATCAACAATTTCATCTCTGAATATATTGGTAACAGGAACTTCAGCGGTTGGAATCACATAAAGATTATCTACCTCCATGTGATACATCTGTCCTTCTTTATCGGGCAATTGACCGGTTCCAAATCCTGAAGCTTCATTTACGAAAAACGGAGGCAGCACTTCTTGAAAGCCTGCATCAGTATTTACGTCTAAGAAATAGTTGATCAAGGCTCTTTGCAACCTTGCCCCTTTACCGTTATATACCGGAAACCCTGCTCCAGTAATTTTCACTCCCATTTCAAAGTCGATGATATTGTCTTTTTTGGCAATCTCCCAGTGAGGAAGAGCTTCGCTTGAAAGTGAAGGAATCTCACCAACATTTTCAATTATTTCATTATCTTCTTCAGAGTTTCCGGCCGGAACACTTTCTTGAGGAGGATTAGGCAACGTCACTAACAAATCATTCACAGCAGTTTCAAGGTCAACTAAAGAGGCATGAAGTTCTTTGGTTTGCTCTTTAATAGCACTGGTTTCTTCCTTTAAAGCATTGGCTTCTTGAGCCTTACCTTCTTTGTATAATTGACCAATAGCTTTTGCCTTTTGATTAGACTCTGCTAATAAATCATCCAATTGCTTTTGAACACTCTTTCTTTCATCGTCTTTTTCAAGAATATGACGAATCGTATCTCCCGCTTTAATGCCTCTTTTTAAAAGAGCATCTTCTACTTGTTGTTGTTCGGTTCTAAGTCTTTGAACTTGTATCATGCCATGAAATAATTTGAAGGACAAATATATAATTGAAAACCCTATTATACGATGGTATATAAAAATAAAAGCCCCACGCAAAGCGTGAGGCTTAATATCTTATCAAAACGCTTTACTTATGCTTCTAATGGAGCAACCGAAACGTATGATTTATTGTCTTTTTTCTTTTTGAAAACAACAGTTCCGTCAACCAATGCAAAAAGAGTATGGTCTTTACCTATACCTACGTTTTCACCTGGATTGTGCTTGGTACCTCTTTGGCGAACAATAATGTTACCTGCAATTGCAGACTGACCTCCGAAGATTTTTACCCCAAGGCGTTTACTTTCTGATTCGCGTCCGTTTTTAGAACTACCGACACCTTTCTTATGAGCCATGGTTTATATATTTAAATATTCGTAATTAACTAATTAACCTATTTTGCCGATTTTGATAGATGTCAAATACTGACGGTGACCGTTCATTTTTTGATATCCTTTACGACGTTTCTTTTTGAAGACCATTACTTTGTCTCCTTTTAAGTGTTGGTTTACTTTAGCTTCAACCACAACACCTTCTATAACCGGGGCGCCAACAGTTACCTTTCCGTTGTCATCAGTCAATAAAACCTTGTCAAAAGTAACTTTCTTACCTTCTTCAACGTCTAGACGATTAACGTAAAGCTGCTGATCTTTTTGCACTTTGTACTGGTGCCCTGCTATCTCAACAATTGCGTACATGTTAAATACAGATTTATTAATTCATCCTATATAAGGGGCGCAAAGATATGTATTTTTTTGAAAAAGAATGTTTACTACAAACTTTATTTTAAAAACCTGTAATACATGTGCTTACAAATATACCCAAATCCCTATAAACAACTAATATTCACATTAATAACAGTGATAAAAAAACAATAAAATAGTTGGATTTATTTTCCGAAATTAAAAATCACACTCTTCAAATACACCCTACTATTAAATCTCAACCCTAGATAATCATTAAAAGCCGTTGGTATTTATTACATTTGAACGCTACTTGAAATATAAAAGTAAATATTTATTTATGAGAAAACTGAGCTTGGTTCTATTAACATCCGTTATTGGATTCGGAACCTTTGCCCAAAAGACTAACATTGAATTCACAGAATTTGACTTAGACAATGGGCTACACGTAATTTTACACAAAGACAATTCAACACCAATTGTTGCAGTTTCTGTTCTTTACCACGTTGGAAGTAAAAATGAAGATCTTAAAAGAACTGGATTCGCGCACTTTTTTGAACACTTGTTATTTGAGGGTTCAGAAAACATTGGAAGAGGTGAATACATGGAGCTGGTTCAAAGTAATGGGGGGGCGCTTAACGCAAACACGACCCAAGACAGAACTTTCTATTATGAAATTCTTCCATCTAACCAATTAGAGTTGGGTTTGTGGATGGAATCAGAAAGAATGCTTCACGCAAAAATCGATAACGACGGAGTGAATACTCAACGCGAAGTGGTTAAAGAAGAAAAGAGAATGCGTGTAGACAACCAACCTTACGCTACTTTCATTCCTAATATGTTTAAATACAGCTTCCCTAATTACCACTATGCGTGGTCTCCTATTGGAAGTATGGAAGATTTAAACGCTGCTGAACTTAGCGAGTTTATTGCTTTTTATAAGAAATTCTATATTCCCAATAACGCGACGTTAAGTATTGCAGGAGATATTGACATTAAAGAAACTAAAGCTTTAATCAAAAAATACTTTTCTGACATTCCACGCGGAACCGAGGTAGTACAACCTCAAGATGTATTAGAAGCTCCAAGTGAAGAAATTCGCAAAACGGTTTATGACAACATTCAACTACCAGGTTTATTTATTGGTTACAGAATGCCAAAGCAAGACGATCCAGATGCATATGCGTTGAGCATATTATCTACCGTTCTTTCTGACGGACCTTCTTCAAGAATTTACAAGAGAATGGTTGACCAAGAGCAAGTAGCTCTGCAGGCGGCATCTTTTGTTTATTCTCTTGAAGATGCAGGGCTTTTCATCAACCTAGCGATTGCTAACATGGGAAAAACTCCTGCTGACATTGAAACTATTTTTGATGATGAGGTTGCTAAAGTTCAAAACGAGCTTATTTCTGAAAAAGAAATGCAAACCGCATTGAATAAAGTTGAAAATCAGTTCATCAACTCAAACGGTTCTATGGCAGGGGTTGCAGAGAGCCTTGCAAACTACCACGTTTACTACAAAGACGCCGACTTAATTAACAACGAAATTGAGCGTTACCGCAAGGTTACTCGTGAAGACGTACAAAGAGTTGCTCAAAAGTACTTGACTAAAAACAACCGTGTGGTTTTAGAATATTTACCAAAATCAGCTGAAAACCAATAATAAAAGAGATTTGAATACCATGAAAAAATATACATTCCTTTTGTTGATGGCGCTGGTTTCTACCTTTGCCTTCGGACAATTAGATAGATCGGTTCGCCCAGAACCAGGTTCTGCAAGAAATCCTGAAATTGCAGAATACAAAGAATACACACTTGACAATGGACTTCGTGTTTTTGTTGTAGAAAACGACAAACTACCGAGAGTTTCTATGTCATTAATCATCAACAAAGAGCCTGTACTTGAAGGAGACAAAGCAGGTATGTTACAAATTGCTGGAGACCTTTTATCAAAAGGAACCATCAACACTACTAAAGATGATTTAAACGAAAAAATCGACTTCATGGGGGCTAGACTTTCAACTAGCTCTTCTTCAATTTTCGCTAGTTCATTAGCTAATTATACGGAAGAAATGATGGAGATTATGGCAGAGGTTGCTATGATGCCAAACATGACTCAAGAAGAGTTTGATAAAATTAAAACTCAATTATTATCTGGCTTAGAAACCCAAAAAGATGAACCAAATTCAATGGCATCAAATGTTATGGGGGCTATGCTTTACGGAAAAGACCACCCTTACGGGGAGGTTCTTACAGTAGAAACAGTAAACAACATTACTCTTGATGATTGCAAGAAATACTACGCTGATTACTTCAAGCCTAATCATGCATACCTTGCTATTGTTGGTGACATCAGCCCAAGAAAAGCAAAGAAATATGCCAAGAAGTATTTTGGAGATTGGGCAATGGGAGATATCCCTACCCCTGTTTACCAAACACCTGCAAAGCCAGCAAACACACAAGTTGCTTTTGTAAACAGAGATGCTAACGTACAATCTGTGGTTAGAATTGGAAATGCTATTGATTTAAAACCTGGAGCTGATGACATTGCTGCATTAAGTGTTATGAACCAGATTTTAGGAGGCGGATCTATGGCTAGATTATTCAAGAACCTTAGAGAAGACAAAGCCTATACTTATGGTTCTTATTCTTCTTACTCTTCAGATCCTTTAGTAGGATCGTTCATGGCAACTGCAGAAGTTAGAAATGAAGTAACTGACAGTGCGATTACTCAAATACTATATGAGTTTGACAGAATTAGAACTGAGAAGGTTTCTGCTGAAGAGTTAAGAGCGGCTAAAAACTACCTAGCTGGTAGCTTTGGTAGATCTCTTGAATCACCACAAACCGTTTCTAGATTCGCACTTAATATTGCTCGCTATAAATTGCCTAAAGATTATTACAACAATTACCTTTCAAGATTAGAAGCGGTAACTATTGAAGATGTAATGGCAGCAGCCAACAAGTACATTGACATGGACCATTTAATCATTACTGTAGTTGGTAAAGCAAGCGAAGTTGCGGCTCCACTAAAACAGTTTGGTGATTTTCAATACTACGACTACAAGGCAGATAAAGCAGATGAGCCCTCTTTACCTCTACCAGAAGGTGTAACGGCAGAGTCTATTGTAATGGACTATCTTGCTGCAATTGGTGGTGTAGAAAAGATCAATAAAATAAAGTCTATCAGCAAAACAGGACAAATGAATGCGCCAGGGGCTCCAGCTCCACTTGTATTTATGGAAGTTATTAAAAGCCCAAAGTACATCATGGAGGTAACCATGGAGATGGGTGGCAATAAAATGAGTATTCAAAAAGAAGTATTTGATGGCAAAACAGGAAAAATTTCTGGAATGCAACAAAACGGAGATATGGATGCTGCTAAAATTGCTGAAGTAACTGAAAAAGTGAACAATCCTATTAGTGAAATGGCCTATCTAAATCCTGAAAGTGGATACAAGATCGTTGCTAAAAATGCTAAAAACATGGAGGGCAAATTAGCCTATGTATTAGAAGTAACCGATCCTAACGGTGAAGTAACTACTGAATACTACTCGGCAGACACTCACCTTAAATTGGCACAAGAATCAACTCAAGACGGAGGAGAAAATGGTCCTATGGTGATTAGCATGAAGTATATAGAGTACAAAGAGTTTGACGGACTTAAATTCCCTACTCAAATGGTACAATCGGTATCCGGACAGTCTATTCCGATGCAAATCAACTCTGTGGAAGTAAACGGAAAAGTAAACAACTCAGTTTTTAAATAAACTCAGTTTTTTATACAAACTAAAATCCCCCTAGTGCAAGCACTAGGGGGATTTTCATATCACAAAATCGCAGTATACTTTAACTTGACTTAAATGTCCACTTGGTTTCTAGAACCTTATAGCTTGCGAATTACCATAATGCCATCTCTAATTGGGAGTAAAACGTTTTCTACCCTATCGTCTTCTTGAATCTTTTTATTAAAAAGGATTAATTCTTTAGTGTCAATATCCTTTTCGGCTACTGGCTCTATCACCTTTCCACTCCACAACACATTATCGGCAAGAATGAGTCCGCCGGGAGCCATAGAATCAATGATTAAATCGTAGTAATTGCTATAGTTTGATTTATCCGCATCTATAAATACAAGATCCCATTCTTCTTTTAGGTTTGGGACAATGTCTAGGGCATTTCCAACATGTTGAATAATTTTGTCTTTACATCCATTATTTGCTATGTGTTCTCCCGCGAAAGCGGTTAATTCTTCATTGACATCAATGGTGTGAAGAACCCCATCTTGAGATAACCCCTCAGCTAAACAAACGGCACTATAACCCGTGTAGGTACCTATTTCAAGAATTCTCTTTGGCGATTTTAACTTACTGAGCAGGCTGAGCACGCGCCCTTGTAAATGCCCGCTCAACATTCTAGGCAATAATATTTTTGCTTGGGTATCTCTATTTAAGGCGGCTAATTCAGGAGTTTCAAAAGTGGTGTGCTTTTCTGCGTAGTCCTCTAGGTTTTGATCGATTAAATCCATGTTATTTTCCTTTATAAATTAAGGTCGACATTTGATTAAAATCTAAGTACTTATTGGCAATGTCTCTCAATTGACTTGCTGTTATACTATCTATTTTCTTGTGAACCTCTTCTAAGGTATCCATTTTATTGAATATCAGAAAAGACTTTGCCATGCCCAGCATTTGACTTCCGTAGTTTTCTTGACTCAAGGCTATTTGCCCTTTTAACTGCTGCTTAGCACGACTCAATTGCAACACTCCCAACGACTTTTCTCTTAGCTTTTTTATCTCACCATTGATCAAATTCAAGGTCTTTTGAGAAGTCGAAGGATCAACACCTGCATAAATGCCAAATACGCCTGTGTCAGAATATGCTTGGTAGTAAGACTCAATGTTATAGGCAAACCCGTATTTTTCTCGAATGTTTAGGTTAAGTCTAGAGTTCATTCCTGGTCCGCCCATTAAATTGTTCAACAAAATCATGGCTGTAAAATCATCATCAGCCACAGAGGGCGCCCTATTACCTATGAGCACATGGGTTTGATGGGTATCTCTTTCTACTTGAATGTTTTTGGGTGAATAATCACTAATTCCCTTTCGGGGATTTTGACGCGTGCTAGACAATGCTTTTGAGCCGTACTTCAACAAAAGTTTTTTTAGTTTTTCTTCAGATATCTTACCGACGCTGCTAAAAACCATTTGATCTGTGGTGTAATTTCTTGATAAGAATTCTAGAATTGAATCTCTTGTAAACGATTGAAGGCTTTTCTCTGTACCTAAAATATTCCTACCCATGGCATGGTCAGGAAATATCAACTCATCAAATTCATCAAAAATAGAATCTGAAGGAGAGTCAAGGTATGAGTTGATCTCTTCAAAAATCACATCTTTCTCTTTCTTTATTTCTTTCTCTGGAAAGGTAGAGTTAAAGGAAATATCGAAAAGGAGCTCAATAGCTCTTTCATAATGGACAGACAAGAAGCTGGCATAGACCACCGTTTCTTCTTTTGATGTGTAGGCGTTTAACTCACCCCCAACATCTTCTAATCGGCTCAGAATGTGATAGACCTTTCTCTTAGTCGTTCCTTTAAAAAAAGTATGTTCTATATAGTGGGCAAGCCCTGTTTCGTCATCAAACTCATCTCGTGAACCCGCATTTACGCTTATTCCACAATGGGCCACCAGACTGTTTATTTGCTTGTGAACCACCCTAATTCCGTTGGGCAATTCAAACGTAAAAATTTGCATAGGCCAAAGATAACAACTAGTTCCGTCTCACGAACCGAAAATTAATTTCAAAAAAAAGTCTCAGCGCAATGCTGAGACTTTTTTATTTACTTAAGAGTTTCGTCTAACCACTTAAAGAATTGGTCGTGCCATATAAGTCCATTCTGTGGACTCAGCACCCAATGACCTTCATTTGGGAAGTATAAGAATTTTGATTTTATTCCTTTTAATTGGGCAGCTTGAAAAGCCTCCATACCTTGATTAATAGGAACTCTGAAATCGAGTCCGCCATGAATCACAAAAATAGGGGTATCCCAATTTTCTACATACCTAATAGGATTGAATTTCTGGTATCCAACCGGAGGATTTTCTCCCCAGAAAGGTCCACCGATATCAAAGTTGGCAAAAAACATTTCTTCAGTAGACAAATACCAGCTTTCTAGGTCAAAAAGACCACAATGAGAAATAAACGAATTGAATCTACCTTCGTGAATTCCAGCCAACATATAAACTGAATACCCTCCATAAGATGCACCAATAGCCCCACGATTATCTTTATCTACGTAAGGTTCTTTAGAAACATCATCAATGGCACTTAAATAATCTTTCATAGCCTGGCCGCCCCAGTCTTTAGAAATCGCTTCATTCCATTCTTGCCCAAATCCAGGAAGTCCTCTACGGTTTGGCGCAACAATAACATAGCCTTTAGCAGCCATTAGTTGAAAGTTCCATCTAAAACTATAAAACTGACTCACTGCAGCTTGAGGTCCACCTTGGCAATATAAAAGCGTTGGGTATTTTTTAGTGGCGTCAAAATCTGGTGGAAGGATAACCCATACAAGCATCTTTTTACCATCCGTTGTTTCAACCCAGCGTTTTTCAACTTTACTCATCTTAACGTTGGCATAAAGCTCATCGTTAACTTTTGATACCGGAGTCGCTTCTTTTTTATTTACCCAAAAGATTTCATTGGCATGGTTCATATCAGAACGCATGGCCAAAATCCCTTTTTTCGCTTTAACAGGATGACTATAATTAAAGTCTCCTTCGGTTAGCCATTTCGTTTTTATTTTCGACCCTTCTTCTGCTTTGTCGAATGAAATTTCAAGAATTTGTTGTGTGGCTTCTACTGCAACAACTGCAAGTAACTCCCCCTTGTCACTCCAAGAGAAATCAAGAACATGTTCAGATCCGCTTACTTGAACTTGAGTCCCTTTCTTTACATCTAGGACCATTAGGCGGTTTAAGTCAGACTCATAACCATCTCTTTCCATACTCAACCAAGCCAAGTAGTTACCTGAAGGATCAAAAGTTGGATTATTGTCATAACCTTTATTGCTCTCGGTTAAATTTACCTCAGCACCAGTTGCTACATCGTAAGAAAACAAATCGGTATTGGTACTCAATGCCCATTTTTTACCAACCATTTTTTTAGCAGAATAAACAATAGTTTTTCCATCAGGGCTTAAAGTATACGCCTCTGAACCGGTAAATGGAGGCGTAGGTACATCAAATGCCGCGTCTTTCATTAAATCTTTGGTTGGTGAAACCATTTCACCCGTTTCAAGGTCATATACAGAAATTGAAAGGTGGTCTACCTCAGCATCATTCCAATGGTCCCAATGACGATACATAAGATCATCAATAACCATTGCCTCTGCCTTGTCTAGTTCAGGGTAAAGGTCTTTGGTATCTTGCCCCATTTTGACGCTTTGCGTGTGAAGTAAAACCAATTTATTTCCTTCAACTTCATAAGCTTTCCAGCCTCCGGCCTTTTCTATACTGGTAATAGCCTTTGAGTTGCTTCCATCAGCATCCATAATATGGTACTGACCGCCCATAGTATATCCTATCTTCTCGCCTCCACGTAAAAAGGTTGCCCCGTATTCAGAACCTGGGGTTTCTGTTATTTGGGTTGCTGATTTTCCACGATAGTCAACCAGAAACAAATCTCTTGACCCTTTATTTTCTTGAGTGTTATAACGAGTTACACCATAGATTACGCTCTTACCATCGGCAGAAACATCGTCCATACTAACCCTACCTAATTCCCAAAGTTTTTCTGGAGACATAGCCTCCTGAGCTGACACAGTAAAACAACTCAAAGCTCCTGCAAGAGCAATTACAGAATATTTCATTTTAGTGATAAATTATTTAGTCAATCGGCTCGCCTTCGCATAAGCGAAAAGAACAAATGAATTTCAAGAATGGTAAATGTAAGAAATTGAAATGGTCTATTTATGCGTTGACCATGAGGAATAAGTAAACACTTGTTGTTTTATCCTTTGCGTTTTTTGGCCTTCTACACTTTGGGTCAAAATCAACGACTGAACCGTTAAATCTTGAAACACTTCTCGCAAATTTTTAATCTTCCCTGCGGGAACCTTTAACTCTTTAAATTTCTGTAAAAGGACCTCTGAGTCGTGTTTAGAGATTTCTGTTTGAAGAATCTCTTCTAGTCTTACTCGATTCTTTACCCGGTTACTATTTGAATGGAAGTCGGAAGAATGGTAACTCGTGAGATTTAGAATGTTACACAATGATTCAAATTGAGCATTTGATCCGACTGCCAAGACAATTTCTGCTTGGTCTGCTGTTGTGAACACATCTCCATCAGGTGCAATGTTTGGGTGTTTGCTGCCCAGTTTTTTGGGAACATGCCCCGTCATCAAAAAATTACTTGCCTGATTGGCCAAAGCCGAAAGGGCTGCAGCTTCTAATGAAACTTTGACAACGCCTCCTTTGTGGTTTTGCGAACGTTCTAAAAGTGCTAATAAAATCCCCTCTTTTAATTGATGAGCTGCCAAAACATCAATAAGAGCAACGGGCATTTTTGTGGAAAGAGAATTGGGCTGACCATTCATGAACATAAATCCAGACTCAGCTTGCAAAACAACATCATAAGCAAGGCGATCACTATCTGATTCAAAGCCTCTTATTTGACCCCAGATTAATTTATTGTTTATCGAAGAAAGAGCTTCTTGCGTAAGCGAAAAGCGCTTATGATCACTTTCTTTAAAATTGGTAATGAGCACATCAGCCTCTTGGACTAATTTTTGAAAGGTTTGGTTATCTTCAGGATTCAATAAATCTAATACTAGATTTTCCTTGCCATAATTAACACTTGAATAATAGGCTGACCAGCCGTTTTGATCCTCCGACGGAAGTCGCCACGACTGAGTTACGTCGCCTTTAGGACCTTCTACCTTTATTACCTTAGCTCCTAACTCGGCAAAAAACGTTCCCACAGAGGGACCGGCTAAAACTGTAGAGGCGTCGATTATTTTTAGGTCCCTAACGGACATTACAACTTAGGGTGTTCATGAACTATTTCAAGAACTGTTCTGAAGGAAACATACTTGCCTTCAAACTTTTCTTTATGATCTGCTTGAAGAGCTGGAGCGTACATTTGGTTGTACAACTTTAGGGTCTCCATATCTCTAACGGTGTATTGAATTGAATAGGTTATCCCTGATTCTTCATCGACCAATACTCGGCAAATTTTATTATCGACAAACATACCCGTATTCATTACATCTGGAATGTGTTTTTCTACCATCCAAGTAAACCAGCGGTCATGTACGTCTTCTTCAATATTTACCGTGACGTTATAAATAAGCATGATTATTTTTTTGAAAATTGTATTCTTAGCCACACGGACCACAACAAGGCAAACATGACTAACGAAAGAAATAAATGGGTAGGTTGCAATAACTTTGGCACCCCAAAGTATGCCATGGCAGCTCCTGAAACAATGGCTACTGACATGATAACGATAACCCCATCAAAAGATTTAATTCGAATTCCCTTCTGATTCCACCGCCACCAAAAGTAAATGGCTGACAAAATCAATACGAGCGAAAATGATCGATGAATATAAAAAACAACACCCAATTGGTCCACCCACAGATCTCTGGGCGACAGGGACTTTTGCATTAAGTCGAACTCTTCTCTAATTTGGGTACCCATTACGATTTGAGCTAATAATAAAAGCGCAAGTGACAAAATGAAAACACCTCCTGATTTTGATAAATGAGTTTTTGAAAGCTCATTTCTTCTGAGGAAATAAATAAAGGTGACCATGACGGCAATTAAAAATATTGCACCCAACATGTGGTAAGTAATCTGATGAGGAACCAAATTACCATCTACTACTGCCTTTCCTAACCAAGCCTCAAATCCCAACCCAAATAGTCCAAGGGCTGACAAAACCAAGTAAATAGGTTTCGTTTTGACTTTGACAAGGCTCATTACAAAAAGCAAAAACATTGGGATACCACTGATGGCTCCAAATAATCTATTAATATATTCAATCCAGGTGTGTGCAGCATTAAAAGTAGCATAGTTGTGAACGGTGTATTTTTCCCAATTGCCTGAAACGTAATCTTGACCTGTGGTAAAATCGTTTTTTGCCTTGTACAATGCTTGGTCATGAACTATCATTTGACCTTTTTTAAACTCACGCTCTGGAGACCAAAGAACTTGTGATTCTTCGGTAGGCGGAACTAGGTAACCGAAACATTTAGGCCAATCGGGGCAGCCCATACCTGATCCAGTCATACGAACCACACTACCCGCAATTACCACTATAAAAAGCAATACGAGTTCTACCTGAGCAAGCCTTAAAAATAGATTTTTTGACATCTTTTATAACGTAGTCTCGAGGGGAGAAACACTTACCAACTCTGCACCGTAGGCTCCTTCATTGATCGAAGTTATGACTTCTACAATTTTTTCTGAAGAAATAATTTGGTCATCAAATTTTACTTCAGCAATTGTTTTTTCAAAATCTATGGTAGCTTCTTGAATTCCTTTGGTTTTATTAAGAGCTTTTTCAATAGCACCTTTACATCCAAACTCACAGGTCATTCCAGAAATATTTAACTCAGCTACTGTATTGGCAACTGCAGGTTCAACTACTTCTTGATTTGTTTTTTCTTCTGACACCGATTTCGCTTCATCGTTTGAATTACAGGCAGTTAAAGCGAATATTGTAAAAATGAATAAAAAAAACTTTTTCATGATGATTTTATTTTAAACAAAGATAACATCCCTGAGTTTATAATGCTGAGTTGCTTGAAAATTCTTGCAAACTTTACAGCTTAAAACATTGTGTTGTAAAAGAACCATTTTTTTCAGCGTAATTTGCCAACACAAATCATGGAAGAAAACAAATCAAAAATCGCTTGGGTCATCTACGGTGTGTTGGCCTTAATATGGGGAAGTTCTTTTATCTTGATGAAGAGAGGCCTCGTATCGTTTACGCCCTACCAAGTTGGTGCATTAAGGGTTGGTTTCGCTTGGGTTTTCACCCTTATCATTGGGTTTAAACAACTGGTACCGTTTACCAAGAAAAACTTTGTTCCCTTTTTAATTGTAGGTTGGCTGGGCAACGGATTTCCTTATTTATTATTTCCACTAGCTGTAACCAAGCTAGATACTAGTGTAGTAGGAATCATTAATTCACTAGTCCCTTTATTTACTCTTATCGTTGCCTTGGTTATTTATAAAACAGCAGTTACCAAACTTCAGATTCTCGGTTTATTTATCGGACTTGCTGGTGCTGTTTTTTTGATAAACCCCAGTGGGTTTGGTGCTGAAATTATGGAGAATTTTAGGTTTGCTAGCTATGCCATTTCGGCGACGGTAATGTACTCATTATCTATAACTACCATAAAGAACAAGCTTCCTGAATACAGCTCACTTACCATAACCCTAATGTCTTTAACCACTACCGGTCCGATTTTACTGTTATGGGCCTTTTCAAGTGGCGTGATGGAGGTAATAAGTACAGATGAGAATGCAATTCTTAGTCTTGGATATGTTTCCATTCTGGGAATTGTGGGTTCATCAATTGCGGTGGTTTTGTTTAACCGATTGATAAAAATTTCAACAAGTTTATTCGCAAGTTCCGTCACTTATGCCATTCCTATCGTAGCCATTTTGTGGGGAATTTACGAAGGCGAAAATATATGACTTAACCATCTCATCGGAGTTTCAGCCATTTTACTTGGGGTATGGCTGGTCAACAAAAAGAAGAAACAGGCTATCGGTTAGAATACATCTTGTCGTAGTAATTCTGGTATTCTCCAGAAGTCACCCTAGCTAACCACTCTTCATTTTGTAAATACCAATCAATGGTTATAGCTAAACCTTCTTCAAAAGTAACCGAAGGCTTCCACCCTAATTCACGATTGATCTTGCTGGCATCGATTGCATATCTTCTATCGTGGCCGGGTCTATCTTTTACGTAGGTTATCAGCTTTTCTGCAGAACCTTCTGGGCGATTTAATTTATCGTCCATGATTTTACACATAACCTTTATTAGGTCAATGTTTTTCCATTCATTAAATCCACCAATATTGTAAGTCTCACCTACTTCACCTTTGTGAAATACCAAGTCTATGGCAATGGCATGGTCAACCACATACAACCAGTCTCTTGTATAGTTACCATCGCCGTACACAGGCAATGGTTTTTCAGTTTTTATATTGTGAATGAAAAGTGGAATAAGCTTTTCTGGAAATTGATTTTGACCGTAGTTGTTTGAACAGTTTGTCAATACGTAAGGCAAGCCGTAGGTCTCTCCATAAGCCCTCACAAAATGGTCTGAACTTGCTTTTGAAGCCGAGTAAGGACTGTTGGGATCGTAGGATGTTGTTTCTTCAAACAAACCCGTTTCACCAAGGGTTCCGTAAACCTCATCGGTAGAAATGTGGTAAAAGAGTTTGCCTTCCTTTGATTTCCAATTCTCTTTAGCGGCATTCAATAGATTTACCGTCCCAATTACATTGGTTTGAACAAATTCTAATGGATTTTCAATAGAACGATCTACGTGGCTTTCTGCGGCCAAATGGATAACTCCATCAAAGTTGTATTTCGCAAAGAGGTCATGAATGAATTTACCGTCAACTATATCTCCCTTTTCAAAGGTATAATTTGACTTACTCTCAATATCTAAAAGGTTTTCAAGGTTACCTGCATAGGTCAACTTATCTAGATTGACAATGTTGTAATCAGGGTACTTGTTAACCATTAAACGAACTACGTGAGAGCCAATAAATCCTGCTCCACCGGTGATGAGTATATTCTTCTTTACATTCATGCTTACAAATCTCTAATACTTTTTTCCCACTGCCATGCAGAATTCATGGCGTTATCTAAAGATCGATGTGCGTTCCAACCTAAAATTTCTGATGCCTTTTGGGTATCAGCATAGGCTGCAATTACATCTCCTGGTCTTCTATCTACAATTCTATAATTTAACTTTTCGCCAGAGACTCTTTCAAATGATTGAATAACCTCTAAAACGGTTGATCCAGTTCCTGTACCTAAATTAAATACTTCATAATTTTCAGCATTTGATTTATTCAACAGTCTTTCTAATGCAATCACATGAGCTTCTGCAATATCCATTACATGAATGTAATCTCTAACGCACGTTCCGTCTCTAGTAGGATAGTCATCTCCAAAAACCAACAACTCATCTCTAAGACCAGCAGCGGTTTGGGTAATGTAAGGAACCAAATACAAGGGTACGCCAATTGGCAATTCACCTATTCTAAATGAGTCATGAGCGCCTACAGGATTAAAATATCTTAAGGCTACAGCATTTAAACCATGGGCTTGACAAGCATCTTCAATGATCTCTTCACCTACTTGCTTGGTATTACCGTAAGGTGACATGGCCTTTTGCACAGGTGCACTTTCGGTAATTGGAAGTTCTTCGGCTTCGCCATAGACAGTGCATGAAGAGCTAAAAATAAAGTGGTCAATATTTCTAGTTGTCATCTCTTCTAAGACGTAGACCAGCGAACCAATATTGTTTTTATAATATTTTAAAGGCAATTTCACACTTTCTCCCACAGATTTATGTGCAGCAAAGTGAATCACCCCGGCAATATCTTGATGTTTCATGAATAGCGCTTCAACTTCTTTTTTTATAGAAAGATCTACATTTTCATGTACAACTTTTGAAGCGCCTCCTCCTAACTCAATAATCCTTTCAAATATCCACGGTTCTGAGTTACACAAATTGTCTGCAATAACTACCTCATATCCTCTTTTTAAAAGTTCTACACTTGTGTGTGAACCAATAAATCCGAGTCCGCCAGTTACCAGAATTTTTTGCATAATTACTCTTTTGGCCTTTTTATAAACTTATCGAAGTTGTTGTGCTCTTTTTTATAAAGCTCATCCTCCGGAAGGTTTTTAAAATATTCGTAGGTACTCTTAAGTCCTTCAGCTCTGCCTACTTTAGGTTCCCAACCCAGAATTTCTCTGGCTTTGGTAATGTCTGGTTGACGCTGAGTAGGGTCATCTACAGGCAGGTCTTTGTAGATTACTTTTTGCTTTGTACCTGTCAATTTTATGATTTCTTCTGCAAAATCACCAATTGAAATTTCATCGGGATTACCAATGTTTACAGGCTCTGCGTAGTCGCTTAATAACAATCTATAAATTCCTTCAACTAAGTCATCAACGTAACAGAATGACCTTGTTTGTGATCCGTCTCCGAATACGGTTAAGTCCTCTCCACGTAAAGCTTGACCAATAAATGCCGGTAAAACTCTACCGTCATTTAGTCTCATTCTAGGTCCGTAGGTATTAAAAATCCTAATGATTCTAGTTTCTAATCCGTGAAAAGTATGGTA